>DATBJH010000041.1:0-54464 GCA_036556505.1 Gemmatimonadales bacterium
GGCGGGCGGGCGGGCGGTGCGGGTGCGCAGGCCTGCCGGCACCGCGTGGAGCCACCGTACCGGTCAACCAGCCGACCGCCCGACCGCCCGCCCGCCCGCCCGCCATGCGCGTAGGCATCGGCTACGACTCCCACCGCTTCACGGACGCGCGCCCTCTCAAGCTCGCGGGCGTGCGCATTCCCGGGGGCCCAGGGCTCGCGGGCCACTCGGACGCCGACGCCGTCGCCCACGCCCTGACCGACGCCATCCTCGGCGCGGCCGCCGCGGGCAACATCGGGCAGCTCTTCCCCGACAGCGACCCGCAGTGGAAGGATGCCGATTCCATGGAGCTCCTGCGCACGGCGCACGAGCTGGTGCGCGGCCGGGGCCACTCGCTGGTACAGGCGGACCTGACCGTGATCACCGAGGCGCCACGTCTCGGACCTCACCTCCAGGCCATGGCGGCCTCGCTCGCGGGCAAGCTGGGCCTTTCCGCGGGCGCCATCAGCGTCAAGGCCAAGACGAATGAGGGCATGGGCTTCATCGGGAAGGGAGAGGGGCTGGCCGTGATCGCGGTCGCCGTGCTGGAGGCACGCTGATCGAATCGCTGCTGCAATGGATCGCGAGCCTGCCGCCCGCGGCGATCTACGGCGTGCTGGCCCTCCTCGCCGCGATCGAGAACGTGGTGCCGCCGGTCCCCTCCGACGCCGCGGTGGCGCTGGGCGCGTTTCTCTCCCACCGCGGCGTCACTACTCCGCTGCTCGTGTTCCTCGTGACCTGGACCGCCAATCTCATCGGCGCCGCGGGCGTGTACCTGGCGGCTCGGCGCTTCGGTCACCGGCTCTTCGCCACCGGCACCGGCCGTCGCCTTCTCGCGCCCAGATCCCTTGCAGTGATCGAACGCGAGTATCTGCGCTTCGGCATGGTCGGGATCTTTTTCAGCCGTTTTCTGCCGGGCATCCGGGCGGTGGTACCGCCGTTCGCCGGCCTGGTGCGACTGGGCCCGATTCGCACCTTCGTGCCCATGGCGATCGCCTCCATGATCTGGTACGGCGGGATCACCCTCCTGGGCTCGCTGCTGGGCGCCCAGTGGCAGCGCATCGTCGGCATCCTGGAGGGGGTCAACCGCACCCTGGGCATCGTCGCCGCGGTCCTGGTCGTGGCCGGCGCCGCCGGGTACTGGCTCGGACGGCGGCGCCGGGCGCGGGAGCGGCTCTGGCAGGCGACCAGGGATGCGCTCGATCCGTCGGCGCCCTCGTTCCTGAAAGGCACCGAGATCGCGGAGGGATCGGCGCGGGAGGCGGCCGCCCTGCTGGTGCTGGAGCTGGCCTACGCCGATCCCGTATTGACCCCCGACGACCGCGAGCTCGTCGCGGGGCACCTGCGAGACCGCTGGGGACTTGCCCCGGGGGGACCCCTCCCCGAGCCCACGCCAGAAGAGGAGCGGCGCACCCGTTTTGCGTCCTACGCGGACCGCCTGCGTCAACGGTTCGGCCGCGCCCAGCGGCTCGAGCTGGTGGAGCGGATGTGGTCGGTGGCCTTCGGCGATGGAGCCATCGGCGCCCAGGAGGCCCGGGTCATGTCCGTCGCCGCCGAGCTGCTTGGCCTGACGCCCGCCGAGGTGGCCGAGGTGCGCCGGCGGGTGCGCGACGCGGAGGCGCCATGACCGTTCCCGCGGTTCGCGATCAGGTCGATCGCGACTTCTGGCTCGAAGGGTTCCGGGATTACCTCGCGCTCGAGGCGGGACACAGTTCCAACACCGTCGAGGCGTACCTCCGCGATCTGCGCCGGATGGGAGAGTTCGCGCTCTCCCGGGGCGTCCATGACCCCGGCCGCGTGGGCCGGCCGCTGCTGCGGGACTTCGTCTACCTGCTCAAGGATCTCGGCTTGAGCCCTGCGACTATCCGGCGCGAGGTCTCCGCCATCAGAACGTACTACGGCTTCCTGGTCGGCGAGGGTCGCGTCGCCGAGGATCCGAGCGACCGGCTCGAGACGCCGCGGCGCGGACGCACGCTGCCCGACACCCTTACGGTGCACGAGGTCGAGGCACTGCTCGCCGCCCCCTCCATCGACCATCCGCTCGGCTGGCGCGATCGCGCACTGCTGGAGCTGGCCTACGGTGCCGGGCTCCGCGTGTCGGAAGTGTGTGCTCTCCGGCTCAGAGATCTGTTGCTCACGGAAGGACTGGTGAGAATCCTCGGCAAGGGCGGCAAGCAGCGGCTGGTCCCGATCGGCCGAATCACGATCGGGGCCGTGTCGGTCTACCTGCATTCGCTTCGGCCGACGCTGGATCAGGGGAAGTCGGGCGGGCACGTGCTGCTGAACGCCAGAGGCGAGCCGCTCTCGCGCGTGGGCGCCTGGGGAATCGTGAAGCGGACGACGGAGCGCGCCGGGATCACCAAGCGGGTCACCCCGCATACGCTGCGACACAGCTTTGCGACCCATCTCCTCGAGGGTGGGGCCGATCTCCGAGCGGTCCAGGAGATGCTCGGACATGCGGACCTGTCGACCACTCAGATCTACACCCACGTGGACCGGGAGTACCTGCGCTCGGTCCACAAGCAGTTCCATCCTCGCGGTTGACACGGCGTGATCCGGGCCGGTCTGTGTCTGGCGCTGGGATGTGTGGCGTGCGTGCGCTACCAGCCCCGCCCCCTCGACCCCACGACCCACACGGCCGAAGTGTTCCGCCGCGATCTCGGCGACAGCGCGTTGATCGTCGTGGTGACGCGCCATGCGGGCCGGCCGGAGACGAATCGCTGGACCGACCGTCAGCTGGCCCTGGCCGGATTGACTCTCCGGTCGGATCTGCGCCGGCTTCGCGCCGAGTGGCGCGCCGCCAAGGCCGCGGAAAGCACCGCGGGTGAACGACCGGGCATCGGCGTCCAAGGCGAGGTGGAGCGGCGCATAGGGGGCAGGGAGGTCGAAGACCCCTGGGTGGTGGGCGTGTCGGGTGTCGTCCAGCTCGAGCTCGGCGGGAAGCGTGGCGCTCGGCTGCAGGCCGCTCGCGCCGGTGCGACATTGGCCGAGAGTCGCCTGGTGGCAGCGTCTCGCGCGGTGGCGGTCGCGACCCGGCTGGCGGCCGCGGCCCTGGCCCACGCGCTCGCTGATGCGGCCGACGCCGGCGAAGAGGTCCGTGCGCTCGAAGAGGTGCACACGCTGGAGCAGTCCCGCTTCGCCGAGGCGGCCCTCGACGCGTCGGAGCTGGCCCGTACCAGCACCGAGATCCAGGATGCCCGTCTGGCCCAGGCCGTGGCCGAACACGCGGTGCTGACGGCGCGGGCGGGGCTGGCCGCAGCGATGGCGCTCCCGACCCGGGCGCTCGACTCCCTGGCCCCCTCGCTGGAGCCGCCGACCGGGTGCGTCTCCCTCGACTCGATCGGGCCCTCCGCCTTCGCTGCCGAAGCGGTCCAGGGCCGGACCGAGGTCGCCACCGCGCTCGCGGAGTACGCCGTGGCGGAGTCCCGGCTCCGGCTCGAGGTCGCACGGCAGTTCCCTGATCTGGAGCTGGGCCCGGGATTCGTGTGGGACGAGGGCGTGAATCGCTGGGCGCTCGCCTTCGCCCTCCCGGCGCTGCTCGGCAGCCGGAACCGCGGCGCGATTACCGAAGCCGATGCCTCCCGAGATGTCGCCGGTCTCCGCGTCGCCGAGGTGCAGGACTCGGTGCTCGCCGAGGTGGACATGGCCGTCCAGGGTTGCCGGGGAGCGGCGCTGGAGCTGTCCGCCGCGGATTCGGTGGTGGCGGCGGCCGAGCGGTTGAATCGTCGCGAGCGCGAGGCCTACGAGCGTGGTGAGACCTCCGGCCTGGAGCCTGCTCGCGCCGAGCTCCTTTTCCTGCGTGCCCGACGGGCCCAACGCGCGGCAGCGCGTCGGCTCGCGCTGGCCTCCCTCGAGCTGGAGCGCGCCGCGGGGGGACCACCCTCGACCGACGGGCAGTGGCCGGACCCGCGACAGGACCCCAGCCAGGAGGCGCCCGCGCCGTGAGACCGCGCCCATTGATCCTGCTGTTCCTTGTGATCGCCATCCTCGGTGGCGTGCTGACGCTCCGCTCCTGGGGTGGCCGAGAGCAGGAGGAACCGGATGAGGAGAGGCCGATCGTGGCGCCGAGCCGCGTCGCCGAGCGTGAGGGGGAGCCACGCGTCGTGCTCGACTCCGGTGAGGTGCGGCGCATCGGGCTGGTCACGGCGGCTCTGGCTCCAGCCGCGGCCCGGAGCGGACGCCGGCTTCCCGGCCAGGTCATTCCCGAGCCGGAGCGCACCGTCACCGTGCGGGCGCCGGTGGCCGGCAGGCTCACCGTCGCACAGGGTAGTCGCTGGCCCTCCCTCGGTGAGCGGCTGCACGCAGGAGCGCCACTCGGACGCGTCTCGGATGCGCAGCCGCTCACGGTACCGATCGGCGGAGCCGTCACGGCCGTCGGCGCTCGCCCGGGAGAGATCGTGGAAACCGGGCAGATGCTCCTGGAGCTGGCGGACAATTCCCATCCGGTCGTTCGGGTTGCCTGGCCCGCCGATGCCGGCCGTCCGGCGGATCGCGTCCTGCTGATCCCGTCCGACGGGTCGGCCGTGGAAGCGCGGCTGATCGGGCCGGCGGCGGAGGCCGATCCGCTGACCCGACAGCCCGCCTATCTCTATCGCGCACGCGCGCGCTGGCCAGGCGCCGTCCCCGGCACGCCGGTAACCGCAAACCTGGCGAACGGAGCCAGGGTCGAGGGCGCACTGGTGCCGGACGCGGCGGTGGTGCAATGGGAGGGTCTTGCCTGGGCCTACCTGCGTCGCGGTCCAGGCCAGTACGCCCGCGTGCCGGTGGCAACGGATCAGCCGGCCCCCGGGGGCTGGCTGGCCGGGCCCCCGTTCGCGCCGGGGGACAGCGTCGTCGTCACGGGTGCACAGGAGCTGCTCTCGGAGGAGTTCCGCGCGCGCGTGACGGTGGGTGAGGAATCGGGCGAGTGATCGCGTTAGCGGCATGCTGACGGGACTCGTCCGCGGCTCCATCCGGCACCGCGGCGTGGTCCTCGGCCTCGCCGCGGCGCTGGTCGTGGTGGGTGCCGATACGCTCACTCGCGCACCGCTCGATGTCTTCCCTGAGTTCGCCCCACCCCAGGTCTCGATCCAGACCGAGGCGCCCGGTCTCTCACCGGAGCAGGTCGAGCTCCAGGTCACCAAGCCGATCGAGGACGCGATCAACGGGGTCCAGGGAATTGCTGCTGTGCGCTCGCAGTCCATCCAGGGACTCTCGGTCGTCACCGCAGTGCTCGCCGAGCGGGTGGACATCCACCAGGCGCGGCAGGCGCTGGCCGAGCGCCTGGGCGAGGTGGTGGTGCGGCTTCCAGAAACCGTCGAGCCGCCCGTGCTCACCCCCTTGACGTCCTCCTCCAGCACCGTGCTCGTCCTCGGCATCACCTCCGACTCGGTGTCACCCATGGCTCAGCGCTCGTTCGTGGACTGGGTGCTCCGGCCTCGGCTCCTCGCCGTCCCGGGAGTCTCCAAGGTCGCGGTGTTCGGGGGTGAGGTCCGGCAGCTCCAAGTGCAGCTCGAGCCCGACCGCCTTCGTCTTCACGCGATCGGGATCGCGGAGGTGACCCAGGCCGCGCGCCGCTCCAGCGGGCTCCGCGGTGGTGGAGTGATCGATCAGGCCAGTCAGCGACTCACGGTGCGAACCGAGGGGCAGGCGTTCACCCCTGAAGACCTCGCTGCGACCGTGGTGCGGGAGCACGAAGGCCTGGTGCTCCGCCTCGGCGATCTCGGTCGCGTGACCGAGGCGCCCGAGACCCGATTCGGTGAGGGTGGCGTCAACGGCGAGCGCGGCCTGGTGATCGTGGTGTCCGGCCAGCTGGGCGCCAACACCAAGGTGGTTGCCGGCCGGGTGGAGGCCGCCCTTGCACGCCTTCGCCCGACGGTCGAGGCGGCCGGCCTCGAGCTGCACCCGGCGCTGTTCCGGCCGTCCGAGTTCATCGACCTGGCGTTGCGCAACATCACGACCTCGCTGCTGCTCGGCGCGGTCCTGGTCGCGGCGGTCCTGGTTCTCTTCCTGGCGGACGCGCGGACGGCCGCGATCTCCCTCACCGCCATCCCGCTCTCGCTGCTCGCGGCCATCCTTACCCTGGAGTACCTCGGCTTCGGCATCAACACCCTGACCCTCGGCGGGCTCGCCATCGCGCTTGGCGAGGTGGTGGACGACGCCATCATCGACGTGGAGAACATCGCGCGCCGCCTCCGACTCAACCGGGCGCGCCCGGCTCCACAACCGGCGGCCAGGGTCGTGCTGGAGGCGTCGCTCGAGGTTCGAAGCAGCGTGGTGTACGCCAGCTTCGTCGTGGCGCTGGTCTTCGTCCCGGTGCTGCTGCTCACCGGTGTCCAGGGCGCGCTTTTCCGGCCCCTCGCGCTCTCCTACATCCTCGCGACCATGGCTTCGCTGGTGGTCGCGCTCACCGTCACCCCGGCCATGACGCTCCTCCTGCTCGGCTCGCACCACGGGCGGGTCGCCGAGGCGCCGGTGCTCACCTGGCTGAAGCGAGGGTATCGCCGAGCGCTCTCCTGGAGCCTTTCGAGACCGGCGCTCTTCGGGGGTGCCGCCATGGTGGTCTGCGTCGCCGCGGCCGCGATGGTGCCGTTCTTCGGCGCGACCTTCCTGCCCGAGTTCCGGGAAGGCCATTACCTGATCCACATGTCCGCCGTGCCCGGCACTTCACTCGACGAGTCGCTGCGCCTGGGCCAGCGGGTGACCGAGGTGCTCCGCGCAGATCCCCGCGTCCGCTCCGTCGCCCAGCGGATCGGCCGCGCCGAGCTCTCGGAGGACACCTGGGGCACGCACTACACCGAGTTCGAGGTGAGCCTGGTGCCGCTGACGGGCGAGGCGGCCGAGACGGTGGAGCACGACCTGCGCGCGCTGCTGCTGGGATTTCCCGGTGTGAACTTCGCGATTCGCGGCTTCCTAACCGAGCGGATCGAGGAGACGCTCACCGGCTCCACGGCGGAGCTGGTGGTCCGCGTGTTCGGCGACGACCTCGACAGTCTGGACCTCGCCGCCAGACGTGTGGCGGAGGCGATGGCGGCGGTCCCGGGCACGATCGACGTCTCCTATGACCCGCCGGCGGTCACGCCCGAAGTCGCCGTTCGACTCCGGCCACGCGATGTCGCCGCGGCGGGCCTGCGGCCCGACGAAGTGCTGGAAACGGTCGAGGTGGCGACCCGCGGCGTGGCGGTCTCCCGTCTGGTGGAGGCGAACCGAACCACGGCGGTCACGGTGACGCTGATTCCCGAGGCGCGTGCCAGGCCCGAGGATCTGCGTGCGCTGCCGGTTGTATCCGAATCGGGCCGCCTGGTGGAGCTGCGGCAGGTAACCGACATCGCGCGGACCACGGGGCGGTCGCTCATCATGCACGTCGGCACCCGCCGGGTGCAGACGGTGACGGCCAACGTCGCCGGCGGCGACACCGAGGGCGTCACTCGCCTGGTGGAGGATCGGCTGTCCGCCGGTATCGGGCTGCCGAGGGGCGTGTACGCCGAGGTCGGTGGAACCGCCGCCGCGCAGCGCGAAGCTCGCCGCGAGTTGCTGCTCAACAGCCTGCTCGCAGGAGCGGGCATCGTCATGCTGCTCTGGCTGGCCTTCGGGGAGCGCAGCCGAGTGGCGCTGGTGCTCACCAACCTCCCGTTCGCTCTGGTCGGTGGCGTGCTGGCGGTGGCGGCCACCGGAGGTGTGCTCTCTCTCGGCTCGCTGGTCGGCTTCGTCACGCTCTTCGGCATTGCCACCCGGAACGCCGTCATGCTGGTCTCCCATTACGACCACCTGGTGTGGCAGGAGGGCATGCCCTGGGGACCGGATACGGTCGCCCGAGGCGCCCTGGAGCGCCTGGGCCCGATCCTGATGACCGCGCTGGTCACCGGGCTGGGCCTGCTGCCGCTGGCGATCGGCAGCGGGGACCCTGGCCGTGAGATCGAGGGGCCCATGGCCATCGTCATCCTCGGCGGTCTCGCCACCTCGACCGGGCTCACCCTGTTCGTCCTCCCCACGCTGGCGCTTCGCTTCGGCCGCCTCGCGGAGCGCCCCAACCCCGACGTCGAGGAGACCAACGCGTGAAGGGCTACCTGAGACCCGCACGATGAACCACACCGCCATCCAGGCCTGGACTCACGCGGCACTCCGCATCGTGTCGGGCTTCCTTTTCCTCCAGCACGGCTATCCCAAGCTCTTCGGCACCCTGCCGGGCTCCACCGAGATCGAGGTGCCTCGGGAGCTGCTCACGATCTTCTGGTGGTCGGGATTCCTCGAGGTGGTCGGGGGCTCCCTCATCATGATCGGACTCTTCACCCGGCCGGTCGCCTTCATCGTGGCCGGCGAGATGGCCGTGGCGTACTTCTGGCGCCACTCGCCCCGGGACCTCTGGCCCGGCAGCAACGGAGGCGAGCTGGCGGCGCTGTATTGCTTCGTCTTTCTCTTTCTGGCGGCGGCGGGTGGCGGGGGCTGGAGCCTGGACGCCTTGCTGGGCCGACGGGCCGAGCGGCCCTGAGCCGCTAGGGCAGCTCCGCGGCCGGAACAGTCGCGGGATCGGTAGCCTCGTAGACGCGGCCGAGCCGCGTCAGCAGGACGCGCGCCTCGAGCGCCATGAGGAGCAGCCCGGCGAGCGCCGCGGGCGCGGCAGCCCACCAGCCGAGCGACCGCAGGCCGAACAGCACCCCCGCGGCGGCCGCCGCGGGAGCCGCCAGCAGCGCGGCGAGGATGAGCAGGAAGCCCGAGATGATCAGCATGTTGTGACCCAGCGCTTCCACGCCGATGGGACGGTCCGACCCGGGATTCACCCAGCCGGGAAGCAGGATGACCGCGCCGTTCTGAATCAGCATCGCCAGGAAGTTGACGCCGGGTAGCAACACTGCGGCGCCTGCCAGCACGGCCGTCCGCACCGCCGTAGGCGGCTCATCCACTCCGCCGCCCCAGAAGGCGATCCAGGCCAGGGCCACCAGACCGAGCTGCAGGGCCGTGAGCACGACGGTCGAGCCGGCCGTCTCCGCGCCCACCACGGCGGCGCCCCGCAGGGGATAGCTCCGCAGCAGCGCGAGGCGCGCCAGATCGGTCCGCAGATCGTTTCGGATCCACTGGGGTCCGAGCACGAAGAGGAAGCCCGCCCACATCATCGTCATCCATCCCACGATCTCGAGCACTGTCCCGTTGCTGTCCCCCAGGGAGAGCCCGAGCAGCGCCAGGGCGGCCACCGCCATGCCGGCGGCCACGCTGCGTACCCGACCCGCACGGAGCACCGACACCAGGTTCTTCCACAGCAGCGCGCCGGCAGGCCAGCCCTGAACAGCGAGCGGTGGGACCGGGCGAGCGGTGAATCGAGGCGCGCGCTTCGCGGGCGACTGCGGTCGCGATCGGGCGAGGGCGGCGGCTGCCGCCGTCTCCTCGAACGCGGCGTCGGAGCGGATCACCCACAGATAGTGCGCGACGAGGACTGCGAGGGCCGGGAGCAGCTCACGCACCCACTCGGACCAGCCTCCGGCAAGCATCGGCCGCACCAGGACTCGGGCCGGAAAGAGAAGCGCGTGCGGAATCGGCCGCGTGGCGTATTCCTCGGCCGCGAGCAGGAAGAGCCGCGGCCCGGCCTCCCATCCCTGACGCAGGGCAGGCATCGCCTGGCTGGCGTCAACCAGCGCGAGCAGCGCCACTCCTCCCAGGACGGTGAGCGAGACCGCCCGGGTACGGACTGCAGTCGCGCCGTGCTCCCACAGACTCGCCTTGAGCAATGCGGCGCCGAGCCGATGGAGCGTCAGGGTCGTGAGGAGGATCCAGATGGCGGCGGCACGCCGCCAAGGCTCCTCGGCCAGGTCCCGCGACAGCAGAAAGGTCCACAGCAGGACGTTGAACAGCACCACGAACTGACCCCGGAGCAGCTTGTAGCGGATCAGCTGGGCGCGGGTGACCGGAGCAGGGAAGAGCCATGTCACTTCGGCGCGGGAGAAGGCCAGCGCCCGGCGGTCGGAGCCGAACAGCCAGGTATAGAGGAGGATCAGGGTCACCCCGACCGCCGCGAGCAACTCCACCGCCGCCGGACTGATGTCGGGTGGCCCGCCGGGCGAGGGGCCATGCCGCGCGCTCACCGCCCAGAGGTAGGCCGCACCGAGGAGCAGGGCAATCGCGTACCGGGGCTTTCGCAGGCGCCGCACCTGACGCATGATCCGATTGCGCGCGGAGCGGACCGCGAGATAACCGAGGGGGCTTCTCACCGCTCCTCGACCCCCTCCTGACCGACGAGGCCGAGGAACACGTCTTCCAGCCTGAGCCCGGCGAGCTCGGGTCGCGAGGCCACGATGTCCTCGATGGTTCCGAACGCGAGCACCCGGCCACGACGCATGATCAGCACCCGGCTGCAGATCTCCTCGACCAGATGGAGCAGATGGGAGCTGAGGATGACCGCGGCGCCCGATCGGGCGTGGTCGAGGATGGTCGCCTTCATCCGCCGGATGCCGACGGGGTCGAGCCCGGTCAGCGGCTCATCGAGCAGGAGGGCCCGTGGCGCATGAATCAGCGCGCAGGCTATCGCGAGCTTCTGCTTCATGCCGCGGGAGAGTTCCTCCGGCAGTGAGCCACGCCGGTCGTCCAGCTCCAGCTCGCGCAGGACGCCGGGGAGGCGCGCCTCCACATCCTCGACTTGATAGAGCCGGGCCACGAACCGGAGGTGTTCCTCGACGGTGAGATACTCGAACAGGTGCGGCTCGTCAGGCACGAAGGCCAGGGCCGACTTGGCAGCGACGGCATCGGTCGCCAGATCGTACCCCGCGATCCGCACGCGACCGCGGGTCGGGATGGTGATACCCGAGAGGCAGTGCAGGGTGGTGGTCTTTCCGGCCCCGTTTGGCCCTACCAGGCCGATCACCTCCCCGGGATCCACCCGAAACGTGAGGTCCTGGACCGCCACGATGTCGCCGTACACCTTCTGCAGGCCCTCGGCTTCGATCACTGAAACTTTCCCTTGCCCTATGGCGTCTCTAGTTGGAACATTAGACCGGCCCGGGGCCTCGAATGGCCTGGGGCACGGTCGCTACTGGGACCCGGCTCGTCCGGAGTGAAGCTATGCGCAACTACTGGTTCAAGATCCTGCTGGGCGCCCTCGGCATCTTCGCCGTGGGCATGATCGGGGTCACCATGGTTCGAAGCGGCATCGCCAAAGTGAACAGCGTGGTCCACAGCGACGAGCCCATCACCATCCCGCTGGGACTGGTCCCTTTCGTGGTGGCCGGTGAACGGCTGGGCAAGCTCGACCACGTGACCCTCTATCGGGAAAGCCCCGGCCATGTCAGCGAGGTGGAGCTCAGCGTAAACCTCGGCGACTCGCTGCTCGCGGAGGGACTTTCCGGATGCCGGCTGGTCGCCAACATCGAGGGCGACGACCGCAAGCGCGGGGTCAACATCCGCGTGGGGAAGGACAGCACCGACCAGAACGCCTTCAGCTGCCTCGCGGGCGACTCTACACCGGCCGACTACGTGGAGTACGGTACCGCCATCTTCAATCCAGGCGAGATCGAGGTGCCGCTCCTTCTTCCGGTGGATCTCGTGACCGAGCTGCAGAGTCTCGACTTCGATCGCGACTCCATGGGCGGCGATTCGCTCGGCGACATCGGCCTGCCCGGCGACTCCATCGCCGCTGCGGTCGAGCGCGAGCTCGACTCCGCCATGGTGCGGCGAAAGCCCGGGGAGACGAGACAAGCCGCCACCAGGCGCTTCGCCGATTCGATCCGGGCGGAGGCGATGAAGCGATTGGCGGAGCAGGCCGAGCCCCAATAAGCTTCCCGGACGATGCTCCTCGTCCTCGACAACTACGACAGCTTCACCTACAACCTGGTCCAGTACGCCGGCGAGCTGGGCGCCGAGCCGGTAGTCTACCGGAACGACGCCCTCACCGTCGAGGCCGCGCTGGCGTTGGGGCCCGCCGCGATCGTAGTGTCACCCGGTCCCTGCACGCCGCGCGAGGCCGGTATCTCGGTGCCGCTGGTCCAGGCCGCCGCCCCGCGGGTGCCGGTGCTGGGTGTGTGCCTTGGCCACCAGGCTATCGGGGAGGCGTTCGGCGGGCGCGTTGTGCGTGCCGGCCGCCTCATGCACGGAAAGACGACTCCGGTGGCCCATCGCGGCCACCCGCTCTTCGAAGGTATCCCCACGCCGTTCGAGGCCATGCGCTATCACTCGCTCGTGGTCTCGCCCGATGGGCTGCCGAAGGAGCTGGAGGTCACCGCGTGGTCCGACGACCGCGCCGAGGGCAGCGAGATCATGGGCCTGAGCCACCGGTCACTGCCGGTCCACGGCGTCCAGTTTCACCCCGAGTCGGTGGGGACCGCCGTGGGCAGGCGAATCCTCGCGAACTTCCTCGCTCTGGCGTCCCGCGCAACCCCGGCGTCCCCAGCCACCTTGTCATCCCCAGCCACCCTGTCATCCTCGGCGTAGCCAGGGATCCGGTCCGGGCACGCGTCCACCCAGGGCGGGTAGATCCCTCGCTTCGCTCGGCACGACAGGGCTGTAACTCCTTCCTCGCCAACGGTCTAACGCCAGTAATCGCCAGCGCGCAGCCCGCGGCACGCGTTTTGACTACACCCCTGCGGGCTGTTAGCTTCCGTGATGCGCGTCCTAGGCGTCATTCCGGCTCGTCTTGGCTCCATCCGACTCCCCAACAAACCGCTCCAGATGCTGGCCGGTGAACCGCTAATCACCCGGGTCATCCAGCGTGTCCAGGAGCACGGTCTGGTGGATGAGCTGGTCGTGGCCACCGACTCCCCGATGGTGGCGCAGGTGGTCGAGCGGTCGAGCGTGCGCGCCGTGCTTACCAGCCGAGGGCACCCGACCGGCACCGACCGGGTGGCGGAAATCGCCGCGAGGGACGAGTTCGCCGCCTTCGACACCATCGTCAATGTGCAGGGCGACGAGCCGTTCGTCGCCCGCGAGGCGCTGGCCGGAGCCATCGAGCGCGTGGCCCGGGGCGACGACGTAGGCACGGCGGCCGCGCCGCTCGATCCCGCGCTGGCCGACGATCCGGCGCGGGTGAAGGTGGTCACCGACGCGGGGGGCAGGGCGCTGTACTTCTCCCGCGCGGCGATCCCGCACCAGCGGGAGCACGGCGACCCGAGCCCGAGGCTCTACTGGCAGCACCTCGGCCTCTACGCCTATACCTCCGCGACCTTGCGGCGCTGGGCCGGCCTGGAACCGAGCCCGGCGGAGCTGGCCGAGCGGCTGGAGCAGCTCCGCGCCTTGCATCACGGGCTTCGAATCGGCGTGGCCCTCCTGGCCGAGCCGGTCGAACCCGGCGTGGATACCCCTGACGACCTACGACGGGCCGAGGCCCACTGGCACGCACTACAGAGGTGAAGCTATGAATTCGGGTCCGAACTCGACCAAGTACATCTTCGTCACCGGCGGCGTCGTCTCTTCCCTCGGGAAAGGCATCGCCGCCGCGTCGCTTGGACGGCTGCTCGTGGAGCGGGGATTGAGCGTCACGATGCAGAAGTTCGATCCGTACATCAACGTGGATCCCGGCACGATGTCGCCGTTCCAGCACGGCGAGGTGTTCGTCACCGACGATGGGGCCGAGACCGATCTGGACCTGGGACACTACGAGCGCTTCATCGACCGCTCGCTCTCCCAGCAGAACAACGTCACCACCGGCCGCATCTACCAGACGGTGATCAACAAGGAGCGCCGCGGGGAGTACCTGGGCAGCACGGTGCAGGTCATCCCCCACATCACCGACGAGATCAAGAACGCGATCCGGCGGACCGCGCCGGGGCACGACGTGGTGATCACCGAGATCGGCGGCACCGTCGGCGACATCGAGTCGCTGCCGTTCCTGGAGGCCATCCGCCAGTTCCGTCAGGAGGTCGGCCGGGACAACGCCCTGGTCATCCACCTCACCCTGGTCCCCTTCATCGCCGCGGCGGGCGAGCTCAAGACCAAGCCGACCCAGCATTCCGTCCGCGAGCTGATGCAGATCGGACTCCAGCCGGACATCCTGATCTGTCGCAGCGAGCAGGCCATCTCCGCCGACATCAAGCGCAAGATCGCGCTCTTCTGCAATGTGGACTTCGACTGCGTGATCGAGAGCCCGGACGTAGGCTCCATCTACGAGATTCCGCTCCGCTTCCACGATCAGGGGCTCGACCGGGTCGTGTGCGAGCGCCTCCGGCTGGAGACCCGGGCGCCCGATCTCGGCGCCTGGAAGGGGATCGTGGACCGCATCCTGCACCCGGCGAACAAGGTGCGCATCGCGGTGGTCGGCAAGTACACCGCGCTGCACGACGCCTACAAGTCGGTGCAGGAGGCCTTGATTCACGGCGGCATCGCCAACGACGCGCGGGTCGAGATCGAGTGGATCGCGAGCGACCGGTTCCCCGATCAGGAGGCCGCGGGCAAGGCGCTCGGGGGCTTCGACGGCGTGCTGGTGCCCGGCGGGTTCGGGGAGCGCGGCATCGAGGGCATGGTGAACGCGGTGCGCTGGGCCCGGGAGAACGACCTGCCATTCTTCGGCATCTGTCTCGGCCTGCAGGTCGCCATCATCGAGTTCGCGCGCAATGTCTGCCGGCTGCCGGAGAGCAACAGCACCGAGTTCTCCCCCGAGTGCGAGACGCCGGTGATCGCGCTGCTGCAATCGCAGCGCGACGTGGCGGACCTGGGCGGCACCATGCGGCTCGGCGCCTACACCGCGAGACTCCGCGCCGGGTCCCGCGCGGCGCAGGCCTACGGGACCACCGAGATCAGCGAGCGCCACCGGCACCGCTGGGAGGTCAACAACGCGTACCGCGACGTGCTCGCCGAGTACGGCCTCCGGCTCTCAGGACAGTCCCCGGACGGCGGGCTGGTCGAGGTGATCGAGCTGCCGGATCACGCGTGGTACATCGGCTGCCAGTTCCACCCCGAGCTGAAGTCGCGCCCCACCCGGCCGCACCCGCTCTTTGCGGGGTTCATCGGCGCAGCGCTGAAGCGGCGGCGCGGGCGGGGGAGCGGTGAGACGCCGGCTTCCAGGACGATGGTGGAAGCCACGCTTTGAGCGGCTGGTCCTTCGCGCGGGCACCGTTTGTGATCGCGGGTCCCTGCGTCGTCGAGCCGGGCGACGTGCTGCCGCGTGTGGCCGAGGTGCTGGCGCAGTACGCGGAGCGGCGCGGTGTACCCGTCTGCTTCAAGGCGAGCTTCGACAAGGCCAACCGGTCGCGGCTGGGTGCGGTGCGCGGCCCCGGCGCGGACGAGGGGCTTCGCCTCCTCCAGCGGATCCGGGCGGCGAGCGGCCTGCCGCTGCTCACGGACATCCACGAAGCCCATCAGGCGGCGCCGGCCGCGGAAGTCGTGGACGTGCTCCAGATTCCCGCCTTCCTCTGCCGGCAGACGGATCTGCTCGTCGCCGCCGGTCGCACCGGTCGACCGGTGAACGTGAAGAAGGGCCAGTGGATGTCGGCCGAAGGGATGACGGGATCGGTGGAGAAGGTGCGGAGCGGCGGCAGCCGCGACGTGGCGGTGACCGAGCGGGGCACCTTCTTCGGCTACGGCGACCTGGTCGTGGACATGCGGAACTTCGCGCGTCTCCGCGACGCCACCGCGGTCCCCGTCGTCTTCGACGCGACCCACTCGGTGCAGCGTCCCGGCATGAGCTCGTCCGGCACCACCGGCGGGGAGCGGGAGCACATTCCCGCCCTTCTCGCGGCCGCGGCGGGCGCGGGGGCCGACGGGTTCTTTCTCGAGACCCACCCGGACCCCGCCGCCGCGGCGAGCGACGCCGCCACCCAGTGGCCGCTCGACCGGCTCCCGGGACTGCTCGACCGCACACTCGACCTCTGGGCCCGGGTCCATGGAGATTGACGCGGCTCGCGCCGCCCGGGTTCGGATGGTGGCGCTCGACGTGGATGGGGTGCTCACCGACAACGGCATCTGGATCGGCCCGATCGCCGGCGTGCGGGTGGAGCTCAAGCGGTTCGACATTCAGGACGGGCTCGGGATGCGGCTCCTTCGCACCGCCGGGATTCCGGTGCTCTGGCTGAGCGGGAGGCATTCGGAGGCGACCGCACTCCGGGCCGAGGAGCTCCGGGTGGACGAGGTGCTCCAGGTCGGGGGGGCGGAGAAGCTCGACGCGCTCGGCCAGGTGCTCTCGCGGCGCGGCCTTGGCTGGGACGAAGTCGCCTATGTCGGCGACGATCTGGCCGATCTCAAGGTCATGCGCCGGGTCGGCCTGCCGCTCGCGGTCGCCAACGCCGTCCCCGAGATCCGCGCGGTCGCCGCGGCGACCACCGCCGCCAGGGGCGGGCACGGCGCCGTACGTGAGATCGTGGACGCGCTGCTCAGGGCGCGGGGAGTCTGGGCCGACATGCTCGAGCGCTACTTCACCGAGCAGCAGGGGCGCGATGTCTGATACTGGCGCGACGGTCGAGCTCGGGCGACATGTGCTCCGGCTGGAAGGCGCCGCGGTCAGCGCGGTGGCCGACCGGCTCGACGAGCGGTTCGACCGCGCGGTGCGGCTTCTCGCCGGCGCCACGGGACGGGTCATCGTGGCCGGGGTGGGGAAGTCGGGCCTGGTTGCCCGTAAGATCGCGGCGACGCTCACCTCCACCGGGACGCCGGCGAGCTATCTGCACCCGATCGATTCGCTGCACGGTGATCTCGGCATCGTCGGCGCGCACGACGTGGCGCTGGTGCTGAGCAAGAGCGGCGATTCGCAGGATCTCTTCGGACTGGTGGGCTCGCTCCAGCGCCTGGGCGTGCCCATCATCGCCATCACCGGCGGGCTCGACTCGCCCCTGGCCCGGGTGGCGACGGTGGTGCTCGACGGCTCGGTCGCGGAGGAGGCCTGCCCCTACGATCTGGCGCCGACCGCGAGCACCACGGTGGCCCTGGCCCTGGGCGACGCGCTCGCCGTCGCGCTGCTGGAGCGAAAGGGGTTCCGCCCCGAGGATTTCGCGGCGCTGCACCCCGGGGGCTCGCTGGGGCGACGGCTGTTGCTCCGGGTGCGGGACGTCATGCTCCCGCCGGGGCGCATCCTCCGGCCGGACGCCACCATGCGGGAGGCGGTGGTGAGTCTCGCCCACGACCGCGGGCTCGCTCTGGTCGGGACCGACGGCAGGCTGACGGGTGTGCTCACCACCGGAGACCTGACCCGGCTGGCGGAGCGTGATTCCGACTTCCTTGGGCGGCCGGTGTCGCAGGTGATGACCCGCACGCCGAGAACCACCGGCCCGGACGATCTGGCGGCCGCCGCCGTCGGCACGATGGAACGACACGGCGTGATCGTGCTCCCGGTGATCTCGGACGGCGGGAAAATCGAAGGCGTGGTGCACCTGCACGACCTCATGCGGGCGGGGGCGGTGTGAGGGGTGCCAGCCGGGCGGTCAGGCGGTCGGGCGGTCGTAGGACCGACCCTGTCGGCGCGGTCTTGCTGGCTGCACTCGGGGTGACGGGCCCGGCCGCCCGACCGACCGCCCTCGCGACCGTCCTCGTGCTCGCGGCGATGCTCGTATCCGCCGGTTGCGAGGAATCAGGCGCCCGGCCGACCACCACGGTCCAGGCGCCAGACAGCGCGGACCAGGTGCTCGAAGGGTTCTCCCACTACGTGACGAACGACGGCATCCGGCGGAGCCGGGTGCAGGCGGACACGGCTTACTTCTACGAAGGGACCCAGGTCACGAATCTGGTCAAGGTGAAGGTGACGTTCTACGACCTCAAGGGCGCGGAGAGCTCGACGCTGACCGCGAAGACCGGCCTGTACCGCTGGCAGGATGGCTCCATGGAGGCCAACGGGAACGTGGTCGTGGTATCACCCGACGGGCGGCGGCTCGCCACCGAGCGGCTCCGCTACGACAACGCCACCAACCAGATCTCCACCGACCGGCGATTCACCTTCGATCGCGGCGAGGAGCACCTGGAGGGGAACAGCTTCCGCTCGGACCCGGACTTCCGGAACGTGGTGACCGACCAGCCGCGCGGCGGAGGACCAGCCGGCAACGGCATGCTGCTGCCGGGGCAGGAGGGTGGGCGATGACGCGGCTCGCCTCGCGCGCCGCCGTGCCCGCGGTGCTGCTGGCTGCCGCGCGGCTGCTGGTCCCCCCACCGCTGCTCGCCCAAGGGCAGCAGTGCGTCTTCCAGATCGACAACGTCGACCGGCAGGGCGCGGTGGTGGAAACGCCGCAGGGCACCAACTACTTCGCCGGCGGCAACGTGCGGCTGAGCTGCCGGGGCACCACGATCTCCATGCAGAGCGACAGCGTCGCCGCCTACGGCGGCACGGTGGTCCAGTTCATCGGCCGGGTGAAGTACCGTGACTCCACGCTCACCATGGACGCCGACCGGGGCACCTACTTCAAGAGCCGGGAGCGCTGGGAGGCCCGCGGCAGGGTGGTCACCAAGAACCTGGTGACCGGCTCGACCCTCACGGGTCCCTCCCTCGACTACATGCGCGTGGTGAAGGGCGTGCGCGATACGATGGAGATGTATGCCACCGCCCGGCCGAGCATCCAGTACTTCCCCAGCGACACCGGCGGACAGAAGCCCGAGCCGTACGTTATCGTCGGGGATCGGGTGCGTCTCAAGGGCGACGACCGGATCTTCGCCGGGGGCAAGGTCACCGTGGATCGCAGCGACTTCGCCTCCCGCTCCGATTCGCTGCGGCTCGACACCGGACCCGGCGGAGACGGCAGCCTCATCGGCGGACGGCCGGTGCTCCGCGGCCTCGGCGCCGACAGCTTCTCCATCACCGGCAACCGGATCGACCTGAAGCTGGAGGGCAGAGAGCTCACCTACCTGCTCGCCAAGGGCAACAGCAAGGCGGTCAACCAGGAGTGGGAGCTGGTCGCGGACACCATCGCCCTGGACGTGAACCGCCGCAAGCTGGAGCAGACGCTTGCCTGGGGCGACAGTCTTCGGCCCTCCGCGACCTCCACCAGCTACGCGATGAAGGCCGACTCCCTTGCGCTCGACACGCCCGGACAGCGGTTGAAGGAGGTGCGCGGCTTCGGGCGGGCCTGGCTGGGAGGGACCGTGTACCAGCCCACCAAGGACCGCGACTGGATGCGGGGGGACACGGTCATCGCCCGATTCGCGTCGCGCGACTCCGCCGGCACTCAGCGGGCCGTACTGAGTCAGATCCAGGCCCGCAAGGCGGCCCAGTCCTATCATCTGGAGCCCAACGAGCGCGATTCGACGCTGCCATCGGTCAACTACGCCCGGGGCGACGTCATCACCGTCACCATGAGGAACGGGCCCGCGACGGCCGGCTCCGGCGTGGATCGGGTGGACATCCGAGGCAAGGTGGACGGCATCCAGCTGGAGGCCGCGCCGCCTTCCGCGGCGCCATCCGACAGCACGCCGGGCGGCGGAGGCACGCGATGAGCGCGCCGGAGTGGATCGCACCTCTTGGCGACCGCGACCCATCGGTTCCCATCGCCCTCGCGGCGATCACCCGGGCCGCGGGCGCCACCGATTCGGTGGACTTCGGCGACCTCGTCATGAGCTATCGCGAGGCACACATCGCCTGCCACCGGCCCCTCAACGGGCCCGCGCAGGTCGAGATCACCGGCGACGAGGTCCGCGACCACCTCAATCGCTCCGTGCTGCCCCGATTGGCCACCGAGGGGTGGATCCTCGACCCCTCCGACGGCGACTGGAATCCGGTGCGGCCCCGGGTGCCCTGGTGGGGGCAGACCCCGGAGGCACGGCAGAACGTCTACGACGCACTGCTCGAGGCCGCCCGGCGCGCCGCCCAGCGGGCCAAGCCAGTGGTCGCCCAGGCCAGGTCCGCCAGCGTCCTGGAGGGGATGGACCTGGCCAAGAGCTTCAAAGGCCGCCGGGTCGTGGACCACGTCACGGTCCGGCTGCAGCAGGGCGAGATCGTGGGTCTGCTGGGGCCCAACGGCGCGGGAAAGACGACGACCTTCTACCTTATTACGGGGCTGATCCGTCCGGACGACGGGCGCGTGCTGCTGGACGGTCTGGACCTCACCCGTGCCCCGATGTACCGCCGGGCCCGCGCGGGGATCGGGTACCTGGCGCAGGAGCCCTCGATCTTTCGGAAAATGACGGTCGAGGAAAATATTCTGGCGATCCTGGAGACCCGGCCCCTCACCCGGGCCGAGCGGCACAAGCGCCTGGACCGGATGCTGGACGAGCTCTCGATCAAGCACCTCCGCCGCAGCAAGGCCTACGCCCTGAGCGGCGGCGAGCGGCGCCGGCTGGAAATCACCCGGGCGCTGGTGACGGAGCCGAAGTTCATGTTGCTGGACGAGCCGTTCGCAGGGGTGGACCCTATCGCGGTGCACGACATTCAGACCATCGTCGCCGGCCTGCGCCATCGCGGGATCGGCGTGCTCATCACCGACCACAACGTCGAGCAGACGCTCGATATCGTCGATCGGGCCTACATCATGTTCGAAGGCAAAGTGCAGGCATCGGGCAGCGTCCGTGACCTGGTCTACGACGATCGGGTGGCCCAGCTGTACCTGGGGCCAACCTTGACCGCGCGGCTCCGAGCCCGGCTCGAGGCGGTGGCATGAAGACCGGTCTCTCGCAGCACACCAGCCTTCGCCAGGAGCTCCGGGTCAATCCGCGGCTCTACCAGGCGATGGACATGCTGTACATGCCGATGATGGACCTCCAGCAGCATCTGAAGCAGGAGCTGCTGTCGAACCCCTTCCTCGAGCTGCTGGAGCCGGAGGAGGAGACCCCGGAGCAGAAAGACGCGGAGCAGGAGAAGGAGCAGAAGGAGAAAGAGGAGGAGATGGACTGGGAGGAGATTCTCCTCAACGGCTTCGAGGTCGGCGGCACCCGCGAGCAGTTCGAGCAGCTGGAGTACACCGAGCCGGTCACGGTCGAGACCAAGGACCTGATCGACCATCTCCGCGAGCAGCTGCAGATGCTCACGCTTACCCCGCGCCAGCTTCTGCTGGCCGAGGAGTTTCTGGGCAACATCAACGAGGAGGGGTATCTCGCGGCCTCGCTGGAGGAGATCCGGCATTCGGTGAACCAGCTGGTGGCCGCGCACGTGAAGGGGGAGGGGGAGGGGGAGGGAGAGGAGGACCAAGGCGAGGACCCCGCGCCGCCGGTCCGGGCCGTCGTGCCCGCCGCCGCCGCGCCAGCCGGGGCCGCCGCGCCGGCCGAGCAGCCCGACGAGGCGGTCGCCGAGGCCGATGTGCCCCCGGCTCCGGTCGAGGACCTCCCGTCGCCCCCATACTACTCGATGGCCGAGATCGAGGAGATGGTCGGCGTGATCCAGAAGCTTGATCCGCCCGGCACCGGCGCGCGCGACCTGCGCGAGTGCCTGCTGATCCAGCTCCGGGAAGAGAAGGATACGGAGTCCCTGACCTTCCGCTTGGTGGACGAAGCGTTCCCCGACCTCATCGCCCACCGCTGGAACGACCTCGCCAAGCGTTTCGGAGTGGAGCCGGCGGGGGTGCAGGCCGCGGCCGACGGACTCGCCCGGCTCGATCCCAAGCCCGGGCTCAAGTACTCCAATCAGAACGACGGCTACATCATCCCCGACCTCATCGTCGAGAAGATCGCCAACCGGTACCAGGTCTTCCTCAACGACACGGGAATGCCCCGGCTGCGCCTCAGCCGATCGTACCAGGAGATCGCGCGGGACAAGAAGAAGATGACCCCGGAGAACCGCGAGTTCATCGCCTCGAAGATGAACAGCGCGAACTGGATGATTCAGGCGATCGAGCAGCGGCGGCAGACGATGCTCAAGGTGATGAACTTCATCGTGGACCGGCAGCGCGATTTCTTCGAGAAGGGCATCGAGTACCTCAAGCCGCTAACCCTGCGCGAGGTCGCCGAGGTCATCAACATGCACGAGTCCACGGTGAGCCGGGTGACCAACGAGAAGTACGTCCAGACCCCGCGCGGGGTGCTGCCGCTCAAGTTCTTCTTTTCCAGCGCTCTCGCCACCGCCTCGGGCGAGGAGGCCAGCGCGCGCTCCATCCGGGCCAAGCTGCAGAAAATGGTGGCCGAGGAGGACAGCGCGAAGCCGCTCACCGACCAACAGATCGTCCACCTCTTCCAGGAGCAGGGCATCCAGATCGCCCGCCGCACCGTGGCCAAGTACCGGGATCAGCTCGGGATCCTGCCGGCGCGCATGCGGAAGCGCGTATGACCCTTCCTTCCGAGGCGCTGGATGTCAGCGTCCTCGTGCCGGCCAAGGACGAGGCCCCTAACCTTCCGGAGTTCGTCCGGCTCTGCGCCGAGGCCCTCGGACCCGCCGGGTTCTCCTTCGAAGTCGTAATCGTGAACGACGGCTCCCGCGACGACAGCGCGCAGGTGTTGCGCGAGCTGGAGCGGCAGTACCCCTTCCTGCGGGTGGTCACCCACCGTCGCCAGCGGGGCATCGCCGACGCACTCCGCTCCGCCGGCGACGTCGCGCGGGGCGACGTGTTCGTCTTCTACCCGGCCGATCTCCAGTACCTGCCGGCCGACATCCCGGCACTGGTGAGTCCGATCCTTCAGGGCCGCGCCGACATCGTCACCGGGACCAAGCAGGGGAAGTACGAGAAGGCCTTCGTCTCACGGATCTACAACGGGCTCTGCCGCTGGCTCTTCGGCGTGCGGGTGACCGACCTCAACTCGGTGAAGGCCTACCGCCGCGAGGTGATGCTCAACGTCCCCCTCCGGCCCGACTGGCACCGCTATATGGTGGTGATCGCCGCCGCGGACGGCTTCCGTCTCGACGCGCTCCCGGTCCCGCTGTATCCTCGTAAGGCCGGGGTCTCCAAGTTCAACTGGCGTCGCATCCCGGTCGGCGTCTTCGACCTCGTCTCCGTCTGGTTCCAGCTCCGCTTCGGCCGCAAGCCGATGCTCTTCTTCGGCGTCGCCGGTGCGCTGCTGTTCCTCATCGGTCTGCTGGCCGGTGTGACCGCGCTGGTGCTGCGCTTCGGATACGGCTACGGGTTCCGCCCGCTGTTGAACCTGGTCGAGACGATGGTCATCAGCGGCATCGTCCTCTTCGGGTTCGGCCTCCTCGGCGAGATGATCGCCGGACAACAGGAGGAGACCCGGGAGATGGCCCGGACCCTGGCCCGCCTCGACAAACTCGACGTGCGGGACTGACCGGTGCGGGTGGTCTTTCTCACCCACAACTATCCACGGTGGGCGGGCGACGTCTCGGGCGCCTTTCTGGCGACCCTCGCCGGAGGACTCGCGCGCCGCGGCATCGACGTGCGCGTCGTTGCCCCCAGCGACGAGGGCCGGGGCGGCGAGGACGAGCTCGACGGCATCGCGGTGCGACGGGTACGGTACGCCTCCGCCCGGGCGGAGACGCTGGCCTACCGCGGTACCATGCAGGCCGCGCTCCGGGCGCCATCCGGCATCCGGGCCCTCGCCGGCCTGTGGCGCGCCCTGCGGCGCGCGGCCGCCGAAGAGGCGAAGGCGGGCGCCGACCTCTTCCACGCCCACTGGTGGGTGCCGGCAGGCATGGCCGTGCCGAAGGGTGCCCGCAGCGTGCTGACCGTTCACGGGACCGACGCGGCGCTGCTCCGGCGGTCTCGCATCGCCCGCACCCTGGCGCGCCCGGTTTTTCAGCGCGCCACGGTGGTCACCACCGTGTCCCGCGAGCTGGCGAACTGGGTGCAGGCGGGGGCCGGCCGGTTCGTGGATCCCTCCCACATCCAGCCCATGCCGGTGGACAGCCGCAACCGAGTTTGGTCGGCGGGCGGCGGCGGCGCCATCGTCGTCTCGCGGCTCACGGCCCAGAAGCGCGTCTCCCTCGCCATCGAGACCGTCGCCTTCCTCGCCTCCTGCGGCCATGAGATGCCGCTCACCATCGTGGGCGACGGCCCCGAGCGCGCGGCGCTCGAGCGCCTGGTGGCCAAGCTCGGCATCACCTCGTTCGTCCGCTTCACCGGTGCGGTCCCTCTCGAGGAAGTCCCCAACTACCTTGGCCGGGCCGATCTCATGATCTTTCCCGCTCAGGGCGAGGGCTTCGGTCTGGTGGCGGCGGAGGCGCTGATGGCGGGGGTGCCGGTGGTGGCCTGCTGGGACGGCGGCGGGGTCCTGGACGTGGTGCCCCCCAACGGCGCGGGCCGGCTCACGCTGCCGGCCCCCGAGGCCATGGGCGACGCCATCCTCGGGCTGCTGCTGGAGCCGGACCACCGCGACATGGCCCGTCTGGTCGGCGAGTCCTGGCGCGCGCGACTCGCACCCGATCAGGTCGCCGAGATCTGCGAGGCTTGGTACCGCGAGGCCCTGGGTGGCTGACCGGAGGATCCGCGCGCTCCAGTGGCTGCTCGGCATCGCCATCGTCGGCTTCGCCGTCCGCTCGCTGGTCCGGAACTGGGATCAGCTCCGGGCGCAGCCTCTGGAGTGGAGCATCGAGCCCGGTTGGCTGATCCTGAGCGCGGTGGTGGTCTGGCTGATGTACGGACTGCTGATCGCGGCCTGGCGCGCCATGCTCGCCGGCTGGGGCAGGGGACTCGACTTCTGGTCCGCGGCCAGAATCTGGACCCTTTCGAGCCTGGGGAAATACCTGCCGGGGAAAGTGTGGGCCGTGGCGGGCATGGCCGTTATGGCGCAGCGCGCCGGGGTCGGAGCCGGGCCGGCCACCGGCTCGGCGATCATCCTTCAGGTACTCGCGATCGGAACCGGCGCGCCCGTCGCCGCACTGACAGGCTGGAGCTCGCTCCGCGCCGCATACCCGGGCGCCGAGGGCGGCCTGGCAGTGCTGCTGGCCATTTCGCTCGTGGCGGTGGTCGTGCTGCTGCGGCCCGAATCGGTTCGCAGCATCGTCCGGATCGCCCTGCCCCAAGCGACCGTGTCGTTGACGCCGAGGATCGGTGCGGTGGCGTTCGGCATCGCCGCCAACACGATCGCCTGGGCGGGCTACGGCGTGGCGCTCTGGCTGCTAGCGCGGGGCCTGCTGCCGGGCGCCGGACTCGGCCTCCTTCGGTCGATCGCCGTCTTCACCGCATCATACCTCGCGGGATTTCTCGCGCTGTTCGCGCCGGGTGGCATCGGGGTCCGGGAGGGGGTCTTCATCCTCATGCTTCAGGGACCCATCGGAATCGGGGCGGCGACGGCGCTGGCCGTCGCCTCCCGCCTGCTGCTCACCGTGACCGAGCTGGGTGCGGCCGTGCCCTTCCTGCTGTTCCCCCGGGGAAAGCCCAGTGTCGCCTGATGCACCTCAGAATCCGCTCGAGCCAAGGTGGCCTAAGCTCTTGGCACTTGGGATCTTCATAGCTGCGGCGCTGACCCTGTGCTGGCCCATGCTCGGGGGCAGATTCCTGCTGGGCGACGATCAGTACGTCGCCGGCTACAGCTTCCGCCTCTACGGTGCGGAGATGTTCCGGGAGACGGGACAGCTTCCGCAGTGGAATCCGTACCTCTTCGGCGGCCTGCCGTTCATCGCCGCCATGCACGGCGACATCTTCTATCCGACCGCCTGGCTCCGCTGGTTCCTTCCGGTGGACACGGCGATGAACCTCGGCTTCGCGCTCCACCTGGTGCTCGCCGGATTTGCCACGTACCTCCTGCTGCGCGCGCTGGGCGCGTCGTGGTCGGCCGGCATCGTGGGCGGAGTGGCCTACGAGCTTACCGGCATCGTAGCCTCGCTGGTGAAGCCCGGGCACGACGGCAAGCTCTTCGTCTCCGCGCTGGCACCGCTCGCTTTCCTGGCGCTCGTGAGGGCGGTACGCGACCGCCATCCCAACGGCTATGCGCTCCTCGCGCTGGTGGTGGGTCTCGGGCTGCTGAGTCCGCATTACCAGATGACCTACTACCTGCTCGTCGCGTCCGGGCTGTGGACGCTGTACCTGACCTTCTTCGCGCCGGAACGGCCGGCCCGGCGGGACGGGGCGGTGATCCTGGCGCTGGCGCTGGGCGCGGTGCTGCTCGGGGTCACCCTATCCGCCGTCCAGGCGCTGCCGTTCCTCTCCTACATCCCGTTCTCGCCCCGCGGCGAAGGCGGAGGCAGCGGGGGCTGGGAGTACGCGGTCAGCTACTCGCTGCCACCCGAAGAGCTCATGTCCACGATCCTGCCCCAGTTCAACGGCGTGCTCGAGAGCTACTGGGGCCGGAACTTTTTCAAGCTGCACACCGAGTATCTGGGCGCGGCAGTGGTGGCGTTGGCCGTGCTCGGGCTCGGCGATCGGACGCGCGCGAGGACTATCCGCGCCCTCGCGGTGATCGCGATCCTCTTTCTGCTGGTCGCGCTCGGCGGGCACACGCCCTTCTACACCTTGTGGTACGAGGTGATGCCGATGATGAAGAAGGTGCGGGCGCCCGGCATGGCCTTCTTCCTGGTGGCCTTGCCGATGGCGATCTGGGCGGGCTTCGGCACCGACCGGCTGTTGCGCGGGGAAGTGACGGCGAGAGCGCTGGCGATTCCGCTCGGCGTGATCGGCGGCATCGCGCTGCTCGGCCTGATCGGCGTGCTGGGCAGCGTGGCCACCCTGTTCGCCTCCGAGGAGCAGGCGCCCAGGCTGGCGGCGAACGCGCCGGAGCTTCGCATCGGCGCGCTCCGGCTCCTCGTGCTCTCGGCGCTGGCAGGCGCGACCTTCTGGGCCGTCGCGAGCAAGCGGCTGCAGGGGCTCGCGGCGGCGGGCGCCCTCGCCGCCGTGGTGGTGGCCGACCTCTGGAGCGTGGACCGGCGTTTCTTCGACTTCAAGCCGCCTGCCTCCGAGCTGTTTGCCGACGACCCGATCACGACCAGGCTGAAGCAGGAGCCGAAGCCGTACCGCGTGCTCGATGCCGGGGTGTACCAGGGCTCGGTGCTGATGGCTCATTCGGTACAGACGGTCCTGGGATACCACGGCAACGAGGTTCGCTTCTACGACGACCTGATGGGCGGAAAAAACGTCTGGCGCAACATCGGCAACCCGAACCTGCACGACCTGCTCGCCACCCGATTCCTCCTGCTGCCGGACACCCAGTCGGTCCCGGGATTCCATCGGATCATGGAGCCGACGCCCACGGCCCACGGCTCGGTCGGCGTCCTCTACCAGCGGGACACCGTGCCGCCATATGTCCGGGTGCTCCCGTCCGCCGCCAAGCTGCCGGAGGACCAGCTGGTGCCCACCGTCATCGATCCGAGATTTCCGGTGAGCGGGGTCGTGGTGTTTCCGGAATCCGCCTCGGTGACGCCGGCGCCGATCCGGGCCGGAGGCCCGGACTCGACCTCGGTGCGGGCGAGGCTGACGGAATGGCAACCGGGGAGAATGCGCGTCGCGCTGACGGGCAGCGACCAGGCGACCCGTTATCTCCTGGTGAGCGAGACCTGGTACAAGGACTGGCACGCGACGGTGGATGGCCGTCCGGCTCAAGTCCTCCGCGGAGACCACGCGTTGATCACCGTGGCCCTCCCGCCGGGGTCCCGCGAAGTGACGCTGGACTTCGACTCGCCGGAGTACGCTCGCGGCAAGCTGGTGAGCCTGGTCGCGCTCCTGGCCATCGTGGGGCTCTGGTCCTGGACCCTGGTACAACGCCGGCGGCTCGCGAGTGGCTGAGCGCGCCCTGGTGGTGGTGCCCACCTACAACGAATCCGTGAACCTGCCGCTGATCGTCCCCCAGATCCTGGCGCAGGACCCCCGGCTCGATGTGCTGATCGTGGACGACAACTCGCCCGACGGAACGGGGCAGGTCGCCGACCAGATGGCCGCGGCGGAGCCACGGGTCCATGTGTTGCACCGGCCGGGGAAAGGTGGATTGGGGAAGGCATACCTCGCGGGCTTTCGCTGGGCGTTGGAGCGGGACTACGAGCTGATCTTCGAGATGGACGCCGACTTCAGCCATGACCCCAAGTTTCTGGCCGACTTCCTGCGGGCCGCCGAGGATGCCGACCTGGTGATCGGATCGCGTTACAAGACCGGCGTCAATGTCATCAACTGGCCGATCTCCCGGCTCCTCCTGTCGCTCGGCGCCAATCAGTACGCGCGCTGGATCACGGGCCTGCCGGTCATGGACTCCACCGGCGGCTTCAAGTGCTTCCGACGGCGGGTGCTCCAGGCGATCGAGTTCGACCGGGTCCGGTCCAACGGGTACTCGTTCCAGATCGAGATGAGCTTCCGGGCCTGGAAAAAAGGCTTCAGGTTGGTGGAGATTCCGATCGTGTTCACCGACCGGGTCGAGGGTCAGAGCAAGATGAACAAGCGGATCGTGCGGGAGGCCATCTGGATGGTCTGGTGGCTCCGGATCAAGGGACTGGTGGGGCAGCTGTGAGAGGAACCGTCGTCTACAAGATGACCGGCTCGGGCAATGACTTCGTCATGCTCGACGGCCGGTTCACCTCTCCCGAGCGCTGGCCGGCCACCCGGGTCGCGGCCATCTGCGACCGTCGTTCGGGCGTGGGAGGCGACGGGCTCGTGATTCTGACCCCCGATGCCCCGGGTCGCATCCGGATGACCTACTGGAACTCCGATGGATCACAGGCGGCAATGTGCGGCAATGCCGCCTTGTGCAGCACCCGGCTGGCGGTCTATCTGGAGCTGGCCGACCCCGGGGAGCTGTGCCTCCTGACCGGGGCGGGTGTAGTTCCGGGACGTTGCGACGGAACCGGAGACCAAGCCGAAATCCGGCTGCCCGATGTGGAGATCCCGGCGGCCGTGGACGGACTCCCCACGGCGCCGGACGAGCGCTGGCTCTGCTTCGGCACCGTCGGCGTTCCCCACCTCGTGGTCCGCGTGGAGGACCTCGAGGCGGTAGACCTGGCGCGGCGCGGCCGAGCCCTCCGGTTCGACCCGGCCACCGGACCCGACGGCGCCAACGTCAACTTCGTGGCACCCGGTGCTGCCAGCGGCGAGCCGTGGCGGATCCGCACCTACGAACGGGGGGTGGAGGGCGAAACCTTGGCCTGCGGCACCGGCACCGTAGCCGCGGCGATCGCGCTGGCCGCCCGGGGGGAGGCCCAGCTGCCGCTCCGGTTCCGCAGCAGGGGAGGGCCCGAGCTCCTGGTCAGGGCCGAGCTGAACGGCGCTCTGGCACACGATATCTGGCTCGGCGGCCAGGGCCGGTTGTTGTTTCGGGGGGTGTGGGAGGGCGTTTGAGCGAGATATTCACACAGCAGGCTGAATCCCTCGAAGTCTGCTTCACACAACAACTTCCAACTTGAAGAGACCAAGGATTCCAGACTTTCCCACAGTTATCCCCAGGCTTACTTAACATAACATATCTTATACGTCATCGGTCCTGGCCCAGAAAAAGGCGAGGGGTCGTGCCGCCGCCCCCCGCACCTTTCTACTACCCGACCGCCCGACCGCCGACGCCTACATCTTCCCGTCGGTCATCTCCGCCAGCCGGACCTTTGCCTCCGTTACGCTGGGGCTCTCCGGAAAGCTGTCGATCACCGCCCGGTAGGCCGCGACCGCCTCCGCCTGCTTCCCGCCCGCCTTGTACGCCCGGCCGGCGTCGATCAGATAGCGGGCCCGGAGATACTCCAGGTCGGCCGACTTGGAGGCATTTCGAAACGCCTCCCCGGCATCGCCCGGACGCTTCGAGTTTTCCAGCGCCGTCCCCAGCAGCCCGTAGGCCGGTGCCAGGTACTTGGCCGGCGGATTGCGCTGGATGAACTCCCGGAGGCCGACCGCGGCGAGCTCGCTCTGCCCATTCACCATCCGGATCTGATTGAGGGTGATCACGGCCTCGGTGGCCGCATCGGTACCCCGATAGGTATCGATCAGCCGTTGCAGCTCGCTCGAGGCCAGCGGCAGATTCCCCGCCTCGGCGGCCGCGCGGGCCTGGTTCAGACTCCTGGCCGCGAACTCCTCCTTCCGGCGATCGCTGCTCCAGATCACCCACCCCACCGCGGCCAGAAGCAGCACCACGACGCCCGCGCCGGCGAGTAGCCTGCTGCGGTCCCGGTACCAGGGTGCGGGTTTGCTCGTCGCTGCGGTCGTCTGTCCTCGGGTTGTCGCTTCCACCATCGTCGCCATGTCGTTGTCACGAGTGAAGAGTTGAACGCGCCGGCCCGGCCAATGCGTGCCGACGTCCGAGTGCCCCCGGCGTGACTCGAACACGCGGCCAACAGTTTAGGAAACTGCTGCTCTATCCATCTGAGCTACGGGGGCCGGGAGCCACCTGCTCCGCAGCCGGGAAAGATGCCCTGTCGGCTGGTCTCGGGGCAACCCGGCCCCTGCCACTCAAACCGCGGCCAACACCCGGCTGGGCGCGCCGGACAGACGCTGTCGACCGTTCAGGAAGGAGATCTCCAGCAGGAACGACCATCCAACCACCTCGCTGCCGAGCTTCCGGGACAGCCGCGCCGCCGCCTCAGCGGTGCCCCCGGTGGCCAGGACGTCGTCGACGATGAGGATTCGGCGCCCCGGTGCGAGCCCGTCGCTGTGGGCCTCGAGCGCGTCGGTGCCGTACTCCAGGGCGTACTCCTCCTTGACCCGCTCCCAGGGGAGTTTGCCCGGTTTCCGCACCGGCACGAAGCCGGCCCCGAGCGCGCTCGCCACCGCCCCGCCCAGGATGAACCCGCGCGCCTCGATCCCCACCACGTGGCTCACCTCGCTGCTGGCGAAGGGCTGGGCCATCCCCGCGATCACATCGTGCAACAGGCCTGCGTCCGCCAGGACCGGGGTGATGTCCTGGAACACGATCCCGGGCTTGGGATAGTCCTTGATCGGCCGGAGGGTGTCCCTGATTCGTCGCTCCAGCGTAGTCGGTGCGCTCATCGGATGTCGAAGCTCCGCTCCGAGACCGGCTCGTTCACGTCGTCGTGCCGCTCCAGCCAGTCCACCCGGGCATGCGCCGGCCCCGCCCGCAGGAGCGCCTCCAGCCGCGCCAGTGCCTCGTTCGCGCCGCCCCCGGCGACGACCTCGACCCGCCCGTCCGGCAGGTTTCTGGCGTAGCCCCCCAGTCCGAGCGCGCGGGCGTGTCGGGCCACGAACCAGCGGAACCCAACCCCCTGCACCACACCCGACACGAGGAATCGCGTGCTCACGCGGGCCGCCTCCGGCGGGTGCGGATCGCCTCCACCGCGATCGGCATCACCGAGATCGCGATGATGGCGAGGATCACCAGGCTGAAGTTTTCCTTCACCGTCGGCATGTTCCCGAAGAAGTACCCCAGCGGCACGAAGAGGCCCACCCACAGCAAGGCGCCGGTGACGTTGTAGAGGATGAACCGGGGGTAGGTCATCGCCCCTACTCCGGCCACGAAGGGCGCGAAGGTCCGGATGATGGGGATGAACCGGGCCAGGATGATCGTCTTGCCGCCGTGCTTCTCATAGAAGGCGTGGGTCCGGTCGAGGTAGTCCTTCCGCAGAAACCTCACGTTCCCGCTGAATGCCCGAGGTCCGATCCAGGCGCCGACCCAGTAGTTCACGGTGTCGCCCAGGATCGCCGCGCCGATGAGCAGCACGACCAGGAGCCAGAGATCCAGCGAGCCGATCGCCGCCAGCGCCCCGGCCGCGAACAGCAGCGAGTCCCCCGGGAGGAACGGCGTCACCACCAGCCCGGTCTCGGCGAAGACGATGGCGAACAGGATCAGGTGGGTCCAGACGCCATAGCTGGTGACGATCTGGTTCAGGTGCTCGTCGAGGTGCAGGAAGAGGTCCATGACGGACCGCACGAAGTCCATGCGTTCTCCGGAAGCCTAGCGGAAGCCGAACTCGCCGAGCAGCGGCACGAACCGCACGTCGGCGACGGTGGTGGTGCGCAGCCCGTCGCTCTCGCGGCGGACCAGCGTCAGGCTCTGGTTGGCGCGATCGCCCAGCGGGATCACCATCCGGCCGCCGGGCGCGAGCTGCTCCAGCAGCGGCCCCGGGATCTCGGGCGACGCGGCCGCCACCAGGATCGCGTCATAGGGCGCGAAGGGTCGCCAGCCGAGGGTCCCGTCGCCCACCAGCACGGTGACGTTGCGAATGTCCGCGGCGGCAAGCGTTTCCCGCGCCCGCTGGGCCAGCCCGGCGATCCGCTCCACGCTGAACACGGCATCGCAGAGCATCGCCAACAGGGCCGTCTGGTAGCCCGACCCGGTGCCGATCTCCAGCACCCGCTCGCGGCCCGTGAGCGAGAGCAGCTCCAGGTAGCGGGCCTGGACCCATGGCTGGGAGATCGTCTGGCTGCTGCCGATCGGGAGCGCCGCGTCGTCGTAGGCCCGGTGCCGCACGCTCTCGGGGACGAAGAGATGGCGCGGGACCATCCGCACCGCCCGGAGCACCGCCAGGTCGCGGATCCCCTTCCGCTGAAGAGTCTCCACCAGGCGGGCGCGGTAGCCGCCGTACCCGTCCCCCTCCCCTACCCCTCCAGCGACCATCCGCGCACGGTCTCGAGCAGCGAGTAGTTGGTGAGATCCATGTGGAGCGGGGTGACCGAGACGTACCCCTGCGCCACCGCGATGTGATCCGAATTCTCGCCGCCGGTCCAGGTGATCGTGCCGCCCCCGATCCAGTAGATCTCCCGGCCCCAGGGATCCTTCATCTGGGTCAGCGACTCGGAGAAGTAGCGGCTCCCCAGCTTGGTGACCTGGATGCCGCGCACCTCCGACGCCGGAATCCTGGGGAGGTTGATGTTGAGCAGGGTCTGGTCGGGAAAGTCGGGGACGACCACGATTCGGCGCACCAGCTGCAGCAACAGTTCCCGGTAGGTCGCCATGGTTTCCGGATGGTTGCCCGTGAACGAGATGGCGACGCCAGGCACGCCGAGCGTCACGGCCTCCATCGCCGCCGCGACGGTGCCCGAGTACAGCACGTCCTCCCCCATGTTGGGCCCGTGGTTCACGCCCGAGAACACGAAGTCGGGTCGCTCGGGCATGAGCGCCTGAATCGCAAGCATGGCGCAGTCGGTCGGCGTGCCGTCGATCTGCCAGGCGCCGTCGGGCCGCCTTGCCGGTCGCAGGGGCCGGTGCAGCGTCAGGGAGTGCGAGGTCCCGCTTTGCTCCCGGTCCGGCGCGATCACGCTGACGTCGGCCACCTCCCGGCAGACGTCGGCCAGCAACGCCAGCCCCGGCGCGAGGATGCCGTCGTCGTTGGTGACCAGGATGTTCATGGGGGGCAAAGATAGCCGACCAGCCGCCCGGCGGGGCACTGGCGTACGCCGGCGGCCGCGCCCTAGCGGCCGCCCTTGCCCCGGGCGCCCGGCGTGCCGCCGCGCGGCACGGCGTGGGGCGGCGGCGGTGATGCCGGCACCGGCGGGGCCTTGCCGTCGAGGATGGCGAGCACCGCCTCGAGCTCGGCCCGAGCCTCCGCGGCGACCTCCGCCTCGAACGCCCGGCGCGCGCTCCCCTTGAGCTCGCCGCTGCGCCGGTACTGGTCGATCTGCTGCCGCGCGCCCTCGATGGTGTACTTCTCGGTGTACAGGAGCCGCTTCACCAGCACGATCAGCTCCACCTCCTTGCTCTTGTACACCCGGTTGCCCGATCGGTTCTTCGCCGGGTTGAGGAAGCGGAACTGACTCTCCCAATAGCGCAGCACGTGCGGCTTCAGGTCGGTCAGGGCGCACACCTCGCCGATGGAGTAGAACTCCTGCACGGGACGGGCGGTGCTCATCGCCATTGCTCCGATTTGAGTTCCCGCCCCATCAGCTCGGCGAGCGCCTCGCGGGGCGGCTTGTCTCGAAACAGCACGGCGCAGACCTGCTCGGTGATCGGCAGCTCGATGCCCAGCTTTCGGCCCAAAGCGGCGCCGGCGCGCGACGTGTTGGCGCCTTCGGCCACCGTGCGATGGGCCAGCCGGTACTCCTCGAAGCGCTGCCCCTGCCCCAGCGCGACGCCGAGGGACCGGTTGCGGCTCAGGCTGCCGGTCGTGGTCAGGACGAGATCGCCCATCCCGGCCAGCCCGGCGAAGGTGAGCGGGTCGGCCCCCATCGCCTCGCCCAGCCGCGTGATCTCGGCGAGCCCGCGCGTGATCAGCGCGGCCCGGGGATTGTGGCCCATCCCCAACCCCTCGGCGATGCCGGCGGCCACGGCGATCACGTTCTTGAGCGCACCGCCCAGCTCCACACCGACGACGTCGAGGTTGCTGTAGACCCGGAACGTGGCGGTGGCGAAGACCTGCTGGGCCGCGAGCGCCGTCGCCTCGTCCGCGGCGGCCGCCACCACCGCCGTCGGCTGCCCCTGCGCCACCTCGGCGGCGAAGCTCGGCCCCGAGAGTGCGGCGTAGCGGACGTGGGGCCAGCACTCGGCGAAAACCTGCGACATCAGGGCCAACGTGTCGGTCTCGATGCCTTTGGTCGCGCTGACCACCAGCGTGCCGGCCGGAACCGCATCGGCCATCTCCTCGATCACGCGTCGCACGGCGTGACTCGGCGGCGTGGAGACCACGACCGCACATTCCGCCACCGCCTCGCGCTGGTCCCCGAAGGCGCGGATCCGCGGGGAGAGCGGCACCCCCGGCAGGAACAGCGGGTTCTCCCGCTCCCGGTTGACCGCCGCCACCACCTCCGCCTCGTAAGCCCAGAGATGGATGTCGTCGCCCTTGCAGGCGAGGAGGTGGGCAAGGGTAGTGCCCCAGCTGCCGGCGCCGAGGACGGCGATGCGCGTCACGGGTGCGCCGGCGGCACGGCCCGCCGCCCGAAACGGCTCTCGGTGCCGTTGAGGAGACGCCGGATGTTGGCGCGATGGAGCCAGATGATCGCGACGGCCACCAGGGCATCGAGCCACAGGATCTCCGGCTGATCGGGGCGCTCGAGCCAGTACACCCCGACGGGGAAGCTCGAGGCCGCCGCGATGCTCGCGAGCGAGACGTAACCGCTCAGCTTCAACACCACGACCCAGATCACCAGCGCCACCCCGAGCGACAGCGGCGCGAGCCCCAGCATCACACCGGCGGCGGTCGCCACGCCCTTGCCGCCGCGGAAGCGGACGAACACCGAGAAGACGTGACCCACGATGGCCGCGACCCCACAGGCCAGCGCGAAGACCTGCGAGTCCGACGCCTGCGGCGCGAAGACCAGCACCGGTACGGCACCCTTCGCGATGTCTACCAGTCCGACCGGGATCGCGTATTTCCAACCCAGGGTCCGATACACGTTGGTGGCGCCGAGGTTCCTGCTGCCGTGCTCGCGAAGATCGATGCCGCGGAAGATGCGGCCCGCGAGATAGCTGGTCGGGATCGCGCCGACGAAATACGAGGACGCGAGCCAGAGCGCCAGCACGCTCACCGTTTCGAGCCCCGGGTGGTGAACTTGAGCCTGACCGGTGAGCCGGTGAACGGCCATACCTCGCGGAATCCGTTGGCCAGGTACCGCTGGTAGGACTCCGGCACGTCGCGAGGCCGGTTGCTCACGATCGCGAACGTCGGCGGCGCGGTGCCGATCTGGGAAGCGTAGAGCAGCTTCACCTCCTCACCCGGCTTCTGCGGAGGACCGCTGCGTTCCAGCAGAGAGGCCAGCACCCGGTTCACCTCCGCCGTCGGTATCCGCTGCTCCCGCCCCTCGGCGACCTCGAGAATGAGGTCGAGCACTTTCCGAGCCCGCTGTCCGGTGAGCGCCGACAGATAGACGAACGGCACGTGGCGGAGAAACGGCGCCTTGGCGATCAGCTCGTCCTCCCCGCGCCGGGCGGTATTCGCCTCCTTCTCCTCCACCAGATCCCACTTGTTCACCGCGACGATCAAACCGCAGCCGCGCTCCCACGCCTCGGTCGCGATTCGAAGATCCTGGTTGTGCAACCCCACCGTGGCGTCCACCACCAGCACGCAGACTTCGGCGCGCTCGATCGCGCGGTCGGTCCGCAGGGTGGAGTAGAACTCCAGGTCATCCTGTACTTTAGCTCGGCGACGTAAGCCTGCTGTATCAATGAAGTTGAGGTTCATCCCCTTGTAGCGCAAGAGGGAATCGATCGCGTCGCGCGTGGTTCCCGCCTCCGCAGCCACCAGGTGGCGCTCCTCGCCCACCAGCCGATTCACCAGCGACGACTTGCCCACGTTGGGGCGGCCCACCACCGCGACGTGGATCGTGTCCTCCGACTCGGCGGGATCGTACGGCGGAAGGTTGGCCACGACGGCGTCGAGCAAATCGCCGCTTCCCTTCCCCACGGCTGCACTCACGCCGACCGGGTCGCCGAATCCCAGCTCGTAGAACTCCAGGTGCGCCGTGCTGCGCTCCAGGTCGTCGAGCTTGTTCACCGCGAGGACGACCGGCCGTCGCGCGCGCCGGAGCCGCTCGGCAATGGCCTGATCGACCGGGTGCACCCCTTCCTTCCCGTCCACCAGAAAGAGCACCACGTCCGACTCGTCGAGGGCGAACTCCACCTGGCGCCCGATGGCGCGATCCAGGGAGTCGTCCGACTCGGGCACCAGTCCGCCGGTGTCCACCACCCAGAAGCGGCGTCCCTGCCATTCGGCGTCGCCGAAGTGGCGGTCGCGCGTGGTGCCCGGGCGCTCGGAGACGATCGCTCTCCGCCCGCCGAGAACCCGGTTGAAAAGGGTGGATTTGCCGACGTTGGGGCGGCCCACGATGGCCACCGTGGGCTTGCTCATGCCGCCGCTCCCGCCTCCAGTGCGTCGGCGAAATCCTTGGAGAACCGGATCTCCATCGGCGAAGTCGCGGCCAGCAGCGCCGCGCTCATGCCGTCGACGAACAGTCCGTCATCGTTGACGGACTCGCCCGGGAGAAGCGCGAGGTCGAGATCCCGGCGTCCGCGGAGCGCCTCCTGCACCGCGGTGCCCGGGAGCAGCCCCGCCGTGGTCACCGACGCGCCGAAGAGCGAGTTCACCACCGGCAGGAGGTCGAACGTCGCCCCGGTGATCCGGGTGAGGGGGTCGAGCACCATCGGCATGAGCCGCTCCATCGCGGTTCCGGTCACCACGCCGACGCGGCGACCCTCCCACCCACTGATCGAGTCCGCCCGCGCCTGGATCCGTCGCTGGAGCCAGCGCACCGCGCCCACGCCGTTCTCCACCTGATCGAAGGTGTCGTAGATCTCCGCCGGCGGCAGCTCGACGCCGGCCCGGATGTACAGCTCGTCGGCGCCGAAGGCCCAGTGGCTGCCCCGCTCCGCCAGCGCGATCGCCGACCGCTCCTCGACCAGCGCGATCGCAGCGCGGCACTCCTCCGCAGTGGGCTCGCGCACCAGGTGGTGCTTGCTGTACTCCGTCAGACCGACCGGCACCACCGAGCAGCCGATGATCGCGGAGCCAAAGTGGTACAGCTCCCGCAGCGTCTGCCGCAGGACCTCGCCGTCGTTCACGCCCGGCGACATGACGATCTGGGTGTGGAACTCGATCCCCTGCTCCGCGAAGCGGCGAAGCTGCGGAAGGATCTCGGGCGCCGTGGGATTACGCAGGAGATACCGGCGGATCGTCGGGTCGGTGGCATGCACCGAGACGTACAGCGGGGAGAGACGATACTCGATGATCCGCGCTTCGTCCCGCGGCTTCAGGTTGGTGAGGGTGGCGAAGTTGCCGTAGCGGAAGGAGAGGCGATAGTCGTCGTCGCGGATGTACAGCACCTCGCGCAGCCCGTCCGGCAGCCCGTCCACGAAGCAGAAGTCGCAGCGGTTCGCGCAGCGGCGGATGCGGACCGGTTCCAGCGACACGCCCAGCGGCTCCTCCAGCGGACGCTCGATCTCGAATTCGATCTCTTCGCCGCCGGGGTGGCGCACGTGCAGCCGGAACCGCTCTTCCGCGGTGAGGAATTCCCAGTCGAGGAAGTCGTCCAGCTCCCGCCCGTCCACCGAGACGAGCTCCGTGCCCGGGCGGAGGCCGAGCGCTTCGGCGATCGATTCCGGCTCCACGGCGGTAACCCGTATCATGGGCGGAAAAGATCGCAGTTCAGTCGGCTAAATACAAGACTTGCGGCCACTTCACCCCAAGGGCCGGAAGTAGCTTCTCAAGCCGGCCCGGCCTCCCGCTCCCGGCGGTAGCTGCCGTCGGGCTGGAGCACCCACCCGTCGGGGTCGGTCAGCTCTCTGGTGAGGATCCCGTCGAGTGTGGCGCGCGCCGCCGCATCGGTCACCGGCGTCACCACTTCGACGCGCCGGCGCAGATTCCGCGGGCGCCAGTCGGCGGAGCCGATGTGGTAGCGGTCGTCGCCGCCGTTGGCGAAGTGGTAGATCCGCGCGTGCTCGAGGTGCCGGCCCAGCCGACTCACCACCCGGACGCGCTCGGAGTGGCCCGGCACGCCCGGGCGGAGCACGCACAGCCCTCGCACCACCAGCTCGATGGCGACCCCGGCCCGCGAGGCGCGGTAGAGCGCCTGCACCACTTCGGTGTCGGCGATGCCGTTCACCTTGGCCCTGATCCGCGCCGGCCGGCCGGCGACCGCGTGCTCCCGCTCCCGCTCGATCGACTCCAGCAGCCACGGCAGCAGTCCCCCGGGCGCCACGGCGATACGGCGGAAGGTGCCGCCGGGTCCGCGGCTGGAGCCGGTGAGCTGGTTGAAGAGATCATGCAGATCGGCGCCGAGCTCGCGGTCGGCGGAGAAGAGCGAGAGGTCGGTGTAGACCTTGGCGGTGGCCGCGTTGTAGTTGCCGGTGCCGATGTGCAGATAGTGACGCAGCCCATCGTCCTCCCGGCGCAGCACCAGTCCCACCTTCGCGTGATTCTTGAGTCCCACCACACCGTACACCACCGTGGCGCCGGCCTCCTCCAGCCGCCGCACCCAGCCGACGTTCCGGGTCTCGTCGAACCGTGCCTTGAGTTCGACGAAGATGGCCACCTCCTTCTTCCGCTCCAGCGCCCGGGTCAGGGCGTCCACGATCGGCGAGCGCTCGCCGATCCGATACAGCGTGAGCCGGATGGCCACCACCGCGGGATCCTCCGCCGCGTCGGCGAAGAAGCGCGCCGTGCTGTCGGCGAAGCGCTCGTACGGGTGATAGACCAGCGAGTCCCGCTCGCGGAGCATGCTCCAGATGTCCGCGCTCGAGGGCCATGGGTTCCGCCCCTCGAACGGGGGATATCGGCCGCCCGGCACCGGAGCCCCCGTCAGCTCGCGCAGCGCCCGCAGGTCCAGCATGCCGTCGATCTCGGCCAGGTCGCGCTCCCGCACCGAGCCGGCGTCCGCCTCGCGCTCGAACCGGAGCTCCCAGAGCAGGCGCTCGCGCAGTGCCTGCGGCATCCCCCGCTCCACTTCGACCCGCACGATCGGATTCACCGCCCGGCGGCCCACCGATTCCTCGATGGCCTGGAGCAGGTTCCCGGCATCCTCGTCCGATAGATCCAGCTCGGCGGCACGGGTGAGCCGGAACAGCCATGCCCCTTCGATCCGGCGGTCGGGATAGACCAGCTGGAGGTTGCTGCGGACCACGTCCTCCAGCAGGATGAGATCGCTGGAGTCGGGAACCGCAAGGAACCGGTGGATCCGATCGGGCAGGCGAAGGTAGGCGAAGTGTGCCGGACCGGTCTGGGCGTCGTGGAGCATGACCGCGATCAAGGGACTGAGGTGCGGCATGACCGGCACCGGAAAGCCGGGACTCACGGTGATCGCGCGCGGGATCACCAGCGGGAAGATCTCCCGCTGGAACTGCGCCTGAAGCAGCGCTCTCGAGGTGGGACCCAGGTCCTCCCATCGGCGGACCCGAATCCCCGCCGCCGCCAGCTCGTCAAGGCAGGTCTCGAGCACCTGCTGCTGCCGTGCCTGCAGCGCCGTCACTCGGAGGCCGATGGCCTCCAGCCGGGCCGCGGTTTCGTCGTCCTCGTCCTCCCGCTCCTTGAGGGCGCCGACATTCACCATGTAGAACTCGTCCAGATTCGAGCTCACGATGGCGAGGAAATTCAGCCGCTCCAGCAGCGGGGTGGCAGGATCCTCCGCCATCGCCAGCACCCGGCTCTGGAATTCGAGTGTGCTGAGGTCGGCATCGAGGAAGAGCTGCGCCTCGTCGGCCGACACCGGCGGTGGTGCCGTGGGCCGGGAGCGCCGGACCCTCCCGCCCGGCTCCGGAGTGCGGAGGATGTCGGAGCGGAGCGCCACCGCGAGTGCCGCGAGCGTGTCGGGATCCTGGAACTCCGCGGCGCCGGCCCGGGCCGCCACGTCGGACGCCTCCAGCCATTCGATGCCCGGCGCCGGGTCACCGTCGAGCCGGAGCCGGCGCGCGACCCAGACCTCCTGCAGGCGGCCCGCCGCGCCCCGCCCGCTGGCGCTGCCGAGCAGGGCAAGGTCACCGACGGCGCTGCCGAATGTCGTGCGCAGGAGATGGCGGGAGGCATCCTCACCCCGTCCGTCCGCGATCGGCAGCGTGAGCCGGTCGCCGCGGCGCTGGAAGGCGACTGCCCCGCCGTCGAGCGCCAGCAGGGTGACGGCTCGTCCCGTGCCGAGCGACCGTGCCAGCGCCTCGCCTTCCAGGGTGGCGACGATGCGCTGAGCCCGTGCCAGCTTGCTCTCGAGGATCGTTCGCGTTCCCGACACCCGTCGCATGCCCGCCGTCACCGTCGCCAGGTCCGGCCCTCCCGGACGGAGACGGACGAGCTTCATCTCCCGGAACTCGCGCGAGAGCACCTCGTGGCGCACGGTCACGATGTCGTACACCAGCTCGTAACGCGCGCTCCAGGGCCAGGCGCCGGCCAGCAGACGAATCTGGCGCTCGACTTCCAGTGCCACGACCGGCTCCAGGGTCGCGGCATCCACCAGCCCGCGCAGCCGGCGCGCCGGCTCACTGTCCCCCAATAGCGCCGCCGAGAGATCCAGCTCCGGGACCGCGGCGGAGAACCGTTCGGGCGGCGTGGCGAAGGCGACCGTCAGCACTCGGCGGTCGTCCGCGCCCAGGCGGAAGCGGCAGGTCACGCCCCGGCGCGCCAGGGCCCCGTCGGCGGTGTCGTAGTAGATGTCGCGGTGGAAACCGTGGGTGCTGCGCTTCTGTCTGAGTCCGCCGGGCGGCGGTGCGTCCATCAGCTCCTTGAGAAGCTCGGGCGTCGCGACGTCCCACTTCACCTCGGAACGGGGCGCCTCGCTCACTCCAGCCGGTCTCCGAGCTCGCGCTGCGCATCGGCGACGCGGGCGCGGATCCCGCTTTCCACCCGCGAAACTCCGGCCGTGAACACGGTGTCGGTCCGCACCCGATCGAACAATCCCGACTCCAGGTACCAGTAGTGGAGCATGGGCGAGATCGTGGCCGAGCGCTGCAGCCAGCCGATGGCCCCCCGCGCGTCGCCCAGCCAGGCTCGATAGGCGGCTAACGCCACGAACTGGGGCACGATGGCGTAGTCCCCCCGGGTGAGCAGCCGCTCCAGCGAGTCGGCCAGCACTTTGCCCTCGGCCTCCCTGCCGGTCTCGTGCAGGCAGATGGCCTTGGTGGCGAGCCACGGCTCCAGGCCCATCTGGGCGCAGGCTTCCGCGTCGCCCTTGAGCAGGAGCGCATTGCCCAGCAGCATCTCGGCGACCCGATCGGTAGCGTCGAACGCCCGCGCACGGCGTGCTTCCTCGACCGCGAGGTCGTACCGCCGGTCGCCCAGCGCGATGGCGATGACCGAGTGGCGGGCGCCGGTAGCCAGCGGATCCAGGGTCAAGCCCCGCTGCGCCTGCTGCAGCGCCGCGTCCCACCGCCCCATGTGCTCCAGCGCATGCGCCACCGAGCTGTAGACGGCGACGTTGCCGGGCGAGAGCTGGCGCGCTTCCCGCAGGTTCCTGAGGACCTGCTCGTGGGGAGCCAGGCTGATGAGCAGCGCGTCGGCGCGGGCCAGGTAGGCGTCCACCAGCGTCGGGTCCAGCTCGACCGCGTGATCCGCCAGCGCCAGGGCCCGCGCCACCGCCAGGTACGGATTCACCCCGCCGGCGAAGCCGTACACCACGTGCAGCACGTAGGCGGCCGAGAGACCGGCATAGGCGGGCGCATAGCCCGAGTCGGCCTGGATCGCCTGGCGGAAGGCCTCGGTGGCCCCGGCGAGCGCCTCGGGCGAGCGGCGCTCCATCCGGTGTCGGCCGAGCAGCAGGGCGTCGAACGCGGCGCTCTTGCTGGGCATCGCGCTCCGCGCCATCGGCCGCATCCCGCGGATGCTCGAGAGCAGCTCGCCGCTCACCTTGCGGGCGATCTCTTCCTGCACCCGGAAGCTGTCCGCGAGATTGCCCTCGAAGGTGCCGGACCAGAGGTGCGCGTCGCTCGCCGCCTCGATCAGCTCGGCGGTCACCCGCACCCGGTTGCCCTGCCGGCGGACCGCCCCTTCCACGATGTGGCGTACGCCCAGGGTCTCGGCGATCTGCGGGAGCGTGAGGGTGCTGTTCTTGAGCGCCAGCACCGAGGTCCGCGAGATCACCTTGAGGCTTTCCACCTGGGCGAGCTGGTTGATGATCTCGTCGGTGATGCCCTCGCCGAAGTACTCGTCGGCCTGGGTGCCGCCGATGTTGTCGAAGGGGAGGATCGCCACCGAGGCGTTGTAGGGGCCCTCCGCATCGGCGGGCGCCGTGCCGGTGCCGTGGCGGCGATAGGTGAACATGAGGGCGAGGAGCACGATGGCGAGGAGAGCGGCGGGGACGATCCAGCGGCCGACGGCGGTAAGGAGGCCGTCCCCTTCAGCCAACGCCGCTGTCGACGACGGCGGGCGCGGCACCGGGGTGGAGACCCGCGGGAGCTCGGTGAGCGCGCCGCGGAGGTCCTCCGCCAGCTCGGCGGCCGTCTGATAGCGGTCCTCCGGCTGCTTCATCATGCAGCGCCGGACGATTGCGATGACGCCCGGTGGGACGTCCGGCCTGGAGATGTGGACCAGCGGCGGGTCCACCGTGAGCTGCTGGGTCAGCACACTCTTGAGGCTGGGACCCGCGAACGCCATCCGACCGGCGATCATCTCGTAGAACACGCAGCCGAGGCTGTAGATGTCGCTGCGGCCGTCCACCAGCGATGCGGCCGTCGCCTGCTCCGGGCTCATGTACGCCGCGGTGCCGATGGGAAAGCCGACCCCGGTAAGGGTCGCCCCGCCGGCCAGCCCGACGGCCCGGGCGATGCCGAAGTCGGCCACCAGGGCATGGCCGTTGGAGACGAGAATGTTCTCGGGCTTGATGTCGCGGTGCACCACCCCGCGGCGGTGCGCGTAGTCCAGCGCGTCCGCCACCTCCCAGACGATCGAAACAGCTTCCGCGGTCCCGACACGTCCCTGGCCCATCAGGCGGTCGCGCAGGGACTCACCCTCGACGTACGGCATCACTGCGTACAGCAGGCTGCCGGCCTCGCCCGAGTCGAGCAGCGGCACGATGTGCGGGTGCTGGAGCTGGGCCGTGATCCGGATCTCCCGCAGGAACCGCTCGGCGCCCACGGCCGTGGCGATGTCGGGGTCCAGCACCTTGATGGCGACCTGGCGCTCGTACCGGCGGTCCCGCGCCAGGTACACGTACGCCATGCCGCCACGACCGACCTCCCGCTCGATGATGTAGCGGTCGCCGAGGATCTGCTGGATGTGGTCGAGGAGATCGGTCACGCGGGCCGGTGATTACCTCGTCTCGAGGCCGGTGACTCGGGAACCGAGCCGTGCCCTGAGCTCGCCCGCGAGCGCGGGCCCGGGCACGCTCTTGCGCAGACGGACCCGGTACTCCAGGACCGGTGTGCCGGCGGTATCGCGCTCCGAGCGCGAGAACTGCCACGCTTTCACCTGGCTGGCGAGCACGGCTTCGATGTGGGGCCGCGCGGTCTCGGGATCGGGGGTCTGGATCCGCAGCACGGTGTCGAGCGGTTTGGGCTGCTTCGGGGGCTTGTCCTCGGTCGGGCCGTCACCCCCGCGACGACGCGCCCGCTGCACCAGCGCCTGGAGCTGCTCGGGCGCCATGGACTTGAGAATCTCGCGGTCGAGCTGGGCCACGAACGCGTTGGTGCGATTGGCCAGCGCCAGGGAGCGCTCCAGCCGTCGCGCCGCCCGCGGGCCCTCCAGATGTGCCGGCGCGCGGCCGAAGTCGGTGTACCAGAAGATGAGAATGACGATGTTGAAGATGAACGACATCACCGCCGCCGCCGACATCACCTGCACGCCCGAAGCCAGGCCCACCGCGATGGCGAGGAAGATGTAAACCGCGTCCTTGGTATCGCGCAGGGTGTTGCGGAAGCTCACCGCCGCCACGATCCCTCCGAGGCTGAACGCGAGCGCGATACTGTTCTTCACCAGGAGCACGACCCCGGCGACCACGATCGGCAGGATGATGAGGGTCTGCACCACCGACTGGCGGAACCCCTTCCGCTGCCGGGTGAGTACGTACACCCAGGTGACCGGCAGCATCAGCAGGAACGACCCCAGCATGCAGAGGGCGGTGGTGACGGCGAGGGCCAAGGGCGGGGCCATGGCCGGCGACGGAGTGCCGCTCAGAGCGTCCAGCAGCGGATCGGAGTGGGAAGTAGTGGCGCTGACCTCGGCGAGGCGCTCGGCGGTGAAGACCGCGGCGAGCCCGGGGAATACCTGCCAGACCAGCGCCGTCGCGGCCGCAAGGAGCACGTAGTAGGCGGCTACCCGGACGACAGGATCCTCGGTGATCCGCGCCAGGGGCCGGCGGCCGCCATCCGTCAAGTCCTACCTCCTCCTGCAATTGGCGATGATCGGTGCCCGAAAGATGGACCCGTCCCCCGGGCAGTCAAGGTAGGGCGGCATTGGCAAACTCCGCCCCGCGCGAGAGATTGGGACGATCCCCACCGCCGGACACCCACATGAGCCCGAGCGGGCCCTTCGACATCCAGCCCATCACCTCGCCAGCCAGCGGCGCGCGAGGCGCCGAAGGGCTGCCGGACGACCTCGCCGAGGAGGCGGCGGGCAGGCTGCGTATCGTCGCGCTGGTCATGGCGGGGCTCTGGGGCATCGGGATCACCGTCAATCATCTGATCTTTCCCTACCTCGACCTGCGGCCCGAGCAGATCGTGCCCTGGACGCCGGTTTCGGATCTCGTGGGCCTCGTGAGCATCGTCCTGTCGTCCGGAGTGTACGCCGTCGCCCCCCGAGTCGCGCGCGATCCGGAGCGACTCGCCACCCTGGCGATCGCCTACGAGGTGGCGCTGGCGTTGGGGGCCGGGATCGTCAACCAGTGGTATCCGGTGGCGCTCGCCGGCAGGCTCTCCTGGATCTGCGTCGTGATCCTGCTGTTCCCGCTGCTGGTCCCCGGGTCCACCCGGATGGTGCTGATCGGCTCGTTCCTGGCCGCGTCCATGGACCCGGTCGGCATCCTCGTCGCGCGTGCGCGTGGCGTCGAGGTGCCCTCGCTGGCGCTGGTCGCGTGGACCTATCTCCCGAATTACATCTGTGCGGTGCTCGCGGTGATCCCCTCGAAGATCCTGGCTCACCTCAGCCGGAAGGTCGCCCGGGCGAGGCAGCTCGGCAGCTATCGGCTGGTGGAGCAGATCGGGCGTGGCGGCATGGGCGAGGTCTGGAGGGCCGAGCACCGCCTGTTCGCCCGGCCGGCGGCCATCAAGCTCATCACGGCGCGACGCCTGGAGGAAGCCTCGAGCGTGGCGGAGGAACGCTTCCGGCGCGAGGCACAAGCCGCGGCCGCCCTGCGGTCACCGCACACCATCCAGTTGTACGACTTCGGGATCACCCGCGACCGGAGGCCATACTACGTCATGGAGCTGTTGGACGGCTGCGACCTGGAGACCCTGATCAGCCGCTATGGTGCACAGCCGGCCGCTCGGGTGGCGTACGTGCTTCGCCAGGCATGCCACTCACTCGCGGAGGCCCACGTCGCCGGCCTGGTACACCGTGATATCAAGCCCGCCAATCTCCACATCGGACGGCTGGGACTCGACTACGACTTCGTCAAGGTACTTGACTTCGGATTGGTGAAACGGCAGGACGGCCCTTCCGAACGCGATCTGCAGCTGACCGCACCGGAAGCGATCTCGGGAACGCCGGCCTACATGGCGCCGGAGATGGCCTCGGGCCAGCCGGTGGATAGCCGCGCGGACTTGTACGCCCTGGGGTGCGTCGGGTACTACCTGGTGACCGGGCAGCGAATATTCGAAGGGACGCATCCCATGCAGGTGCTGGTGCAGCACCTCCAATCGGAGCCGGTACCGCCGTCGGTGCGAATCGGACGCCCGGTACCCCCGGCTCTCGAGGGTCTGCTGCTGCAGTGCGTGGCGAAGAGCCCGGATGACCGACCGCAGGATGCCACCTGGCTGGCCGAGGCACTCGGCGCGGCGGGAGCTGACGAGTGGACCCAGGCGGACGCCCGGCGGTGGTGGGAAACCACGTTCACCTCGGCACCCGCTGGTGGTGAGCGGACGAGGTCGTCTCCCGCTCTGCTCGAGGTGGCCCCCGCCGGTGGCGAGGCTAGCGAATGAGACGCAGCAGCTCCTCGCCGTAGGCGGCGAGCTTGGCGGGACCGACGCCCTTCACCCGCGCCAGCTCATCGGCGACCGCCGGCCGCGCCGCGGCGATGGCCGCCAGGGTGCGGTCGTGGAAGATGACGTAGGGCGGCACGCTCCGCCGCCTCGCTTCGTCCGTGCGCCATCCCTTGAGCCGCGACAGCAGCTCGGGATCGACGTCGGCGGGATCGGGTGCCGTGATGGGCGGTGCCGCCGCCCTGGCGGCGCGCCTCCGGGAGACGCCGCGCACCGGCAGATCGAGCTCGGGGCGCACCTCGCCCTTGGCCACCGCGCGACCTTCCGGCGTGAGCGCCAGCACGAACGCTCCCGGGCGCCCGCCTTCGATTCCCTGCCGCTCGATCAGCCCCGCGTCCGCCAGCACACCGAGGAGGTCCTTCACGTAGTCCAGCGGGAGCGCCGAGAGCTTGCCGTACGTCGGGATGCGATCGAGCCCCCGGCCGAGAACCTCCTTGCCCTGCCCCCCGACCAGTACCTGGGCTACCCGCTCAACGCCGAAGCGGCCTGAGAGCCTGCCCACACCGGAGAGTGCGATCCTCACCCGCAGCAGCTCGTCATCTTCGAGGGGACGGCCGGCGCCTCGGCGCCAACCGAGACAGACGTCGCACACGCCGCAGCGGGGCGCGGCCCCGCCCCGGGCACGGCCCGCGAAGTAGTCGTAGACGAACCGAGTGCGGCACCCACGCGAGAAAGCGTATCGCACCATGGTGTCGAGCCGCTCGCGGTCACGCCGCGCCTTCAGGGCCCTGGCCTGTTCATCCACCGGCGGGGAGCCCTCTCCCAGGCTCACCCCTGCGCTCTCGGCCGCGCGGCGCAGAAGCCGCGCGGCGGTCAGCGCGGCCATTCCCTTTGCGCCGTCGCCGTCCGACCGGGCTTCGATGTCGTCCTCCGTGAGGCCCTGACCCAGCTGGCGCCAGACCTCTCGGAACACCGCAGGTGATGGATTGGCGCCGGAGAGGAAGAATTCCTGGGTCCGCACGTCTGCCGGTGAGAAGAGCAGCGTGCACCGCGACGGCAGTCCGTCGCGCCCGGCGCGTCCCACTTCCTGGTAGTACGCCTCGATGCTGCCGGGCAGCTCCGCATGGGCGACGAAGCGGATGTCCGCCTTGTCCACCCCCATGCCGAAGGCATTGGTGGCGACGATGACGTCCAGCCTGCCCGTCAGAAAACTCTCCTGGGCTTCGCTCCGCTCCTGGTCGGTGAGGCCCGCGTGGTACATGCCGGTGCGGAGGCCGATACGGCCGAGCAGGCCTCCCCAGAGCTCGACCGACTTGCGAGTGGCGACGTACACGATGCCGGGAACACCCACCTCGCGCGCGAGGCGCTCCAGCGAGAGACGCTTGTCCTCCCGCCCGCCGCAGCGCTCGACGGCGAGTGTGAGATTGGGCCGCTCGAAGCCGGTGACCAGCTCCAGCGGCCTCCGCAGGCCGAGCTGGTCGGCGATGTCGGCACGGACCTCCGGCGTCGCGGTCGCGGTGAAGGCGGCCGCCGGCACGCCCAACTCCGCCCGGAAGCGGGAGAGCCGTCGATAGTCGGGCCTGAAATCGTGACCCCACTGGCTGATGCAGTGAGCCTCGTCTACCACGAGGCGGGCGGGCTGCGCCCGGGCCAGCGCGGCCCGGAAGCTCTGGTGTCCCAGACGCTCCGGCGCCACGTAGACCAGCTTCCAATGGCCGCTCGCGAGCGCGCTCTCGGTGGCCTGGCGCTCGGCCGGGGGCATGCCGGAGTGCAGCGCCGCGGCCGGAAGGCCGCGTGCCCGCAGGGCATCCACCTGGTCCTTCATGAGCGCGATGAGTGGTGAGACCACGATGGTGGGACCATCCAGCAGGAGCGCGGGCAGCTGGAAGCAGAGGGACTTGCCGGCGCCGGTCGGCATGACCGCGACGACGTCGCGACCCTCCAGCACCGCCAGGGCGGCCTCCTGCTGGCCCGGACGGAAGCCGGCCATGCCGAAGCGCTGATGCAGCGCCCGCTCCAGGGTTTCGATTCCGGGGGAGGTGGTCGGTGCCATCGGGCGAATACTAACGGGGGCGCGGCACCCGCCGGTGCCGCACCCCCGCTCTTCGGCGCACTGTCCCGCAAGCGCCGCTATCCGAGTTTCCGCGGCACCATGTGCTAGCTCTCGCCCCGCTGCCCGGGCGAGTAACGGGCGAGGACGGCCTCGCCTTTTCCGCCTTCGCTGGCCACCAGCAATCCGCCGTCCGGGAGAAAGGCGAGACCCTCCGGCTGGGGATGGAGTCCCTTGTCCATCGAGCCACCCAGGAGCGGCGCACCGTCTGACGCGATCTCGGCGAAGAGCTGCTGGGGTCCGGCGACCATCAGCAGCGACCGTCCGCCCGGCACCAGTGCGAGTGCCGAGCCGTTGAAGCCGTCGGCGCCCGTCACCCGGGCCAGCGCACTCCACGGCACCGAGAGGCGCGGCGTTTCTTCACGCGATCGGTCGGCGAGCGACCAGGAGTAGATCGTCACCTGCTGGCGCTCGGATTTTTCCCGCATCGTCTTGCAGAGCAGGAGCAGCGACTCGGTGGACGGGTCGTGGGTCAACCCTTCCACTTCGCACACCTGCTCGAGGCCCGTGGGGTGGGACTGATACGGGACCGCGGCGCCGTCCGCCCCATCGCCGAACTCGAGGAGCACACCGTTGCTGCTGACCAGGAAGAATCGGTCGCCGACAATGGCGATGTCCTCGAAGTCGCCCGCCACGCCGTCAGCGCGACTCTTCTTGCCAAGATCGGGCTCGTCGCCGCGGGCGGCAAGCGCGAAACGCTTGGTCACCTGGCCCGAGCTCGGATCGAGCTGGTAGACCGTTCCCTCCTCGTCGCCGTGGGCGAAGACCCGGCCGTCCGCGTGGACGGCGAGACCGGAAATCTCACGGAGCTCGGCCGGCAGGCGAAGCTGTGCGCTCGGTGGTGCGGCAAGATCGTAGTGGGCGATGCCCGCCGCGGATGCCCGACCTCTATCGACAGGGCCCTCCCGGCAGCCGGCAGCATTCACCAGAACAGCCAGGGCAAGGAGCCCACGGAGCCGGAGCGTGCTCATGTGCCCTGATTCCGGAACCGGAGCACTGTTTTTTCGTCGGCGAGTCGTACGGTCAACGTGCCGCCCTCGGCGAGCGAGCCCTGGTCCAGCTCGTCCAGATCGATCTCACGCACGAGATTCCAGTCCGCGTCGTTCCGATCGCCGTCCTCATCGAGGAACTGAATCGTCGTCCCTTCGGTGCGATACATGCCCTCCTCGTCGTCTTGGTCCATCTCCGTGCGGTCGCCGCAGGTCTCCCGGACACTGGTCTCGAGACGCCAGCGGCCATCGTCTCGGAGCACGAGCGTTCCGGCGGTCACTTCGTCGCGGCAGCGCCACTCCCTCTCAGTCTCCACCGGCAGCCCCTTGCCATCCACCTCGACCAGGGTGTACCGGCGTTCGGCCGGTGCCCCGGCCTCAGCCCGGGTTGGGTCGAGGGTGGCCGCAGCCACCTGTGCGGCCGCCGCGCGGGTGATGGTCGCGCTCAGCGTCGCGGCGACCGCCAGTGAGGCCAGAGAGCGGGTTGGGATCGTCATCGTACTCCTCCCGGGGGTTGGTTCGGGCCCGACTGCGAGCCGAGCCATCGGTCGTACGCTGCGCGCTGCTCCGAGGTCAGCACCGCGCGGATTTCCTCGCGGCTCGAGTCCACGAGGGCCTGGAGATCGGGCAGCCGGGAGTCCCAGTAGTCCTCCAACCGGTCTTCACGGTGCTCGAGGAGATCATCCACCGAGTCGAGCTGGGCTCGGCTGAGGCCGAGACTCTCCAGAAAGTCCTCTTCGGCATCGTCGTCGAACGGCTCGTCCTCATCCGGCCGGTCCGGCTTCGAATCCTCGCCGTGGCCGCCAGGCCAGTGGATCTCCTCCACGACGTCTTCCAGCAGCCATCCCGCCGCACCGCCGGCCAGAAACACGGTCAGCAGCAGGATCACGGCCGTCCGGCGTGCGGCCCAGCTCATGGCGTCGGCTCCCGGAGGAGCGCGCGGAGCTCGGCACCACTCGGCCTCCGGCCGTGCGCGACGGAGGCCTCGCTCAGCAAGGCCAGGCGGCGTGCCTCGCCCAGCTGGGCAGGGGGGGTGGAGACCGCTCCGTGGAGCAGCGCCTCGGCGCCGCCGAGGAGGGCCAAGAGGACGGCGGCCGCGGCAAGGATCGGCCGAGACCAGCGGCCCAAGACTTCCAGCGGTCCCTGAGGAACGGCGCGGCTCGCCACTCGTGCGGCCACGGCCCGACGGGTTGCATCGACCCGCGCCGGCCAGTCGACCCGACGCGTCGGGTCGAGCGATGAAAGATCCACGGGCCTCCATTCATCGGTCATGCCAGGTCCTCGCTCAGGATGCGACGTAGATGGCGCCGCGCGTGGTGGAGATGCGACCGGACGGTGCCCGCCGCGAGACCGAGGTGTCCCGCGATCTCGTCGTGCTTCCAGCCTTCGAGGTCGTGCAGCAGGACCACCTCGCGCTGTGCCTGAGAAAGCTCCGCCAGCGCGGCGAGCAGCCGTTCCCGAAGCTCCCCGCGCTCCACCTCCGCGGCTGCCGAGACGCCTCCGGCGAGCTGGTGCAGCTCCAGTGGCTCGGTAGTCCGAATCGCCCGATGACGGACCAGGTTCCGGGCCCGATTACGGACGATCTGGAGCAGCCAGCCGCCGAACCGCGCCGGGTCGCGGCAGGTGTCGATCTGCTCGATCGCCGCGACAAATCCCTCCTGGCACGCATCATCGGCGTCCGCTTCGTCGCCTGTGACCGCGAGCGCGACGGCCCGGCAGGCGCGGAAATAGCGCTCCAGGAGCCGGTCCGCCGCACGGGCGTCGCCGCCCCGAACCCGCGCCACCAATGCCGCGTCGGTTTCCTCCATCGTCCACTCCCTGACACCCGAGACGGCGAAAGTGTTGACGTGTGCTGAAACGAAATCCCCCGCCCCGACCGAAAGTCGAAGCAGGGGAACCGTTTCTGGAGAGCGGGCGACCGGACTCGAACCGGCGACGTCCAGCTTGGGAAGCTGGCATTCTACCACTGAATTACGCCCGCGGAGTGCCCCGAAATCTGAGGAGCGCCCCCGGGAGAGTCAAGCGCTCACTTGTCCTTGGAGGCCTCGAGGAAGCTCCGCAGGTCGGGCTCGCTGACCGCCGGCTCGCCGGGAGAGACATTATCGAGCTTCCCCTCCCGCATCCACCGCTCCAGCTCACCGACCAGCTCGAAGAGATGGTCGAACGAGTCCACGATGAAGAGTAGCGGCTGGTAGTGGTCGATCTCGAAGTACTGGTTGATCACCCACTCCAGCCGGATGGGGTAGCGCTGGACCTCGGGCGAGTCGATCGCATGCGCGATCTCCCCGTAGGAGCTGAGCAGCCCGCTGCCGTAGACCTTGAGCCCATCGGTGCCCCGCATCAGCCCGAATTCGATGGTGAACCAGAAGAACCGCGCCAGTGACTTGAAGATGCTGGTGACCCGCCGGATCTTCTCCGCCTCGTCCTTGATACCCGCGGCGATCTCCGCCGCCGTGTGGGCGCAGTCGCCGAAGCGCACCAGGGTATCCGCGAACGCGCGGTCGGTGTGCATCGGGACGTGCCCGGCGATGTCGTGGAAGATGTCCGGCTCCGGCAGGTAGTCGAGTGTCGCGCCGTCGCGGATGGTGATCGTGGTCGGGAACTGGCGGTTGCGGAGACAGTCGAAGAACAGGAAGGAAGGAACGTACCCGCTCACCGCTTTCGCCTGGAAACCGGTGAGCGGGCTGAGAAATCGATTGACGTCTTCCAGCCTCGGTACCCGGTTGGCGTCGAGGCAGAGATTGTCGATGCCCTGCAGGAAGCGGGGGTTGGCGTACCGGCGCCAGCGATCACCCATGCGGGTGAAGAGGCGTTGCCACGCGTCGTGATTGGCCTCCGAATACAGCTCGTAGGGCTGGTGGATGTACAGCCGGCCCTCGGCCTGCGCCTGTTCGATGAACGGCGCCTTCGTCGTGGTCAGCCCGCTGCTGGCCTGTACACCTGCCATGTAGTACCCTCCCGGCTACTTACGCTTGTACCGCCAGGCGGCGATGCCGGCGCCCTGCGCCACCGCCTTGACCTCCTGCGTCTTGCCTGCGGCGAGCGCCGGAATCTGGACGTCCTGGCTTCCGACCACGGTGCCCTTGCCATCGATGAACTCGACCGTGAGCGCGATCGGCGCCGGTGGAATCGGCTTGCCCGCCGCAGTCTGGGCCTCTCGGCCCGTGGCCGTCGCCGTCCAGCTCGCCCCACCGGCGGCGGTGGCGAAGTCGGTGACCTTCACGTCCACCGGGAGCGCCAGCACCTGCTCGGCGGTCTTGACAGCGTCATCCACCTTGCCGGCCTGCTTGTACCCTTCGCCCACCAGCTTGAGCGAGTTCTCGCTGAGCGGCTCGATCGCCGAAAGCTGCTGCGCGGTGGCCAGCAGCTTGGGACCGTCCTTCAGCGCCAGGTAGGTGTTGGCGAGGTTGAACAAGGCGTCACGGTTGTTCGGCTCCGCCGCGGCAACCTTGGAGAACGCCTCAGCGGCCTCGGCGTATTTCTTGTCGTTGTAGAGATTGACCCCGACGTTCATGAGGTCGGTACTGCCCGCTCCGCCCGCACCGGCCGCGCCCGCGGCCGTCCCGCCTGCGGCGACGATCTGCTGCTCCAGCGCCTGGGCCTTGTCCGCCTGGCCCATGCCGCGGTAGGCCGCCGCCAGGCCGCGCTTGGCTTCGATGTCGTTCGGCTGCCACTTGAGATACTGCTCGAAGGCCGCGGCCGCCTCCTGATGCTTCTGCGCGTTGAGCAGGATCGCGGCCTGGTTGAAGGCCGAGCGATCGCGGATCTTCTTCTCGGTCGTGTCGGTCGCGTTCGCCCCGGCGGCAACCGCCTTGCCGTAGGCCACGGCCGCGCTGTCGGTCTTGCCCTGCTCGTTGTACACCGACGCCGCCTGATAGTACGGAATCGGGGACTTCCGGAAGATGACTCCGGCCTGGTTGTAGAGCGCCAGCGCGGAGTCCAGGTTCTTTTGCTCCTCGAAGCCGTTGCCGCCCTTGATCAGCGCGACCCACGCGTTCTGTCGGTAGCCGTCGATTTCCTTGGCGCAGGTCGGAGCCAGCTTCTCGGCGCGGGCGAGCGCGCTGTCGGCGCCGTAGAGGTCGCCGCGCTGGAGGTAGATCCGCCCCAGGTAATACCACGCCGCGGCATTGTTGCCCTGCCCGTTCTGCTGCATCGCCTCGAGCAGCACCTTCTCTCCGCTATCGAGCGCGCGCTCCTGGTTGTCGGGTACGTCGGTCTCGATGCCGGTCTTCAGGTAGCTGGCACCGCTGCTCACCTTGAAATGACCCGACTTCAAACCGCAGTCCGGCGCGCGGTAGGAGCTGGGCATCGACTTCGCCACCCGCTGGCTGAGCACCTTCTGCTGCTGGGCTTCGGCGGTGGCGGCGGCGAGCGGCAGCAACAACACGGCCGACGCGATCATGGCTCTCACTCGTCACGACTCCTTGTTCGAGGTCACAACCTGTGTGGCTCCATCGGGATCCACCAGGCGCAGCGCGCGCTGGTGCAAGTCCCTTGCCACCTCGTGGACGGGGCGGCCCGTGCGCCGGGCTACCGCCGCTACGTCGTCGAACTCGGGCTTTACCCGCGGGCCATCGGGTGCGTCCAAGACCTTGACCCGTACATTGATCCCGTCTCCGATCTCCACCTCCACCTCACGCCGGGGCAGGGTGAAGCGCTCCACCGTCTGGCGCCGCACGCCCGCGGTCGTGCTGTGCCGGACCAGTGCCTCCGACACCCGATCGGCCTCCCCGGGGGGCACCACGGTCTCCACCCGGAAACCGATCCTGCCCTTCTTCATCTGGGTCGCCCACATCTGCACGTCGAGCGCGCCGGCCTCGACCAGCGCGGCCCGGAGCGGCTCGAGATACTCCGGGCTCAGGTCGTCGATATCGGTGGACAACACCACGACGTCACCCGCCTCCGGCGCCGGCTCGGCGAGGATGAGACGGAGCGCGTTGGGGTACTCCTCGGGATCGCGGCCGCCCGCGCCCCACGCTCCAGCCCCGACCACTCGCCAGCGCACCGGCGGCGGGCCGGACGACAAGACCCGCAGCAATGCCGCTCCGGTCGGCGTCGTCGCCTCGCCGACCACCGGCCCGCCCGAGACGACCTCGAGGCCTTCGAGGAGAATGGCCGTCGCGGGCGCGGGCACCGGGATGGCCCCGTGCGCCGCCCGCACCCAGCCGCTGCCCAGGGCCACCGGGCGGTGGTAGATGCGCTCGATGGCGAGCTGCTCGAAGCCCTCGATTCCGGCGACGACGTCCACCAGCGCGTCCATCGCACCCACCTCATGGAGCGCCACTTCCTCCGGCGGCACGCCGTGGATCCGTCCTTCGGCGTCGCCGAGGAGGCGGAACGCG
>DATBJH010000042.1:0-14690 GCA_036556505.1 Gemmatimonadales bacterium
CCCGCGGCATGATCGCCGCCGCTTCGGTCATCTTCTTCGTCTTCCTGGTCGGGGGCGCGTTCGCGGTCGTGGAGCGGACCGGCGCGCTGGGCCGGTTGGTCAACTCGCTCGCGTCCACACTCGAGGGGCGGGGACTGCTGGTGATACCGGTGGCGGGGCTCGCCTTCGCGGCTGGCGGGGTGCTCATCCAGATGCAGGAGGAGCTGATCGCCTTCGTGCCGGTGCTCCTGCTCCTCACCTCCCGGCTGGGCTTCAACCCCGTGGTCGCGGTGGCGATGAGCCTCGGGGCGTCCGCGGTGGGCGCATCCTTCAGCCCCATCAATCCTTTTCAGGTCGGCATCGCCCAGAAGGTGGCGAAGCTCGACCTCCTTTCCGGCTGGGAGTTTCGTCTGGCCTTCCTGGTCCCGGCGCTCGCGGTCTGGATCGCGGGGACGATGCTCTATGCGCGGCGATCCCGCGCACCCGTCGCGGCGTCGTTGCCGGCGGCGGTCCCAGCCGATGGGGCGGGCGGCCGGCATGCGGCCGTGCTCGTCACCGTCGTGCTGGCCTTCGTGGCATTCGTGGTGGGAGTGCTCCGCTTTCACTGGGATTTCGACCAGCTGGCCGCGGTCTTCTTCGTGATGGGGGTGGCTGCCGGCCTGCTCGGCGGCCTTCGGCTCGCGGGTACGGTCGAGGCTTTCGTGGAGGGCCTCCGCTCCATGACCCTGGCCGCCCTGCTGATCGGGTTCGCCCGCGGGATTTACGTGGTAATGGAGGAGGGCAGGATCGTGGATACGATCGTCCACGGATTGTTTACGCCCATTGCCGGACTGCCGGTAACCCTGTCGGCGCTCGCCATGATGGCCGCGCACGGTGTGATCCACGTGCCGGTGCCGAGCACCAGCGGGCAGGCGGTGCTCACCCTGCCGCTCCTGGTGCCCCTCTCGGATCTGATCGGCTTGAGCCGGCAGGTGACGGTCCTGGCCTACCAGTACGGGGCCGGCCTCTGCGAGCTGCTGACGCCGACCAATGGCGCCCTCATGGCGATGCTGGCAGCCTGCGGGGTGCCCTACGACCAATGGATTCGCTTCGCGGTGCCCATCCTCGGCGGGCTGGTCGCTCTGGCCGGTGTGGCCGTCGGCATCGCGGTCGCAGTGGGAGTTTGAGTCTCAGGCGCCCGCCGTCGCGAGTCCCGGCACCAACTTCTTCAGATCGGCGGCCTGCACCGCACCGACCTGCCTGCGGGCCTCGCGACCGTGCTCGTACACGATGAGCGTGGGGATTCCGCGGATCCCGAAGCGGGCCGGCGTCAGGGGATTGGCTTCGGTGTCCAGCTTGATCACGAGCACCTCGCCGGTATGCTGCCTGGCAAAGTCATCCAGGACCGGTGCCATGATCTTGCAGGGGCCACACCAGTCGGCGTAGAAGTCCACCACCACCGGTACGCTCGACCCCTGGATGACCTTCTCGAAGGTGGCGTCCGTCACCGGGAGCGGACGGTCAAGCCGGATCGGTCTGCCGCAGCTGCCGCACTTGGGCCCTGCGGCCAGCCGGCTCAGGTCCACGCGGTTGGGCGTGGCGCAGAACACGCAAATGACGACCACCGGCTTCATTCAGCACCTCCTCGTTCGTCACACTGCAACGACACTCTGTCTCAAGCTATAAGTTACCGGCGCCTCGCGGACGCCGTGACTGGCTTCACAGAGGAACCAATGGGCTGGCACCACTGTTGCGTCAGGTGGAATCATCCCCCTCGCGGTAGGCCTCTATGGGCGAACTGACCATCCGGGAAATGGAGCAGGACGGCGACTTCGCCGCCTGGTACTCCGAGCTGATCGAGCTGGAGGAGGAGGCGGCCGGCCGCACCGGCAGCGCCGACGAGCGTTACCTCATCCTCAGCAACGAGATCGGCGACTGGATCGGAGGCCTGCGCTACTGGTTGCGCGGGGGGGTGGCCCATTTGGTGGACGTTGTCGTACTGCCGCAGGAACGGCATCAGGGCCACGCCCACCGTCTGCTCGCCGCGTTCGAGGAGCGGGCCGTGGATGGTGGGGCCCATCTGGCAGAATTCTGGACCGACGACGAGCGCTCCGAGGGCCTGCTCGCCGCACTTGGCTGGACCAGCATCCTGCACCGGGAGGACTACCTCGGCCGGCGTCCCTGGACCCTCATGGAGAAGCGGCTTCCCACCCAGGGCTAGCCCCGACATTTCCCGACCCGTTGGCGTCAACCGGACTGGCCGAGCTATCTTGATAGGCTGGTCCGGTCTGCATTTACGGCGTTAACCGCCTCCAGGGAACTTCATGGGCACCATCACCGACGTCACCCGCGAGATCGAGTCGAAAGTCGAAGTGCTCCGCGACCTGGAGGGCAAGGTCGGGGAGCTGATGGAGCAGCATGAGAGGAAGCGGGATGTCTGGTTCCCGGCGGATCTGCTGGGTCCCGGCCCCGACGTCGATCCCGACCGGCACCTGGCAGCCCTCCGGGCCCAGGCCGACGGCATCCCGGACCACGCGCGTGCCGCGCTCGCCCTCAACATGTTGACCGAGGAAGGGCTCCCCCACTTCCACCGCCTGCTCGCCGTGTACCTCGGCGACGAGAGCTTCTGGCGGCTCTGGAACAATCTCTGGACCGCGGAAGAGGACCGGCACGGCCAGGTACTCCACGACTACGCCCGCGATACCCGCCTGTTCAACCAGCGGAAAGTCGAGGAGATGCAGTTCGAGTACCTCCGGCGCGGCTTCCACCCGGAGTGGGACCGCGATCCCTACCGCGTCTTCGTCTACACCACCGTCCAGGAGCGGGCGACCCAGTTCTCCCACGCCGAAACCGGCAAGGTCATCGGCGAGTTCGAGCCGAGGCTGGCCCAGGTGCTGGCCCATGTCGCCAAGGACGAGGCCCGGCACTACGCGTTCTACCGGACCGTGTTCGAGGAGATCCTCAGGCGGGACCCCGACCAGGCGCTCCACTCCGCCTCCTTCATTCTGCCCGCGATCGACATGCCGGGGATCACCATCCCCGGCTTCAAGGACCTGGCGGAGGTGATCCGCCGCTCGGGCATCTACGGTCCCCGGGACTATCTGCGGATCGTGCAGGAACAGATTCGTTACTGGAGGATCGAGAGCTTGGATGGGCTGGGCGAGCTGGGCCGGAAGGCGCAGGAAAAGATCATGGGGATCCCGGCGCGACTGAAGCGCATCGCGGAGCTGATGGAGACCCGGGCGCGCGCCAAGACCTTCAGCTTCGAGGTCGTGTTCAACCGCGAATTCGCGATGGAATGACGCAGTCCGGTTTCTGCTTTCTCCTGGCGATCGTCTGGCTCGTCGCGGCCTGCGGAGGGAACGAGAAGGGGAGCGGGGAGCAGCAGGAGTCCAGGGTCTCGCTCCCCGCCGACCAGGTGGACGCCGAGACCCTGGGCCGTGAGGTGCTGGAGCTGGTGGATCGGGCCATCGACTATCGCGGCTCGCATCGCGGGCGGCCCGCCGCCTCGCTCCGACAGCTGGGTATCGACAGCCTCACCCCCACCACGGCTCGCTACCTGACCAACCTGAGCCGGGAGCCGGTGGTCACGGTCTCGTTCCGGAAGACGGAGGGCCGCGAGATCACTTCCTGCAGGGGTGACAGTCACATCCTCGAGGAGTCCTCCATTAACGCCGGCCGTTTCACCTTGATGTGCACCTCTCGCTCAGGCGTGCAGCGCCCCGTCCAGGTGGGGGGCTCCGGGCGCTAGACGGCGACCCGCTGCGTTCTTCCCTTGGTTCCCCTCGCCCTCGACACCGCTGCCCGTGTCCTCGTGGTCGTCGCCCTGGTCTACGCCTCGGTCGTGGCCCTCACCCACTGGGCGGTCCGCCAGCGCAAGATCGGGCCGTTCGGCCCCTGGCCCCGCCTGATTCGCCGGGTCAGCGACCCGTTGCTCCTGCCGCTGGAGCGGCGGGTGATCCGCTTCGGGGGCAGCCCGCAGGATGCGCCGTTGTGGCTTCTCGGGATCGTGATCGTGGGTGGGCTCATCCTCGTCAGTCTGACCAACTGGATCCTGGGCACGGTGGGCACACTGGGCGCCCTGGCCTCTGCCTCTCCCCGCGACTGGATTCGTCTCGTGGTGAGCTGGGCGTTCTCGCTGGTCATGCTCGCCATCTTCGTCCGGGTGATCGCCTCCTGGTTCGGGGTGTCGGAGTACCGGCGGTGGATGCGTCCGCTGGTTCTGCTCAGCGACTGGATCATCCAGCCGATCCGCCGGCTGCTCCCCACGACCGGCATGATCGACTTCAGCCCCATGGTGGCGTGGCTGGTGCTGTGGGTCGCCCGTGGCTTCGTGCTGGGCCTGTTATGAGACCGCGGGGGCCCGCGGCTCGAAACTTGTACCCTTGTCCGAGGCCCGGATCCCATTAGCTTGAGAAGCGGGGACAACAGTCGATTCCGTGGCGATTTGCGCTGCTTGCGGCCACGTTAAACAATCCGCTAAAACGCATGCCCCGTGGCGTTTTAGCCCCGGGGATTTTTCGTAGGAGCACTCGTGCCGGTCGCCTCGCCATCCTCATCCTCCACCATCGGAGCCCTTCGGACCCGGGCCCAGCGCCTAGCGCTGCTCGAGCCGCTGCTCGCGCGCCGGATCCTCCTGCTCGATGGGGCGATGGGTACCCTGATCCAGGCGTATCACCTGACCGAGGCCGACTGGCGGGGTGAGCGGTTCGCCGACTCGAAGGGCGAGCTGAGGGGCAACAGCGACCTGCTCTCACTCACCCGACCCGAGGTGATCCGCGCCATCCACGCGGCCTACCTCGACGCCGGCGCGGACATCATCGAGACCAACACCTTCACCAGCAACGCTCCGGCCCAGGCCGACTACGGTCTGGCGGACCTGGTGTACGAGCTGAGCCATGCCGGCGCCGCCCTGGCACGGGAAGTGGCCGACGAGTACGAGCGGCGCGACCCCGAGAACCCGAGGTATGTCGCGGGGGTGCTGGGACCGACGAACCGGACCGCCTCGCTCTCGCCCGACGTCAACGATCCCGGCTTCCGCAACATCGGCTTCGACGAGCTGGCGGCGACCTACGCGGACAACGCGCGGGGACTGCTGGACGGCGGGGCAGACCTGCTCCTCATCGAGACCATTTTCGACACCCTCAACGCGAAGGCCGCCATCTTCGCGGTGGAGGCGGTGTTCCAGTCGGTCGGATTCCGGGTGCCGGTCATGATCTCGGGCACGATCACCGACGCCTCCGGACGCACGCTCTCGGGTCAGACCACGGAGGCGTTCTGGAACTCCGTCGCCCACGCGCGGCCGCTCAGCATCGGCCTCAACTGCGCGCTGGGACCGTCGGCGCTGCGCCCCTATGTGCAGGAGCTGGCGCGGATCGCGCCGGTGCTCGTAAGCACCCATCCCAATGCCGGGCTTCCGAATGAATTCGGGCAGTACGACGAGACACCGGAGAGGATGGCGGCCGTTCTCCACGAGTTTGCGGAGCACGGGCTGGTGAACCTGGTCGGCGGCTGTTGCGGAACGACGCCGGATCACATCCGCGCCTTCGGGGACGCGGTCCGCGGGCTCCCGCCCCGTCGGCCGGCCACTCCGCCCCACCGGCTCCGGCTCAGCGGGCTGGAGCCGCTCACCGTGGGTCCCGAAACCCTGTTCGTGAACGTGGGCGAGCGGACCAACGTCACCGGGTCGCGCAAGTTCGCCAAGCTGGTGCTCGGGGGTGAGTACGACCAGGGGCTCGAGATCGCGCGGCAGCAGGTCGAGAGCGGCGCCCAGATGCTCGACGTCAACATGGACGAGGGCATGCTCGACTCCCAGCACGCCATGACGACGTTCCTCCGCCTGATGGGCTCGGAGCCGGACATCAGCCGAGTGCCGGTGGTGATCGACTCGTCCAAGTGGTCGGTGATCGAGGCGGGGCTCAAGTGCGTCCAGGGGAAGAGCGTCGTCAATTCGATCAGCCTCAAGGAGGGCGAGGAGGAGTTCGTCCGCCAGGCCACCCTGGTGCGGCGCTACGGGGCGGCGGTCATCGTGATGGCGTTCGACGAGCAGGGTCAGGCGGACAGCGTCGAGCGCAAGGTGGAGATCTGCCGTCGGAGCTACCGCATCCTCACGGAACGGGTCGGCTTTCCGCCCGAGGACATCATCTTCGACCCGAACATCTTCGCCATCGCCACCGGGATCGAGGAGCACGCCGACTACGCGCTCGCGTTCGTGGAGGCCACTCGCCGGATCAAGGCGGAGCTGCCGCACGTGCTGGTCAGCGGCGGGGTGAGCAACGTCTCCTTCGCCTTCCGGGGCAACGACCCGGTCCGCGAGGCGATCCACGCCGTGTTCCTCTATCACGCCATCGAGGCCGGAATGGACATGGGCATCGTGAACGCCGGTGCCCTGCCGATCTACGCCGACATTCCACCGGACCTGCTCGAGCGGGTGAAGGACGTGGTGCTCAACCGCCGGCCGGACGCCACCGACCGGCTCCTGGAGATCGCGGACACGGTGAAGGGTCGCGCCGCCGGGCCGGGCGCGGATCTCTCCTGGCGGGAGCAGCCCGTCGCCGAACGGCTGGCGCACGCGCTGGTGGAAGGGATCGCCGACTACATCGTGGAGGACACCGAGGAGGCCCGGCGTCAGGCAGCGCGGCCCATCGAGGTCATCGAAGGTCCGCTGATGGCGGGGATGAACATCGTGGGCGACCTCTTCGGGGCCGGCAAGATGTTCCTTCCCCAGGTGGTAAAGAGCGCCCGCGTGATGAAGCGGGCGGTCGCCCACCTGGTGCCGTTCATCGAGGCCGAGCGGGACGATTCCGCCGCGCGCTCGAACGGCAAGGTGCTGCTCGCCACCGTGAAAGGCGACGTCCACGACATCGGCAAGAACATCGTGGGCGTGGTCCTCCAGTGCAACAACTACGAGGTCATCGACCTCGGGGTCATGGTGCCGTCGGCGCGGATCCTGGAGACCGCCCGGCGCGAGCAGGTGGACCTGATCGGCCTGAGCGGCCTGATCACGCCCTCGCTCGAGGAGATGAGCTTCGTGGCAAGCGAGCTCGAGCGTGAGGGACTGGACCTGCCGCTCCTGATCGGCGGCGCCACCACCTCGCGGGTCCACACCGCGGTGAAGATCGAGCCGCACTACCACGGACCCACCGTGCACGTGCTGGACGCCTCCCGCGCGGTGGGCGTGGCGGGGAGCCTCCTCAGTCCCGGACTCAGGGACGGGTTCATCCGGAAGGTTCGCGACGAATACCGCGAGATCAGGGAACAGCGGGCCGGCCGGGGACCGGCGGAACGGCAGGTCCGCGTCGAGAAGGCTCGGGCGAACCGTCTGGTGCTCGATTGGGGACACCTCACGCCTCCGGCGCCCTGCACCCCCGGGGTCCAGGTGATGGACGATTACCCGCTGACCGAGCTGGTGGAGCGGATCGATTGGACCCCGTTCTTCCAGACCTGGGAGCTGGCCGGCCACTATCCCGCTATCCTGGAGGACCCGACGGTAGGGCCCGCGGCGAAGAGTCTGTTCGACGACGCCCGCACACTGCTCGATCGTATCGTCCGCCAGCGCCTGCTGACCGCGCGGGGAGTGTTCGGCCTCTTCCCCGCGGCAGCGGTGGGCGACGACATCGAGGTCTACGGCGGCCCCGATCGGCGGGAGCGCATCGCCGTGATCCACACCCTCCGGCAGCAGATGGCCAAGCCCCCTGGGCGTCCGAATCTCGCCCTCGCCGACTATGTCGCACCGCGCGAGAGCGGCGTGCCCGACCACGTCGGGGCCTTCGCGGTGACCGCGGGACACGGGCTCGACGCCCTGGTGGCCGAGTTCGAATCGAACCACGACGACTACAGCGCCATCCTCGCCAAGTCGCTCGCCGATCGGCTGGCGGAGGCGTTCGCCGAGCGGCTGCACGAGCGGGTGCGGCGCGAGTTCTGGGGCTACGCCCGGGACGAGTCGCTGGAGAACGCCGATCTGATCCGGGAGGCGTACCAGGGCATCCGGCCGGCCCCGGGATACCCGGCGTGTCCCGATCACACGGAGAAGCGGGCGCTCTTCGAGCTGCTCCAAGTCGAGCGGAGCGCGGGCATCGCGCTCACCGAGAGCTGCGCCATGATCCCGGCCGCCGCGGTCAGCGGGTACTACTTCTGGCATCCCGAGGCGCGCTACTTCGGTGTCGGCCGGATCGGGCGGGACCAGGTGGCGGACTACGCCCGGCGGAAGGGGATGCCGGTGGAGGACGTGGAGCGCTGGCTCTCGCCCAACCTCGGCTACGAACGCACATGAAGCCGCTTCGCGACATGGTGGGCGACGGGGGCGTGCACCTGCTCGACGGCGCCATGGGCACGATGCTCTACAGCCGCGGCGTCTTCGTGAACGTGTGCTATGACGAGCTGACCCTGAAGCAGCCGACGCTGGTGCAGGAGGTCCACGAGCTCTACGTCCGGGCCGGCGCCGAGATCCTGGAGACCAACACCTTCGGCGCCAACCCGGCGAAGCTCTCGGCCTTCGGGCTGGACGAGCGCACGGAGGAGATCAACCGCGCCGCCGGAGAGCTCGCCCATCGGGCCGCCCGCGGCCGCGCGGCGGTCGTGGGGGCCATCGGCCCCCTCGGCATCCGGATCGAGCCCTGGGGCCCGACCGCGAGAGCCGAGGCCGTTGCCCTCTTCGCCCGGCAGGCCACCGGGCTCGCCCAGGGAGGCGTGCACGGTTTCATCCTGGAGACCTTCAGTGATCTCGAGGAGATCCACGCCGCGCTGGAGGCCGCCCGCAGCGTCGCGCCCGATCTGCCCGTGATCGCCCAGATGACCGTGGGCGAGGATGGCGCCACCTCCTACGGCACCCCGGTGGAGACCATCGCGGGGCGCCTGATCGCATGGGGGGCCGACGTGGTCGGACTCAACTGTTCGGTTGGACCGGGGGCGATGCTGGAGGCGATCGAGCGCATGGCGGAACTCTCCACCACGCCGCTCTCGGCACAGCCGAACGCGGGGCTGCCTCGCGCCGTCGGCGACCGCCGGATCTATCTCGCGAGCCCCGACTACATGGCCCAATACGCCCGCCGGCTGATCAGCGCGGGGGTGTCGTTCATCGGGGGATGCTGCGGGACCACACCGGATCACATCCGGCGAATCAGGGAGTGCGTCGCCGAGTCGCGGCCCCGGCGAGTCGCCGTGGGGGCTTCCGCCGGCCCGCAATCCGAGCCCGCTGGAAGCGAGCCGGTGGCGTTGGCGGCGCGATCCGAATGGGGACGCAAGCTTGCCTCGGGGACGTTCGTGCGCAGCGTCGAGCTGGTGCCGCCGCGGGGCTGGGATCCCACCTCCCTGCTCCGGCGGTGCCGCGCGTTGCGCGACGCGGGCGTGGACGCGGTCAATCTGGTGGACGGAGCCCGGGCACAGAGCCGCATGGGCGTCGTTCCCGCCGCTCTTCTCGTGGAACGGGAGATCGGCCTGGAAACCGTCTTCCATTACACCTGCCGGGATCGCAACATGCTCGGCATGCTCAGCGATCTGCTGGGCGCGGCCGCCGGCGGGCTTCGCAACCTCCTCATCGTCACCGGCGACCCGCCGACGGCCGGACCCTATCCCGATGCCACCGCGGTGTTCGACATCGACAGCATAGGCCTGACCAACGTGGTGCGGCGGCTGAATCACGGGCTCGACCCCGGCGGCACGTCGATCGGAGAGCCCACCCGGTTCGTCATCGGGGTCGCGGTGAATCAGGGAGCGATCGACCAGGAACGGGAGCTGGAGCGGTTCCGGTGGAAGGTGGAGGCGGGCGCCGAGTTCGCCGTCACCCAGCCGGTGTTCGATCCGGTCGAGCTCGCCGAGTTCCTCCAGCGGATCGCTCCCTGGCGCATTCCCGTGATCGCGGGGATCTGGCCGCTCACCTCAGTGCGAACCGCGGAATTCCTGGCGAACGAAGTGCCGGGCGCCAGGGTGCCGGAGGCCGTGCTGGAGCGGATGCGGCGGGCCGAAGCCGGTGGCCCCGAGGAGGCTCACGCGGAGGGGATCCGGATCGCCCTGGAGGTGCTGGAGGCGGTGCGGGGGCTGGTCCAGGGCGTACAGGTGAGTACGCCGGGTGGACGGTTCGAGGTGGCGCTCGAGACGCTGGAGAGGTTTGCGGCCTAGAATCGCGTTAGATCGTTGGGGCCGCACCCGTCCGCAACTACAATAACTCGACGACCTTCCGATACCGGGTGTCCGGCCGTTCGAAGCCGAGATTGCTGAGATACACCTTGTCCACCCCGAGCTCGCGCAGAGCCTTGATGCTGCGGGCGCAGATCTCCTCCGCGGACAGCCCCGCCTCGAAATCACGGGTGATCCCCTCGACCGGTACTGGAAGAAAGTCGCCCAGCTGTCGCAGCGTCCGGGGATTGGGGCTCCGGTAGAGGAAGACCCCGAACGCGCCGGGACACGACACTCCGCGCCGCCGAGCCTGGGTCACAAAGCGCTCCACTTCGCGAATGGAATGGTGCGACACGACCTGGGTGAGATAGAACTCCGCGCCGAACTCCGGATCGAGCAGGAAGTCCACCTGCTTGACCGGGTCCTTGAGCGGGTTGACCCAGCCGCCCAGGTCCAGTGAAGGCACCCGGCGCCGGAGCCACTGCCGAAGCTGGTAGGCGTGGGGAAAGCACCGGGTCGGGCCCGCGGACACATCGCCGCCCACCACCGTCAGCGCCTCGAAGCCGTGGGATGCGGCCCGTGCCGCGTAGAGCTGGATGTACTCCAGCGGGTGCTTCGCGGTCAGAAAGGGAATGATCCGCGCCGGGGCGAGCTCGCCGGCGAGGTTGGCGGTGAGATGAGCCAGATTCTCTTCCTCGGCCTGTCCCACCGCATTGTCGGTCAGGAAGATCAGCGTGTCCTGTCGCGCCAGGCGCCGGATCGAGTGGTACATGTCGATCCAGGCGTCCACACTGGCATCATAGGACATCCCGCTGCGCGGCGGCCGAAGCTCGACCGCCACGAGGGGCTTGTCCTGGGCGAGCCTGCGGACGACGGAGCTTCGGCCGGGCGTGGAGCTGGTGGTCATCGGGTGGGGAAACGTAAGCCCTTTGTTGCATTCTCGCCGGACCGGTATTTTTTCCTCTGACCGCCGACCTCGAGCCGAGCCTCCATGGCCCACACCGTAGCCACACCGCCTTCGCCCCTCACGGTCCTCACCGAGGAGGAGACGATGTTCCGCGATGCCGTTCGGGCATTCGCGGAATCCGAGGTGCGCCCGCTGGTTCACTCGATGGACGAGGCGGCGAAGTTCGAGCCCTCGCTCATCCCTCGGTTCTTCGAGCTCGGCCTGATGGGCATTGAGGTTCCCGACCGGTTCGGCGGCTCCGGGGGCGGCATCTTCATGGCGGCAGTGGCGATCGAGGAGCTCGCCCGGGTGGATGCCTCGGCCGCCATTTACGTTGATGTCCACAACACCCTGGTCAACAACGCGCTGCTTCGCTGGGGCACCCCGGAGCAGCAAGAGCGCTATTTCCCCCGGCTGACCGCCGACCTGCTGGGCGCCTTCGCTCTTTCCGAGCCTGGCAGCGGCAGCGATGCGTTCGCCCTGGCCACCAAGGCCGAGCGCCGCGGCGACCATTGGGAGCTAACCGGCACCAAGTTCTGGATCACCAACGGCGCCGAGGCGGGCTTTTTCATCGTGTTCGCCAACACCGACTTCACCAAGGGCTACAAGGGTATCACCGGGTTTCTCGTGGAGCGCGACTTCGCGGGGTTTACGGTGGGCAAGAAGGAAAACAAGCTGGGCATCCGGGCTTCCAGCACGACGGAGCTGGTCCTGGAGCAGTGCGTGGTCCCGGACGAGAACGTGCTGGGACCGGTGGGCCAGGGCTACAAGATCGCCATCGAGACGTTGAACGAGGGGCGGATCGGGATCGGCGCGCAGATGATCGGAGTGGCGACGGGAGCGCTGGAGGCCGCGACCGCATACGTGAAGGAGCGGAAGCAGTTCGGGAAAGCGATCGCGGAGTTCCAGGGGGTCCAGTTCCAGCTCGCCCAGATGGCCACCGACCTGGAAGCGGCCCGCCTGATGGTGTACAACGCCGCCCGGCTGAAGGATGCGGTTCAGCCGTTCCAAGTGCAGGCCGCCATGGCCAAGCTCTTCAGCTCCCAGGTGGCCGACCGCACAACCTCCAACTGTCTCGAGTTGTTCGGCGGCTACGGCTATTCCAAGGAGTATCCCGCGGAGAAGTACTACCGCGATGCGAAGATCGGCACGATCTACGAGGGCACCAGCAACATGCAGCTCCAGACCATCGCCAAGAGCATGCTGAGGTGAAATACGGAGACGGCCTGGAACCAGCACGGGGGCGCCATGGAGCGCCCCCGTGCCGGTTCCGGTCACCGAGGTGACGTCAGCCGGACTCTACTGTTGCCCGGTCGTGTCCATGCTGGATGCGCCGGTCGTATCCATACCGGCCATGCCGGAGGTATCCGCTCCGGTCATCCCGGAGGTATCGCCAGCCACGGCGCTGGTGTCCGGGTGCTCGATGCCGCTGTACCCCATCGTATCGGTGGGAACCCCGGTGCCCTGCTCGTTCAGGAACGTGTCCACGGCCGTGGGCTGGTGCTCCGCGCCCGTGGTATCCCGCTCCATGCCACTGTACCCCGGAGGCGGCTCCGTGACCTGCGCCGTGTCTTGCTGCGGGGCGGCGGCCGTGTCGTCCTCGTTGGCGGAACCTCCGGCACAAGCCAGGCTTCCAAAGAGCCACGCCACGGCGGCGAGAGTTGCGGTGGAACGCTTCATCTGTGCACCTCCTGGTTCGTCATCGGTGACGCGGCCGCACCATCCGACAGACACGGGCGCGTGTCGGAGTGTATCGGGTCGGCAGCAGACGCAGCGGTGACTTGGCTCACTCGGGGGTCGAGGAGCGGCCTGGGACTTGCTCTCTGCCCTGGGGTCGGGAAGGAGCCCCGTGCCTCCGCCGGTTTCGCGCGCGGCGCCCGACCTTATAACTCTCTGCAAAGTCAAGCCTTAGACTTGACATTCAGCCCTGGTCGGAGAAATTCCTGCGGGCTCCCTTCGTGGCCTCCCCGCAATAGCCGGCCGGACTGCCCGACATTTTTCGCACGCTGCCAAGCCACGCCGCACGAGGGCCTGCACTTGTCACTGCCGTCGCCCCATCGGTACATCCATTTCGCTCCCGCCCTGGCCCTGGCCTGCGCTCTCGCGCCTGCCTCCCGAGCCCTGGCTCAAGCTTCCGCCGACGCGCCCGCGACCAGTCTCACGCTGACCACCAGGCTGAGCACCTGGTACGAGGATAGCTACCGACGGGCCCCCGGCCTGTGGGGCGTGGCCGTGGCCGACCAGAGCGGGCGGATGCTCTGGAGTGTGAGCCCCGATCATCCCCTGGTACCGGCGTCCACGGTGAAGCTCTTCACGACCGGCTTCGCCCGGAGCGTGCTGGGCGGTAGCGCTCGCCGGTCCACCCGGGTGGTCGGCATCGGCGGCTTGAATCCGGAGACGGGGGCCTGGGAAGGCAGCTGGGCACTGGAGCTCAACGGCGACCCCACCCTGGAGCGCGCGCAGGGATCGGGGCCCTCCCTGTACGACCTCGCTCTTCAACTCGCCAGCGGCGGCATCCGGAAGCTCAGGGGGCCACTCCAGGTGCAGAGCGCGGAAGGGCCAGCCAACGCGGTGTACCCAGCGGCCTGGTCGACCCGCCACCGGGGCCGCCTCTTCGCCCCCCCGGTCGGACCGCTGACCCTGCACGAGAACATCGTGTGGATCAGTGTGCGGCCCGGGACGAAAGTGGGGCACAGGGCTCGCCTGGTGGAGACCGCGCCCGAAGGAATCACATCGCTGGTGACGGTCACCGCCACGACGAAGTCCGGCCGCCGGTCCCGTCTCCGGCTCAGCCGCCGCACGGACGGCGGCTGGGTCGTGTCCGGCACCATCGGCGTGCGCGCTTCCACCCGGCGTCTCACCGCGGTGGCCTCCGACCCCAGGGTGGTGCTGAACGCCGTGTGGGGTTCCGCGCTGGCCAGGGCAGGCATCTCCTGGAACCGCGCCCCATCGGCGAGCCGGCCTCCCGAAGGCTCACCCCAGGTGCTCGCCGAGGTGGCGTCCGCACCCCTTGACTCGCTGGCGAGTGAGATCAACCGCCGGAGCCTCAATCTCGGCGCCGAGCTGCTGCTCCAGTGGGCGGGAGGGCGGGATCGGGCGCACGAGCGGCTGACCCAGCATGTGCGGGACGTCATCGGCTCGTCGGAGGGCGTTTATCTGGCGGACGGCAGCGGGCTGTCTTACGAGGATCGGGTCGCGCCGTCGGCGTTCATCGCCTACCTCGCGAAGTTCCCCGGCACCGCGGCGGGGCAGAACTTCCCCCAACTCCTGCCGGCCAACGGTACCGGCACCCTGCGCCGCCTCAACACCGGATTTCCGGGCGAGGGCGTGGTTCGCGCCAAGACGGGAACCCTGCAGCAGGTCTCCACGGTCGTGGGCTACCTCGGAACCTCGGAAGGCGTCCTGCTGATCAGCCTGATGTACAACGGGAACCGACCCTGGGCGGCTCGGCAGGCGCAATGGAAGCTGTTCCGGGAGCTGGGAGCCGATGGGGTCGTGATCCCCACCGACAACGTGGTGGCGCCGCCGGTGCAGATGGGAAGCGATTCGGATACCACGGGCACGGAGGCAACCGCCCCCACGGACGCGGCCACCGACTGATCCAGGGCGACCGACTGATCCAGAGTGTGGGATGGAGAAAACGGAGACGGCCGCGGGCAGACGCCCGCGGCCG
>DATBJH010000043.1:0-38930 GCA_036556505.1 Gemmatimonadales bacterium
AGGAGCTCAAGAAGCTGAGCGCTCCCTCCGCCGGCAAGAAGGAAATCGCCCAGGTCGGCACCATCTCCGCGAACAACGACAAGGAGATCGGCAACCTGATCGCCGAGGCGATGGAGAAGGTGGGCAAGGACGGCGTCATCACCGTCGAGGAGGCCCGCACTCTCGAGACCACCCTGGAGACCGTCGACGGCATGCAGTTCGACCGCGGGTACCTGTCGCCCTACTTCGTCACCGATCCGGAGAAGATGGAGGCGGTGCAGGAAGACGCCTACCTCCTGATCCACGACAAGAAGATCTCGGCGATGAAGGAGCTGCTCCCCATCCTCGAGAAGGTGGCCCAGAGCGGCCGGCCGCTGGTCATCATCGCCGAGGATGTCGACGGTGAGGCGCTGGCCACCCTGGTGGTGAACAAGCTCCGCGGCACGCTCAAGGTCGCCGCGGTCAAGGCGCCCGGCTTCGGTGACCGCCGCAAGGAGATGCTGCGCGACATCGCGGTGCTCACCGGCGGGCAGGTGATTTCCGAGGAAGTCGGCTTCAAGCTGGAGAACGCCACCCTCAACGATCTGGGCCGGGCCAAGCGGATCGTGGTGGACAAGGACAACACCACCATCGTGGACGGCAAGGGCAAGGAGAACGACATCCAGGGCCGGATCAACGAGATCAAGGCCGCGATCGAGAAGACCACCAGCGACTACGACCGGGAGAAGCTGCAGGAGCGTCTGGCCAAGCTCTCGGGCGGTGTGGCGGTGATCAACGTGGGCGCCGCGACCGAGACCGAGATGAAGGAGAAGAAGGCCCGGGTCGAGGACGCGCTCCACGCCACCCGCGCGGCGGTCGAGGAGGGCATCGTGGCCGGCGGCGGCGTGGCCCTGATCCGCGCGCAGTCCGCGCTGGAGAAGCTCCGCGGCACCGAGGACGAGAAGATCGGCGTCGAGATCGTGCGCCGCGCGCTGGAGGAGCCCATCCGGATGATCGCCCAGAACGCGGGCGCCGAGGGCTCGATCGTGGTGGCCCGGGTGAAGGAGTCGAAGGACAAGAACTTCGGCTACAACGCCCAGACCGACGTGTATGAGGACCTGGTCAAGGCCGGCGTCATCGACCCGACCAAGGTGACTCGCACGGCACTGCAGAACGCCGCGTCGATCGCCGGCCTGCTGCTCACCACCGAGGCCGTGGTGGTGGAGAAGAAGGAGGAGAAGCCGGCGCCGGCCGCGCCTCCGGGCGGCGGCATGGGCGGGATGTACTGAGCCACGGCAGCACCGCAGCACGAAGCGTCCCGGATTCGTCCGGGGCGCTTCTGGTTTATCCCGACCTCGTACCCACTCGACCTCCCTCCCCTTGAACAGCGACCCTCTCACAGGCGGGAACCCCGCTCGTCAAAGCGTGTGGGCTCGCGGAGTTGACGGGTGTGTTGACGGGCTTTTCGCGGCCGCCTCGTAGCGTCCACCTACCGCTGCGGGTGAGAAGGAACTCGGGCGCCCCTCGTCTCACCCATGTCACCGCCACCACCTCATCTGCCCCCAGGGCACGGAGCCTGATCATGTTCCCTCGAGTCGCTGTCGGTACCAGCATCCTTGCCGCCGCTGCCCTGGCCCTTGCCGTCGCACCAGCGGAGGCCCAGCGCGTCTCCCTCTCGCCCACCATCGGCGTCTATATCCCCACCAGCGAGCTGGTGAAGGCGGCGGAAGGGCAGGAGTTCAAGCAGGAGGTCGCGCTCTCGGTGGGCGGCCGGCTGGGCGTGACCCTGAGCCCGCGGTTCGGGGTGGAGACGTCCGTCAGCTACGTCCCCAGCAGCCTGCGCTTCACCTTCGACGAGACCCAGACCACCACGGACGCCAACCTGCTGCTCGGCACGGTGCGCGCGACCTTCCATGCCATCCCGATGACCAGCCCGGTGTGGCTGACCGTCAACGGTGGCGCGAGCATGATCCGGAGGGGTGGGGAGGCCTACGAGGATGTCGAGGACCGGAACGACGTCGGTGGCGTGGTGGGCGCGACGGTCGGTTTCCGACTGGGGAGCGCGCTCAGCTTCTATGTGGCCGCCGAGGACTATATCTATGGCACCAAGGTGGAGGAGGCCGATCTGGGTGGTGACCTGAGCCAGACCCAGAACGACGTGCAGATCGCCTTCGGCTTCGGGTTTCCGGTCGGTCGCTGACGGCCTATTGTCTCAGTGCGCGCCCCTCGCGGACCCGCGGGGGGCGCGTTGAGTTGAGGGGACCGATGTCCTGACGGCTACCTCGCTGGACAGCGCCGAGATCCGCCGCCGCGCGCTGTCCGGAATCGCCCGCACCTGCTGGTCACATCCGAGCCATAGCGCTACGACCTGCTGGTAGTAGCCCAGGGCCCCCTTCACATCTCCGAGCTGCTCGGCCAGACGCCCGCGCGCCAGTCCGGCCGGGGCGAGGTAGATCAGGTCGAAGATGGAGTTGCTGCTGAACGAGTCGTACCAGAGCGCCGCCTCCTGGAGGCGTCCCGCATCCGTCAGCGCGCCGGCATAGAGGAAGCGCTCCAGACCCTGGGAGTAGAAGGGCGAGCCGCCGATCAGTCCGACCCGCGCCTCCAGCCGGAGCACTTCCTGGAGATCGCGGATCGCCTCGGCCCCTTGTCCGGAGCGTAGCGCCACCTGCGCCCTGATGCTGCCGAGGGCGTCGGCCGCGACCGCGGCGCGGGCGGGGCTCCCGCGCGAGGCGGCGAGTCCCGCGACGTAGCGTCGCGCCGCTGTGGTGTCCCCCAGGCGCACACTCAGCCCAGCGGCGAGATAGGCCCGCAGCTCGTCCTCGACGATGTCGTGCAGGTTCGCGAGGTGACTGGTCTCCAGATTCGGGAGCGCGCGGCGCGGTCTCGGATCGATCACCGTGTCCAGCAGTGCCCGGAGGGCGCCGGGCTCGGCCGGAAGGAAAGGAACCGTGGCCAGCAGAGCGCGATGCTGCAGCGCGGCGACGGGATCGAGCGAGGAAGCTCGCTCGAGTTGCCCGTCCGCCGCCTTGATCCGCCCGCGTGCGAGCTCGAGATGCGCCAGTGCCAGGTGGCCGAACGCTCGCACCTCGGGACTGCGCGTCGGCTCGGTGAGCAGGCGAAGGACCCGATCCGCACCTTCCAGCGAATGGGCGGCGATGGCGAGGTAGCGGGCGATGTTCCACACTCGGCCCTCGCCCGCGGTTCGCAGCTCGTCGATCACCTGGCGCTGCTCCGCGACATCCCCCACGGCGAACGAGCGCAGCGCGCGGGCTTCCACCGCCCATTCCCCTGCCGGGCTCAGCTCCAGAATGGTACGGGTCAGCGAATCGAGCTCGGGCAGCCGGCTCTCGTTGGCCGCGATCCGAGCCAGGTGGAGCAGGGCGCTGGTGTGCTCCGGCTCGAAGTAGAGCACCCGCTCGAACGCCTGCCGGGCGGTTCCCATCCGGTAGCCTCGCCGGGGTCCGGAGTGAAAGCGGACCTCGCCCAGCTGCAACCAGGCCTCGACGTTCTCCGGCTCCAGCTCGACCACTTGCCGGTAGATCCGTTCGGCCTCGATCGGATCGCCCCGGAGGAACGCCTCCCAGGCCAGGAACAGCCGCCGGTAGCGGTCGGGCAGGCGGCCTCCGTAGCGGACCGCGAAGGCGGCGGCCGAGTCGATGCCCTCGGAATCGTCCGCCCACCAGGAGGCGACGGACAACCAGTAGTAGGCCAGCCCGAACGTCGTGTCTTCCACGATGGCGCGCTGAAACGCGCGGGATGCGGGCTGGAAGTCACCCTGGCGGAACAGTCGCTCGCCGTCCAGGTAGGCCTTGAGTGCGGGAAGGGACCCGGTGGTCGTGGCCGCGACCCGAGTCAGTTGCTCGTAGGGGCCCCGGCTCAAGCCCGTCAGCAGGCGCCCCGCGATGCCATCGACCAGCTCAAAGAGTTGCGCCGTGTTGCCTTCGACCTCCGCCCGCGCGATCGGCGGCCCCGCAGCCCCTGCACGGTACGCCGCCGCGGTGATGCGGATGCGGCCTTGCGCCTCCACGATGTCGCCCACCACGTAGGTACCGGCGCCCAGCCGATCGGCCACCCGCCGGCCGAGCTCCGCGGCAGGAGATCCGGCGCCGACCTGCGCCGCCATGCCGAGCACGGCGCGCGGGTCCACCGAGCGGAGCGAGCCCGATCCGTCGAGCTGAGTGCTGAGCAGCGAGGCCATGCCGTCGCGCAGGTAGGCGAGCTCCGGCGTCCCGCTCACGGAGAAGGGGAGCACCGCGACGCTGGACACCGATGCGGGACCCGTGCCCCTCCGGAAGACCATCGCGAGCGTGATCGCGGCGATGGCTGCCACCGCGGCACCCAGGCGCAGGAGGCTCTTGCGCCGTCGCGACGCGGTGATCTTCGCGGCGCGCGCCCGGTGGTGTCGCAGGGCCGTGTCGGTTTCTGCGTTAGGCCCCCGCCGCTCCAGTGCGGCAACGGCCTGGGCGGAGAGGGACTCGCCGCGCCCGGCGCTTACACCAAGCTCCACCTGCCGGCGCAGCAGGTCCGCGGCGATCTCATGTTTCCCGGCCTCGCCCTCCCGCACCACGCGCGCGCGAACCAGCTCCTCCAAAGCGGCGTCGATCGCGAAGGCAGCCCCGGCGACCTCTGCCAGCAGCTCGCGGTCGAACGGAATGCCGAGCACCGCGGCGGCCTCGAGCGTCCGCCGTCCAGCCGGCGTCAACCCGGCGAGCCGCGCGGACACCGCCTCGCGCACCGCGGGGGAGATGGAGAGCTGTCCCTCGCGTGCCACTCGCCACGCACCGCCATCGCCCGGCAGCAGCGTGCCGTCGTCGGCGAGTGCCGAGATGGTCTCCACCGTGTAGAACGGATTGCCACCGGTGTGTCGGTGCAGGGCGGAAGCGAGCCTGCGACGCTGGTTCTGCGGGAGATCGACCATGGAGGCCAGCAGCAGCTCGACCTCCTCGTCCGACAGCGGCTGAAGCCTGACCCTCCGAACGGCGGAGGCTGAGGGAAGGGAGGTGGCCGGACCGGTTCCACTCAGGGCAGTGGCGAGCAGCAGAGTGCCCTGCGGTGAAGACTCCGCCAGCGCTGACAGCACGGCGCGACTGTCTTCGTCAAGCTGCGGCAGGTCGTCCGCCAGCACGACCACCCGTGTCTCCTCGGCCACGGCCACCAGCGCCTCGCGCAGGGCCGTCGCGACCTCGTGCGGAGTGGGCCGACGCTCCTCCCCCTGAGGGAAACGGGCCGCGATGTCGGGGGAGCGCGCCGCAAGGACGGCAAGGGCGGACGCCGGTGCGCCCGCCAGACCGGGGGCGGGGGCAAGACCTGCGCCCAGTTGGGCGATCACGTCCTGCCCCCGGCGAGCTTCGAGCAGGAGATGCCGTTCGGAGGCCCGCTCCAGCCCGCGGAGAAACTCGCGGCACAGCCGCGTGCGCCCCGCACCCGGCTCACCTTCCAGCAGGACGATCGCGGCGCTCCCCCGCTTGACCTCCCGCCATGCAGCGTCGAGCTCGGCCAGTGCGGCTCCCCTGCCGATGAGCTCTGGTGCGGCCAGGGCTGCGGCCCTGGGCAGAGCGCGCTGGTCCGGGTCGGCACTGCGCTCCAGCTGGCCGACCAGGTGGGCCAGCTCGGGGATCGGTTCCAGCTCCAGGCCGCGGAGCTGGGCCTGTAGCGTCGCCCAGCGGGACAGGGCCTCCGACCCCCGTCCTTGGAGGTGAAGCAGACGGAGCAGTTGAAGATGTCCGCGCTGGTCGAGCGGGAGAGCGGCGACCCAGCGCTCGGCCCAGCCGCTTCCCTCACGCCAGGCGCCTTGGCGTCGGGCGCCCTCCACCAGGTCGCCGAATGCCAGCGCCAGGCGCCGACGCAATCCCTCGCGCTCGGCCTCGAGCCAGGCGCGCAGCTCCTCTCCGCCGACGTCCTCCGCTCCTGCGAGGAACTCCCCCCTCCACAGCTCGACCGCGACCGCCGGCCTCCCTTCTTCCACCGCCCGCTCGAGCGCGGACGCGTCCAGCTCGATGGAACCGGGCTCGAGCCGGATCACCTCGTTCTCCACGACCAGGCCATCACCCACGGCCTGACGCAGCTCCAGCAGCGCCTGCCGCAGCGACTGGCGCGCGCGCCGCTCGTCCCGATCGGGCCAGAGCAGCGCGGCTGCTTCGGCACGGCCGAGGGACCGGGAGCCCCGCCGTGCCAGATAGGCCAGCAGTACGAGCTCCTTGCGGCGACTGGAGAGCGCGGGGGCCCTGGCGGCTTCGAGCCGGAGCTCACCCAGCGTCCTGAGATGCACCATGTGAGAAAAATCCTGCGCGGAAAGCCCCCGGAGGTCACGGGGCACCATCAGATCTACGGCGCCTGACGGGGACAGGCAATGGCGGGTGTCAAATCCAACGGAGAGCTCCATTTGACGTGCTGCTTGACGGCCTCTCGCCGGGGTGGCCCGAGCTTGGGACCATATCGCTGGCTTTCCCTGGGCGAGTGCGGCTCGCCCGTCGCACCGAGGAGAGGATGACACCATGAAACGCACACTCGAACCATTCAGACTGGGCCTCGTCCTCCTGGGGCTCACCGCCGGATCGCTTCAGGCGCAGTCGGGGGGACCCTCGGAGGCTCGGGACACGATCGGGTCCGCCCCGGATTCCGCCGTCGGGCAGGTGAAAAAGAAGAAGGGCGGCGGGCTGTTCGGCAAAGCGAAATCCTTTGCCGGGAGCAAGGGGTTCCAGCAGGCGGCGAAAACCATGGCCTGCACGATGGTACCTGGCGGACAGGTGGTCGCAGGCGCCATCGATGCGGCCGCAAGCAAGGACCTGGGTGATGCCGCGGCCGGCGCTGCCGGTGCCGCCTCGGGACAGGGCTGCATGCCCGCGGGGTTGGGCCCTGCCCCACAGCCCTCCTCGGGAATGGCCGCCGCCGCCGGCCTGAGCGCGGCCGGAGGAGCGGTCGGTCTTGCCGGGATGCAGGGCGGCCGGCCCGGCGGTGACATCGATCAGGCATCCGGCGCGATGGCGTACGGCGCGATGGCAGGGGGTCCTGGGCTCGACGAGACGGCGGCATGCATGGGGCTCACCCCTCAGGAGCTCCTCACCCTCACCGACCCGACCGGAGGCGAGCCGCGTCAGCCGACCAAGGAAGAGATGGATCGTCAGCGCGAGCTCGCAGCGAAGATGGACATGGCGCGCTATCAGGCCTGCATGATGGGGCAGCAGGTCGCCGCCACGACCGGTGATGAGACGGCTCCCGCCGGGGGAAACCTGACGGAGGCTCCAGGAAAGACCATCGTGTTGCCGAGCGATCCCCAGGCCGACCTTCGGAAGGGCCGTGTGGTCCTTCGTGACATCGACTGGCTCGCAGGCGGTGCCACGGTCTCGGAGGCCGGTCTGGAGGACTTCGATGCGGCCATGGCGACGCTCGCGGCTGCCCTGCGCGAGGTCGGCGGCCCCTACCGAGCGGACATCTATCTCGACAAGCACTACCAGGACGAGGCGGCCGCCGCGATCGGATCGGCGAGGCTGAAGACCGTGGTGACCGCGATCCAGGCTGCCGGAGCCGAGGTCGTGACCCTCACTCCCGGGAAGGCCAAGAAGGACAAGCGGCCGCGCCTGGAGATCGTGAGGGTGAAGTCATGACCTCCATCGCTCTCCTCACGGCGGCGATCCTGCTTCCGGCAGCGCCGCTCTACGCCCAGTGGAATGTGTCCATGCGGGCGATGCAGAACCCGCTTCCCGTCTCCCAGTGCACCCCGATCGAAGTGGTGGTGCTGGGGCCCGATGGCCGCGTACCGGTGCGGCCGGACGGCAAGCAGGTGAGCGGCTGGGATTTCGATCTCGAGTTCGCCGCCGCCACGCCGGATGCGTTCGCCTGGAATGACGAGCGGCACCGCTTCCTCTGTGCCCGCGCGCCAACGGCGCCCAGCGCCCTCGTGGTGGCGAGCTATCCGGCGCGGCATCTGCAGCCTTCGGAAATCGTGGCCAACGTGGTCCTGCAGCAGACGGTCGAAGTGTCCATGGCAGGGGCTCCGCCGACCGTGCCCCCTCAGGTAGCGGTCGCTCCTCCACCGGCGCCGACCCCCGGATATCCCGCGCCCCCGCCGGCCTATCCGTCAGACCCCTACGCGCCGGGGGGCGCCCAACCGAACGGCTACCCGTACGCTCAACCGGGCTACCCGCCAAACGGACCGGCCGCGCCGGCGCAGCCGCCCCCATCGCCACCGCCACAACCGCTGCTTCCAGTCACCAGCCTCGCGCCGACGCCTGACAGCGGCGTCCGGAGCAGCAAGCAGTTCTTCCAGCGGATCTCCGCCTTCACCAAGCGCAAGGCGAGCGAGGTCGCGGTCGGCACCACTACCCAGGTGGCCGATGCCACCGGCGAAGTCATTGGAAAGACGATGGAGACCGGCGGCCAGGTCGTGACCTCGAGCGCCGGCGCGATCACGGGTGCTGCCGGCGGGCAGGTCCAGGACGTCGGGAAGGCGCTCGGCGCGTCGCAGGATGGCAAGGATCCCGCCGACGTGGCCGCCGCGCTCGCCCAAGGGCGCGCCGTCCTGCGAGGACTCCGGTTCACCGAAGGGACCGCGATCCTGGAGCCGTCGTCCGGTCCGCTCATCGGTCAGATCGCCGGCGCCCTGGCCCGGACGCCGGGCCAATTCCTCATCGAGGCGCACGTGGACGGGAAGCAGTCGCCGGCGGCGCAGGCCCTCTCCGAGCAGCGCGCCGCGGCGGTCAAGGCCGCCCTCGTCGCCGCCGGCAGCTCACCCATGCAGCTCGCGGCCGTGGGCTACGGGGCGAGCCGCCCGGTGCCCGGCGCCAAACAGAGTGCGCGGATCGAGATCGCGCGGACGCAGTGAGAGGAGAGCACGCCATGTGACTCGTATTCCTGCCGCTCCTGCTGCCCGGCATCCTATCGGCCCGGGAGCTTCAGGTGGGGGTACCCTGGATCCCGACCCGCCGGTGGTCGCCGACATGCCCGCAGCCCGGGCCGACCTCATCGAGAGCGGACCTACGTTCGTAAAGCTCTCGTGGAACGCGGTGGTCGGCGCCTCGGCATACGTGGTATACCGGAATGATCTGGACGCCGTTCACCCATCGGGCGGACAACGACTATCGTCTGATCTACGGGTACACCGTGGTGGCACAGTACCCGAACGGCCACAGCTTCATGCTGTTCGGCCCAGGGCTCGGAGACGGCGTGGTCATCCCCGGTAACCGGTACGCCTTTGTACTCGACGGGCCGGACCTGGCCGCGCAGCAGCTTCGTGGCAACCTGGCGCACGCGATTTCGGCGGTCTATGGTCCCGGAAACGTGTCGCCGCCCTCCGCCGAGTGGCCGCGGACGAAGGGAGACGAGATCTTCCTGGCCGCATCAGTCCACGGTACGAACAGGCGACCGGTACCTTGCTCGAGGCGACGTCTATTCGCACCCGCGCATGGCGAATGGGCTCGCTTTCCAGGCCGGGTCACTGCCGGGACTATTCCCGGCGGTGGCATTCAGCCGGGCGACATGCCGGACTTCACCTTCGTTGGAGTGGTCAACGAGCTCTGCTCCTCGGGCGGGCGCTACCGGGTCCCGATCCGCATCGAGCGCCTGCCCGATGCGCCGGTCCAGGCGGTCCGCAGAGTGAGGTGACAACCGATGGCGGCGCCATTAGAGTACGCCCGGGCTCGGCAACCCTTGCGTCTTTCGTGGAGGACTGGTGAGGCTCGGTTGGATTCTTGCGGTGGTTCTCGTGGGTGCGGTGCCGGGGAGCACTCGGGCGCAGGCGCCTGCGATCCTCGGCACCTGGAAGTTCGACCTCAAGCAGGGCAACAAGAAGCAGGGACCCCGTACCGTGATCGTCCGGGCGGACAGCAGCGCGAGCTACGGGGCCGAGACGGTGCGATGGCGCATCGTCGGCGACAGTCTCGCGCTGGCGCTCGGCGGCGAGTGGGTGAACTATCGCCTGAAGCTCAAAGGGAAGCGGCTCACGCTTTCCGGTGGCGATCTGACCGAGCCGGTCACCTTCGACCTGGTGGGTCCGCCGAGCCCCCGGCCCGACAGCGTCCCCATCCCTCCGGATCCCGACACCGAGCCGATTTAGTAGGCTATCGGCTATCAGCTATCGCCTATCACCTATCAATGGTGCTCCCCGATCGCGGCGATCTCAGCCCGCATTTCTGATAGCCGATAGCTGATGACTCTCACAGCGCGAGCCTGAGCTGCGCTCCAGCCCCCGGCACCACCGGAATCGGCCCCAGCGGCTCATCCTGATCCGCCACATGCAGCGCGCCGCCGAAGCCCGCCCGCCGCAGTGCGGGCGCCACCGTGGCGCGCGCGTCGTCCGCCGTATTGCACTGCCGGCTCAGGTGCGCCAGGACGACCACGCCGAGGCCGGGATGGTGCAGGTCGGCCAACAACTCGGCCGCCGCCCGGTTCGACAGATGGCCGGCTGACCCGGCGATCCGGCGCTGCACCACAGGGGGATATGCGCTGGTGCGGAGCAGCACGTCGTCGTGGTTCGCCTCCAGCACGATCGCGGTCATGTGGCGAAGCAGGTAGCGGACGGCCGCGGTGGGACGGCCCAGGTCGTAGGCGACACCCACGCGGGAGCCGTCCGCGCACTCCACCGCCAGCGCCAACGGCTCGGCGGCGTCGTGGCTGGTGGGGCAGGCGGTGACGGCGAACGGTCCGATCCGCACCCGGGTGCAGAGCCCCAGGGCCCGGTGCTCGGCATGCTTCATCCGGGGACCCAGCCGGGCCCAGGTCCCGGGCGCGGTGAGCACTGGCACGCCGAGCCGCCGCGCCAGCCGGCCGGCGCCCCGGGCGTGATCGCCGTGCTCATGGGTGAGGACGATGGCGCCCACGCTTCCCAATGGAAGGCCGGTGGTCTCCGCCCGCCGCGCGATCTCACGCGGGCTGAACCCTGCGTCGATCAGGACCGCGGCCCCTTCGCACTCCACGGCGCAGCAGTTGCCCCGCGACCCCGAGCCGAGGACGTACAACGCGGTCATCGCGGGACGCTCCTCGAGTACGTACGCCGGAGCGACTCTTGCCGCGCCTCCGACCAGGCGACCTCGCGTCGTGCCAGCACCCGCCGCGCCACGGTGAGGAAGCCATCCTCGCTGACGCGCTCGCCGGCGCAGCCCCAGGCGAAGGCGGGCACGTGCTTCGGCGGGGTAGGCGCGCCGAAGACATTCGCGCCGGCGCCGACCACCGTCCCGGTAGCCAGCATGGTGCCGATCGCCGTCTTGGCGTGATCGCCGAACAGCGTGCCGAGATTGGCGCGGCCGGTCTCGATCCGGACGCCGCCCACCTCAAGCCGCACCGGTCCGTAGGTGTTCTTCAGGTTGGAAGTCGTGGTGCCGGCGCCGAGGTTCACCCAGTGGCCGACCACGCTGTGGCCGACGAAGCCGTCGTGCGCCTTGTTGCCGTAGCCCAGGAACACGCTGGACGCGATTTCCCCCCGCACCCGGCATTCGGGGCCGAACACGGACCCGCGAATGAATCCGCCGAGCACCCGCGTGCCGCCTCCGATGTAGGTGGGGCCCTCCAGCCTCGTCCCGCTGCGCACCTCGGCGCCTTCCTCGACGACCACGGCTCCGTTCCGCACGTCGAAGACCACTCCGGGCTCCACCACACCGCGAAGACAGATCACGTTGGCGGAATCGCCCAGCACGATGGAGCCTTCGGGCACACCGGTCGAGGGCGCCACCCGGAAGTCGGCGCAGTCGGCGGTGAGCAACTTCTCCAGAGCGGTGACCAGGTCGTAGGCGCCCCGCAGCAGCACGCCGTCCACCTCAAGGCCCGGGCCGTCGTCGGTGGGCCGTTCCCAGTGTTCGCCCGAAGGGACCACCCACGCCACCGTGGTGCCGCCGTGGGTGAGTCGCCGGACCGGGGCGGTGGACTCGATCGGTGCCCCCGCCGGCGCGAACCAGGAGACCGCGACGATTGCCGGGCCTTCGATCGGCATCGGCTCGCGCGCCGGCGGCTCGTCGAATTCGGTGAAGCCGGCGATGTGCCGGCCGAGGATCGCCGTGGTGTCGCGCTGCAGCGCGCCCTCCCAGCGCTCCCGGATCCGCCACAGGCCGGCGCGCAGCTCGGCCACGGGGCGAACGCCGGCGAACGGCGCCCAGACGGCTCCCGCGGAGTCGGGCTCGAGCAGATAGAGTGAGGTCACGGGCCAATATCGCGGATGGCCGGAGGAAGCGCGTCCAGCAACTGCTTCATCGAGGCCGCGCGATCTGCGGGCATCACCAGGATGCGTCCGTTCGCATGGACGACCACCATCTCCTGCACCCCGTAGAGTACGATCGGATCCCCGTCGGACCACACTACGCAGTCCTGGCTGTCGTACAGTTGCGCCGGTCCGACCACGACGTTTCCACGAGCGTCCTTGGCTCGCACCCGGGCCAGGGCCTGCCAGGTCCCCACGTCGTCCCAAGCGAAATCGCCCGGTACGACTGCGACGGCGCCGGATCGCTCCAACAGTCCGATGTCGATCGACACCGGCACCACCTCCGCGAAAAAGCGCCCCACGTCACCCTTGGCCAAGGTGGCGACGGCCCCGGAGACCTCCGGGGTGTGGGTCTCGACCTCCGCCAGCAGCCGCGCGGCAGTCCAGGCGAAGAGACCACTGTTCCAGAGCGCGCCCGCGGCCATCAGGTCCAGCGCGGTCGCGGCATCGGGCTTCTCGGAAAACCGCGCGACCCGTCGAGCGGACGCGTCGAGCGGCGGGCCGGGTACGATGTAGCCGTAGCCCGTTTCGGGCCGCGAGGGGACGATGCCCACCGTGACCAGCCGGTCGTGCCGCCGCGCCGCGTCCAGCGCGACATCGGCGGTGCGTCGGAACGCCGCCGCGTCCCCCACCGCCCAGTCGGCATGGAGCGACAGGACTTCCGCGTCGGGATCCCGGCGCCTCGCCTCCCAGGTGGCCCAGATGAGCGCCGGTCCCGTCGAGGCGGCGCGGGGCTCGACCAGGATGTTTGCCGGCGGGAGCTGGAGCCGCTCCTGCAGCCGTGCCGCGAGCCCTGCGCCCGCAACCACCAGCGTTCGCTCGCGCGGGATCAACCCCTCGAGACGGTTCACCGAATCTTCGGCGCTGGAGCCCGGCCCGGTCAGCGGGAGCAACTGCTTGGGATTCGCCGGTGTGCTGAGCGGCCAGAACCTGGTGCCCGAGCCGCCCGCGAGGAGCACGGCCCAACGCATCAGTGGCTCACAGGAGCCCCGCCAGCGCGGGGGCGTGCTGACGGAGATCGTAGAGCAGGGGACCGATGTCGGTCTCGGGCCGGGCGAGTATCGCGAGCCAGTCGGAGCTGCCGGCTCGGGCGAGCACCAGCGGACCGCGCGCGAAGTCGAGCACGGCCAACCGGAGCTGGCCGCGTTCCGCGCCCTCGCCGAGCTTGCCGGCGTACTGGCCGAGCGTCGCGGTAAGGGCGGCCACCGTCTCGGCCTCGAAACCGGAGCCGGCGTGCTCGATCGGCAAGCCTTCGCCGCTCAGGAGCACCGCGCCCTGCACGCCGTCGCGCGCCGCGAGACGGCGCAGCACCTCGGCGAGTCCGGTCATTCATGGCACTCCGTGATCGCGGGAGAAAAAGGTGACGGCAACGTAGGCGGTCCCAAGGTGCGAAGTCAAGAAAACATGCGCGGTTGACCCGACTCGAACTGGCTCTTAACCTTCCCCTTCCATGCCGAGAATCCTCCCCCTCTTGCAGCTCCTCGCGCTGGCCGTCCTGACGGCGTGCGGCGACGAGGATAGTCTGCCCGATCCCACCAGCCAGAACCTCGTGGACACGGTGACCGTGGGCTCCTTGACCGACACCCCCATCACCACCGCCAGCGGATTCTCAGTGAGCGCTGGGGCCGTCCGCACCGACCTCGACCCGGGCTTCGACTTTGCCTACGACATCGAGGGCTCGCCCGAGACCGGGCGCAAGGTGATCCTGCCGCGCGCCGTTCTGGGGATCACCTCACCTGGCACCGCGGAGCCGGGCGTCATGCGACAGGAGGTGGCCTTCGACGAGATCGGCGTGGCCCCGAGCAACGGGTACGTCACCGACTCGGCCGTAACGGTCGCGCTGGGTGAGGTGTACGTCGTGCGGTCGCGAGTCGTCTGCGAGCTCGGCGTGCCGATCTACGCCAAGGTGGAGATCATCGGCTTCGACGACAACTCGCTGGTGCTGAAGCGGCTGAAGAACGTCAACTGCGGCTATCGCAGCCTCGAGCCCGGCCTCCCGGACAGCTGACCACCCGTGATCGACCTCAAGCGCCTGCGCCAGGACCCCGAGGGCAGTCGCGCCGGCCTGCTCCGGCGTCTCGACGGCTCGGTGACGCAAGCGGTGGACGCGCTGCTCGGACTGGACCGCGAGCGCCGCGAGCTGCTGGTGCGGGTCGAGAAGCTGAAGGCCGAGCGCAACGCGGCTTCGGAAGCAGTGGCCCGGCGCAAGCGGGCCAAGGAGCCTGCCGACGAGTTGATGGCGCAGCTCAAGGCGTCGGGCGAGGAGGTGAAGGCCCTCGATGTCCGCCTGCGGGACATCGAGGCCGACCTGGAGCGGCAGGCGCTGTCGCTGCCCAACTTCCCGGCGGATGGAACACCGGACGGCGATGCCACCGCCAACCGCATGGTCCGCAGCTGGGGCGAGCCGCCGACCTTCGACTTCCAGCCCAAGCCGCATTGGGAGCTCGCCGCGGCGCTTGGCATCCTCGATCTACCGGCCGGCGCCAAGCTCACGGGTTCGGGCTTCCCGGTGTTTCGAGGCCTGGGCGCGAGGCTGGGCCGCGCGCTGGCGGCGTTCATGCTCGATCTCCACACGCGGGAACACGGCTACACCGAGGTGTCGGTGCCCTATCTGGTGAACCGCGCCACCCTCACCGGCACCGGTCAGCTGCCCAAGTTCGAGGAAGACCTCTACGGCTTCCCCGCCGACGATCTCTTCCTCATCCCGACGGCCGAAGTGCCGGTGACCAACCTCCATCGGGATGAGATCCTCGAAGCGGGCGACCTGCCCTTGGGCTACGTCGCCTTCACGCCCTGCTTCCGGCGAGAGGCCGGTGCCCACGGCAAGGACACCCGGGGACTGATCCGGGTGCACCAGTTCGACAAGGTCGAGCTGGTTCGCTTCTCCCGTCCCGAGGACTCCGATGCCGAGCACCAACGGCTCACCGGTCACGCGGAGGCGATACTGCAGCGGCTGGCGATCCCCTACCGCGTCGTGGAGCTGGCCGCCGGCGACACCGGATTCGCCAGCGCCCGAACCTATGACCTCGAGGTGTGGGCCGCCGGGGTGGGCGCCTGGCTCGAGGCCTCCAGCTCCAGCACCTTCACCGATTTCCAGGCCCGCCGCGCCAACATCCGCTTCCGCCGGGAGCCGCGCGCCAAGCCGGAGTTCGTCCATACACTGAACGCGTCGGGCGTCGCCTTCCCCCGCACCATCGTCGCGCTGCTGGAAAACAACCAGGCAGCCGATGGGTCGGTGCGTGTGCCGGAGGCACTGGTGCCGTACCTCGGTGTCGACCGCCTGGCTCCGCCCGCCTAAGGAGCGCTTCCGCCAGGTCGCGCCCACGGTGGCCGTGCTCCTGGTCGCCGTGCTCTCCGGCCTGAGCCTCGGGACCGGTCTCCTCATCATTCGGCACTTCAAGGCGGATGCGACCGCCACCAGCCGGCTCTACTCCGGCGTCTTCGGCGGTCTGAATGACCCCGACCCCGGCTCCGAGGCCGAGGCGCTGCTGCGGCTGGGGGAGCAGGTCCGCGCCCTCGGTCTTCCGTTGATCATCACCGACCGGAGCGGGAAAGTGACGGCGGCGGCCAACCTGCCGTTCGAGGCTGCCCTCGACGACCCGCGGGTGCTGGCGTACGCCGCCAGGCTGGATCGGCAGAATCCGCCCATCGTGGATGCGATCGGGACGGTCCATTACGGACCGCTGCCTGCGCAGCGAAACGTGACCGCGCTTGCCGTCCTGCAGGCGCTCACCATCGCCGTGATGGTGGCGGTGGCGATCTTCGCGTACCGGAGCGCGATGGCGGCCCAGCGCGATCGTTTATGGGTTGCGATGGCGCGCGAGGCGGCCCATCAGATGGGCACGCCGCTCACCAGCCTTCAGGGCTGGATCGAGCGGGTGCGCACCAGGCCGGAGCCGTCGGCGGATCTCGCGGACCACCTCTCGGCGGATGCGGAGCGGCTGGATCGCGTGGCCCGCCGGTTCGAGCGGATCGGCAACCCGGCCAAGCGCGAGCCGATCGGACTGGGCGCGCTGGCGGACCGCGTCGCCGGCTACTTCCGACCCCGGCTGCCACGCCGCGCCAACCCCATCGAGCTGAGGCTCGAGGCTCCCGGTGCCGGACCGACGGTGCTGGGTGATCAGGTGCTGCTCGAGTGGGCGCTGGAATCGATGGTGAAGAATGCCATCGATGCGCTGCAGGGACGCAGCGGCACGATTATCCTGCGGGTCGGCGCCGTGGAGGGGATGGCAGAGGTACGGGTGATCGACGACGGGCCGGGCGTCGCCAAGGAGATCCGTCGGACCCTCTTCGAGCCTGGCATCACCACCAAGCGCGGCGGCTGGGGCATCGGCCTCGCGCTCTCCCGCCGAGTCGTGGAAGACGCCCACGAAGGCGTCCTGCTGCTGGAGCACACGGAAAAAGGAGCCTGTTTCCTGATGCGCATTCCCCTGTCCGAGCAGGTCGGGTGATCGACACCACCTCGCCCGAGCTGCCGCTCGCCCTCAACCCGGCCCAGCGGGAGGCCGTGGAGCACGTCCACGGGCCCCTGCTGGTGCTCGCCGGCGCAGGGTCGGGGAAGACGCGCGTCCTCACGACCCGGATCGCCAATCTGATCGAGCGCCACGGCGTGCCCCCGGACCGGATCTTCGCAGTCACCTTCACCAACAAGGCCGCTGGCGAGATGAAGCAGCGGATCGGACGGCTGCTGGGGCGGGACCCCTCGGGCCTCTGGATCGGCACCTTCCACTCCCTCTCGGCCCGACTGCTCCGCCGGGAAGCGGAGCTGCTCGGCTTCACCAGACGGTTCAGCATCTACGATGAGGACGACCGGCTCAGCCTGATCAAGCGGCTGATGGAGCAGCGGAGCCATTCCACCAAGCTGTTCCCCCCGCGCGCGGTACAGTCGGTCGTTTCAGCGGCGAAGAACCGGATGGTGCCGCCGTCGGAGCTGGTGGCGGCGTCACCGCTCGACCGGCTGGCGGTGGTCTCCGCCGACGTGTACGGCGCCATGGGTCCCGCGCTCAAGGCGGCGAACGCGATGGACTTCGACGACCTGCTGCTGCACCCGCTCACGCTCTTCCGCGAGCATCCCGACCGGCTGCGCGCGTACCAGCAGCGGTTCAACTTCATTCTGGTGGACGAGTTCCAGGACACCAACCGGGCCCAGTACCAGCTGATCCGGCTGATGGGCGCGCATGGGAACGTGTGCGCGGTGGGCGACGACGATCAGTCGATCTACGGGTGGCGTGGCGCGGACGTCCGCAACATGCAGGATTTCCTGCGCGACTTCCCGGGGGCCAAGCTGGTCCGGCTGGAGGAGAACTACCGCTCCACCCAGGTCGTGCTCGACGCGGCGAACGGTGTCATCGCGGAGAACGCGGGTCGGATCGGGAAGACTCTGGTGACCCGACGCCGGGGTGGCGAGCCGGTCACCCTGCTGGCCGCGGCCGACGAGCGCGACGAAGCCGAGTGGGTGGTCCGCGAGCTGGAGCGCCGGAGCGCAGCGGAAGACCACCGCTACGCCGACATGGCGGTATTGTATCGCACCAACTCGCAGAGTCGGGCGCTGGAGGAGGCGTTTCGGCGGGCGGGCACCCCCTACCGGTTGATCGGCGCGATCAGCTTCTACGAGCGCCGGGAGGTGAAGGACCTGCTCGCCTACCTCCGCCTGGTCGCCAACCCGTCGGACGACGAGGCGTTCCTCCGGGCGGTGAGCGTGCCGCGCCGCGGGCTGGGAGAGACGAGCCTGGCGGTGCTGGGCCAGGCCGCAGGGTCGTGGGACAAGCCGCTGCTCGCCGCCGCTCGAGGGGCCGACATGATTCCCGATCTGCGGCCCAACGTGCGCGCTGCGTTCCGCGCCTTCGCGGGTTTCATCGACGGGCTGGTGGAGAAGGCCAACCTCCTGCCGCCCGCCGACGTGCTGGAGCAGGTGATCCGCGCCATCGACTACGAGGCCGTGCTCCACGCGGAGGGCCCCGAGGGCGCGGATCGGTGGGAGAACGTGCGCGAGCTGGTCGCCAGTGCGGCCGACTGGTCGGAGGAGGTCACCGACGATCCCGAGGCCGGCACCCCGCTGGAGCGCTTCCTCGCCGAGGCCGCGCTGCTCTCCTCGGCCGAGACAGTGATCGGGAACGACGAGGGTGTCACCCTCATGACCCTCCACACCGCCAAGGGTCTGGAGTGGCCCGTGGTGGTGCTGACCGGAATGGAGCACGGGCTCTTCCCTCTCGCCCGAGCCGAGGAGCAGCCCGACGGCTTGGAGGAGGAACGGCGGCTGTGCTATGTGGGCCTCACCCGCGCCAAGGACAAGCTCTACCTCACCTGGGCACGGGCACGCCGCCGTGGAGGGGAGCTCCGGCCGGGCCTTCCCTCCCGCTTCCTCAAGGCGCTCCCACCCAACATCGTGGAGGAGCGGCGGACGACATCGTTATGGGCTCCGGACTGGGGTGCACGGCGGTACGGCGGCACGGCGGCACGGCGGTACGGCGATCCGGAGCCGGCGGATCACCTGCCGTCGTACCGCCGTACCGCCGTGCCGCCCAGCGAGGGCGACGAGCCCTCGCAAGACGCCCCGCGCTACGTCAAAGGCGAGCGGGTCCGCCATCGCCGCTTCGGCAGCGGCACGATCCGCGGGCTGAGCGGGGTGGGCCGCGATCTCAAGGTGTCCGTCGTGTTCGACGACGCGGAGGTTGGGGAAAAGCAGCTGCTCGTGGCCTACGCGGGCCTCGAGCGCGAGTGGGAGAGCGCATGAGCATCGGCAGGAGCGAGGTGCTGCACGTGGCCAGGCTGGCGGAGCTCGCGGTGCGCGAGGAAGAGCTGGATCGGCTGGTGAGCCAGCTGAATCGCATCGTGGACTACGTGACGCAGCTGGACCAGGTGCCCGCCGACCGCATGGCCGAGCCGTTCCTCCCCGGCCCCGCGGCCGCCGCGCTTCGCGAGGACGTTCCCGATCCGGTGCCGCTGGCCCGCGCGCCGGCGGAGTTCGCGCCGGAGTTTCGGGAAGGCTTCTTCCTGGTGCCGCGTCACGGCGCCATGGAGGAGTGATGAGCGCCGCGGCCGTCGCGAAAGAGACGGGCGCCCGCCTGGCGGCCACCCAGCACCTGAACGCGACGATCCACTGGTCGGAGGGCCTGCTGGATGCCGAGGCGGCACGGGTGGATGCCGCGAGGTCGCCGGGAACGCTCAGCGCGATGCCGATCGCGATCAAGGACAACATCGTCACGGTGGAGCAGCCGACGACCTGCGCCTCCCGCATCCTGGAAGGGTACCGGTCGCCCTACAATGCCACGGCCGTGACCCGGCTGCGCGCGGCGGGCGCGATGATCGTGGCCAAGACCAACATGGACGAGTTCGCGATGGGCTCCTCCACCGAGCACTCGGCGTTCGGCCGGGTGAAGCACCCTATCGATCCCGAGCGTGTGCCCGGCGGCTCCTCGGGCGGTTCGGCCGCGCTGGTGGCCGCCGGCGTCGTTCCTGCGGCGCTCGGCTCCGAGACCGGCGGCTCGGTGCGCCAGCCCGCGAGCTTCTGCGGCGTGGTCGGAATGAAGCCGAGCTATGGCCGCGTGAGCCGCTACGGGCTGGTGGCCTTCGGCTCGTCGCTGGACTGCATCTCGGTGCTCGGCCGGACCGTGGACGACGCGGGACGGGTCCTCAGCGGGATGAGCGGGCACGATCCGCTCGACGCCACGACGCTCAGCCGGCCGCCGATGGCCGTCCCGACGCCGCGGGCCGATCTCGAGGGTCTGCGGATCGGGCTGCCACGCGAGTACTACCCCGCCGATCTCCACCCCGGCGTGGCCGCGGGGCTGCGGCGCACCCGGGAGGCCGTCGAGAAGCTCGGCGGACAGGTCTGCGAAGTGTCGCTGCCTCACTCACCCTACGCGGTGCCGACCTACTACATCGTCGCGCCGGCCGAAGCCGCGGCGAACCTGGCGCGGTACGATGGGGTGCGGTACGGGCCGCGCACGGTCGGGCCGGAGGGCGACATCCACGCGCTCTACCAGGCGACGCGCGGCGAGGGATTCGGGGCGGAGGTCCGCCGTCGCATCCTGGTGGGCACCTACGTGCTCAGCGCGGGGTACTACGAGGCGTACTATCGGAAGGCGCAGCGGGTCCGCGCCCTGATCGCGGAAGACTTCCGGAAGGTCTTCGAGTCGGGTGTCGATCTCCTGCTGACGCCGACCACGCCCACGCCCGCCTTCAAGGCGGGCGAGAAGACCGAGGACCCGGTCGCCATGTACCTGGCGGACATCTTCGTGTGCGCCGTCAGCCTGGCCGGTCTGCCCGCGGTGAGCCTGCCGGTCGGACGCAGCGAAGGCCTCCCGGTCGGAGCGCAGCTCATCGCGCCGTACTTCGAGGACGAGCGCCTGCTCGCCGCCGCCGCGGCGATCGAGCGCGCGGTGTCGGCCGATGCGGAGGTGCGTGGATGAGCTGGGAGACGGTGATCGGTCTCGAAGTCCACGTACAGCTGCGCACCAGGACCAAGATGTTCTGCGCCTGTCGCACGTCCTTCGGCGACCCGCCGAACACCAACGTCTGCCCCGTGTGTCTGGGGCTCCCCGGTGCGCTCCCGGTGCCGAACGCGCAGGCGGTGCTGCTGGGTGCCACGGCGGCGCTGGCACTCGGATGCACCGTCCACCACACCAGCGTGTTCGCCCGGAAGAACTACTTCTATCCGGATCTGCCGAAGGGCTATCAAATCTCCCAGTTCGACCAGCCGCTCGCCACCGGCGGTCGGGTGGCCTTCGAGTCGCCTGATCGGGGCCGGGTGCAGGCGGGGATCACCCGGCTCCACCTGGAGGAGGATGCCGGCAAGCTGGTTCACGACCGCTTTCCCGGAAAGACCGCCGTGGATCTCAACCGGGCCGGGGTGCCGCTGGCGGAGATCGTGAGCGAGCCCGACCTCCGCTCCCCTGCCGAGGCGCGGGCGTATCTCACGACCCTGCGGCAGATCCTGATGTATGCCGGGGCGAGTGAGTGCAGCATGGAGCAGGGGAGCCTCAGAGTGGACGCCAATATCTCCCTCCGCCGGCCGGGCGAGGCCCGGCTCGGCACCAAGACCGAGGTGAAGAACCTGAACTCCTTCGCCAACGTCGAGCGTGCGCTGGAAGCGGAGCGGGGCCGGCAGGTCGCGGTGCTTGAGGGCGGGGGACGTGTGGCGCAGGTGACGCTGCTCTTCCATGCGGGCACCGGTCAGGTGAAGCAGCTCCGGTCCAAGGAGGAGAGTCACGACTACCGCTATTTCCCCGACCCCGACCTGCCACCGCTGGTCCTGAACGACGCGTGGATTGCCGAGCGGCGTGACGCGCTACCCGAGCTGCCCGAGGCCCGCCGCAGCCGCCTGGAGATGGCGCTCGGCATCCCGGCCTACGACGCGCGGGTGCTGACCAGCGAGGTGCCCCTGGCGGACTACTTCGAGGCGGTGGTCGCAGCGGGCGTCGAGCCCAAGACTGCGGCGAACTGGGTCATGAGCGAGGTCATGACCACGTTCAACGAGACCGGCGGGTTCCCGGTGCCCGCGGACCGGCTGGCGGCACTCGTCCGCCTCGTGCGTGCAGGCACCCTGAGTCACCAGGCGGCCAAGCGGGTGTACAGCGAGATGGCGGAGTCGCCCGACGGCGATCCGGCAGCCGTGGCCGAGCGCCTCGGCCTGGTCCAGGTGAGCGACGAGGGCGCGCTCGGGACGTGGGTGGATGAGGTGCTTGCCGCCAACCCCGCCGAGGTCGCTCGCTACCAGACGGGTGAGACCAAGCTCATGGGGTTCTTCGTGGGACAGGTGATGAAGCGGAGCCAGGGAAAGGCGGACCCGAAGGGTGTCCAGCAGGTCCTAAGGGGTCGACTCGAAGCGAGCCAGCAGGCCTGAGCGCGTGAAAGGTGAAAAGTAAGATGTGCAAGGGAGCGACTGACCCTCCTTTCCCTTTCTACTTTTCACGCCTCACGCTGTTCGGTGGTTGCTCGTTCCCCAGCTCGACCAGGCTGATCGGATCCAGCGAGATCGTCCCGTACCGCATGATCCAGTGCAGGTGCGGTCCCGTCACCCGCCCGCTGCGTCCCACCGCTCCGATCCGTTGGCCCACACGCACCGTGTCGCCCGCGACGACGTCGGCACGGCTCAGGTGGAAGTACCCGGTCACCAGGCCGGCCCCGTGATCGAGGTAGACTGCCTTGCCGGCGAGATAGAAGTCCGCCACTAGCGCCACGACTCCTCGCGTGGGCGCCACGACCGGTGCTCCGACCGCCCCGGCGAAGTCGGTCCCGGTGTGCCTGCTCGTCACCTTCCCGTTGTATTCCCGCGCGCCGCCGTAGGGGCTGGTGATCCGGCCCGGCCGAGGCAGCGCAAGCGGGAGGGACCACAGGCGTGGGGTATCGTGCGAGCGTCGTGAGACCTCCCGCGCCCGCAGTCCCTCCGCCTCGATGCGGGCAGCCATCGCGCTGTCGTACTCCACCATCTTCGGCGGCACGGTGATGCGCTCGCGAGGGTAGTCGGGTTGCCGCACCGTCAGGCGGACCCCAGTCGTGTCCACCCGGTCGCCCCGCGAGAGCCGAAGGGCGACCGCGATGGTGTCGTCACCCTCCAGCGGCACGCCGAACAAGGCGACGAAGCCGCGCTCACGGCGCTCGAAGTGGAGCGGCTCTCCGGCGGCCTCGCCGCCCACTGCGGTCAGCGGCGACTGGTCGTTCCGCGATGGATCGTCCTGCACCTCGAGCCACGCCGCTGACCCTCGGGCGGGCGTCTGCGGGCTCGTGCGCACCACCGCCGACGGCGCCGCGAACTGCGCCTGAACCGGTCTCCCTGTTGCGGCCGCGACCAGCACGGCGACGGCAACCGCGGCGGTGAGTCTCAGCGGCACAACCTCCGGATCAGCGACTCGTCGTCGGGGTAGGCCGCCAGCAGCTCCTCGGCGCGACCCATCTCGAAGTCCGCGAAGTCGAACCCAGGTGCCACGGTGCATCCGCAGAGCACGGCCGATTCCGCGGGCTCCGCCGCCTGCCAGACGCCCGCCGGCACGATCGCCTGCGGGTCGTCCCGATGCAGCAGTCGGCTGCCGAAGCCCAGGAGGTGGAGGCGGAGCCCGCCGCCGTCGTAGTGGTGCCAGACTTCGTCGGAGGCCACCCGGTGCCACGCGCTCCAGGTACCCGCGGGGAGGAGGTAGTGAATGGCAGTGGATGCGGAGCGGCGCCGGCCGTCGGGGAGATCGAGGGTCAGCGCGCTCCGGTAGGTCTCCCGGTAGAAGCCACCCTCGGGGTGAGGAAGGAGCCCGAGCCGGCGAACCACGTCCTCGGTATCCATCCGGGAGCCGCTCAGCGCCGTCCGTTCACCAGCGCTCTCGGTGAGGGAGCCGCCCCTTCCGGCGCTCGCCAGGGCAGCTTTTGCGCGATGCGGACCCAGTGCTCCAGCGGCCGCTCCGGCAGACCGAAGTGCTCGTGCGCCTCCTCGCGGAGCCGGGCCGCGTTCCGGCGCCCGGCTGCGCGCAGCACGCGACGGCGCAGCTCCTTCGCGGTCTTGAGCGGTCGCTCCCCGGAGGGGTCGAGCTGGTGGGCGCTGACGTCGCTGCCCCCCAGCAGCCCGATCATGAAGTCGTAGGCCAGGCCGAGGTGCCGCTCGACGTCCTGGTCGGCGAGGCTCCAGCGGCTGTATTCCCGTGCCACCTGGCTCGCGCGCTGCCAGCTCGTGGTCTCGGTAAGGCGCACCATGCCGCGGAAGAGCCGGCGGTTGGTCCGCACGCTGAAGATCGTCGGCGCGATCAGCCGGTCGAGATGCCCATCCGCCTCGGCGTGGTCCAGGAGGATCACGTCCTTCGCCGCGCGGGCGTAGGCGTCGCCCAGGTGGGCCTCCACCCGCGTCTCCCAGTACGAGTGGCCCACCGCGGCCGTGCTGCTGGTGAGCATGAGCTGGCGGGGCACGAAGTAGTTGTGGGCGACGGTGTCGGCGGCGAGATGCGAGAGATACCCCAGCCCGAAGGCGCGCATCGCGTCCGACTCCGCCAGGTCGTGGATCTCCTGGCCCACGTGCCAGTAGTGACAGTGGCGGCCCAGCGGCGCGTAGCTCTTCGCGATGGAGGAATCGGCGGCGATGTTGCCGTAGAGGAAATCGAACGGGTAGGCGCGAAGCAGGTCCGCCACGGCGGTCGGCAGCAGCGCCAGGTTGGCCAGCACCGACTCGCCGAGATAGATGTGGGTGCCTGGGGTCCAGGCATGGACGGAATCGGGAAAGACGAGGAGACAGAGCCCGACGGCGGCGAACGCTCCGGCGAGGCGGAACGCCGTCACCGCCGGCTCGGTACGATCAGGCGTCGCACCCGCCCCAGCATGCCGTTGCCCTCGCGTGAGGTGCGGAGCGCGGCCGCCACGTCGAGCGCGGTGTCCTCCACCTCTTCGTGCACCAGGTCGTACAGCGTCTCCAGGTCGGTGAGCTTGGCCTCGATGTTGTCCACCCCGCGCACCAGCTTCCGGCGGATCCGGCGGCTGGTCTGGGTGAACGCCCCGATCTCCTGCCTCACCAGCACCAGCAGGTCCTGGCCCTGGTCGGCGAGCCGCCGCGCGCCGGCGAGGGTCTGGGTCACGTCGTCCTGATAGCCCCGGATCATGGTGCTGAGGTTCCGGGCTTCTTGCACCAGCCGGAGAGCGGTGTAGGCCTGGACCGCCGCCACGGCTACGACGGTCACGGCGATCACCGCCAGCGAGATGGCGACGGTCGGCCCCACCCAATCGGGCGGGGCGGCGACCTGCACCAGCGCGAGTGTCATCATGGGTCCCTCATCCGTCGAAGAGCGGGGCGGCCCCCGGCGCGCATCGCGCACCCGTGAAAACAATGGGGTCTCGGGTCCTCCGCAAGCCCTCACGCCGCTTGACGCGTGCAACGAGCCTCGGCAGGTTTGGCCATGCCTCCACGCTTTCTCGTTCGCGGCGGTCGTCCGCTGCGCGGCACCGTGCGTCCCGCCGGCAACAAGAACGCTGCGCTCCCCATCCTCGCGGCCACCGTGCTCGCCGACGGCGTCGTCGAGCTGGACAACATCCCCCGGATTCGCGACGTCGAGACCATGCTCGCGCTGCTCCAGGACCTGGGCGCACAGGTCGAGTGGTCGGCGACGAACATGGTGAAGGTGGACACCCACGCGCTGCGTCCCAAGCCGCTCGACCCGGGGCTCTGCGCCAGGATCCGTGCGTCCATTCTGCTGGCCGGCCCGATGCTCGCCCGGTTCGGCGCGGTCACCCTGCCGCCGCCGGGCGGCGACGTCATCGGCCGGCGCCGGGTGGACACCCATTTTCTCGCGCTGGAGCAGCTCGGCGCTTCCGTCACCGTCGGCGACCGCTACGAGCTGGAGGGCAAGTCGCTCGTCGGTGCCGACATCTTCCTCGACGAGCCCAGCGTCACCGGCACCGAGAATGCGCTGATGGCGGCCGTGATGGCCAAGGGCCGGACGGTGCTCCGCAACGCCGCCTGCGAGCCCCACGTGCAGGACCTCGCCCGCGCCCTGGTGGCGATGGGTGCGCACATCGAGGGCATCGGCTCCAACATCTACACCATCGAAGGCGGCCACCCTCTCAAGGGCGCGAGCTACACCATCGGGCCCGACCACATCGAGATCGGCAGCTTCATCGGCCTGGCCGCGGTGACCAACGGCGAGGTCGTGATCGACCCGGTGCGCGGGGAGGACCTGCGCAGTACACTGCTGGGCTTCGAGCGACTCGGCATTCGGCCACGGGTGGACGGCAGCCGTCTCACCGTGTCGCCCGACCAGGAGCGGCGCGTCCGTCCCGATCTCGGCGGACACGTTCCCAAGCTGGAGGACGGGCCCTGGCCGGCATTCCCCGCGGACGTCATGTCCACTACGATCGTCACCGCTACCCAGTGCTCGGGAATGCTCCTGGTGTTCGAGAAGATGTTCGAGTCCCGGCTCTTCTTCGTGGACAAGCTGATCGGCATGGGAGCGCGCATCGTGCTCTGTGATCCGCACCGCGCCGTGATCTCCGGGCCCTCACCGCTCAAGGGCGGCACGGTGGAATCACCCGACATCCGGGCCGGAATGGCGATGCTGCTCGCGGCGCTCGCGGCCGAGGGCTCCAGCACCATCCACAACGTCGGGCAGATCGAGCGGGGCTACGAGCGCATCGACGAGCGCCTGCGGGCGCTGGGAGCCGAGATCGAGCGCGCGGAGTGAGGACGGCGGGAGCGTCAGGTACGCTCACCGAGGAGCCGGTGCCGGGGGAGCCCCCGCGTTTCGAGCTCGCGCGATGGCGGGACGAGCTGGGCCTGGTGGCGGGGATCACGGGTCGCGGGGGTGAGGCGGGCCGGGGGTTCGATCTCGGCCTCTGGAGCGAGGCGCCGGTCGGCGAGGTCATGCGCCGCTGGCGCCTCTTTCGTGCGGCCATGCCGGGCTTCTCCACCATCGTGCTGGGGGATCAGGTGCACGGTGCCGAGGTGCGCACCGCGCAGGAATCCGGTGGCTGGCTCCAGGTAGAGGGTGTGGACGGGTGGGTCACCACCGCGCCACGTGTTCTCCTCACGGTCACCATCGCCGACTGCATCCCGGTTTATCTGGCCCTGCCGGGGCGGGGGATCGCGTTGCTGCACGCGGGCTGGCGCGGCACGGCCGGCGGCATCCTGACTCGCGGCGTGACGGCGTTGACCGCGGCGACCAACGCGGACGCATGCGATATCGTAATGCATTGTGGGGTTGGTATTTGCGGCCAGTGCTATGAGGTAGGTTCTGAAGTCATGACCGGCTGCGGTCTGACCCCGGTTGGCGCCGGGCCATGGCAGCTCGACCTCCGCGAAGTTCTCCAGGGCCAGGCGGCGGCGCTCGGGATCCGCACCATCAGCCGCTCCACCCACTGCTCGGCGCACGAGCGCCCTACCTTCTATAGTCACCGCGGGTCCCGAGGCACCGACGGCCGTATGGTGGCGTACCTCGGGATCCCGGAAGGTCGCGCCCACGAGGGAGTTTCGATTGACTCGCGGGGGAAACCGCAGTAGTTTCCCTGCGCTGTCCCGGGGGCGCCGGTACGGGCCGACTGTGCGATGTGGGGGGAGTTCCCCCACATTTTTTTTCCGCTCCGATGTCTGTTGACGCGCTGCTCCAGCCGATCCGCGACCATCTCGACACCCTGGGTTTCGAGCTGGTGGACCTCAGACGAACCGGCACGATCCAGCGCCCCATCCTGCAGGTGCGGGTGGACCGCCCGGACAGCCGACCCGGCCAGGGTGTGACGGCCGACGACTGCGCGGGGATCAGCCGGTCCCTCGAGCGATTCCTGGAATCCAGGGCCCTGGTGGGCCCGCGCTACCTGCTCGAGGTGTCGTCACCGGGACTCGAGCGCCCGCTGCGCTGGCCGGAGCACTGGCGCCGCTTCGTCGGGCAGCGCGCCCGGGTGCGGTCGCCGGCGCTGGGCGGGCGACGCATCGTGGAGATCGTCGCGGTGCCCGACGACGAGCACGTGACGCTCCGGCCGGAGCAGGGCGGCGAGACGACCCTGCGCCTCGACGAGATCAGCGACGCGACGCTGCTGGTGGACTGGGCCGCCGTGAGCAAGCGACGTCCCGATTCCTTGGAGTAACCGATGGCAGGTTCGACCGAAATGTTGGCCGCGTTCCGCGAGCTGACGACCGCGAAACAGCTGGAGCGCTCCGATCTCCTGGACCTTCTCAGGGATGGGATCCAGGCGGCGCTGGTCCGCAAGTTCGGGCCCAACGTCAAGTTCGAGCTGAACGTGGACGAGCTGCAGGGCACCATCCGGGTCGTGCGGCTCCGCCAGGTGGTAGAGACGGTGGAGGACCCGAGCTGGCAGATCACCCTGGAAGAGGCCCAGTACGAGGACCCCGACTTCCAGGTCGGCGACATGCTCGAGGAAGAAGTGCCTTTCGTGGACTTCGGCCGGCTCGCGGTGCAGGCGGCCAAGCAGCGGATCATCCAGCGGGTGCGGGAGGGCGAGCGGGCCCGGATCCGGGAGGAGTTCACCTCCAAGGTCGGCGAATTGCTGTCGGGTGAAGTCCAGCAGATCGAGCGGGGCAAGCTCGTCATCATGCTGAACAAGTTCCGCGAGGCGGAGGCGATCATCCCCTACCGGGAGCAGAACCACCGCGAGCACTTCCACCAGGGCGACACCATCCGCGCCGTGCTCAAGCGGCTGGAGGAGACGCCCAAGGGCCCGCGGCTGATCCTCTCCCGGGGCGACCCGCTGTTCGTGAAGGCGCTGTTCAAGCTCGAGGTCCCCGAGATCCAGCAGCAGATCGTCGAGATCCGGGCAATCGCGCGCGAGGTGGGCAGCCGGACCAAAGTCGCGGTGATCTCCCGCGACGACTCGATCGATCCGGTGGGCGCCTGCGTCGGCCTCAAGGGGTCACGGGTGCAGGCGGTGGTGAACGAGCTGGGCGGCGAACGGATCGACATCGTGCCCTGGTCGCCCGATCCGGAGCGGTTCGCCCGGCTGGCGCTCGCGCCGGCGCGGGTGGCCAAGGTGTTCTCCGATCCGGAGGCCAAGACGATCCAGGCGGTGGTGGACGAGGACCAGCTCTCGCTCGCCATCGGTCGGAACGGCCAGAATGTGCGGCTCGCCTCCGAGCTCACCGGCTGGAAGATCGATCTCTACTCCAGCCGCGAGTGGCTGGAGCGTGGCGGCGAGGGTCCGCTCTTCGCGCCGCTGCCGCCCGAGGAGGAGATGGCCTCGCAGGTGCCGCTCAGTGAGCTCCAGGGGCTCTCTCCCGAGCTCACCGCGATCCTGGAGAACGCCGGTTACCGGATGCTCAACGACATCCTCGATCTCGAGCGTGAGGACATCGCCCGCATTCCGGGGATGAGCCCCGAGGCGGCCGACCAGCTGATGACGTTCCTCGCCGAGCTCACCGAGGAAGGCGGCGAGGAGAGTCAGAACCGGGAATGAGCCGGGTCCTGGGCCTGATCGGTCTGGGCTACCGGGCGCGCAATGTGGTGGTCGGCGTGGATGCGGTCCGGAAGGAGTTGCAGGCAGGAAGATGCCGGTGCGTGGTGCTGGCCGAGGACGCCAGCCCGCGCGCCGTGGACAAGGTGGTTCGGCTGGCGGCGGCGAAAGGCGTCCCGCTGGTGACCGGACCTGGCGCCGCCGCGATCGGCGCGCAGTTGGGAAAACCGCCCGTGATGGCGGTAGGGGTGCGGGACCGCGCATTGGCCGACGGCATCGTGTCGCCGGCGCCCGCACGTAGCTGATGGAGGCTTGAGTGGTCAAGACGCGAGTTCACGATCTCGCCGCGGAGTTCGGCGTACCCCCTGAGCAGCTGCTCGGCATGCTCAAGGACATGAACATCTTCGTGCGGAGCCACCTCTCGGCCCTGGAAAGCGACCAGGTGTCGGCCATCCGGGTGCGCTGGGAGCGCGAAAAGCGAAAGAGCGCCGAAGAGCCGACCGCGAAGAAGGGCCGTCGCAAGGCGGTGAAGGCGGAGCCTCCTCCGCCGCCGGTCGAGGCCCGGCCCACCAAGCGCCGCCGCACGGCGGCGGAAGTGGCCGTCGCCGAGGCCCAGGCGCAATCCGAGCGCGCGGCCGAGCTCGCCGCGCTCGAGCTGGAGCGCCCGGTGGTGCCCGAGATTGAGGAGACCGCGCCGGCTCAGACCCTCGAGGAGCGCGCCCGCGCGCTGTTCAAGGACTTGCCTGCCACGCCAGCCGAGCCGTATGACGACTCGGCCGCCCCGACGACGACCGAGGAGCCCGCCGCCGCACAGCCGGTGGACGCCGCACCCGCGGCACCGCCGCGTCCGGCCGCACCCGGCACCCCGAGCCGCGCGCCGTTCATTCCTCCGCGGATTCAGCGTCCACCCGCCGGCCCGCGCGGGCCCAAGCCCGTCTTCAGCAGCAGCGCCCCCGCCGCGCCCAATCGGCCCGGTGCTCCCAGCCGTCCGGGCCAGGCGCCGCCGGCCCGCACCTTCGGCCCCGACGCGGAAAAGGGCGCCGGCCGCAAGAAGGGGAAGAAGGGCAAGCGCTCGATGGTGGACCAGGATGCGGTGCAGGCGAACATCCTGCGCACGCTCCAGGGAATGAAGGGCGGCGCGGGCCGCAAGGGCCGCCGCGCCGACGAGCCCTCCTTCCGCGATCTCCAGGCCGGCCGCCTCGCCGAGGAGCGGGAGAAGGAGAAGACCCGGATCCGGGTGAACGAGTTCATCTCGGTGTCCGAGCTCGCCACCGCGATGAAGGTCCCCGCGACCCAGATCGTCCAGTTCGCCTTCAAGGAGCTGGGCCTCATGGTCACGGTGAACCAGCGGCTCGACTTCGACCAGATCGAGCTGATCGCGTCCGCGTTCGGCTTCGAAGCGGTGCGGGAGGACGAGTACGCCGCGGAGCCCGAGGAACAGGTCGAGGAGGCCCCCGAGGAGATGGCTCCGCGCCCGCCGGTGGTCACCATCATGGGCCACGTGGACCACGGCAAGACCTCGCTGCTCGACCACATCCGGAAGGCCAACGTGGTGGCGGGCGAGGCGGGCGGCATCACCCAGCACATCGGCGCCTATCACGTGACCCTGCCGGGCGACCGGAAGATCACCTTCCTCGACACCCCGGGTCACCAGGCCTTCACCGCCATGCGTGCCCGCGGCGCCCAGGTCACCGACATCGTCGTGCTGGTGGTCGCGGCCGACGACCAAGTGATGCCGCAGACGATCGAGGCGATCAGCCACGCCAGGAACGCCGGCGTGCCGATGATCGTCGCGATCAACAAGATCGACCTGCCCACGGCGAACGCCGCCAAGGTCAAGCAAGACCTGCTCCAGCACAACGTGGTACTGGAGGAGTTCGGCGGCAACGTGCTCGCGGCCGAGATCTCGGCCAAGAAGGGAACCGGAGTGGACACCCTGCTGGAGCAGATCCTGCTCCAGGCGGAGATCCTCGACCTCAAGGCCAATCCCGCCGGGAAGGTACACGGCACCGTGCTGGAGGCCACGCTCGACCCGGGCAAGGGTCCGCTGGCCACCATCCTGGTTCAGAAGGGTACCCTGCGGGTGGGCGACAACTTCATCTGCGGCAAGTTCTCCGGCCGCGTGCGCGCGCTCTACGACGAGCGCGGCAAGACGGTGAAGGAGGCCGGCCCCTCGATCCCGGTGCAGATCCTCGGCTTCGAAGGCGTGCCTGCTGCGGGCGACACCTTCGCCGTCGTCACCGACGCGGTGGAGGCCCGGGAGATCGCGCAAAAGCGGCAGCGGCTCGAGCGTGAGGCGCAGAACCGTCGCACCGCGCGGGGCGGCACCCTGGAGGACTTCAGCCGTGCCCTCAAGGAGGGCGAGGTCTCCACCCTCCGCATCATCATCAAGGCGGACCAGGGCGGCCCCGCGGAGGCGCTGGCCGACGCGCTGGCGCAGCTCGGCACCGGCGAGGTGCGGGTGGACGTCGTGCACCGCGGCGTCGGCGCCATCACCGAGAGCGACATCCTGCTCGCCAAAGCCTCGGGCGCCATCGTCCTCGGCTTCCACGTCCGGCCCGACTCCAACGCCCGCGCGGCGGCCGAGCGGGAGCAGGTGGACGTGCGGACTTACCGCATCATCTACGAGGCGGTGGAAGACGTGCGGAACGCGCTCGAGGGCCTGCTCAAGCCCGAGGAACGGGAGACGGTGTTGGGCGAGGCCGAGGTGCTCCAGCTCTTCAAGGTCAGCAAGGTGGGCACCATCGCGGGCTGCGCGGTGCGGACCGGCGTCATCCAGCGCACCGCGAAGGCGCGGATCAACCGCGACGGCGTCACCGTGTATACCGGTTCGCTCTCCAGCCTCAAGCGCTTCAAGGACGACGTCCGCGAAGTGCGCGAGGGGCTCGAGTGCGGCATCGGGATCGAGAACTTCAACGACCTCAAGGTCGGCGACCGGATCGAGTCCTACCGCATGGAAGAGGTGAAGCGCACGCTCTCGGCGAGCCCGGCGTCGGCCGGTGCGGTGTGAGATGGTAGCAGTTATCCGCTATCCGCCATCAGAGGCGCCCACCACGCACCTCGATGCCCTGCGGGCAGCTTTGATGGCTGATAGCGGATAACTGATAGCTCCTTGTATGGTCGTCGCCATCCAGACCTGGGATCTCCACCTCCCCAACTGCCACTCCCTCAAGGAGAAGCGGGGAGTGCTGAAGCCGCTCACCGCCGGGCTTCGGCGGAGCCTGAATGTCTCCGTCGCCGAGACCGGACACCAGGATCTCTGGCAGCGGGCGGAAATCGCGTGCGCCGTCGTCGGGTCGGCGCGCCCGGTCGTCGCAGAGATCCTCCGGGCCGCCGATCGCACGGTCGAGCAGACCGATGGGGTGCGGATCGTGGACACGGCGATGGTGTTCCGATGAGACAGCCTTCCCGCCGACCGGAACAGGTGGCCGGCACCATTCGCCGGGTGATCACCGAGGCACTCTCCCGCGAGATCCGGGATCCCCGGGTCGGCCTGGTCACCGTGACCGGCGTCCTCGTGACCAACGATCTCTCCCACGCCCGGGTCAGCGTGAGCGTCGGCGGCGACCAGGCGGAGCAGGCGCGTGCGCTCCAGGGGCTCCACAGCGCCGCCGGCTTCCTCCGCAGCCGCGCGGCGCGCGCGCTCACCACCCGCACCGTACCCGAGCTGCACTTCGAGCTCGACAAGGGCGTCGAGCACGCCGCGCGGATCGAGGAGCTGCTGGAGTCGATCCGGCGGGAGGAGCGGGGCTGATCGGTGCACTGCTGGTGGACAAGCCTGCCGGGCTGACGTCTCACGACGTGGTCCAGCGGGTGCGACGGGCGCTCCGGACCCGACAGGCAGGGCACACCGGCACGCTGGACCCGTTCGCGACCGGACTGCTGGTCGTGCTGGTGGGACGGGCCACGCGACTCGCGCGGTTCGTCGAGTCGGAGGCCAAGACCTATCTCGCCACCGCCCGCCTGGGCGTGCGGACCGAGACGGACGACTTGACGGGCGCGGTGATCGAAGAGCGGGCGGTCGAGCAGGTGGGCCTGGAGCAGCTGAAGGAAGCGCTGGCCGCCTTCGCCGGCGAGCAGCGGCAGCGTCCCCCGGCCTACTCGGCCAAGCACGTCGGCGGCGAGCGGAGCTACCGGCTGGCACGCCGGGGAGCGGCGGTGGAGCCGCCGGAAACGAGGGTGACGGTTCACCGCATCGAGCTGGTCTCGTGGACTCCGCCGGCGGTGACCTTCCGGGCCACCGTGAGTCCTGGGACGTATCTCCGCGCCATCGGCCGCGATCTGGGCGAGCGGCTTGGGGTCGGCGGGCATCTCACGGTGCTCCGGCGCGAGGCGATCGGCGGGCTCCGGGTGGAAGATGCGGTGGCGCTGGACGAGGTGGCACCCGAGGCGCTGCAGCCGCCCGCGCGGGTGCTCGGCCATCTGCCGACGGTGAAGCTGGGTCCGGACGAGAAGGCGGCCGTGGTCCACGGGCGCGCTGTGGCCGACGGTGGTGCCAGGATGGACTCGGGCGCCTCCGTCGTGCTGCTTGCGGGCGACGAGCTGGTGGCGGTGGCCCGGGCGGAGGAGGGCCAGCTTCAGCCGACCGTGGTGCTGGCGACACCGTGAAGGAGGTGGTGGGGGACGCGGCCCTCTCGCGCCGTTCCCGCGGGACCGTCGTCACGGTGGGCTCGTTCGACGGCGTGCACCTGGGGCATCAGGCGGTGCTGGCGGAGATCGCCCGGCGGGCCGAGGCGGCGAACCGCGAGAGCGTGCTGGTCACCTTCGAGCCGCATCCACTCGAGGTGGTGAATCCTCAGGCCGCACCGCCGCTCTTGACCACGGGGCCTGAGCGCCGGGAGATGCTGGCGCAGACGCCGCTCGACCTGGCGTACTTTCTCCGGTTCGACCGGCAGGTGGCCGGGATGAGTCCCGAGGAGTTCGTTCGTGTCGTGCTGCTGGAGCGCTGCGGGATGCGCGAGCTGGTGATCGGGCACGATCACGGCTTCGGGCGAGGGCGGAGCGGGGACGTCGAGACACTCCGCCGGCTTGGCGCGGTGTACGGATTCGATGTGGATGTGGTCGCGCCGGTGGACTTCGGTGACCAGCACGTCTCCAGCTCCCGGGCCCGGCGGGCGGTGGCCGGTGGCGACCTGGTGAATGCCGCTCGCATGCTGGGTCGGCCGTACACGGTGAGCGGCACCGTGGGGCACGGCGCGGGAAGGGGGCGGCAGCTCGGCGTGCCGACGGTCAACCTGACCGACGTGCCGCCCCAGAAGCTCCTGCCGCCCGACGGGATCTATGCCGTCGAGGTGGAATGGCGGGGCGGACGCGCGGGCGGAATGATGCACCAGGGACCCCGCCCCACCTTCGCTGACGGGCGTCGCACCCTGGAGGCGAACCTGTTCGAGTTCGAAGGTGACCTCTACGGCGAGTGGGTGAGAATCACCTGGGTGAAGCGGCTCCGGGACGTGGAGCACTTTGCCTCGGTGCAGCAGCTGATGGGACAGATGGAACGTGATCGCGTCGACGCCCTGGCGGCTCTCGCCGGCGGCCGGCCGGTCCCAACCGCGTGAATCACGCCTGAGCCTCGTTACGATGTCCATTCGCAACCGCCTCCTCCTCATCCTGGCCTTGGTCGGCCTGAGCGTCTTCTACCTGGTGCCGCGCAATGTCACGGTGCGGGAGCGGGACCTGCAGACCGGCGTCATGCGCGACCGCACGGAGAAGCGGGTCCCGCTGAAGCTCGGCCTCGACCTCCAGGGCGGGATGCATCTCGCCCTGGAGCTGGATCAGTCCAGGCAGGTCTCCGCCGATCCCGCGCACGACCTCGACCTCGCCCTCACCGTGCTGCGCAAGCGCATCGACGAGTTTGGCGTCTCCGAGCCGGTGATCCAGAAGGTGGGCGACGAGCGGATCGTGGTGGAGTTGCCCGGGATCGACGACCCGGCGCGGGCGAAAGGCATCGTGCAACGAAGCGCCTTCCTGGAGTTCCGGATCACCGACGAGACCAGTGCGCTGGAGAAGGCGATCCCGGGGATGGACCGGGTGCTGCGGCAAATGGGCGTCCGAGGCGCGAAGGCCCCGGCGGGTCGCCCCTCGGCGGTGGAGCAGCTGCTGGGCGGTGACACGGCCAGCCAACCGGCGGCGGGCGATTCCGCGAAGAAGCCTGCCCCGAGCCGCAGTGAGGCGGGGGCCCCGGCGGCTCCCGACAGTGCCAAGCGTGACACGGCGGTGGACACCGCGGGGGCGGCCAATGACGTCGGTGGCGTCCTCGCCGGGCTGATCCAGCCCGCGCAGGGCGGTACCCCGGGCGAGTACATGGTGCCGGAGACGGCGTTCCCCCGGGTGGACAGCCTGCTCAGCCTCCCCAACGTGGCCCGGCTGCTCCCGCGTGGGGTGACCCTCCGCTGGTCGGCGACCCCGACCAGCGTGGGCGTGGAGTCCTACCGATTCCTCTATGCACTGGAGGATCGGCCCATCATCACCGGCAGCAACCTGGAGGACGCCCAGGCCCAGATCGACCCGCTCACCAACGGGCCGATTGTCACCTTCCAGCTCGATCGCGCCGGCGGCCGGAAGTTCGGGGACGAGACCGGGCGTCACGTCGGCGACTACATGGCAATCCTGCTCGACGGCCGGGTTCAGGGGCGGCCACCCGTGATCCAGAGCCGGATCGCGCGCAACGGCCAGATCACGCTGCAGGGTCGTACCCTCCAGGAGGCCCAGGACCTCGCGCTTACCCTCAAGGCCGGGGCGCTCCCCATCCCGCTCCGGATCGTCGAGGAGCGGCAGGTCGGCCCCAGCCTGGGCGAAGACGCCATCCGGTCGGGTATCCTCTCGGGCATCATCGGGACCGTGTTCGTCATCCTGATCATGGTGCTCTACTACCGGATGGCGGGCGCGCTGGCCGTCTCCGCGCTCGCGTTGTACGTCCTCTTCACCCTTGGCGGCCTCTCGGCCCTGGATGCCACCCTCACGCTCCCGGGCCTCGCGGGGCTGGTCCTCTCCATTGGTATCGCCGTGGACGCCAACGTGCTGATCTTCGAGCGCATCCGGGAGGAGCTCGCGGCGGGGAAGACCGTGCGCCTCGCCGTGGACGAGGGCTTCAAGCACGCCATGAGTGCGATCATCGACTCGAACGTGACCACGGTGCTGACGGCGCTCTTCCTCTTCCAGTTCGGCACCGGGCCGGTGAAGGGCTTCGCGGTCACCCTCATCCTGGGCATCGCGGCCTCCATGATCACCGCGATCTTCGTCACCCGGACCCTCTTCATGATCTGGCTGGACCGGAAGCCGACCATGGCCACCTTGAGCATCTGACCCATGAGACTCTTCGCCAACGCCAACTACGATCTCCTGGCCCAGCGCCGGATTGCGTACGGGATCTCGATCGGGTTCAGCCTGATCGGGCTCTTGGTTCTCCTGATCCGGGGCGTCAACTACAGCGTCGAATTCACCGGCGGCACCCTGGTCCAGGTCCAGACGACCAAGCCTGCCGACGTGGGGGCCCTGCGGAACGCGCTTCAGGCTCGCGGCATCGCCAACGCCGAGATCCAGACCTTCGGGTCCGACCGCGAGGTCGCGGTGCGGGCCCGGGTCGCCCGTGAGGGCTCGGATGCCAACGACACCCAGGCCACCGCGGACGCCGTGGGCGAAGCGCTCAACGCTACCCTGGGCGCGGGCAGCTATCAGATCCTCCGCACTGAGGCGGTCGGCCCCAAGGTGGGTGGCGAGCTGCGCGAGCAGGCGGTGTTCGCGATCCTGATGTCGTTCCTCGCCGTGCTGGCGTACCTGGCCTACCGGTTCGAGTGGCGGTTCGGCATCGCGGCGGTCGTCGCCACGGCGCACGACGTGGTCGCCTCGCTCGCCTTCCTCGGATTCGCCCGGCTGGAAGTCAGCCTCTTCGTGGTGGCCGGCCTGCTCACGATCGTGGGGTACTCGTTGAACGACACCATCGTGATCTTCGACCGGATCCGGGAGAACCTGCACAAGCGCAAGCGGGACAGCTTCGAGAGCGTCATCAACCGATCCATCAATGAGACGCTGCCGCGGACCTTCTTCACCGGCACGACCGCGCTGGGCAGCCTGATCGCCCTGAGCATCCTGGGCGGCGACGTGGTGCGGCCCTTCGCGCTGCTCATGCTCTTCGGCGTTGTGGTCGGGACCTTCTCGTCGATCTACATCGCCTCGCCGGTGTTGCTGGCGATCGAGACCCGCTGGCCTGGGCCGGACGCGCGGGGGCACCTGGGGCCGAAGACCGCGACGACCGCGCCGCCGAGCCGCAAGCCGCAGCCGGTGGGGTGAGGTACGGTCAGCCCGGGCGAAGCGAGGGATCTTGCCAATGCAGGCAGGATCCCTCGCTTCGCTCGGGCTGACAGCGTGCTCATGCTCGTCGACACCCACTGCCACCTGGCCGACCCGGCCTACGATCCCGACCGCGATGCGGTCCTCGACCGCGCCTGGGCCGCGGGCCTGGCACACGTCGTGGTGATCGGCGAGTCCCCCGCGGCCTCCGACCGCGGGCTCGCCCTGGCCGAGTCGCAGAATCGCCTTTCCACGACCGCCGGGATCCACCCGCACGACGCCAGCACCTGGACGGCCGAGTCCGCCGTCTGGCTCCGGGCACGACTGCGGCACCCTCGCGTCGTCGCGGCCGGGGAGATGGGACTGGACTACCACTACGACCACTCTCCCCGAGATGTACAGCGGTCCGTCTTCGAGGCGCAGCTCGCGGTCGCCGCGGCAGCGGGGAAGCCCGCGGTCATTCACGCCCGCGAGGCGGACGACGACGTGGCCGCCGTGCTCCGAAACCAGCCCGATGCCGTCGCCATACTCCATTCCTTCAGCAGCGGACCGGGGCTCTTGCGAGCGGGGCTGGTCCTCCGCCACTATGTGTCGTTCAGCGGGATGGTGACCTTCCGGAACTGGCGTCTGGACCAGGCCATCCTGGAGACGCCGCTCGACCGGCTGCTGATCGAGACCGACGGCCCCTATCTCGCGCCCGCTCCCCATCGCGGCAAGCGCAACGAGCCCGCGTTCGTCCGCCAGGTCGCGGAGCGGATCTCGGCGGTGCGGGGCCTGCCGATCGATGAGGTGATCGCCCGCACCGGCGAGAACGCCGCGCGCGCGTTCGGCCTCCGGCTGCCTGACCCCTCCACAGCGGAGAGACGCACCCAGTGACGACCGTGCCGTCCGATATCGCCATTGCCCAGGCCGCCAAGCTGCGCCCCATCGCGGACGTCGCCGCGGAGGTGGGCCTGGGCCCCGACGAGATCCTCCCGTACGGCCGCTACAAGGCGAAGATCAGCGCCGAGGCGATCGCCAAGCGCCGGCCCAAGGGGCGGCTGGTGCTGGTCACCGGGATCAATCCGACCCCCGCCGGTGAGGGCAAGAGCACGGTCACCGTCGGCGTGAGCCAGGCGCTCCGCCGGCTGGGCAAGACGGTGGTGGTCTGCATCCGCGAGCCGAGCCTCGGCCCGGTGTTCGGCGTGAAGGGCGGCGCGGCGGGCGGGGGCTACGCCCAGGTCGTCCCCATGGACGAGATCAACCTCCACTTCACCGGGGATTTCCACGCCATCACCTCGGCGCACAACCTGCTGTCGGCGATGCTGGACAATCACCTGCATCAGGGGAACGCGCTGGGGATCGATCCCCGCCGCATCACTTGGCCCCGCACCCTGGACATGAACGATCGCGCGCTCCGCGCCATGGTCATCAGCCTGGGCGGCATCAACGCGGGACCGGTGCGCGAGGAGCGGTTCGTGATCGTGCCGGGCAGCGAGATCATGGCCATCCTCGCGCTCGCCACCGATCTCCAGGATCTCGAGGCCCGACTGGGTCGGATCATCGTCGGGCTCACCCGGGACCGGAAGCCGGTCACTGCGGCGGAGCTGAAGGCGTCGGGCGCGATGACCCTGCTGCTCAAGGACGCGATCCTGCCCAA
>DATBJH010000044.1:0-46098 GCA_036556505.1 Gemmatimonadales bacterium
GTCGTCGCCGCCAACCCCCCGCCGAAGGGGTTCCAGACGGTCGTGGCGCCGACCGACATCCCCAAGGACATTCCGCCCATCGACCTGAACGAGAAGCCCTTCGATCCGAAGGACTTCACCGGGAAGGGCGTGGAGGGCGGCATCGCGGCGGGCATCGTCGGAGGCACCGGCCCGGTCTCAGGTGAGGTGTTCCTGGAGGCGCAGCTGGACGATCCGGTCCAGCCGATCTCGATCCCCACTCCGCGCTACCCGCCGGTGCTCCAGAGCGCCGGCATCGCCGGATCGGTGGACCTGCAATACATCGTGGATACCACCGGGCACGCCGAGCCCGGCTCGTTCAAGGTGATGAAGACGACGCATCCCGCGTTCGCCGAGCCGGCGAAGGAAGCGATTTCGAAGGGCGTGTTCAAGCCGGCCAAGTTCAAGGGTCAGCCCGTACGGCAGCTGGTCCAACAGCGGATTTCGTTCAAGGTCGGCCAATAATTCGACAGGAGAGAGTTTCCGATGAGCGTTGACCTGATTCACCTCTGGGGCACGATGGGCTGGTTCGCCAAGGGCGTCGTGATCGTCATGGCGTTCATGTCCATCTGGTCGCTGACGATCATGATCCAGAAGTTCTTCCAGTTCCAGCGGAGCCAGGCGGAGACCCGCAAGTTCGCGCCCCAGTTCTCCCGGGCCATCCAGGAGGAGAACCTCGACCAGGCCATCTCCCTGGCGGAGAAGAACAAGAAGAGCCACGTCTCCCGCGTCCTCGGCGAGGCCCTCGCCGAAGTGAAGCCGCTGCTGCGCGACCGGGCCACCATCACCGCCGCCGACATCAACTCGGCCGAGCGCGCGGTGGAGCGCCAGATGCTGATCGTGCTCTCCGAGTTCAAGCGGGGCACCGGCATCCTCGCGACGGTGGGCTCGACCGCGCCGTTCGTCGGCCTCCTCGGCACCACGATGGGTATCGTGAACGCCTTCACCGGCATGGCCGCGCAGGGCGCGTCCGGCGGTCTGGCGGGCATCTCGGCCGGTATCGCCGAGGCGCTCATCACCACGGCGTTCGGCCTCATGGTCGCCATCCCGGCGGTGTGGGCGTACAACTATTTCACGACCAAGATCGAGAACCTCTCCGTGGAGATGACGTACACCTCCAAGGAGCTGATCGACTACCTCATCAAGAGCGTCGGCAGCGAGTTCGGCCGCTCGATCTTCACCAAGGAATTCCAGGCCCAGAAGGCGGTTACGGGCAGCGGGCAGATTTCCGGCTGAGCCGGGTGCTCCCACCAGTAACCCCGAGCGGAGGCTAGGGCCATGGCAATGGCAGTCAGCAGGAGCGGCGAGACGTCGGTGAAGTCGTCACCCAACGTGGTGCCGATGATCGACATCATGCTGGTGCTCCTGATCATCTTCATGATCGTCACACCGCTCATCGCGGCGGGGTTCAAGGCCACCATGCCCAAGGGCAAGAACCTCGATCCCCGCCCGGAGGGCGACAACGAAGTCATCCTGGGCATCGACGACCACGGCCGGTACTTCCTGGACGGCCGTCCGCTGCCGGAGGGGTCGTTGGAGGATCAGCTGCGGTCGATCTTCGCGGCCCGAACCGAGGACAAGATCCTCTACTTCAAGGCGGACAACCAGCTCAAGTTCGCCAAGATCCAGGAAGCGGTGGAGACCGCGCGGCGGTCCGGCGTACGGGTGATGGCGGCCATCACGGAGCCCACCGCCCAGCAGGCCCTGTTCGGCGCCACGGAAGAAGAAAAGAAGGAGAAATAACATGGCCGGAGGAGGCGGAGGAAAACCAGGCGAAGTCTCGTCCGAGCCGAATGTCGTTCCCATGATCGACATCCTGCTGGTGCTGCTGATCATCTTCATGATCACCCAGCCGCTCTCCCGGATGGCGATGGACGTCCAAGTCCCGCCGCCGGAGCAGACGACGACCACCCAGCAGGCGAACAATCAGATCGTGCTGGAATTGAACGACGACGGCAGCTACGCGATCAACGGCCAGCCGGTTCCCAAGACCCAGCTGGACACGCAGATCCACGCGATCTTCGATCCGCGGCCGGCCAAGCTCCTGTTCATCAAGGCGGGAGCCAACCGGCTGTATCAGGACGTGATCGAGGCGATGGACGTGGCTCGCGGCGCGGGGGTCCAGATCATCGGATTCACGCCCGAGGAGGCGAACCGCAAGAAGTAGAAGCCGGGTCGATGTCCGGTCCCGGAAGGACACGGCGCGCGGGGGCCCTCGGGCTCCCGCGCGTGCGTTTGGGTGGGGCGGCGGCGTCACAGGAGAGCGGAGGGCTATCTTTCGCCTGCTCATGAGGAAGCACCCGGAGGTGCCCACGCGCGAGGCCGAGCCCGCACCCGTCAGCCTGCCCCACCTGTCGCTGCCCTCAGGGCGCCGGCGGTACCTCGGCTTCGGCTTGTCGCTGGCTTTCCATGCCGCGCTGCTCGCGCTGATCGTCCTCCAGGGCGACCGGCTCTGGAAGCGCAGCCTCACCCCCGGTGCACCCGCGCTCTTCCTCTTTCAGGGCGGCGGTGGCGGTGGCGGAGGCAACCGCATGGCATATATTACCCTGCCTTCGCCGCCCGAGCGGCAGCCTCGGCCTCCGGCGCCGCCTCCACCTCCGAAGGTGGATCCCCCGACGGAGATTCCGCCGCCGGTCGAGGAAGCCGAAGTCGTCCCTCCGACACCCGCGCCGGTGGATACCACGCCCGCGATCGCCGCGGCCGATAGCGGCGCTCAGCCGCCGGCGGCGGGCACCGGGCCCGGTGACGGCAGCACCAGCGGAGGCGGAACCGGAGGCGGACACGGCCCCGGTGCGGGGCCGGGCTCCGGTGAGGGCTCCGGTCCGGGGATCGGGGGGGGAGGCGGGGTAGTGCGGCCGCCGGAGCTGCGTGACCTCGCTTTTCCGTTCGAGACGCCGCCCAAGGAGCTCCGAGGCGCGTCGCTCGACGTCACCTTCTGGGTGCGGGTGGACGGGCGCGTGGACCGGTATGAGGTGCGACCCGCCATCAACGACCGCGACTACGCCCGCAAGTTCGACGAGGTGATCCGCGCCTTCCGATTCACTCCGGCTCGCGCGCCCGACGGGACGAGGGTCGCGGGAACGACCCGGGTGACCTTCACCCTGCCGGGCAAGCGCAGTTCTTGAGGTTATCGGCTATCAGCTATCAGAGTTGTCAGCTGAGATCGCCGCGGCCCTGGCGCACCTCTGAGAGCTGACAGCCGATAGCTGATAGCCCTTGCGACCTTCCCTATCGATCAATCGGGGTCTCTGATGAGCCGGCTCTTCCTCCGGAAGTCCGTGCAGGATTGCGAGAACGACATCCTGGAGCGGGGCGGCCTCCGGCGCTCGCTCGGCAAGTGGCACCTGACCGCGCTCGGCGTGGGCGCCACCATCGGGGCGGGGATCTTCGCCACCACCGGGACCGCCATCGTGGGGGACCAGATCCGCCTCGGCGCAGGCCCGGCGATCGTGATCTCGTTCCTGCTCACCGCGGTCACCTGCGGCTTCGCGGCCCTGTGCTACGCCGAGTTCGCCTCCATGGTGCCGATCAGCGGGTCGGCCTACACCTATGCCTACGCCTCGCTGGGCGAGCTGGTGGCCTGGATCATCGGGTGGGATCTGATCGTCGAGTACGCCGTGGGGAACATCGGTGTGGCGATCGGATGGTCGGGGTACTTCCGCGAGCTGCTGACGCACTTCGGTATGGCGCTGCCGGCCTGGCTCGCGACCGACGCCCGCTCGGCGCACATGGCGGCGGAAGCGGTGGCGGCGGGGGCCACCGACGCGACCAGCATGTACCTCGCCTCGGCCCTGACCACCGCGCCTACTGTGCTCGGCTTCAAGTTCATCGCCAATCTTCCCGCCTTCGCCATCGTCGCCCTGATCACCGCCATCCTGGTCATCGGCATCCGGGAGTCGGCCACTTCCAACAACACGATGGTGATCCTCAAGCTCGCCATCATCCTGTTCTTCGTGGCGGTGGGCGTGACCCTGATCAAGCCGGAGCACTGGAACGATCCGGAGCTGGGCGGCTTCGCGCCCAATGGGTTCGCCGGCATCAGCGCGGGCGCTGCGATCATCTTCTTCAGCTACATCGGATTCGACGCCACCTCCACGGCGGCGGAGGAAGCGAAGGACCCCGGCCGCGACATGCCCTTCGGCATCATCATGAGCCTGGTGATCTGCACCGTCGTCTACATCCTCGTGGCCGCCGTCATGACCGGCATGGCGCCCTGGCCCAAGCTGGGTACGGCGGAGCCGATGGTGACCGCGCTGGCTCTGGCCGACGGCTCCCCGGGGTTGATCACGTTCTCCCGCTTCATCGTTTCCCTCGGCGCCGTATTCGCCATGACCAGCGTGCTGCTCGTGTTCCAGCTGGGACAGCCGCGCATCTTCATGTCCATGTCACGCGACGGGCTGCTCCCGCCGTTCTTCTCGAGGGTGCACGCGCGGTTCCGGACGCCGTACATCGGCACCCTGATCACCGGCACGTTCGTGGCGACGTTCGCCGCCTTCGCCAACATCGCCGAGGTGGTGGAGCTCACCAACATCGGTACTCTGTTCGCGTTCATCCTGGTGTCGGCGGGCGTCATCCTGCTGCGCCGGGCCGAGCCCGATCGGCCCCGCCCGTTCCGGGTCCCGCTGGTGCCGCTGGTCCCCATGCTCTCGATCGCGAGCTGTCTCTATCTGATGTTCCAGCTTCCCTGGGTCACCTGGGCCCGGTTCGCCTTGTGGCTGGCGCTGGGGCTGCTGATCTACTTCTTCTACGGAATTCGGCACAGCCGGCTGGCGAGGGAACGGGGGATCACGCGTTAGCGCGAGGTGCTGACAGGAAGAAGTGTCTCTACGAGAGCCGCGCCGCCAGCCGCAGGGCTCCCACCACCGCATCCACCGGCCCATCCATCGGCCTGAGCCCCGGCTCTTCACCCAGCCGCGCCAGCACGGCCCGGCGGAGGGGCCGGTCCACGCTGAGGAGTCCGCCGGTGAGTGCCACCCCCACCGGCGGCTCGGCCTCGAGCTGTGGCAGCAGGCAGATGGCGAGCTGGGAGAGCTCCCGCGCGGCGTAGTCCGAGATCCCCTGCGCCAGGGGGTCGCCTTGAGCGGCGATCTCGAGCACGTGCGGCGCGAGCGACGCCATTTCCGAGGGGGAGGCGCTCGCCGCCCAGCGGACCAGCGCGTCGAAGTCCGGGCTTCGGGTGGCGGCCAGCACGCGGTCGGTGAGCAGGGTGCGCGGGCTTCGGCCGTCCTGGGCCCGACTGACGGCGCCGAGGGACGCCCGGCCGATCGCGTACCCGCTCCCCTCGTCACCCATCTGCCACCCGTAGCCGCCGATCCGCCGGCGAGCGCCCTTGGTATCTCGCCCAACGGCGATGCTGCCGGTGCCCGCGCTGACCACGATTCCGGGGCCCGTCTCGAAGGCGCCGGCGAGGGCCAGCTCGATGTCCGTGGTGACTTCCACCCGCGCAGCCAGGTTCTCCGTGCGGAGCGCCTTGGCCAGCTCGGAGCGCTCCGGATCGCGGCCCGCGCCGGCGGCTCCCACCAGGAGGACATCGCCCGAGAGCCGGCCGACGCTTGCCAGCGCGCGCCGAACGACCTCCGCGATCATCCCGGCGGAGGCGAGCGCGCGGCTCGGACGCACGGCGGCGCCCGGACCATCCGCCCGGGCGAGGACGCTGCCCCCCTCGCTGATTCCGACCGCGGTCTTGCTGCCGCCGACGTCGGCGCCGATCAGGATTGGCATCCGTCTTTCGCGCTCCCGCGCGAGGGAAGATAGCTCAGCAGGACTCCCGTCCCCAATGCGAGCGATGTGCCCAGCGGCACGTACCAGGGCCAGGCCAGTCGTCCTACGGGCTCCAGCCACTGGAGGCCCGACGCCGCGCTGAGCCGTCGCGCGAAGATCACCACCAGCATCACACACACCGTCACCGCCACCGCGCCGACGACGTCGCGACCGCGCGCGCGCGGCCACTGGCCGGCGAGCAGGTAAGTGCCGAGCAGCGGCCCGTAGGTGATGGAGGCGATCGAGAGCGCCAGGACCACGACGGGCGTGTCGCTGCCCTGGGCCGCGTAGTGGAAGTACAGGGCCCCGAAGATGAGTCCGATCGCCCACACCGCCGAGAACAGGCGGCCCACGCGCAGCAGGTGGACCGGGTCGGTGCGACCGGTGTAGGACGAGTAGAGGTCGTGCGTCGCGGAGGAGGCGAGCGAGTTGATCGCGGAGCTGTGAGTGCCCATGGCCGCGGCCAGGATGCCGGCGATCACCAGGCCCGCCAGGCCGGCGGGGAGGTGGTCCACCACGAAGCGGGGGAAGAGCTGGTCGCCGGGAAGGTTGTCCGGCGCGAATCCCGCCGCCCAGATCGCGACGCCGACCAGCAGGAAGAGCGTGAACTGGAACATCACCATGAGCCCGGAGCCGATCAGGGCGACGCGAGCGTCGGCGAGAGACCGGGTGGCGAGAAGCCGCTGAACGATCAGGTGGTCGGTTCCGTGTGACGCGGCTGAGAGCAGGGCTCCTCCGACGACGCCTCCCAGGAGCGTGTAGGTCCGGGTGAACGAGATGGCCGGATCGACGAGGCGCAGCCTGCCCTCGGCCCCGGCCAGGCTCAGCGCCTCGACCGGCCCGCCGGCGAGGTGCCAGGCGACGAACAACGCGCCCAGGCCGCCGGTGAGATAGACGGAGAGCTGCAGCACATCGGTCCACACCACTGCCTTGAAGCCCCCCAGCCAGGTGTAGATCATCGTGACCACGCCCATGACCACGATCGAGGTCGGGATGGACCAGCCGGTCACCAGGGCGAGCGGAATGGCGCTGGCGAAGACCCGGACGGCGTCACCGAGGAACCGGGAGAACAGGAAGATCGTGGAGGTCAAACGCCGGGTGCCCACGCCGAACCGGTGCTCCAGGCGGGCGTAGGCGGTCTCCTGGTCGCCCCGGAAATATCCGGGCAGGAGCCACACGGCCACCGCGATCCGGCCGATGAGATAGCCCAGCGTGAGCTGGAGAAACGTCAGGTCGCCGCGAGCTCCGATGCCCGGAACGGAGATGACCGTGAGGGCGGAGGTCTCGGTGGCGACGATGGAGAGCAGGATCGCCCAGGCCGGGAGGTCCCGGGCGCCGAGGAAGTAGTCGGACGCGCTCCGCTGGTGTCGCGCGACCCACAGCCCGACGCCCAGCGTGAACACGAAGTACAGTGCGACGACGACGAGGTCGAGAGTGTGCAGATAGAGGTCGGTTGTGGGGACAGTAAGATTCAGGACCAGCGGGAACGGTGAAACGCAAGAAGTGAAAAGGGCGGCCGAGCGAGCTGTCGTCGCCTGGCCACCCCTTTCACTTTTCAGTTGTCACTTTTCACGCTGTCATGCCGTGAAGCTGCTGCCGCACCCGCATCCGCCCGTGGCGTTCGGGTTGTTGAAGGTGAAGCCCGACCCCTGCATCGAGGTCACGTAGTCAATGGTGACGCCCGAGAGGTACTGCGCGCTGAAGCCGTCCACGAAGACCCGGACGCCGTTCAGCTCGTTGACGAGGTCGTCGTCCAGCGGGCGCTCCTCGATGTTGAGGCTGTACTTGAATCCCGAACACCCGCCCGGCAACACGCTGACCCGTAGGCCGGCGGTGTCGGCCGGGACCTGCTCCTGGACGATGAACTTCTGCACCTCCTCAGCGGCACGTCCCGTGAGGTTGAGGAGGAATCCTCCCGCCGGGGCCTGCTGCTCGGTACCGCTCATGAAACGCTCCTTGACAGACGTGAGGCCGGCCTAGGAGCCGGTCCTATCCGGCATCAAACCTAACGAGGCCGAATCGACTCTGTCAACGCTCACCTCGAGCGTTGGATCAGCCCGTAAGTTGCGATATATCAATGAGAAAGCAACGATGGAGACGATTCCGTAGACCACCCCTCTCCAGGGCCAGCCGGTCAGCAGGGCCCCCACCGCGAACACCGCGGCGTAGACCGCGATCACCCCTGCCACCCAGTTCAGCCAGGAGAGTGCCCCTCCCGGGATTGGCTCCGGCCCGTAGCCCAGGCGTTCGCACACCGGCCGCCAACCCGCGCCTCCCGGCCGCACCCGCCGGTAGAAGCGCTCGAGCGTCGCTTCGGACTCTGGCGGCGTCAGGAAGGTCACGGCTAACCAGACCACCGTGGTCACTCCCACGGTGATGAGCATGGTCAGGGCGTAGTCCACCGAGGCCGTGTCGGCCAGGTTGAGGCCCGCCATCTGGAGCGCTACCGAGGTCACGAAGGACGCCGCCATGGCGCTGATCTCGGACCACGCGTTCACCCTCCACCAGTACCACCGGAGAATCAGCACCAGGCCGGTGCCCGCTCCGAGGGCGAGCAGCAGTTTCCAGCCGGCCTCTACGCTGCTGAGATATGCCATCACCACCAGCGACAGCACCATGAGGAGGCCGGTGGCCGCGCGCGAGGCCACGACCTGGGCGCGCGGCCCCGCGTCCGGTCGGATGAATCGGAGATACACATCGTTCACCAGGTAGGACGCGCCCCAGTTCAGGTGGGTGGCGATGGTGCTCATGTAGGCCGCTGCGAACGCGGCGAGCATGAGCCCCTTGAAGGGCGAAGGCAGCACGTCCACCATCACCCGCACGTAGCCTTCCTCGGGATTGGCGAGGTCGGGATAACGCAGCGCGCCGACAAACCCGACCAGGATCCAGGGCCAGGGCCGGAGCGCGTAGTGGGCGATGTTGAACCAGAGGGTGGCCAGGAGTCCATGCCGCTCGTCCTTGGCCGACAGGATCCGCTGCACCACGTATCCGCCACCTCCCGGCTCCGCGCCCGGGTACCACGCGGCCCACCACTGTACGCTGAGGAACACCAGGAGCGTCGAGAGCGGCAGCCAGGCCTGGTCCGTGGGCGGAATGACTCCGAAAGCGTTCTCTGCCGAGCCGTAGTGTCGGGCCGATTGCTCCACCAGCGGCCCCAGCCCGCCGACCCAGTCGACCGCCAGCACCGCGAGGAGAATCGACCCTGCCATGGCGATCACGAACTGGAACGCGTCCGTCACGATCACTCCCCAGAGTCCCGCGAGCACGCTATAGAGCGCCGTGATGGCGAAGAGGCTGACCGCCGCCACCCACGGGTCGATGTCGAGCGTGATCCCCAGGATCGTCACCATCGCCCGGGTGACCCAGCCCATGATGATGAGATTGATCGGCAGCGCGAGGTACAACCCCCGGAACCCCCGCAGCACCGCCGCCGGCCTTCCACCGTACCGCAGCTCGGCGAACTCGACGTCGGTCAGCACCCCCGCGCGGCGCCAGAGCCGGGAGAAGAAGAAGACGGTCAGGATCCCGGACAGCGCGCCGTTCCACCACAGCCAGTTGCCGGCCACCCCGTACTTCGCCACCAGCCCGGCGACCGCGAGCGGCGTGTCGGCTGCGAACGTCGTCGCCACCATCGAGGTGCCCGCCAGCCACCACGGCAGGGAGCGGCCGCTGACGAAGTAGTCCGCCAGCGATTTGCTCGCCCGCCGGGTGTAGGCCAGCCCGATGGCGGCGGAGGCCACGAAGTAGAGGGCAACGACCAGCCAGTCCGACAGGGAGAGTGTCATGGCGAGACCCGGCGCTCCACGCCCCAGCCGCGGGCGTACAGGGGTGGAATGGAGATCGGCAGGCGCCCCGTGATCGGCGCGGCGCCGGCCAGCGCGCGCGCCACCGCCTCCTCCGTCACCGGGTTCGAGCGCCAGCCGATCAGGTAGGAGCCGACCTCCGGCAGACCGGAGATGAGGTACGGGTTGCCCAGCGACACGAGGATGGTCGGCATCGTCCGCGCCGCGGCGGAGACCAGCGACGAGAAACGCTCCGGCAGGCCGATGGTGCCCCGGGACGCCGTCGGCTTGTCCGCGGCGACGAACAGCGCGACGCGCCGGCGCGCGAGTGCCGTGACCGCCGAGTCGTAGCTCGCGGGACCGCTGCCGGGCCAGAGCCTCACGACCGTCAGCGGGAGCCCAAGACTCCGAAGCTCCGCCGCGAGCGCCAGGCCGACCGAGCGGTTGTCCTCTTCCCCGAACGTCACCAGGGCGATGGGAGGCTTGCCGGAGCGGAGCCCGTGGACGGTGCCGTTCACGTCCTTCACCATCACGATCGCGCGCGCGGCGATCCGTCGAGCCTCGGCCAGGAACCGCTCGCCGCCCACCACGGCCGGAACGCTGTCGAGCGAGACCGTGCGACGGGTGAAGAGGCCGAGGTCGAGCTTGGCCTGCAGCACCCGACGGAGCGAGCCCTCGAGCCGGTCCTGGGTGATCTCGCCGCGGGCCACAGCGGCCTGCATGGCCGCGATGGTCGCGGCCGGATCCGCCGGCTGGAGCAGGAGATCGGCGCCGGCGACAAAGGCGCGCACGGCGGCCTCGGTGCCGTAGGCGTCCGCCACCCCGGCCATGTTGAGCGCGTCGGTCACCACCAGCCCGTTGAAGTGAAGCGAGTCGCGCAGGATGCCCGTGAGCACGTTGGGCGCGACCGTGCTGGGCCGAAGCTGGCCCGGATCCACGCCGGGCAGCGCGATGTGAGCGGACATCACCACCTTCACCCCGGCCTGGATCGCGCTCCGGAAGGGCACCAGCTCCACCGAATCGAGCCGCCGCCAGTCCGCCGTGATCACCGGGAGCGACAGGTGCGAGTCGGTGCCGGTGTCGCCATGACCGGGAAAGTGTTTCGCGGTGGCGAGCATCCCGTGCTCCTGGAGGCCTCGGACCTCGGCCGCCACCATGCGTGCCACCGTGGCGGGGTCCTCGCCGTAGGAGCGGGTATTGATGATCGGATTGGCGGGGTTGTTGTTGACGTCGGCGACCGGGGCGAAGGCGAGGTGGATGCCGACCGCCCGGCCCTCCAGCGCGGTGATGCGCCCCATCTCGTACGCGAGGCTGTCGCTCCCCGTGGCGGCCACGCCCATATTGGGAGGCAGCGGCGTCCCGCCGTTGAACCGGATGCTGGTGCCGCCCTCGAGGTCGGAGGCGACCAGGAGCGGCAGCGCGGACCGCTCCTGAAGGCGGTTCAGCTTCGCGGCGATGTCGAGCGGCGATCCCACCGAGACGATCAGGCCGCCCACGTGGAGCGAGTCCACCCACATCTGCATCCGGGCGAAGGCCTCGGCGTCGTAGGCCGCGTAGGTCCCGGGGATCCAGGGCACGACCAGCTGCGCGATCTGGTCCCGCACCGAGAGACCGGCCACCAGGTCGTCCACCGTAGGAACCGGGCGCACCTCCGGACGGAAGGGCTCGGGCTGCGGCGCCGCGGGAGCGACCGCCGGCCCACCGCTGCAGGCGCAGAGCAGAACCATTACGACCGCGAGGAGCTTGGCGTGCACAGGTCTCATGTCCTGCTGCTGGGGGTGCTGTGCGGACCGGTCGGGTGTACCGGCCGGGGATCGGCGGGGGAGCCGGAAGCCCGGGCGGTGCAAGAAGCGGTCCGGCCAGGCATCGAAGTGCTGCTCGGCGACAGCGCACACCTGGTCCGTGACCGCAGGGTCGGTCTGGTGACCAACCAGTCGGGCATCGATGCGAGCGGTGTCAGCGACGTGGTGCGTCTGCGGGCGGCCGGTGTCCGGCTGGTGGCGCTCTTCAGCCCCGAGCACGGCTTTCGCGGCGCAGCCGATCCCGGTGCCGCCGTCGCGTCATCGGTGGATTCGGCCACTGGGCTTCCAATCTACAGCCTTTACGGTCGGACTTCCGCCCCGACCGACCAGATGCTAACCGGAATCGATGTGCTGCTGGTGGATCTGCAGGATGCCGGGGCCCGCTACTACACCTACATCACCACCACCGTGGACGTGATGAGGGCGGCCGCGGGCAAGGGCATTCCGGTGGTGGTGCTGGATCGGCCCGATCCGATCGGTGGAGCGGTGCAGGGCAATGTGCTGGAGGAGGCGCACATCTCCGCCGTCGGCCGGCTGCGGGTGCCCATGCGGCACGGGCTCACCCTCGGCGAGATGGCCCGGCTCGCCCGGACCGATCTCGGGATCGGCGGAGACCTGACGGTAGTGCCGGTGAGGGGCTGGAGTCGGGCCCTGGCGTTCGACCAGACCGGACTCCCGTTCGTGCCGCCCAGCCCGAATCTCAGAACGCTGGAAAGCCTCTACCACTATCCCGGCACCTGCCTCTTCGAGGGCACCAACCTGTCCGTCGGGCGGGGCTCGGACGCGCCGTTCGAGCAGATCGGCGCGCCCTGGCTCGACACAGCGGTCGTTGTCTCGGCAATTCGCAACGCCAGGTTGCCGGGGGTCCGGGTCCGATCGGTCAGCTTTACGCCCAACCACCCTGGCGACGGAAAGTACCAGGATACCCTCCTGGCCGGTGTCCGACTGGAAGTCACCGACCGCCGGGTCTACGACCCCACCGTCACTGCGGTCCACCTCCTGACCGCCATCCGGCGCCGACACCCGACTGAATTCGGCTGGATTCCCAACCACTTCGACCGCCTGGCCGGCACCACCGGGCTCCGTGAGGCCATCGAGGCGGGGCTGGATCCGGGGGTCATCGTCCGCGGCTGGGAGACGGACCGGCGCCGGTACTTGGAGCGGCGGCGGGCGGTGTTGCTTTATCCGGAGTAAGCCGACAGCTGATAGCTGATAGCCGTTCTCTGCTATCGGCTATCAGCTGCGCTCCCGATGGGGACTCTGATTGCCCTAAGGGGTTCTGCCGGTTATCCTTTGCCCCGGCAAACAGGGTCGGGATGGCCAAGGGGAAACCTCCGGGCGCGAGCCGAGGGTCGAGACCAGCGTGAAGCTCTTGGGAGCACTGGAGAAGCCGTTCTACCGGGTCGTGGACCCTCTAGTCCGGCGGCTGATCCGGACCGGCGTGCGGCCGAACACCATCACCACCGTCGGGACCGGTCTGGTCCTGGTCTCCGCATTGGCCTACGGCCTGGGTCACATCCGTCTCGGCGGAGCGCTGCTGCTCCTGAGCGGGGTCGCGGACACCCTGGATGGGCAGGTGGCGCGCGGCGGGGCCATGGTCACCCGGTTCGGGGCGTTCTATGACTCCACGCTCGACCGGGTCGGCGACGGGGCCACTTTCATCGGCATCGGCGCCTTTCTGTTGACCGCGCCGGACGTGGCATACCGGGTTCCCGCCGTCATCGCCTGCATGGTAGCCATCCTCAGCTCGCTCCTGGTCTCCTATGCCAGGGCGCGTGCGGAGGGACTGGGACTCGACTGTAAAGTCGGCATCGCCCAGCGGGCCGAGCGGATTCTGGGACTGGGCGTCGCCTCGCTCCTCGTGGGTGCCGGCCCCCGGGCCATGGTCCTGGAGGGCCTGGTGGCGCTCCTCGCGGTGGCCTCGATCATCACGGTGATCCAGCGTTTCGCCTACGTGCATCGCGTCGCCAACGGCGCGGATGCCGCCGGCGGGCTGGGCGAGCCCGTACGGGCCCGTCCCCGCGAGCGCGCGGCGGCGCTGGATCCTCTCGCGAAAGGACGTTAGCGGTGGCTGAACAGCAGGCCCGGCGGATCGCGCCGGCGGAGGGAAAGCTCGGCGTGCTCTGCGTCGGACTCGGCGCGGTCGCGACGACCTTCATCGCCGGAGTCGAGAACGTGCGTCGCGGCGGCGCCCGGCCGATCGGCTCCCTCACCCAGATGGGCACCATCCGTCTGGGCAAGCGCACCGAGGGTCGCGCCCCGCTGATCCGCGACTTCGTGCCGCTCGCGTCGCTGGACGACCTCGTCTTCGGGGCGTGGGACCCGCTGCCCGACGACGCCTACACGGCGGCGGTCAAAGCCGGCGTGCTCGACCGGCACGAGCATCTCGAGCCGATCGGCGACTTCCTGCGCTCCCTGAAGCCGATGCCCGCCGTCTTCGATCAGAACTACGTCAAGCGGCTCGAGGGCAAGAACGTCAAGAGCGGCAAGAGCAAGCGGGAGCTGGCCGAGGCGCTGCGAAAGGACATCCGCGACTTCAAGGCCAAACACGGCTGCAGCCGGCTGGTCATGGTCTGGTGCGCGTCCACCGAGATCTTCATCAGTCCCGGCCCCGCCCACTGGACCCTGGACGCCTTCGAGCGCGCGATGGACGCGGGCGATCCGTCGATCGCCCCCTCGATGCTCTATGCCTGGGCCGCGCTGATGGAGGGTGTGCCCTTCGCCAACGGGGCGCCCAACCTCACCTGCGACTTCCCGGCGCTGGAACAGCTCGCCAAGGAGCGCGGGATCGCCATCGGCGGCAAGGATTTCAAGACCGGCCAGACGATGATCAAGACCGTCCTTTCGCCGATGTTCAAGTCGCGGATGCTGGGGGTGTCGGGCTGGTACTCGACCAACATCCTGGGCAACCGGGACGGCGAGGTGCTGGACGATCCGGAGAGCTTCAAGACCAAGGAGGAGTCCAAGCTCGGCGTGCTGGAGTACATCCTCCAGCCGAAGCTCTACCCCGAGCTGTACGGCAACCTCTTCCACAAGGTCCGCATCAACTACTATCCCCCTCGGGGCGATAACAAGGAAGGCTGGGACAACATCGACATCTTCGGGTGGCTCGGCTACCCGATGCAGATCAAGGTCGATTTTCTCTGCCGCGATTCGATCCTGGCCGCCCCGCTGGTGCTGGACCTGGCCCTCTTCTTCGACCTCGCGCAGCGGGCCGGCCTGAGCGGGATCCAGGAATGGCTTTCGTTCTACTTCAAGAGCCCCCAGGTAGCCCCGGGCCTCTATCCCGAGCACGACCTCTTCATCCAGCAGACCAAGCTGAAGAACACCCTCCGGTATCTGATGGGTGAAGAGCAGATAACCCACCTGGGGATAGAGTACTACCAGGATGATTGAGCGTGAAAGGCGTGAAAAGAGAAACGTAAACGGTGAAATGGGGTTCGGTTCCTCCTTTTTACTGTTTACTGTTCACCTTTCACGCCGTTCCGACGGAGTCTTACCGGTCGGATGAAGTACTTCCACCGCACCCACGCCTCTCCCGAGGCCATGCTGGGGATGGCGGCCGAGTTCTTCGGCTCGCGCCTTACGCCCGCGCAGGAAGAGCCGCACCGGCGCGCCTTCGCCGGCACGATCGGGAAGATCAGCGTGACCGTACGGGCCGAAGGCGGCCATTACACGCTGGTGACCGTCGAGACCGACCAGGTCGGCGAGAGCGAGGCCGACAAGCTGGCGAAGCGCTTCCTCACGGTGGCGCACGCCGCGACGCACCCGAGCCACCGTCCCATCGGCGCCTACTGAGGCGCCGCCCGAGAAGCCCAGGAGAGAGACCATCATGAAGCACGTCCGCCCGGCGTTCCGTTCCCTCACGTTGCTGCTGCTCTTGATCGGGGCGCTGACCCCGGCAGCCGCGCCGTTCGCGGCCGCGGTGGCCCAGGAGCCCTCGCAGGCGGGCGGCGAGCACCGCCCCGGCGGTGAGGTGAACATTCGCCTGCCCGATCTGAATCAGGGCGACTTCCTGGGCTTCACCGGGCACCAGATCCTGCTGTCGGGCATCCTGGTGTGCGTGCTGGGGCTGCTCTTCGGCCTCTTCACCTACACCCGGATCCGCAACCTTCCGGTGCACCGGTCGATGGCGGAGATCTCGGAGCTGATCTACGAGACCTGCAAGGCCTACATGGTGCAGCAGGGCAAGCTGCTGCTGGTCCTGCTCGGGTTCATCGGCACGGTGATCGTGGTCTACTTCCTCCTCACCGGGCTCGAGTTCCCCAAGATCCTCATCATCCTCCTGTTCAGCCTCATCGGCATGGCGGGGAGCTACGGGGTCGCCTGGTTCGGCATCCGGATCAACACCCTGGCGAACTCCCGGACCGCCTTCGCCAGCCTGCAGGGCAAGGCCTGGCCGGTGTGCGACATCCCGCTCCGCTCCGGCATGAGCGTGGGGATGATGCTGATCTCGGTCGAGCTGCTCTTCATGCTCGCCATCCTGCTCTTCATCCCGGCCGAGGTGGCCGGTGCCTGCTTCCTCGGCTTTGCCATCGGCGAGTCGCTGGGCGCGGCGGCGCTTCGAATCGCGGGCGGCATCTTCACCAAGATCGCCGACATCGGCTCCGACCTGATGAAGGTCGTGTTCAAGATCAAGGAGGACGATGCACGCAACCCCGGCGTGATCGCCGACTGCACCGGCGACAACGCGGGCGACTCGGTCGGCCCCACCGCCGACGGCTTCGAGACCTACGGCGTCACCGGCGTGGCGCTGATCTCCTTCATCGTGCTCGCGGTGGCCGACACGTCGGTCCAGGCCCAGCTGCTGGTCTGGATCTTCCTCATGCGGGTCATGATGGTGCTGGCGTCGGGTCTTTCCTACCTCATCAGCAATGCCCTGGCTGCCGGGAAGTACGGCAACACGGCGCGGTTCAACTTCGAGGCCCCGCTCACCCAGCTGGTGTGGCTCACCTCGATCGTGTCGGTGGTGCTGACCTACGTGGTCTCCTACTTCGCGATCCCGGCGCTCGGCGGCAGCGGCGACCTCTGGTGGCAGCTCTCCACCGTGATCACCTGCGGCACCCTGGCCGGCGCGATCATTCCGGAGATGGTGAAGGTCTTCACCAGTACCGAGTCGCGGCACGTGCGCGAGGTGGTGACCTCCTCCCGCGAGGGGGGCGCCTCGCTCAACATCCTCTCCGGCTTCGTCGCGGGGAACTTCTCGGCCTACTGGCTCGGTATCGCCATCATGGCCCTGATGGCGGCTGCCTACGGCGTGAGCACGATGGGTGTCCTCGGGGAGCTGATGAAGGCTCCGGCGATCTTCGCCTTCGGCCTGGTGGCCTTCGGGTTCCTGGGCATGGGCCCGGTGACGATCGCGGTGGACAGCTACGGCCCAGTGACCGACAACGCACAGTCGGTGTATGAGCTCTCGACCATCGAACAGATTCCCGGTGTGAGCGACGAGATCAAGCGGCAGTACGGCTTCGCGCCGAACTTCGAGGTGGCGAAGGAGCTGCTGGAGGAGAACGACGGGGCGGGTAACACCTTCAAGGCCACGGCCAAGCCGGTGCTGATCGGTACCGCGGTCGTGGGCGCCACCACGATGATCTTCTCGATCATCATGGCGCTGACCCACGGTCTCAGCAGCGGCATGGAGAACCTCTCGATTCTCCACCCGCCGTTCCTGCTGGGCCTCATCACCGGCGGCGCGGTGATCTACTGGTTCACCGGCGCCTCCACCCAGGCGGTGACCACCGGTGCCTACCGCGCGGTGGAGTTCATCAAGGCCAACATCCGGCTCGAGGGTGTCACCAGGGCCTCGGTCGAGGACAGCCGCAAGGTGGTCGAGATCTGCACCCAGTACGCCCAGAAGGGCATGTTCAACATCTTCCTGGGCGTCTTCTTCTCGACCCTCGCGTTCGCGTTCATCGAGCCCTTCTTCTTCATCGGCTACCTGATCTCGATCGCGATGTTCGGCCTGTTCCAGGCCATCTTCATGGCCAACGCCGGCGGCGCCTGGGACAACGCCAAGAAGATCGTGGAGACCGAGCTCAAGATGAAAGGCACCGACCTGCACGCGGCGTCGGTCGTGGGCGACACGGTCGGCGATCCGTTCAAGGATACGTCGTCGGTGGCGATGAACCCGGTGATCAAGTTCACGACGCTCTTCGGCCTGCTGGCGGTAGAGCTGGGCGTGTACCTCTCGGCCGGCGGCAGCGCCACCCTGGCGAAGGGGCTGGCGGTCGCCTTCTTCGTCGCGGCACTGACCTTCGTCCACCGCTCGTTCTACGGGATGCGGATCGAGACCCAGGAGCACGCGGCGAGCGCGGCGAGGCCGGTGGCGGTCAAGGCCTAGCGGCTATTGAGGCGCGAGGAAGTCTTGCAGGGGCCAGCGGCAACGCTGGCCCTTCGTCTGCTTGTAGCCGCGGATGAAGGCAGATAACGCAGAGTGGGACGGGAGTCTATTTGTTGATGTGGTCGATGGGCGCTTGCGGTGGTTTGCGAACCTGCATCCCGCATCTGCGGCCAATTGGCTTGCTGGTCAGGTTTCGGCCGGCGCCTGAATCGTGGGACTTCGCCGCAGATGAACCCAGAGGGGTGACCGAGGCGGGATCTGTGGCCCGGTCGGATCAGCGGAGGGTGGTCAGGTACTGTGCCAGATTCTCAATGTCGTCGTCCGACAGCGTCTTCGAGACGCTGGCCATGTTGCCCGCGTCGTTGGTCCGCCTGCCGGCCTTGAAGTCTCCCAGCTGCTTCACGATGTAGTCGTGCTGCTGGCCCGCGACTCGGGGAATCTCGTTCTGCCCCTTGAAGCCACCGCCATGGCACATGGTGCACAGGGTCTCGGCCGCCTTGGCGGACCCTTTGGCCACGCGGCCCGGATCCGCCTGGAAGTCGAGCGGACGAAGCTCCTGAGCCGCGAAATACGCCGCCACGTTGAGCATGTCGTCCCGGGTCAGGGTCTTCGCCACCGGGGTCATCTGGGGGTCGGCGCGCCGACCCTCGTTGAAATCCTTCAGCTGCAGGTACACATACCGCGCGGTCTGCCCCGCCAGCGAAGGATACATGCCCTGTGCCGAGTTGCCGTCGGGTCCATGGCAGGCGGCGCACACTTCGGCCGCCTTCTTGCCGCCGGCAGCGACATCCTGAGCGGACGCCGAGACTGCGGACATCGACGCGACGACCACGAGCACTCCCGATACCAAACGCACCAGGTCTCCTAACTGACGAGGCCGCCTCGAGGGCGGCCTCGTCTGAAAGATCACAACAAGCGGATCAGTCGCCCAGCGTGTAGACGAACAGGCTGTTGCCCCGCTTGAAGTCTAGCTGCACGTTCCCGCCGCAGCCCATGGCGATATACTGCTTGTTGTTGACCATGTAGGAGACGGGCTGGGCGTTGGCGCCGGCGCCGCAGTTGAAGCTCCACAGCTTCTTCCCGTCCTTGGCGTTGAGGGCGTTGAAGTTGCCGTTGCCCTCGCCGAAGAAGACCAGGTCGCCGGCCGTGGCCAGGGCCCCGCCCATGAGTGGCTGCTCGGTGTCGAGCTTCCAGGCGAGCTTCCCGTCGTCGATGTTGACCGCGGCGAGCCGTCCCCACTGCTTCTCGCCCGGGATCACCTTGAAGGCCCCACCCAGCCACAGCTTCGAGCCACCGGGGTATTCCGCCGGCTCGACGTGGTAGGTCATAGGCTGGTGCAGGTTCAGGGCGTAGGCCATGCGGGTCTTGGGCGAGAAGGCCATCGGCGACCACTCCACGCCGCCGTTCGCGCCCGGCAACATCCGGGCGCCTTCGGGGGTGGGCAGAACCCACATGTTCTCCTGCGGGATCATCGCCTCGGAGAACCGGATCAGCTCGCAGTTGGAGCGATCGTGCACGTACACGTGGCCGGTCTTCCCGCCGTGGATGACGCCGGGGATCGTCTTCCCGGCCTTGTCCTTCACGTCCACCAGGATCGGCGGGCTCACCGCGTCCAGGTCCCAGACGTCGTGGGCCACGTACTGGAAGTGGCACTTATGGGTGCCCTTGTCGAGATCCACGGCGACCAGGGCGTCGGTGTAGAGGTTGTCCCCCGGCCGGATGGCGCCGTACAGGTCGGGCGACGGGTTGCCGACCACGAAGTAGATGGTGCGGGTCTTGAGGTCCACCGCCGGGTTCTGCCACACGCCGCCACCCAGGGTCTGGTAGAACGAGGCGTCCTTGGCGAACGCCGCCTTCTCGGCCTCGATGTCGCGCTTCATGTCGCGGCCGGTGGCGTCGTTCTTGGCCCACACGCCCTCATGCCCCTGCTCGGGGATCGTGTAGAAGGTCCAGAGCTCCTTCCCGCTGGCGGCGTCGTAGGCCTTGACGAACCCCCGGATGCCGTATTCGCCGCCGTTGGTGCCGATGAGGACCTTGTCCTCCACGACGGTCGGCGCCATGGTCTCGCTGTAGCCCTTCTCCGGGTCCGCGATCTGCGTCTCCCAGAGCAGCTTGCCGGTCTTGGCATCGAGCGCGATGAGCTTGGCGTCCAGCGTCCCCATGTACAAGTGGCCGGCGTGGATCGCCACCCCGCGGTTGTTGGGCCCGCAGCAGAAGGTGGTGATCGGCCCCATCTTGTGCTTGTAGTGCCAGAACGGCTTGCCGGTCGCCGCGTCCACCGCATAGATGTGGTTGAACGAGGTCGTGAGGTACATGATCCCGTCGACCACGATCGGCGCCGTCTCCATGGACTCCATGACTTCGGTCTGGACCACGAACGCCGGCCGCAGCTTCTTCACGTTGCCGGTATTGATCTGATTGCCGCCGAAGTAGCGGGTCTGGTCGTAATTGCCGTGGGTATGAAGCCAGTTCTGATTCTGAGTTCCGGCGCCCGTGAGCATCTGCTGAGACACGTTCACGGCCTTCGGCACCTCGACGCCCGTGGTCGCCTCCTGGCCGGTGACCTCCTGCCCGGTGGCCGCCGTCGTGACCGCGAAGAGGGCGAAACTCGACGCGGCACAGGCCAGCAGAGTGAATCTCCTCTTGCGCATGTGGGTGCTCCCCTCCCTCAGAAGTAAGTGCAACGGAGGTGACGGCGAAACCAACGGCCGTATTGGGTGGAATAAGCCCCTATCTTACTACCGGCGCCCCGCGCCGCAAGTACACATTCGCGGCCGGGCCGTCACTACTCCCTTTCCCGGACTCGTCATGCTGCTGCGCCGACTCGTGCTCGCCGGCCTCGCCCTCCTGCCCGTCGACTCTGCCGCCGCTCAGGAGCGGAACATCCACTATCAGCTGCTGGTCGCGGCGCGGGAGGGAAACGCGACCCAGGTACGGGCGCTGCTCGACGGCGGCGCGAAGCCCGACTCCCGCGACCGGAACGGCGATACCCCCCTCAACCATGTGGCTCGGCGGGGTGACGCCGAGCTCACCCGGCTGCTGCTCGAGCGCGGCGCCACCACCGACCTGCCCAACCTCGCCGGGGTCACGCCGCTGATGTCGGCTGCCTACAGCGGATACGCGGAGGTGGTGCGCCTGCTCCTGGGCAAGGGTGCCGCGCCGGGGGCGACCGACCAGCTCGAAAAGACCGCCATGGTCTATGCCGCGGGGACCGGCCATCCGGAATGCGTGGGAGCGCTGCTGGATGGGGGGGTGGAGGTGAACGCGCGGTACAAGCACCAGCTCACCGCGCTGATGTGGGCGGCGGCGTCCGGGAGCCTGCCGACGGTCGAGCTGCTCCTCAAGCGGGGGGCCGACGCTCAGGCTCGCGACGATCGCGGCAAGACCGCGCTCGATATCGCGACCGACGAGCGTCAGGCCGAGATCGTCCGCCGGCTCAGCGCCGCCTCAGGAAATCAGGGGGCGTCTGCCGGACCGTAGTCGTCGTACCGATCGAGGGCCTCCGCCGCCGCCTGGCGCAGGAGCGCGGCCGTGGCGGCATCCACTCCCTCAGGCGCCGGCAGATCGGCGAGGGAGTGCTCCGAGAGCCCGCCGAAAATGGTCAGGGCAGCGGCCCAGCTGCCGGCTACCGACGGATGGAAGCCGTCCGGCCCGTAGAGCTGCAGGTCCGGATCGTCCTCCCACGCCGCCCGCCACGCCTCGCCCGCCGGCAGGAACCAGCCGTCCACATCGCGGGCGGCGAGCGCATAGGAGTCCCGCACCCGGTCGAAGACCTCGAAGCGGGAGAATTCCGGCCATACCTCGTACAGGGCCGTCCTGCCGCCGGCCTCGCGGATGAGCTGGTCGTATTCACCAGTCCATTGCCGCAGGTTCGTCCGGCTGTCGGGAAGCGAGGACGGGCCCTGCTGCAGCACGACCGCGTCCCAGTTCCCGTTCGTGATTCTGTCCTGGACCAGGTTGCGCTCCCATTGATCCTGGAGGCTCGCCCCGCCGCTGACCTGGGCTTCGACATACCAGGCGAGCCCGGCCGCGGCGGCGAGCTCGCGGACCATCTCGGGCACGTCGTTCACATAGGTGAGACTGTTCCCGATGAACAGCACCCGCGCGCCGCTCCCGAGGGCATCCGGAGAAGGTGAGGTGATGTCGTCGCTGGAGCCGGCGCATGCCGGCGAGGTCACGGCCAGACACAAGACCAACACCGCCGCCCGCCAGCCGCGTTGCATGGGCTCCTCCTCGCCTCGTTTCGTGGGATGGGTCCGTGCTGCTATAGAATGGACGCCGATCGGTGCCTGCCCGGCACGCCGCCGCGTTCCGCTTGACTCCTCACCACCCCCGGTCGATTTTCCCCCCCGGGTTGAGGCACCCCCAACCAGGATCCGCATGGCCGCCACGTCCGCAACCGCTCCGTCCCCCCCAGCCGCCGGCGGTTTCCCTCGCGACCAACTGCTCGAACTCTATTACTGGATGAAGCTTACCCGGTCGCTCGAAGAGCGGCTGGTCAACCTCTATCGCCAGACGAAAGTGGTCGGTGGCCTGTTCCGCTCGCTGGGCCAGGAGGCCTGCGCGGTGGGCTCCGCCTATGCCCTCCGCCGGGACGACGTCCTCTCGCCGCTGATCCGCAACCTCGGCTCGATGCTGGTCAAAGGCGCAACGCCGGTCGAGGTCCTTCGGCAGTACATGGCGAAGGCTGATTCGCCCACCCGCGGCCGAGAGCTCAACATCCACTTCGGCGACCTGGTGGACCGCAACTTCGTGGGCCAGATCTCTCACCTGGGCGACATGGTGCCGGTCATGGCCGGCGTCACCCTCTCGTTTCGGATCCGGAAGCAGCCGCGCGTGGGGCTGGTGTACGTCGGCGACGGGGCAACCTCCACCGGCGCCTTTCACGAAGGGATCAACCTCGCCGCGGTGCAGCGGTGCCCGCTCGTGGTGGTGGTGGAGAACAACTGCTACGCGTACTCCACGCCCACCGATCGGCAGTGCGCCGCCGAACGGCTGGTCGACAAGGCGGCCGGGTACGGCATCCCGGGCGTTCGGGCCGACGGCAACGACGTGCTCGCGGTGTATCGGGCCACCCGCGATGCGGTGGACCGTGCGCGGCGGGGCGACGGCGTGACCCTGCTCGAGTTCATGACCTACCGGCGGAAGGGCCACGCCGAGCACGACAACCAGTCGTACGTGCCCGCCGGCGAGATCGAGCGTTGGGCACGGGAGAACGATCCCCTCGACCGCTACGTGAAGGTGTTGACCGAAGGCGAAGGCATCGGCACCGACGAGTTGACCTCCCTCGACGAGCGGGTCAAGACCGAGATCGACCAGGCCACCGACGAGGCCGAGGCGTCGTCCTTCCCCGAGCCGCTCGACGCGCTCGAAGGCGTGTACGCCGATCCGCCGCGCATGCCGGTGCTCTGGTACCGTGAAGGTGTGTGGAGCGCAGTGGAGCAGCACGAACGGCCGGCGAGCTGGGGGACCCACGGTGGCTGAGGTCACCTACCTCGAGGGGATTCGTCAGGCGCTGCTCGAGGAGATGGAGCGCGATCCCGACGTCTTCTGCATGGGCGAGGACATCGGACGCTACGGTGGCGCGTTCAAGGCGACCGAAGGCCTGCTCGACCGGTTCGGCCCCGATCGGGTGATCGACACGCCGATCAGCGAGACCGGCTTCGTCGGGGCGGCGGCGGGCGCGGCCCACATGGGCATGCGGCCGGTCTGCGAGATGCAGTTCATCGACTTCGTCTCCTGCGCCTACAGCATCCTCACCAACTACGTCGCCACGGCGCGGTACCGCGCCTTTCTCCCCTGCCCGATGGTGGTCCGCGGCCCCAGCGGCGGCTACGTGCGCGGCGGCCCGTTCCACTCGCAGAATCCCGAGGCCGCCTTCCTGCATACCCCCGGCCTGAAGGTCGTCTATCCAGCGACCGCCGCGGACGCGAAGGGGCTGCTCAAGGCGGCGATCCGCGACGACGACTGCGTCCTCTTCTTCGAGCACAAGTACCTGTACCGCCGGATCAAACAGGAGCTTCCCCAGGGGGATCACGTGGTCCCCATCGGCAAGGCTCGGATCGCGCGCGAGGGCAGGGACCTGTCGATCATCACCTACGCCGCGACGGTCTGGAAGGCGCTGGAGGCGGCGGAACAGCTGGAGCGGGAGGACGGGCTCTCGGTCGAGGTGCTGGACCTGCGCTCGCTGCTCCCGATGGACGACGAGGCGATCGCGGCGACGGTGAAGAAGACCAACCGGGTGCTGATCGTCCACGAGGACACGGTGACCGGCGGCATCGCCGGCGAGATCACCGCGCGGATCCAAGACCTCGCGTTCGAGTGGCTGGACGCGCCGGTCAAGCGGGTGGCCGCGCACGACGTCCCGCTCCCCTACGCCCCGCAGCTGGAGGACTTCGTCCTGCCGCAGACGACCGACATCGTGCGGGCGGCGAGGTGGCTGGCGAGCTATTAGCTATTAGCTATTAGCTATCCGAAGGAGTCGAAGCATGGCAACCATAGACGTGATCATGCCCCAGATGGGCGAGTCCATCGCCGAGGGGACGCTCTCGCGCTGGATCAAGAAGGTCGGCGAGCCGGTGAAGCGCGACGAGCCGATCTTCGAGATCTCCACCGACAAGGTGGACGCCGAGATTCCGGCCCCGGCGGCCGGCGTGCTGAGCGAGATTCTGGTGCAGGAAGGCCAGACCGTCGCGGTGCAGACCGTCGTCGCCCGGATCGATACCGAGGCGGCGGCCGGTGCGGCAAAGCCGGCCTCGAGCCCCGGTGAACGGCCTGCGGCTTCCGCTCCCGCGCCGGCACCTTCGGCGCCGGGCCCCGCGGCTGCCTCACCGGCTCCGGCGCCACCGAAGCCCGCGCCGGCGCCCGCCCCCTCCACGCCGGCCCCCGCCGCCCGCCCGGCGGCGGAGAAGTCCCGCTCCGGCCAGGTCGCGGAAAGCAACGGAGAGATGGAGACCGCCGAAGAGCGGCTGCGTCGGCGCTCCACGCCGCTGGTGCGCAAGATGGCCGCCGAGCACGGGCTGGACCTGAGCGAGATTCCGGGCACCGGCCTGGCGGGCCGGGTCACCAAGAACGACGTGCTTGGTTACATCGACAGCGGCGCCGCCGTCCGGCAGGGCGCGGGGGTCCCGCCGCCGGCCGCGCCGTCTGCCGAGCCGGTGGCGGCCGCCGCGCCGCAGCCACGCGCCCCGGCCACCGCACCCACGGTCGAGCCCTGGGAGGGCGACCGGGTGGAGCCCTGGAGCCGGATCCGCAAGCTGACCGCCGAGCACATGGTGATGTCCCGGCGGGTGTCACCCCATGTGAACACGATCTTCGAGATCGATTACACCCGGGTGGCCCAGCTCCGCGCGCGAGGGAAACAGGAGTACGCCGAGCGGGGGGTGAGCCTCACCTTCCTCGCCTTCATCGCGAAGGCCGTCACCGACGCGCTCCGGCGGCATCCCACCGTGAACGCCGCCGTCTCCGGCGAAAGCACCATCCTCCGCCGCGACATCAATCTCGGGATCGCGGTGGCGCTCGACTGGGGCCTGATCGTGCCGGTGATCCGCCGCGCGGACGAGCTCTCGCTGCTCGGCCTCGCCCGCGCGATCAACGACCTGGGCGAGCGGGCCAGGACCAAGAAGTTGAGCCCCGACGAGGTGCAGAAGGGCACCTTCACCATCACCAATCCCGGCGTGTTCGGCTCGGTCATCGGGACACCGATCATCAACCAGCCGCAGGCCGCGATTCTGTGCGTCGGCTCCATCGAGAAGCAGCCGGCCGTGATCACCGTGGACGGCACCGACACCATCGCGATCCGTACTCGGGGCATGCTCTCCCTCGCCTTCGACCACCGGATCGTGGATGGCGCGGACGCCGACCGTTTCATGGCCGACGTGAAGAAGACACTCCAGGAGTTCCCCGAGGCGGCGATCTAGCATGGCGCGCACTCTCACCGTGTCGCGCGTGAGGGTGCGGGCGGGCGCGGAAGCGGAGTACCTTGCGTCGGTGCGCCAGCTCGCGCGCCTGGCCGAAGCGCGCGGATGGCATCTGTGGGTGTTCCGCCACCCGGACCAGCCCGGTGCCTTCTTGGAGTGCAGCGAGAGCGGGAGCCGGGAGACCCACCCCGCCGTGGCCGAGCGTCCGGCCGACGAGCGGGCGCTGCAGGTGAGGATCCTCGCCGTGGCGGAGTACGAGACCGGCGCGGGGGAGCTGTGGGAGGAGGTCAGGTAATGCCCAGACGTCTCATCGAAGTGGACGGAGAGCGGTGGCAGGTCGCCGTCAGCGGCCGCTCCACCCAGTACAACAAGGACGAATTCGGGCTCGTGTTCACCCGGGGCACTGGATCCGCTCGCGAGCAGCGTGTCGTGCGCTACTCGCCGCTCGGCGCCAAGAGCCGGGAGCTGTCGCTGGCGGGCCTGAGCGACCGTGAGCTGGCGGACCTGCTGGCCGTGTCGCAGCCCGCCTGGACCGCACCCGAGCTGGGTTACCGCCGCTGACGGCCTCCGGTCAGGTAGCGGCTGCCGGCCAGGCCATCGATCTCCACGTTCACTCCAGCGCCTCGGACGGGAGTCTGGCACCGGAGGCGGTGGTATCGCGGGCCCGCGCCGCGGGGCTGGCCGCCATCGCGCTCACCGATCACGACACCGTCGCGGGCGTGCCCGCGGCCGTCGCGGCGGGCGGGAGCTTCGGCGTTCGCGTAGTGGCCGGCTGCGAGTTCTCCACCGCCGCGCCCTGGGGCGAGATGCATGTCCTGGGGTACTTCCTCCCCACCGACAGTCCCCTGCTCGAGGCCTTCCTCGAGCACCGCCGCGAGGATCGCATGCGGCGCGGCCGTGCCATGGTGGAGCGGTTGCGCGGTATGGGCGTGACCCTCGACTTCGACGACGTGCTCCGCCAGGCGCGCGGCGGGGCGGTGGGGCGGCCGCACGTGGCCCGGGCCATCGTGCTGAGCGGGGGCGCCGCCGGGATGTCGGAAGCCTTCGACCGTTACATCGGACGCGGCCGGCCGGCCTTCGTCGAGAAGGTGCTCCCGACGTTCGCCGAGGTCGCCGAAGTCGTGCATTCGGTGCGGGGCCTCGTCTCGGTGGCGCATCTCAAGGATCGTGGCACCCGATCCTTTCTCGAGCGGCTCAAGGGGCAGGGCCTCGACGCCCTGGAGACCCGCCATCCCAGCCACGATCCCGACACCCGCGCCCGGCTCACCGACATCGCGCTCGCCCTCGGCCTGCTCCGCACCGGCGGGAGCGACTGGCATGGCGATCCCGAGCCGGGCGAGAGCCACGGCACGATCGGCTCCCAGGACGTGCCCCTCGAGTGGCTCGAGCGGCTCGACCAGCATCGCCTCTGCGAGGTTCCATGAGCTCCACGCGCTTCGACTTCAGCGGCAAGGTGGCGCTTGTGACCGGCGTCGGACGCGCAGGGCAGATCGGCAACGCCGTCGCCCTGGCCTTCGGCCAGGCCGGCGCCAAGATCGTCGCCTGCGACCTCAATGCCGTCGGGGTGGCGGAGCGGGTGCGCGAATTCGCCGCGCTCGGGGTGGATGCCCGGCCCTGCGCCGGCGATCTCACCCAGCCCGACATCGCCGCCCTCGCCGTGGAGATGGCGCTGCGCCACTTCGGGCGGCTCGACGTGGTGGTCAACGTGGCCGGCGGACTGACGACCTATGGTCCGTTGGAGAAGTTCACGGTGGCCGACTTCGACCGCGAGATCGCCATCAACCTCAAGACCACGGTACTGGTGTCCCAGGCCGCGGTGCGACCCTTGGGAGACACCCGGGGCTGCATCGTCAACTTCGCCAGCATCGCGTTCTTCGAGCCGCAGAAGCCCATGGCGTTGTACAGCGCCGCCAAGTACGGGGTGGCGGGGTTCACCCGCAGTCTCGCGCTCGAGCTGGTCGAACGGCACATCCGGGTGAACGCGGTGGCGCCGGCAGCGGTTCGCACCACCGACAATGTCGCCGCGATGGGAGAGGGCGCCACCTATGTCGAGCTGGAGGACATCACGCGCGGTGTCCTCCAGCTGGCCTCGCCGCAATCGGCCGCGGTGACCGGACACATCCTGCCGATCGCGCCGGCCGCCTCCGGCAAGGTCTGATGGAGCTGCGCGGCCGCGTCGCGCTCGTCACCGGCGCCGGCCGCCGACTGGGGCGGGAGCTGGCCCGGGCGCTCGCCGCGCGAGGCATGACGCTGGCGATTCATCACCACGCCTCCTCCCAGGGGGCCGAGGCGCTCCGCGCGGAGATCGCGGCGGCGGGAGGCCGCGCCGAATGCTTCGGGGCCGATCTCACCGACGCCCACGCGGCGCGAGCGCTGCCCCAACGGGTGGTGGAGACCCTCGGGGGACTCGATGTGCTGGTGAACTCCGCCGCCGTGATGCACCGCCTCGACTTCGAGCAGACCACCCCCGAGCAGTACGACGCCATCCTCGATCTCAATCTCCGCTCCGCCTTCTTCTGTACCCAGGGCGCCGCGCGGGCGCTGCGAGCGGCGCGAGGGAAGGTGGTGAACCTCGCGGACCTCGCGGGCCTCCAGCCATGGCCGGGCTTCGTCGCCCACTCGATCAGCAAGGCCGGCGTCGTCATGCTGACGAAGGTGCTTGCCCGCTCGCTCGCCCCGGAGGTCACGGTCAACGCGATCGCCCCTGGCGCCGTGCTGGTGCCCGAGGACTACGACGAGGAGGAGCGGCGGCGGCTCGCCCGCGCCACGCCGCTCGGCCGGCTCGGCCATCCCCAGGACGTGGTGGGGGCGATGCTCTATCTGCTCGAGGCCGGCGACTTCGTCACCGGCGAGGTGCTGAGCGTCGATGGCGGACGACTCCTCCGCTAGCGTCGAGCTGCGCGACGTCGCCATCGTCGGCGGAGGCTGCTACGGCACCTTCTACGCCGGCCAGCTGATCCGTGCCGCGGAGCGGGGCAAGGCGCGCTATCGCCGCCTGCTGGTGGTGGACCACGATCCGGCGTGCCGGTTCGTGAGCGAGATCGGCCCCGGTCCGGATCGCGAGCTGGTGGTGGCCGACTGGGGCCTGTTCTTCGACGATTGGCTGGGCCACGGCGGTGCCGGCGATGGGGACGCCATCGTCCCCTCGCCCCTGATGCCCCACCTCATGTACGAATGGCTGGTCCGTCGCGCCCGCGGCCGCTGGCCCGGGCGCGTCGTGGAATCGCGGCCGCTTACCGCCCCGGCCGGCACCCCGTACGATGCCATCGCGCCCGACGGCACTCGCTACGTCTCCTTCGCCGACTGGCTCTGCCCCACCCACTGCATCGAGCCCGCCATCTGCCCGGTGATCCGGGCCCCTCGTACCTGGGAGATGGGAGACGCGATGGCTGATCTGGTGGACCGGTTGCAGGCGACCGCGCCGACCGCGGGTCCGGCCCTCTTCGTCTGCCGTCACCGGGTGTTCGGCGTGGGCATGTTCGACGCCGTCGAGGTGCTGGCGGGCGATCGGCTGGTCGCGGAGGTGGGCTCCAGCCAGGGGGAGGTGGACGTCCTGGTCGGGACCGTGTCGGGGTGCCACGGGGCCGCCAGTCTGCTCCACTTGGGCTCCCCGTCCGCCCAGGGCCGGCCCCGCTGAACGGCCGGGAACCCCGGTGTGTTCTATATTTGGACGATTGAACCGGGGACGACTGATGTCCGAGGCCAGAAAGTACGATGTGGTGATCATCGGGGCCGGCCCGGCCGGGCTAGCGGCCGCGCTCTATGCCGGCCGGGCCATGCTGCGGACCGCCGTGCTGGAGCGTGGCGTCCCCGGCGGGGAGCTGCTCAACACGGAGTACCTCGATGACGTCCCCGGCTTCCCCAGGGTCCTGGGCCGGGACCTCGCGAAGAAGTACTACGAGCACGCCCAGGAGTTCGGCGCCGAATTCAAGCTCGGAACCGCGGTCCAGCAGGTGAAGAAGCGGGCGGGCGACGGGATGTTCGAGACCACCACCTTCGAGAACGAGGTCTACGAGTCCCCCGCCGTCATCGTCACCGCCGGCGGCACGCCGCTCAAGCTCGGCATCCCGGGAGAGCTGGAGTTCGCCGGTCGAGGGGTCTCCTACTGCGCGGTGTGCGACGGAGCGTTCTTCAAGGGCCAGCACGTGGTCGTGGTGGGCGGTGGGGACGCCGCCTGCGAGGAGGCCGAATACCTCACCCGCCATGCGGCCAAGGTGACGCTGGTCCACCGGCGTGACCAGTTCCGCGCGGCGCCCGTCATCCAGAAGCGCGTGTTGGAGAATCCCAATATTCAGGTGGTGCTCAACACCGTTGCGGAGGAGGTGCTCGGGAACCCGCTGCAGGGCATGACCGGTGTGCGGGTGCGGGACGTCGTGACCGGCGAGACCCGCCTCATCGAGGCGCAAGGCCTGTTCGTCTTCATCGGCTTCAAGCCCAACACGGGGGTCATCGCCGATCACTACGAGCACGACGCCGCCGGCTACGTGATCACCGATCTGGCGATGCACTCCTCCATCCCGGGTCTCTTCGTCGCCGGCGACATGCGGGCGCAGCTCACGCGACAGGTGACCACCGCTCAGGGCGACGCCACAACGGCCGCGATCGCGGTGTACCGCTACCTGGCGGCGCTCCGCAGCGGGCACCCTGATCCGGTACGGGCGATTCTGGGCGACATCGGAATCCCGCGTCCGCGGGCCCCCGAGGGCGCGGCGGCGCGGGGCGGCGCCGAGCTGTACGGTCAGGCCACCGACCCGCCGGTTCTGGCCGACCGCTGAGAGGGAGCGGATGTCCGATCTCGAGGTGGTCTCGCTCCCCAACGGGCAGTTCTCCGAGAACTGCTATCTCGTCGCCGACCGCCGCACCGGGGAGGCGGTCATCATCGACCCGGGCGAAGAGCCCGCCATGTTCCTGGCCGAGCTCGATACTCGCGCCTGGACCTTGCGCGCGATCTGGCTGACCCACGCCCACGTGGACCACATCCTCGGCGTCGGCACGGTCAAGGGCGCCACCGGGGTTCCGATCCATCTTCACCCGCGGGACCGATCGATCTACGACGCACTCCCCCAGTTCGCCACCTGGCTCGGCCGCGAGGTGGGGCCGCCGCCGCCGCCCGACGTGGCGCTCGCAGCCGGCGACCGGCTGCGCGTGGGGGGGCTGGAGTTCGAGGTCCGCTTCACGCCGGGGCATTCGCCGGGCAGCGTCAGCTTCGTGGGGCATGGGATGGTGTTCGGCGGCGACGTGCTCTTCAACGGGTCGGTCGGCCGCACCGACCTTCCCGGCGGCGACTTCGCCACCCTGATGTCGTCCATCCATTCCCAGTTCCTCTCGCTGCCCGATTCGACGGTCGTGCACAGCGGCCACGGTCCGGACACCACGATCGGGATCGAGCGGCTGACGAATCCGTTCATCACCGGGAGCGTCCGGGCGTGAGCGGGAGCTTCCGGTCGTCCCGGAGCCTTCTGTCATCCCGAGCGAATGCGCGGGATCTTGCCGGCGGATTCCCGGCAGGCCGGGCAAGCTCCCTCGCCGTCGCTCGGGATGACAGTGCAACCTGCCAGCGCTGCGGCTTCGCCGTCGCCCCGCGCCCGTTCGGCTGCAGGAACCCCTGTCCCAACTGCGGGACCGTCTATCCCCTGGGGGACTGTTCTGACTGAGCGCGCGGCGACCGCGATTCTCGATCTCGAGCCGGTCGCCGGCGTCACTCCGGCGGCGCTCGACATCTCCCGGATCGAGCTGCCGCCGCGCCTGAGGCCCACGGCGTCGGTTGGAGTGCTCGACATCACCGAGTTCTTCGGCGACACCACCGGGGGGGTTCGCACCTACCTTCTGGAAAAGGCCAAGTACGTCCAGCGCCACCCCGAGCTGCGCCAGGTGCTGGTCGTGCCCGGGGCGGAGGACGAGATCCTGGAGGCGGGCGGCGTCCGCTGCTACCGGCTGCACGGCCCCCACATCCCGACCCAGAAGCCGTACCGGTTCATGCTGGCGACCCGCTCGACCAGCCGGATCGTGGCGCACGAACGGCCGGACCTGATCGAAGTCGGGAGCGCGTGGTGCGCGCCATGGCTGGTACATCTCGCTACCCGAGGGCTGCGGGTGCCCGCCGTGTGGTTCTATCACAGCAACTTTCCCCGCATCATCGCCCCCCGCCCCCATGCCGCGGGCTGGCCGCGCCTCAGCGCCAGCGCGCTGGCATGGCGCTACGTCCGCCGGCTCGGCAAGCTGGTGCAGGCCACCATCGCCCCCACTCGGGCCGTGGTGCGAGAGCTGGAGAGCGCCGGGGTAGCCAACGTAGTGCACGTGCCGCTGGGGGTGGACCTGGACCGCTTCTCCCCGACCCGTCGGGCTCGAGCCGAAGAGACCCGCCGTCGATTCGGGCTCCCCGAGGGGCCGCTCGCGATCTACGTGGGGCGGATGGCGGCGGAGAAGGACATCGATCTGCTGCTGGAGGGCTGGCTCGAGGTCGAGCGTCGTACCGGCGCCCGCCTCGTGCTGGTGGGCGCGGGGCCGGCGCTCCGCTGGCTGCGCCGAACCAGGGGCGGGAGGCGCGCCACGTGGCTCCCATACCAGCGCGACCGGGACCTGCTCGCCGATCTCTATGCCGCGGTGGACCTCTACGTCGCTCCCGGCTCGGCGGAGACGTTCGGTCTCTCCGCGATGGAGGGGATGGCCAGCGGCCTGCCGGTGCTCTCGGTGGATCGCGGGGGTGTTGCCGAGGCTGTCGGCCTCTCGGGCGCCGGGAGCCTGTACACCTCGGGTGATCCAGCACACCTCGCCTCCTGTGCGATCGATCTGTTCCAGCGGGATCTCGCCGCGCTCGGCCGCCGGGGGCGGTGCTACGCCGAGGAGCACCACGGCTGGGATGCGGTGCTCGAGCGGCTGTTCGACGTGTACCGCCGAGTGCTGGGTGTCACGCTGAGCGCAGCGAAGGGGACCATGGCGGAACGGCCCCCTTCACTTCGTTCAGGGTGACAGGTGTCCTTCCTCGACGCCACCCTCCTCTGCATCGCCCTCGTCCTCATCGATCTTCTGGTTCGCGCGTGGCGCATCCAGTGGATCGTTCGCGGGCTCGGCCATCCCATAGGATTCCGCGACTCGTTGGTGCTGAACGCTTACGGCGACGCGGCCTGCGCCCTGACGCCGCTGCGGATCGGCGGCGAGCCCGCCCGCGTCGCGGGGATGCTCCAGAGCCGGGTGCCCGCCACCGCCGCGTTCGTCGCCATCAGTCTCGAGGTGCTGGCCGCCTGGCCGGTGATCATCATCGCGTCGGGCTGGATGGCGTGGCACTTCGCGCCGGCCTGGTGGGCCACGGCGGGGCCCCGCCTGACCGCGGCCGCGGCGTCGGCTTGGCCGTGGGTGCTGCTGGTGACCGTCGTCAGCCTGGCCGTCTGGTGGTACGCGCGACGAGTCGCGTCGCCCGCGGTGCGCCACATCCGGCGACCGATTCGCCGTGCGCTGGTGTACTGGCGACGCATGCCGATGTGGCCGCTGGTGGCGAGCCTGCCGCTCAGCTTCCTCAACCTCGCGACGCGGACGGCGATCCTGCCGGTGCTCGCGCTGACGCTGCCGTCACCGCCCGAAATCGGGCCAATGCTGGTGGGGTCCTTCGCCCTGCTCTACAGCCAGCTGATCCTGCCCACGCCGTCCGGAGCGGGAGCGGTGGAGCTCGGATTTCTGGGCGGCGCCGCCGGCGACCTCGGCTCCCGGGCCGGCTGGCTCCTGCTGGCCTGGCGTTTCTACACCAACGGGGTCGGAGTGTTGCTTGGCGTCGGGCTCGCGGCGCATGCCTACGGCTGGCCGGCCCTCCGCCGGCTAGCGCGGCGGTGGAGCGATCCCGACTAACAGGATGGTTCGTTCCAGGGCCGCCTCGACGCCGTGAGGCACGCCGGCGGGGGCCCAGACGATCTCGCCTGGCCCGACCTCCCGCGCCTCCTCCCCGACCGTCAGCCTGGCCCGCCCCGAGCAGACGTAGTAGAACTTGTCCGCGCCCGCGTGGGCGTGGACCGGCTGCGTCTGCCCGGGCTCGAAGCAGTTGAGTCCAACGAACAGCCGCTCCCCCGCCCAGAGGTCCGCCTTGGCGGCCCTGTCCCGGCTGAACCTGGCGCTGTGTTCGACCCGCCTGAAGTAGTCGCTCATCGGTGTTAGAATAAGCGCCATGACCGACACCCGCATCGAGCGCGACCCGCTGGGCGAGAAGGCGGTCCCCGCCTCCGCCCTCTACGGCATTCAGACCCTCCGGGCGGCGGAGAACTTCCCCATCTCGGGACTGCGGCCGCTGCCCGCCTTCGTGGACGCCGTGGTCTGGATCAAGCGCTCCGCCGCGCTGACCCACCGCGAGACCGGCCGCCTCGAGCCGCGGCTGGCCGACGCGATCGTCCGCGCCGCGGACGAGGTGCTGACCGGCCAGCATCGCGACCAGTTCATCGTGGACGTGTATCAGGCCGGCGCGGGCACCAGCCACAACATGAACGTCAACGAGGTGCTCGCCAACCGGGCCAACGAGATCCTGGGCTCGTCCCGTGGATCGTACTCGCCGGTGCATCCGAATGATCACGTCAACATGGCGCAGAGCACCAACGACGTGATCCCGACCGCGATGCGTCTCGCCGCGCTGGCGACGCTGCCGGCCATGCTGCTGGCGCTGGAGCAGCTGGCCCACTCGCTCAGCGCCAAGGGTGTGGCGTTCGACGGCATCGTGAAGTCGGGGCGCACCCATCTCCAGGACGCCACACCGATCCGCCTGGGGCAGGAGTTCACCGCCTACGGCCGCACGGTGCGGCGGCACCGGGACAAGCTGGTGCAGGCGGCGGACTGGCTCAGGGACATGAACATCGGTGGGACGGCCGTGGGCACCGGGATCAACGCGGAGCCGGACTATCCGGCGCTGATGGTGAAGCACCTCCAGCAGGTGAGCGCCCTCGAGCTGCGGGAGGGACAGGACCGGGTGCAGCTGATGCAGTCCATGGGCGACATCGCCTCCTTCAGCGGTGCGCTCCGGGCCTACGTGCTGGACCTCAACAAGATCGCGAACGACATCCGGCTCCTCGCCTCGGGTCCCCGCACCGGCCTGGCGGAGATCGTGTTGCCCGCGGTCCAGCCCGGCTCCAGCATCATGCCCGGCAAGGTGAACCCGTCCATCGCCGAGATGGTGAACCAGGTCTGCTTCCAGGCGCTCGGCCTCGACCAGACGGTGGCGATGGCGGCGGAGGCGGGGCAGCTGGAGCTGAACGTCATGATGCCCGTCATCACCCACAACATCGTCTTCGCGCTGACCATCGTCGGCAACGCCAGCCGCGTGCTCGCCGAGCGGTGTGTGGACGGGATCGAGGCGGATGCCACCCAGTGCGCCTACTGGCTGGAGCGGAGCCCCGCCCTGGTGACGGCCCTGGCGCCCAAGATCGGCTATGCGGAGGCGGCGAAGTTGGCCAAGGAGGCGGTGGCGACGGGGCTCACGGTGAAGCAGCTGCTGGAGAAGAAGAAGCTGCTGCCGCAGGAAGAGCTGGACGAAGTGCTGGATCTCCGGGCAATGACGGAGATCGGGGTGCCGGGAGGGAAGGGCATACCTGCAGGCGGCTGAGCATGAAACAGCGGTTTACGCGGTTCAAGCTCTGATTTCCACCCCCGCCTTCGTCCCCTCCGCCCCCCGGCGTCCCGGCTGCGGCTCCGCTCTCCGGTCGCTCTGGCGATCCTGCCGGCGCTCCACTTCTCCCCCCTCGCGCCGCTCGACCTGATCCGTCCGCAGCTCCACCACCCGGAACGGCGGTTGATCCGGGAAGCTTCGCTGCAACAGCGACAACGAGACGTTGTAGACCTTGACCCCGCCCACCGTCTTCCCTTCGAGTGCCCCGTGGTGCGCGTGGCCGTGGAACACCACGTCCACCGGGTAGCGGATCAAAGGTTCCTCCAGGCGGCTGGAGCCAAGATAGGGGTAGATCTCTTTCGGCTCTCCCTCCACCGTGCCGGCGATGGGAGAGTAGTGCAGCAGCACCACCCGCCGGTCTGTCCGCAGCTTGCTGAGCGACGTCTCCAGTTTCAACGCCTCCTCCACCGCCTCGCGCACGAACAGCTTGATGATCTCCTCGCCCCAAGGGCCCAGGGCTCGGCGGCCGAATCCGCCGGCGAATCCCTTCACCCCCGCGAACCCTACGCCGTGGATCTCCACCGCGTCACCGCCGTCGAGCACCTGCACTCCCGCCTCGCACAGGATGCGGCTCAGCTCCGGTACCTTGGCCGACTCATAGTCGTGGTTGCCCAGCACGGCCACGATCGGCACCCCGACGCTCGCGAGCGCCCGGGCGAGCTGGCGGCCTTCCTCCGGCTCGCCCCGGTCGGTGAGGTCGCCGCAGAGGGCCAGCACGTCGGCCAGCTCCGCCACCTGGGCGAAGAGGGTCTGGATCGGGGGGCCGTAGGCCGCCCGGCCGAGGTGGATGTCGCCGACCGCGGCGATCCTCACCATGCCAGGAGTCTTGACCATTGGCGTCCCAATCAATCCCTCCGCGGCCAAGCCAGCGGTGATCCCGGGCACAACCCTATATCCGGGCCCCGCCTATGATAGGTGTCCCCTCTAGGGAGCAGCGGATGGGGCTGTCGCCCACCCATGCCATGGTCGAGACCCCGTCCCGCGAGTTCTTTCGCGAGGCGATGGAGTTCCTCTCGCACGCCCGCATCCCGTTCCTGGTCGGCGGGACGTTCGCCTTCGTCCATCAGGCCGGCATCGACCGCTCCACCAAGGACCTGGACATCTTCGTTCGCCCGACGGACGTGCAGCGGCTGCTCCGGGCCTCGGCCGATGCGGGCTACGAGGCCGACCTGGTGTTCTCCCACTGGCTGGCCAAGATCCGCTCGGCGTCCGGGTTCGTCGATGTGATCTTCAGCTCGGGCAACGGGGTCGCGGTGGTGGACGACCAGTGGTTCGAGCACGCCACCGAGCGCGAGGTCCTCGGCGCCAAGGTGCTGGTGGCTCCGCCCGAGGAGAGCATCTGGTCCAAGGCCTTCGTCATGGAGCGCGACCGCTTCGACGGCGCAGACGTCGCCCACATCATCCTGGCGGTGGGCGACCAGCTCGACTGGCGGCGCCTGATCGAGCGCTTCGGTCCCCATTGGCGGGTCCTGCTGGCCCACCTGGTGCTGTTCGGGTTCATCTTTCCCAGTGAGCGCTCCAAGGTGCCTGCCGAGGTGATCGAGGAGCTGACGGAGCGGCTCGCGAAGGAGACCGGCTTGCCCGACGCGCAGGAGCCGGTCTGCTACGGCACCCTGCTCTCCTGGTCCCAGTACCTCGGCGACGTGCTCGGCGGCTCGTTCCGGGACGCCAGGATCCGCCCTTACGGCAATCTCACCCCCGAGGAAGTGGCCCGCTGGACGTCGGCTGAGAAGAAGTAGATATTCCAGCCACGATGCGGGTTACGACCTGGACCGAGTACAGCCTCATCATCTCCCTCCACCTCGCCAAGCGGGGGCGTACGGGCACCGGCCCGGTCGCGGCCCGCGAGTTGGCGGACGCGGAGAAGCTTCCAGCCGATTACGTGGAACAGATCCTGCTTCGGCTGCGCCGGGCCGGTCTCGTCGAGAGCGTGCGTGGGGCCAAGGGTGGCTATCTTCTGGCCCGGCATCCCTCGGAGATCTCCGTGCGCGACGTCATGACCGCGTCCGAGCACCAGACCTTCGAGGTCAACTGCGCCAGCCACCCGGTGGATGCCGAGCGATGTAGCCCGGTCTCCACCTGCAGCATCAGGCCGGTGTGGCATGCCCTCCAGCAACGGGTGGACGAACTGCTGGCCGGCATCTCCCTGGCGGACCTGATGAAGGAGGAGGCACAGGTTCAGGAGCTGGTCGGGATCTCATCGGCGAGTTAGCCGCGCGCGAGTCCGCGTGTGCTGGAGCCCGGCCGGCTGGTCGGGTTTTTCATTTTGGAGGATCGCGATGACCGCGGTTCGAGAGCCGTCCGTGTCGCAGGAGCCCGCGCTGTGGAACCTGGTGGGGAACACACCCCTCCTGCCCGTGCGGTTTCCGGGTGAGGGCCGCGGCCGGCTCTGGCTCAAGGCCGAGTGGCTCAATCCGGGAGGCAGCGTCAAGGATCGCGCGGCGCGGGCCATCCTCCGGGAGGGCCTGGCCCGAGGCGAGCTGCCCGGAAAGCGGTTGCTGGACGCCTCCAGCGGCAATACCGGGATCGCCTACGCCATGCTCGGCGCCGCGGCGGGTGTGAAGGTGACGATCTGTCTGCCAGGCAACGCCAGCCCCGAGCGCTGGTCGCTGCTCCGGATCTACGGTGCCGAGGTGGTGGTGACCGACCGGCTGGAGGGCACCGAGGGAGCGGCGCGCAAGGCGCGCGAGCTGGCCGAGTCGAAGCCCGAGACGTACTTCTATGCCGACCAGTACAGCAACACCGCAAATCCCAAGGCGCACCGGGAGACCACCGGTCCGGAGATCTGGGCCCAGACCGGGGGTCGCCTGACCCACTTCGTGGCCGCGATGGGCACCACGGGAACCATGATGGGGACCGGCCGCTTCTTGAAGGAGAAGAACCCCGGCGTCACCCTGATCGGGGTCCAGCCGGATTCGCCGTTCCACGGCCTGGAGGGCCTGAAGCACCTGGCGACGACGCCCAACCCTCCCGCGCTCTACGATCCGGGAGTGCCCGACCGGGTGGCCGAGATTCCGACGGAGGCGGCCGATCGCGCGGCACGGTGGCTGGCGCGGGAATCCGGGGTCCTGATCGGGTGGTCCGCCGGCGCGGCGGTCCGCGCCGCGCTCGATGTGCTCAAGGCCGAGCCGGATGCACAGGTGGTGGTGATCGGCTGCGATACCGGCACGCGCTACATCAGCGAGCCGCACCGGTGGACCGACCGGTGACGCTGCGAATCTCCGAGGGCCTGCTGGAGGAGGTCCGCCGCCACGGCAAGTCGGCGTACCCGGCGGAGTGCTGCGGTGCGCTCGCGGGGAGGGTGCAGGAGAGCGGCGACAAGGAGGTCGTGCGACTGGCCCCCGCCGTGAACCGTCGCACCGATGATCCGCACCGCTATCTGATCGCGCCGGATGATCTCCGGCGGCTGGAGGCCGAGCTGCGGGCCGAAGGGCTTGAGATCGTCGGCTACTATCATTCGCATCCGGACCACCCCGCGGTGCCGTCGGGCTTCGATACCGAGCACGCCTGGCCGTGGTACAGTTACCTGATCGTGCGGGTGGAGGGCGGACGCGGCCGGGAGGCGGCCAGCTGGACGCTGGACGACGAGCAGCCGGTCATGCGGCCCGAGTCACTTGAAGTGCTCAGCGAGGTGTGAACATGTCCGTGACCGTGAACATCCCCACTCCCCTTCGCAGCTTCACCGGAGGGAGCGAAGCCGTCGAGCTCACCGGCTCCACCGTGGGCGAGGTCATCGACGGTCTGCTGGCCACGCACGGCGGCCTCAAGCGCCACCTGATGCAGGAGGATGGCCGGCTCAGGAACTTCGTCAACCTGTACCTCAACGACACCGACATCCGTCATCTGGACTCCACCGACACCCCGGTGCGCGAGGGCGACGTGCTTACCATCGTGCCGAGCATCGCGGGCGGCCGTCCGGCGGTGGAGACGAAGGAGGAGCTGCCCAAGCTCTCCCACGCGGAGGTGCTGCGATACTCGCGTCACCTGCTGCTGCCGGAAGTGGGGGTGGAGGGCCAGCGGAAGCTCAAGGCGGCCAGGGTGCTGACGATCGGCGCCGGCGGCCTGGGCTCGCCGCTCTCGCTCTATCTGGCGGCGGCGGGCGTGGGCACCATCGGCATCGTGGACTTCGACGTCGTGGACCTCACCAACCTCCAGCGTCAGATCGTTCACGGCACGTCGACGCTCGGGAGGCCGAAGCTGGAGTCGGCCAAGGCGAGGCTCACCGACCTCAACCCCAACCTGAACGTCGAGAGCCACGAGTCCCGTCTCACCGCCGACAACGCGCTGGACATCATCCGCGAGTACGACATCGTCGTCGACGGGACCGACAACTTCCCGACCCGCTACCTGGTGAACGACGCCTGCGTGCTGCTGGGCAAGCCCAACGTCTACGGCAGCATCTTCCGGTTCGAGGGCCAGGCCTCGGTGTTCTACGCCAGGGAAGGACCCTGCTACCGCTGCCTCTACTCCGAGCCGCCGCCTCCGGGACTGGTCCCGAGCTGCGCCGAGGGCGGCGTGCTGGGCGTGCTGCCGGGCATCATCGGCAGCATCCAGGCGCTGGAGACGATCAAGCTGATCATCGGGGCGGGGGACTCGCTGGTCGGCCGGCTGGTGCTGTTCGACGCGCTCAAGCTGCGCTTCCGCGAGCTCAAGCTGCGCAAGGATCCGGGCTGCCCGATCTGTGGCGACAACCCGAGCATCCACGAGCTGATCGACTACGAGGCCTTCTGCGGTATCGGTGCCGCCCCGGCCTACCAGGGGCCCGAGGTGGTGGCGGAGCAGCTCAAGCAGGAGCGGGACGAGAAGGGGGACGGGCTGGTCCTGATCGACGTGCGCGAGCCCCACGAGTGGGACATCGCCCACATCGAGGGTGCCCGACTGATCCCGCTGGGCCAGCTCCCGGACCGCATCGGCGAGCTCGACGGCCACGCGGAGATCGTCACCTACTGCCACAAGGGTGTGCGCTCGATGAGGGCGCTGGAGATCCTGCGGGGCGCGGGCTTCGGGAAGGTGCGGAGCCTGGCGGGTGGGGTGGACGCATGGGCGAGCCGGATCGAGCCCGGGATGGCGAGATACTGACGGTAGGACGGTACGGCGGTAGGACGGTACGTAGGCGCCGTCAAGAAGAGACCCTCCGATGTCCTGGGACACGGAGGGTCGTCCTGTCGCGGGGTCAACGTACGCCGTACCGTCCTACCGCCGTACCGCCGTACCGCCCTACCGCCGTACCCCATGCCGAAGGCGGGACTCGAACCCGCACGGGCTTGCGCCCACTGCGCCCTGAACGCAGCGCGTCTACCAGTTCCACCACTTCGGCGAAGGGGGCAAGCTAGTCCGATGATCGGGGCGGGTCAACGGTTTTGACGCAGCAGGGGAAGGGCTCTGACTACTTCACCTTTAACTGGATCAGATACCCGGGCGCGAGGCCCTTCAGATGCTGCATCGGACCGCCCGACCGCCTGACCGCCTGACCGCCCACGTTGACCGGTCCGAAGTGGTGGCCTATCCTTTGCTTAGGATCCCCACGTGAGCCGCGATTCCTCCCCCCAGGCCGAGCGCCGTAAGTCGGTCGCCAGGAACCCCAAGGCGACCCACGACTACCACATCCTGGAGACCTGGGAGTCCGGTATCGTCCTCACCGGGACTGAGGTGAAGTCACTCCGAAACGGCAAGGCGTCCATCAAGGAGGCCTACGCCCGGGTCCGGAACGGGGAGGTCTTCCTCGAGGGGATGAACATCACGCCCTACGAGCAGGGCAACCGCTACAATCACGATCCGGTCCGCACCCGGAAGCTCCTTCTCCACCGCCGCGAGATCGAGAAGCTCATCGGCGGGGTGGAGCAGAAGGGACTGACCCTGATCCCGCTCGAGCTCTACTTCAAGGACGGGAGGGCCAAGGTCGTACTCGCCCTCGGTCGCGGCAAGAAGCTTCACGACAAGCGCGAGACGCTCAAGCGGCGGCAGTCCGAGCGCGAGGCGGCGCGGGATGTGTCGCGGGGGCTCTCCCGGGCCGCGAGGGAGGGCTGATGCTGGCCGCTCTCGTCCTTGCGATTGCGGCCACGGCCGCGCCGGGCCAGGTCACGATCGCCGGGGCGCGGGGTGTGTCCACCGTCGCCGTCCGCACCGATCCCGTCGGCGCCCCCGTCATCTCGGCACCGCAGCTCGCCGCCGCGCTCGGAGGCGCGCTGCGGATGCAGGATGACTGGGTGGAGGTGGTGGTGGCCCGACAGCCGTTCCGGTTCCTGGTCGGCGCTCCGCTCTTCCAGTTCAGCAGTCAGCTCCATCCCCTCGCCAACGGGGTCTGGCTGTCGCGCGACACGGTATACCTGCCCTTCCAGTTCGTCGCAGAAGTCATCCCCTACTACCTCGGCGAGCGGTACCGCTACGACGCCGGCGCCGCCCGGCTCGAGGACATCGTCGCCAGGCCCTCGGCGGCGAAGACGGCCAAGCCCGCTGACCGTCTGCCCAACGGCCTGCGACCCGGTCATGTGGTCACCATCGACCCCGGCCATGGTGGCGTGGACCCCGGCAACCCCGGGGTCTACTTTCCCCGCGGCGTCCGGGAGAAGGACGTGGTGCTGCAGATCGCTGTCCTGCTCCGCGAGGAGCTGCAGAAGCGGGGCGTGGGCGTCCGGATGACGCGCACCACCGACACGTTGATCGCTCTGGGAGATCGCGGGCCGGTCTGCACCGCGGCCTGCGATCTGTTCGTGAGCTTGCACGTGAACTCGCTCGCCCGCCGGCGCGGCTACACCGAAGTCCGGGGCTACGAGACGTTCTTCCTGGCCGAGGCCCGGACCGAGGACGCGGCCCGCGTGGCGCAGATGGAGAACGACGCCGTTCGCTTCGAGACCGGCGAGTCCGACGGCCCCAGGACCGAGGGCCTCGACTTCATCCTCAAGGATCTCCAGCTGAATGAGCATCTCCGCGAGTCCGCCCGCGCCGCCGAGCTGGTGCAGAAGAAGCTGGGCACCGCGCACACCGGGATGGACCGCGGCGTGAAGCAGGCGGGGTTCAAGGTGCTCACCACGGCCCGGCGGCCCGCCATCCTCGTCGAGCTAGGCTACAGCACCAATCCGCAGGACGGGCGCCTGCTCACCGTGCGCAAGAGCCAGCGGGCCATGTCGGTGGCCATCGCCGACGCCATCGTGGACTACCTGCGGGATTACGAGCGCAAGACCGCCGGCATCGAAGCCGGAGGTGCCCAGTGAGGATGCCGAGAGTCTTCGCCTGCCTGGCGGTGGCCCTCGTGCTCGGCGGCTGCGTGTACTACAACTCCATGTACAACACCAAGCGGCTCGCCAACTCCGCGCGAAAGGCGGAGCGCGACGGGCGGGCGTTCGAGGCCACCAACCTCTGGGGCCAGGTAGTCGTCCGGGCGGAGACGCTGATCACCCGGCATCCCGACAGCAAGTACGTAGACGAGGCGCTGGTGCTGAAGGGGCTCGCGCTGTCGCGGCTTCGCCAGTGCCAGGTGGCGGTCGCGCCGCTCGGCCACGTCTCGCTGCTGCCGGAGGACTCGGAGGTCGCGACCGAGGCCACGCTCGCTCTGGGCCGCTGCCAGCTCGAGCTGGGTGATCCGGCATTGGCCGAGCTCATGTTCGCTAAGGTGTCGGAGAGTGACGATCCCGTGCTCCGTCGGGAGGCGAGGCTGCTGAGAGGCCGCGCGCTGCGACTGAGTGGACGGCCCGGCGAAGCGATCGCCTCGCTGCACGGGCTCGACGATCCTCGGGCCGGCACTGAGCGGCTGCTCTCCCTGGCGGCGATTCACCGCCGCGACGACGCTCTCGCCCTTGCCGACTCGCTGCTCGCGATCCGCGATACGACCGTCCAGTGGGACACGATGCCCGCGGCGCTCGGCCGCGCCGATCCACTGATCGCTTCGGGACTGGTGGATCGCCTGGTCGCGCGGCCGCAGATGGTTCCCCAGATGCGCGCCGTGATGCTGCTGGACGACGGGCTGCGGCTGGAAGGTGTGGATTCCGCCCGCTCCCGGGCCAGGCTGGAGCACACGGCGGCGCTGAAGCAAGCCGGCGACTTCCCCGACCGGGCCCGGTATGCACTCACCCGGCAGCATCTCGGCCGAACGGCCTCGGTTGCCGAGCTTCGAACCGTCCATGCCGAGTTAGTGCAGCACGCCAACGCGCGCAGCGGCATGTCACCGGAGGCCGCCCAGCTTCGGGATCAGGTAGTCCGCGTGCTGGTCGCCGCCGATTCCGCGGTGCCTGGTGCGCCCCAGGGCGACCTCCGCCTGTTTCTGGCCGCCGAGGCGGCGCGTGATTCCCTCGGAGCGCCCCGGCTTGCCGCCTCGCTGTTCCGTACCCTGGTCGAGACGATGCCCGACTCCCCATATGCTCCGAAGGCGCTCCTGGCGGGCAAGTCGCTCGACCCGGTGTGGGGCGAGTCGGTGACCCCCCTGCTCACGGAGCGCTACGCCTTCAGCCCCTACGTCGCGATGCTCCGGGGCGAAGAGCCCTATGGCTATCAGGAGCTGGAGGACTCGCTCGAGGGATTCGCTCGCACGCTCGCCCCTGCCGCAGTGCCGGGCGCGCGAGGCCGAGCCGACTCGTTACCCACCAGACCGGGTCAAGCCCCACCCCGCCGGGGCGGGCTCATCCCGTGACGGTGGAGACCGGTCTCCCGCGAACCGTCTTCGGCCGCCACTTCCAGAATCCCATTCTCCTCGCTTCCGGCACCGCGGGCTTCGGGCGCGAGCTCGCGGGCGTGATGCACCTGGAGCGCCTCGGCGGGCTGGTCACCAAGGCCGTCTCCGTCGAGCCCCGCGCTGGCAACCCGCCGCCGCGCGTTGCCGAGTTCCGGGGCGGAATGCTCAACTCGGTCGGACTGGCGAATCCGGGATTGGTCGCCGTGCGGGAGCAGCATCTGCCGTGGCTCGCGGCCAACCTTCGCCAGGCGCAGGTGCTGGTGAACGTCGTCGGCTTCACGGTGGAAGAGTACGGCCAGGTCGTCGCGGGACTGGATGGCGCGGCAGGCGTGGCAGGGTTCGAGCTCAATCTGTCCTGTCCCAACACCTCGGCGGGCGGGATCGAGTTCGGCGCCAGTGCCGACTGCGTGCGGCGCATCGTGTCTCTCTGTCGCGCGCGGACGCGTCTGGCGCTCGTGGCCAAGCTTTCTCCGGTGCTCCCGGACATCGCCGGCATGGCGGTGGTCGCGCGGGACGCAGGGGCGGACGGGATCACGGTGGTGAATACGCTGCCGGGTCTGCTTCACGAGGACGGAGGCATGCCCAGGCTCGGGAATGGAAACGGTGGCGTGAGCGGACCGGCTCTGCTGCCCATCGGCATCCTCGCCACTGCCCGCGTGGTCGAGCGAACCGAAGGGATGCCCGTCATCGGGTGTGGCGGAGTGCGCTCGGCGAGCGACGTCCGCCAATACCTGAGGGTGGGCGCCTCGCTGGTCGCGGTCGGAACGGCTGCGCTGGCCGACCCGCGCCTGCCGGAGCGGATCGTGAGACAGTTGGAGCGGACCGATGGCTGAGGTCGTGCTCGCACTGGACCTGCCTACGGCCGCCGAAGCGATGCGCCTGCTGGAGCGCATCCCGACGACGCCGTGGGTTAAGGTGGGATCCATCCTGATGACACGGGAGGGCGCTCCGCTGATCCGCACGCTGGTTGCGCGGGGTCACCGGGTGTTTCTCGACCTCAAGTGGCACGACATCCCCAACACGGTATCGGGGGCGGTCCGCGCCGCGCGCGAGCTCGGCGTCACCATGGCGACGGTGCACACCCTCGGCGGCCGGACCATGATGGAGGCCGCGACCGAGGCCGCGGGTGGCGTGCTCGAGCTGGTGGGCGTCACCGTGCTCACCTCGCACGACGAGGTGTCCTACGCCCGCGCCGTGGGGCGCGAGGATGTGGCGATGGGCGAGGAGGTCGCAAGGCTTGCGGACGAGGCGGTGGCCGCGGGATTGGCGGGTGTCGTGTGCTCGCCCGGTGAGGTCGAGGGGGTGCGGCGGATCCTTCCCGACGGCGCGCGAATCGTGGTGCCCGGGATTCGCGCGGAGTCCGATGCCGCCGGCGATCAGGTCCGGATCGCGACCGCCGGTGCCGCGGCGGCCGCCGGAGCCACCCATCTCGTGGTGGGTCGTCCGATCCTCCTAGCGGCCGATCCGGCCGCGGCACTGGCCAGGCTAGCCGCGGAGGCCGATTGCGTGCCCTCCTGATCTCTCTCTCGCTGCTCCTTTGGCCCGCGCTCGGCGGCGCCCAGCAGATGCAGCTGGACGCGGCGGCGGAGAGCGCCCGGCAGGCGTGGTTCGAGCACGATGCGCGGGGCCTGGTGGCGGAAGCGCCGCGACTTCTGGTCCAGCTTCCCGGGGCGGATCCGTCCATCGCGCTGGGGCCGGCGCAGGCGGCGGCGCTGCTCACGGATTACATGGTGCAGGGCGAGGAGGTGGAGACGGTGGTGCGGGCGGCGCGGGAGGTGGAGCCGGGGCGGGGGTACGTCGAGCTGCAGCGGCGGTACCGCATCGCGGGCACGCAAGACGTGCGCACCCAGAGCCTGCTGCTGGGGTATCGGCTCCTCAGCACGGGGTGGCGGCTGGTCGAGCTGAGGGTCGTGGGGTAGTGGTGGGCTTACGGCTCGCGGTGGGAGCTGCCTAACCTCCCCTACCCCCCACACTTGCACCCCCTCCGGACCCTCCCTATATTGCCATGCTAGCCCTTAACCGGCCCGGAGAAGCAGCGTGAAGGTTCGTTCCAGCGTCAAGCCGATCTGCGAGCACTGCAAAGTCGTCAAGCGTGCAGGCGTCACTCGCATCATCTGCAAGCGCAATCCCAAGCACAAGCAGCGGCAAGGCTGATCATGGCGCGTATCGCAGGCG
>DATBJH010000045.1:0-3306 GCA_036556505.1 Gemmatimonadales bacterium
CTCGCTGCTCCCGGTCCGGGTGATGAACCGGGACCAGGCCGCCACCGGCGGCCACGAGCTGGAGTTCATCCTCCGGAGCCTGGTGGAGCTCAAGCTTCAGGTCGAGGAGCTGCGCCGGCGGCTGGACGACCAGCCCCAGCGAGTCCAGGTGATCGAGCTGGGCGACCACACCACGGTGCACGACGTGCTGCCGGCCGGCGACCTGGACGGAGTCGCCGGCTTCGCCAACGCCAGGACCGTGGTCTACCGGCCGGGAATGACCATGGCGGAAGTGGAGAAGGCGGCCATCGAGGCGGCCCTGGAGGAGTACCGGGGCAACCGGCGCAAGGCCGCCGAGGTGCTGGGGATCGGCGAGCGGACCCTGTACCGGAAGATCAAAGCCTATCGGCTGGAATGATCCCGCCCCAGCTCGCTCTCGCCCTGAGGGACCGCTACCTGCTCGAGCGCGAGCTCGGCCGCGGCGGCATGGCGACGGTATACCTGGCCCAGGACCTCAAGCACGATCGCCCCGTCGCCCTCAAGGTGCTCCACCCCGAGATCGCCGCCAGTCTCGGCACTGAGCGCTTCCTCCGCGAGATCCGCCTTACCGCCCGGCTGCAGCATCCGCACATCCTGCCGGTCTTCGACTCCGGCGCGGCCGCCGGCCAGCCCTGGTACACCATGCCATACGTCCGGGGCGAGTCGCTGCGCGATCGCCTCCGGCGCGAGGTGCAGCTCTCAGTGGAGACGGCGGTGGAGATCACCCGCCAGATAGCCCTCGCCCTGGAGCACGCCCACAGCGAGGGGGTGGTCCATCGGGACATCAAACCGGAGAACGTGCTTCTGAGCGAGTCCGCACAGCGCGAGGGCTCCACAGAAGGTGGCTGCCAGGCGCTGGTGGCAGACTTCGGCGTCGCCCGAGCTCTCGGGGCGGCCGGCGAGGAGTCGCTGACCGGCACCGGGATGGCGCTGGGGACGCCGGCCTACATGGCCCCGGAGCAGGCCAGCGCCGGCCAGGTGGATGCGCGGACCGACGTGTACGCCCTGGGCTGCGTGCTCTACGAGATGCTGGCCGGTGAGCCGCCGTTCACCGGGCCCACGCCGCAGGCGGTCATGGCCAAGCGCTTCGCCCAGCCGGCGCCCTCGGTGCTGATCGTGCGGCCGGGTGTGCCTCGGACCATAGATGAGGCGATTCGGAAAGCCATGGCGCCGGTGCCGGCTGACCGTTTCCCCAGTGTGGCAAGGTTCGCCGAGGCACTCGACCGGTCGTCATCTCCCAGTGCTGCTACCGAAGCGACCAGCGCTGCCGCGATACTGCCTCGCTGGAAGCGCCTCACCCGGCCCAAGGTGGCAGTCGGCGCGCTCGCGGTGCTCAGCCTTGGGGCCGCTGCAACGCAGTACCTGACGCTGCGTTCCCCAGAGCCCCCAGCGAGGGGTACTCTGCTCGGGGCGGGTATTCTTGCGGAACGCGAGCGCCTCCTGCTGGCCGACTTCGGCACCCGGCAGGTCGACAGTGGCCTCGGTGGAGTACTGACCGAGGCATTCCGGATCGATCTCGCCCAATCACCGGTGGTGACCCTGGTCCCCCCGCTTCAGGTGGCCGAGGTGCTGGCCCGCATGGAGCGGCCGGACACAGCGAGCCTCGATCCGGCTCTCGCGCGCGAGATCGCCGTTCGGGAAGGCATCAAGGCGGTCGTGACCGGTGAGATTGCCCGAGCCGGTGCGCAATACGTGTTGTCCGCTCAGGTCATGGCTGCCAAGGACGGGGAGGTGCTGACCGCCCACCGGGTGACGGCACCGGACTCCACCCGGCTGATCGCAGCCGTCGACCGGCTGTCGGGCGAACTGCGGGCCAGCGCAGGCGAGTCGCTGAGGTCGATCGATCGCGAGCCGCCGCTCGAGCGGGTCACCACGGCCTCGCTGCCGGCCCTGCGGAAGTACAGCGCGGCGGTGCGGGCCGGTGACCACGAGGGGGATTCTGAGAAGGCAATTACCCACCTGGAGCAGGCCGTGGCGCTCGACACGGGGTTCGCCATGGCCTACCGGACCCTCGGCATGCACGCCTTCAACACCGGGAAGCTGGATCTGGTCTTCAAGGGCTATAGTGCGGCGATGCAGCGCCTCGATCGGTTGAGCGATCGGGAGCGGCAGTTCACTCTTGGTGATTACTACGCGTTCGTAAAGCCCGACCTCCCCAGAGCAACCACCGCCTACGAGGCGGTCCTCGAGGATTACCCCAATGATCGGGAGGCGCTCAACAATCTCGGCAACGTGTATTGGGGTCTGGGCCGATTGTCACAAGCCGAATCCCTGTATCACCGCGCGCTCGCCGTCGACTCTCTGTATGTGCAGGGCTACAGCAACTTGATGCTGATCCAGATTACGCTCAAGAAATGGGACCAGGCGCAGACCACATACGAGCAGGCTATCCGGCGGCTTCCCAGCGTGCCATATCATCGCGTCGTCGGTATCAAACTGGCGGAGCAGAGCGGCGACTATGCCACCGCCAGGGCTCGGGCCCGCGAGTTGCTCGAGCGCTTCGGCGCAGACCCGGGCTGGCGCGCGGAAGCGCACCGGCACCTGGCCATAGTTGCGGCCCTGCGCGGGCAGTTGATGGAGGCTGAACGCCACCTGCGTGAAGCCATGTCGGCACGGCTCAAAGCAGGGAGGATCAACCAACACTTCGCCGAGGTGATCCTGCTGGCCTCACTGACGGCTGCCGTAGGCGGCGAGCCGGTGCGGGCCGTCAGCGAACTGGAGCGCGCGCTCGCCCGGCATCCGCTCCGCTCTCTCCAACCTGTGGATCGCCCCTACCTCAACCTCGCTGCGGCTTTCGCGAGGGCCGGGAAGGTCGATCGTGCCCGATCACTCCTCGCCGAGTACGCGCAGGCAGGGGGTCCGCCGTACCACCGCGGCGGAAAGGCCGAGCTGGAGCTGACTCGCGGCCATATTGCTATGGCCGAGCGGCGCTGGCCCGCGGCGATTGCGAGATTTCAAGCGGCTGTAGCCGAGGCAGCTACTCCGACCTTCGGGTTGCCGGACCTGGGACGCGCCTATGACCTCGGGGGGCAGATCGACTCCGCCATAGCGATCTATGAGCGGTACCTGGATGCCCCGGATGTCTTCGATGAGTTCCCCTTCAATACGGACAGTGGGATAGCCCTCGAGCTCCCCGGCATCTATCGGCGACTGGGCGAGCTCTATCGGCAGCGGGGCGAGACCGAGAAGGCGCGAGAGTACTACCACCGCTTCGCCGAGCTGTGGAAGGACTGCGACCCCAAGCTCCGGCCGCAGGTCCTCCAGGCGCGCCGGATGGCACAAGACGGG
>DATBJH010000046.1:0-8820 GCA_036556505.1 Gemmatimonadales bacterium
CCAGATGTCGCGCAGGAAGACAGAGCGCCCCTCGCCGCTCGTGCCGATGGGCTCGTTGTAGAGGTCGATGTCGATGCGGCCGGCCAGGGCATACGCGACGACGAGCGGCGGTGAAGCCAGGTAGTTGGCGCGGACCTCGGACTGGATGCGCCCCTCGAAGTTGCGGTTGCCGCTGAGCACGGAGCAGACGACCAGACCGCCCTGCTCGACCGCATCGGAAACGGCTTTGGGCAGCGGCCCGCTGTTGCCGATGCAGGTGGTGCAGCCGTAACCCACGAGATGGAAGCCGAGCTGTTCCAGGAAGGGCGTGAGGCCGGCATCACCGAGGTAGTCGGTCACCACCTTCGAGCCGGGCGCGAGGCTGGTCTTCACCCACGGGCGCGTGCTCAGGCCGTGCTCCACCGCCTTCTTCGCCAGCAGCCCGGCCGCCACCATGACGGATGGATTGGACGTGTTGGTGCAGCTGGTGATGGCGGCGATGACGACCGCGCCGTCGTGGAGCGAGATGTCCCGGCCGTCGAGCACGCCCGAGACGACCGGTGGGGCGTCGGGATCGAGCCCATCGTGGTACTCGGCTCCATGCTCGCCGATGGTGACACTGGCGCCGCCCTCGCCCATCCAACGCGAGTACGCGCTCTCCGCCAGCTCCTTGCGCGCGGTTGGTACCGTCGGGCTCATCAACCCAGGCAGGTTCACGATGAAGTTGCGCTTGAGCTCCACGAGCGGCACGCGGTCCTGCGGGCGCTTGGGTCCGGCGAGGCTGGGGACGATGGTGCCGAGATCGAGCTCCAGCGTGGTGCTGAACACCGGATCGGGCGTCGCGTCGGTGCGGAAGAGCGACTGCTCCTTGCAGTAGCGTTCCACCCGGTCCACCAGCTGACGGCCCCGGCCGGTGCGTTCCAGGTAGCGGAGGGTCTCCGCGTCCACCGGGAAGAACCCCATGGTGGCCCCGTACTCCGGTGCCATGTTCGCGATGGTCGCCCGGTCGGCCAGACCGAGACTGGAGAGGCCCGGTCCGTAGAACTCGACGAACTTGTCCACCACGCCCTTCTTGCGCAGCATCTGGGTGGCGGTGAGCACGAGGTCGGTCGCGGTGGTGCCGAGCGGCATCGCGCCGGTGAGCTTCATGCCCACCACCTCGGGGATGAGCATGAAGTAGGGCTGCCCCAGCATCACCGCCTCGGCCTCGATGCCGCCCACGCCCCAGCCCATCACGCCGAGACCGTTGATCATGGTCGTATGGGAGTCGGTACCGACCAGCGTGTCCGGATAGGCGGTGAGCTCGCCGAACTGCTCCCGCAGCTGCACCACCGGCGCCAGGTACTCGAGGTTGACCTGGTGGACGATGCCGGTGCCGGGCGGGACGACCCTGAAGTTCCGGAACGCGCGCTGGGCGAACTTGAGCAGCTGGTAGCGCTCCACGTTGCGCTCCAGCTCGAGCTGCACGTTGAGCCGGAAGGCCTTCTCTGATCCGTAGTAGTCCACCTGCACCGAATGGTCGATCACCAGGTCGCAGGGCACGACGGGATTGATCCTCTCGGGATCCCCCTTCATCCGCGCCATGGCATCGCGCATGGCGGCGAGGTCCACGACACAGGGCACACCGGTGAAGTCCTGGAGTACCACCCGGGCCGGCATGAAGGGGATCTCGGTCCGGGCGGCGCCCTCGCGGTGCCATCCCGCCAGCTCCCGCACGTGGTCTTCGGTCACCACCCCGCGGCCGGCATGTCGGAGGGCGTTCTCGAGGAGGATGCGGATGGAGAAGGGAAGCCGGTCGAGCTCGGCCACGCCCTGTCGGGCGAGCTCGGCGAGGCGGTAGACGACAGGGGAATCGTTCCCCAGCCCCAGGGTCGAACGGGAGCCGAACGGATTGGTGGTCGCTGCGGGCATCGGTGGTCCGGAATGAGTTGTCACTTGGCAATATAGTGACGGCGGTCGGGCGGTCGGGCGGTCGGGCGGTCGGGCGGTCGGGCGGTCAGGCCATCAGGCCATCAGGCCATCAGGCCATCAGGCCATCAGGCCATCAGGCCATCAGGTGTCGGAGGCGGTGGCGCAGTGATGGAGTTCAGGTTTTCAGTGGCGTTCGCCACGGCGTGATAGAGTCCTCAGGTCAAGCGTCCGGCTCGGTCCCGGTGCGGCTCGAGCAGGCCGTAGTCGCGACTGAAGCGGAGGAGATACCAGAGATCGGCCATAGACCCGAGGGCGATGTCGAGGAAGCGGCGGAATTCGCGGGATCCGCGCTTGGCGGCGCCCTTCGCGATGTTGCTGGGGACCGAGAGCGCGGCTCGGCGAACCTGAATCGTCAGGCCAAATCGTTGAGAGCGGCGCCACCGATCAGTGGCCCGAATAGAGTGCAAGTTCGAGCTCGTGTGCCGCACGCCAGGCCTCGAAGCGTTCGTACGCGATCAGTCCCCATTCTGTAGCCTCTTGCATCGGACGAGTGCCCGCCCTACGCCGCCTGTACCGCCCGACCGCCCGACCGCCCGATTATCCTCCCCCCATGTCCCTCCCCATCCCCCACGCGATCGAGCGACGGGACGACGGCATTCTCATCGAATGGAATGCCGAGCACCATGCGCTGTACCCGGCGCGTGAGCTTCGCCTGGCGTGCCCCTGTGCCGCCTGCGTGGACGAGATGAGCGGCCGAGCGCTCCTGGATCCCATCATGGTCCCGGCCGACGTCGGGCCGGTCTCCCTGGCGCTGGTCGGGGCCTATGGCCTCCGGGTGCAGTGGAGCGATGGTCACGGCACCGGCATCTACACCTTCCAGCGCCTCCTGGCGGCCTGTCCCTGTGCCGATTGCCGCACCCGGCGCCCGTCAACCGGGTGACCTCCGACACATCCCGGCATTCCAAGGCCCTCTAAGCTGCAACACCGGCAGGTTGCGGCGCATTCCAGACCAGAGGAGCGGCGATGCAGAGGCGTGAGCATTCGGTCATTCGGGAAGGAACCATTGCCGGAATCGTCGGTGCCGTGGTGGCCGCGGTCTGGCTATTCGTCTTCGACATGGCCACCGGGCGGCCGCTGCAGACGCCAAACGCGGTAGGCCGGGTCTTGTTCGCCGGCGACCTCAATCCCGGGGCCAGGGTCATCTCGCCCGAAGCCATCCTGGGATTCGGCTTGGTGCACCTGATCACCTTTCTGGTCGGCGGGATCGCCCTGACCGGCCTCGCCCACCTGGTGAGCCGAAGTCCGGCCCTGCGCATGGGGCTGTGGATCGGCCTGGTGGTAGCATTCGGGTACTTCGCCGGGATCGCCTACATGCTGACCACATCCACCGGGGGGCGGGTGCCCTTCTGGTCTTTGGCGGGAGGCAACTTCCTCGCCCTGGGGGCCATGGCATGGTACCTCTGGCGTCGGCATCCGCAGCTGGGCATCCGGGCACCGCTCGGTTCCGAGGTAAGAGCCACACCCCACGCGCCCGGGGCGCCGCAGGGGACCCCGCACCGCTGAGGGTCGCCTTGCGCTTCAGGCCGAATCCCTGCACTGTGGACGTGTAGCTCTTCCCGCAGGAGGTCCGCGCATGCCGGAACGTTCGCATTCGATCCCCGCCGAAGGCACCGACGTCGGCATCATTGGGGGTCTCGCCGTCGCTGTCTGGTTCCTGGTTCTCGACACCATCGCGGGCCGCCCCCTGCTCACGCCCAGTCTGCTCGGCCAGGTGGTCCTGATGGGAGACTCCACACCGGACCGCTCGGTGATCTTCGGCGCCATCCTGCTCTACACCGCGTTCCACTTCATCGTGTTCGCCTTGCTGGGCATGGGCCTGGTGGCGGTGGTGCACTGGGGCATCGAAAACTCGGTGGTGCGCTACGCGCTGCTGCCGATCTTCCTCGCCTTCGAGGTCATTTTCTACGGCCTGCTCGAGGTGTTGTCGGAGCGGACCGGGGAGCTGTTCCCCTTCTGGGCCGTGGTGTCGGCCAATACGCTGGCGGCGGTCAGCATGGGTCTCTACCTCTGGATCCGGCACCCCGCGTTCCGGCGCTCCATCCGGGATACTCCCCTGGGGGCAGCCCCGCTGCACTGAGTCGGCCGGCTTAGAATCCTGCCCCGGGACCGTGTAGCTTTCCGGCACTCTGACCCACACGGCCCCGGGGACTCTTTGCGCCTCGCACTGACCCGCTTCTTCGCCCTCTTCATCGCGCTGCTTTCGCTCCTGCCGGGCACCCTGCGCGCCCAGATGGAGCCACCCGGCACCGGCGGGATCGTGGCCCTCGACCGGGAGCTCCGCATGCTGGGACATTACCGGCGGGTCCTGGTCATCGGGGCCCACCCGGACGACGAGGACACCGAGCTCCTCACCGTGCTGGTGCGCGGCATGGGGGCCGAGGCCGCCTATCTCTCCCTCAACCGAGGCGAGGGCGGGCAGAATCTCCTCGGGCCCGAGCTGGGGGAGGCGCTGGGCCTGATCCGCACGGAGGAGCTGCTGGCCGCCAGGCGCCTCGACGGCGCCCGGCAGTACTTCACCCGCGCCTACGACTTCGGCTACGCCAAGACCCTGGACGAGACCTGGGAGCACTGGCCGCAGGACACCATTCTCAAGGATGTCGTGCGGATCGTCCGGCGGTTCCGCCCCCAGATCATCGTGTCGGTCTTCAGCGGAACGCCGAACGACGGCCACGGGCAGCATCAGGCCGCGGGCTGGGCCGCGCTCGAGGCGTTCGCCGCCGCGGGCGACACCACCCGGTTTCCGGAGCTGGGGCGCGAGGAAGGTCTCCGGCCCTGGACCCCGCTCAAGCTCTACCGCTCGACCCGATTCGACAGCGCCGCGACGACCATGACCCTGGACGGCGGGGTGCTCGATCGCGCCGTCGGCAAGTCGTACCACCAGATCGCCATGGCGAGCCGAAGCCTGCATCGCTCCCAGGACATGGGACGGCTCCAGGACATCGGCCCGTCGACGGTGCCGCTTGCGCTCATCGAGGACCGGACCGCCGAAGGCAGCGCGGGGCTGTTCGACGGCATCGACACCTCACTCTCGGGCATGCCCTGGCGAGACGCTCCCGGCACCGACGGCCCCGCCGCCCGCCGGCGCTTCGCCGCCCGGGCCGACAGCGCGAGGACGGCCCTCGGCACCGGCGCGTTCCAGCGGGTCGTGACGCTCCTGGACCGGGGCAAGCGGGACCTCTCGCCCCAGTCGGATGACAGCCGCGCCCAGATTCTCTTTTCCACTCAGGAGCAGGCCGACCAGCGGCGCCACACCGAGCGGGCGCTGGCGATCGCGGCGGGTCTCGTCGCCGACGCACTGGCGCAGGACGACCGGTTGATCGGCGGACAGACCGACAGCGTGGACCTGCTGGTGTGGAACGCCGGCACCGATTCCATGACCGTGACCGGTGGTCTGGTCCCCTCCGCCCAGTGGCACGTCCAGTCGGACTCGAACGGAGCGATCTCGCTCGCCCCCGGCGAGGTGCACCACTCGGTGGCGACGCTCACCCCGGACACGGGCGCGGTGGCCACGACGCCCTACTTCCTGCGCCATCCGCGGCAGGGCGCGATGTACGACTGGACCGGGGTGGCGGCGAGCGATCTGGGCGAGCCGTTCGGCGGCTCGGTCCCGGTCGCGCGCTTCGGCCGCCTCGGGCCGGGCGGCGAGACGTCCCGCGAGGTCAGCTACCGGGTGAACGACCAGGCGCTGGGCGAGGTGCGTCGGCCGGTGAGCGTGGTGCCCCGGGTGGGTGTTCGGCTGGATCCTGCGACGTACGTCTGGTCGCTGCTCACCTCCGGCACCCATCGGTTCACCGTGACGCTCACCCATGGGGCGCGAGACACCACCACCGGGACCGTGGGCCTCGAGCTGCCGGAAGGCTGGCCTCCCGCGCGGCCCCAGACATTTCGGCTGGTGGGGGAGGACGAGCACGAGACCTTCACCTTCGACGTCCGCGCGCCCCGGGGGGCCCAGAGGGGGAGCGCTACCATCCGCGCGATCGCCAAGGACTCCGCCGGCCGGGAGTACAGCGGTGGAGTCTTCAGTGTGACCTACCCCCACATCCGCTCACGCTCCTATGTCGTTCCGGCCACGGCGGAGGTGCGGCTCGCGCCGGTGGCGCTCCCGAAGCTTGCACGGGTCGGCTATGTCCGCGGTGCTTCGGATGTGGTGCCCGAGGCGCTGCAGCAGGCCGGCCTCCCGGTGACGCTGCTCGATGCCGCGGCATTGGAACGGGAGGACCTGAGCGGCTTTCCGGTGATCGTGATCGGGCCGCGCGCGTACGAGACCGATTCCGCGCTGGTGGAGAACAACGCGCGCCTGCTGTCCTACGTCCGAGGTGGTGGAGTGCTGGTGGTCCAATACCAGCAGCATCGATTCTTCAATGGCGGCTTCGCGCCCCTTCCTCTCACGGTGGGCGGACCCGCGCTCGTGGTCGCGCCCGACACCCTGCACTCGAGCGCAGGGACCAACGGGGCTTCCAGCGTCACGACCGACAGCACCGCGCGGCCGGTGAGCCATGACCGCGTGGTCGACGAAACGGCGCCGGTGACGATGCTGGCGCCGGATCACCCCGTGCTGCGGCGTCCGAACCGGATCTCCGAGCGCGACTGGGAAGGCTGGATTCAGGAGCGGGGCCTCTACTTCGCCCGAAGCTGGGACCCGGCCTACCACCCGATCCTGGAGACTCACGACGAAGGTGAGGCCGAGTTGCGGGGAGGGCTGCTGATCGCGTCCGTGGGGCGCGGGACCTACGTGTATACCGGGCTGTCGTTCTTCCGGCAGCTCCCCGCCGGCAACCCCGGTGCCCTGCGTCTCTTCCTCAATCTCCTTGCGCTGGGGCAGCCTCCGACCCGTTGAGCACGAAGGGCGCCGACGAATGCGGAGAGACAACTACATTCGCGCCCTTCGCGGTCTGGTGGCGCTCGCGCTTGCGGCGTGCCATCACGATGGCCGGATCCCGGTCGTGCTGTACTCTCCGCACGGCCGGGACCAGCTCACCCTGTTGGAGCGGGCCTTCGAGGCCCAACGGCCGGACGTCGACGTGCGCTGGCTCGACATGGGCTCGCAGGAAATCCTCGACCGGGTGCGGTTCGAGCGGGTGAACCCCCAGGCCGATGTCTGGTTCGGCGGGCCCACGACCACGTTCGACCTGGGCGTCCGGGACTCGCTGCTCCAGCCGTACCGTCCCGCCTGGGCCGACCGGGTCGGGCCCAACGGGATCGGACCGAGGGACCTCTACTGGCCGGTCTACCGCACACCGGTCGCCATCGCGTACAACAACCGGGTCGTGTCCCCCGCTGAGGCGCCCCACGATTGGGATGACGTGCTGGCACCGCGGTGGCGTGACAAGATCGTCATCCGCGATCCGATGGCGAGCGGCACGATGCGAGCCATCTGGGGGCTGGTGCTGGTCCGCAGCCTCCGCGAGACCGGCGATACGGCCCAGGGCATGGCCTGGCTCCGGCGGCTGGATGCGAGCACCAAGACCTATGCGCTCAACCCGGCCATCCTCGACGCCAAGCTGGCCCGGGCCGAAGGGTTGGTGACGCTCTGGGATCTGCCGGACATCCTGATCGGCCGGTCGAAGGGACTGCCGTTCGGCTACACCTTCCCCCGGAGCGGCACGGTGGTGATCGACGACGCGATCGCGCTGGTGCGCGGCAGCCGCCATCCGGAAGCCGCCAGAGCGTTCATCGACTTCGTCGGTGGTGTCGAGGCTCAATTGCTCGCGGCGGAGGGTGTGTTCCGGCTTCCGGCCCGCCACGATCTGCCGGCGGACCGCGTGCCCGCTTGGGTCGCAGAGGTGGAGTCGGAGATGGTCGTCGCGCCGATGGACTGGCAGATGCTTGCGGAGCGGGGGACCGCCTGGATGAGCTACTGGGATCGGCACGTGCGGGGCAGCGACCGGATGGCGTCGCGATGACGTCCTTCCTCGCGGTCGAAGGGCTCACCAAGCACTTCGACAGCGTGGTGGCGGCCGAAAGCGTGACTCTTTCCCTTGCGCGGGGGGAAATGCTCGCGCTCCTCGGCCCGAGCGGCAGCGGCAAGACCACGGTGCTCCGGCTGCTTGCGGGCTTCGAGACCCCGGATTCGGGTCGAATCCAGATCGAGGGTGAGGACGTCACCTCGGTGGAGCCGGTGCATCGCCGCTTCGGGATGGTGTTCCAGCACTACGCGCTCTTTCCTCACCTCGACGTCGGCCGCAACGTCGGCTTCGGACTCGAGTCGGCCGGCGTGAAGGGCACCGAGCTGACGGAGCGGGTCGCCCGGGCGCTGGAGCTGGTGGATCTCGGCGGGCTGGAGCGTCGCCGGGTCGAGCAGCTCTCGGGCGGCCAGCAGCAGCGGGTGGCGCTCGCGCGCGCGCTGGCCCCGGAGCCTCGCGTCCTCCTCCTGGACGAGCCGCTTTCGAATCTCGATCCCACGCTACGGGAGCGCACCCGGGGGGAGATCCGGGAGCTGATCCGGCGGGTCGGCATCACCACCGTGCTGGTCACCCACGAGCAGGACGAAGCCTTCGATCTCGGCGATCGGGTCGCGGTGCTCAGGAGTGGAAGGCTGGAGCAGGTGGGGACGCCGGACGAGCTCTACGCGGCGCCCGCCAACCGGTTCGTCGGCAGCTTCGTGGGCCGGTCGAGCATCCTGCCGGTCACCGTCCTCGGGCCGACGGCGTGGGGAACTCGGGTCGAGGTGGAAGGTGTGGAGTGGGAGATCGAGCGGCCGTCGGGCCACCCGGTGGTGCTCCCGGGGCCCGCGCTGCTTCTGGTGCGGCCCGAGGCGCTCCGGCTGGGCGATGATCCGCAGGCGATCGCCGGCAGGGTCACCGCACGGCGATTCACCGGCCCATCGTCCTATTTCACGATCCTGACCGGGGGCGGGGGGGGGGGGGGGGG
>DATBJH010000047.1:0-28940 GCA_036556505.1 Gemmatimonadales bacterium
CGAACTCCGCGGCCTGGGCGTGGTAGGTATCGGCGAGCGCTTCCCAGGCGCGGGCGAACAGCACCTGGAGGCGCAGACGGGTCGCAGCAGGAAAACGGCGGGTCGACATCAGGCTGGGCGCTGCCATGAAACCTCCCATCAGCTGTACGGTGATGCAGCCCGCTGCTTCGGGTGCCCTGCGGGATGCAAGTCCCGAAAGTGCGAGCTTCGTGCCCGTCGCGGCCGTCTCGTGCCCTCGGGCAAGTCGTGCCCGGAAGGCCGCTTACCTTGTGATGACGGCGCCTGCACTACCTCCGAGAGGGCCATTTGTCGCGGGGCCGCCACGACGCTTTCCATGACTGTCGATTCCCATTACAATTGCCCCTTCGCCCTCAGCAGGAGTCCGACATCGCCACTACCGTCGCGCCGCCCGGCTGGACCGTAAAGGACGCGGAGAAGCTCTACAACATGAGCGGATGGGGTCTCGGCTACTTCCGCATCAACGCCGACGGCCACGTCACCGTGCACCCGGATGCGAACCGGAAGCGCGGACTCGATCTCTACCACCTCGCCACCGATCTCCACGCCCAGGGTGTGGGCCTGCCGCTGCTCCTCCGCTTTTCCGACATCCTGAAATCGCGGATCGAGGCGCTCTCGGGAGAGTTCTTCAACGCCATCAAGGAATTCGGGTACGACGGGAGCTACACCACGGTCTACCCGGTGAAGGTCAACCAGCAGCGCCACGTGGTGCAGGAGATCGTGGAATTCGGCGCGCCTTACGGCGTGGGCCTCGAGTGCGGGAGCAAACCCGAGCTTCAGGCCGTGCTTGGCCTCAACGAGGACACCCGGCATCTCATCGTCTGCAACGGCTACAAGGACGAGGAGTACATGCGCCTGGCCCTGATGGGCCAGAAGCTGGGCCACATCGTGATGATCGTGCTGGAGCAGCTGAACGAGCTGGAGGTCCTGCTCAAGGTGGCGGACGAGATGGGTGTGGCTCCGACGGCCGGGGTCCGGATCAAGCTGGCGACCGAGGGCTCGGGTCGCTGGGCCAAGAGCGGCGGCGAGCGCTCCAAGTTCGGGCTCTCGGCCGTGGAGCTGATGCGGCTGCTCGACGAGCTGGCCCGGAAAGGGCGCAAGGACATCCTCAGGCTGGTGCACTTCCACCTGGGCAGCCAGATCACCGACATCCGGCACGTGAAGGCCGGGTTGGAGGAGATCACCCGCTACTACGCCGAGCTCAGGGGCATGGGGTTCGACATCAGCCACGTGGATGTGGGCGGCGGCCTCGGCGTGGACTACGACGGGTCCCGCTCGACCCGCTCGGCCAGCGTCAACTACACCATGCGGGAGTACGCCAGCGACGTCGTCTATACCATCGGCACCGCCTGCCGCACCGAGGAGCTGCCGATGCCGCACATCATCAGCGAGTCTGGCCGCGCGCTCACCGCGCACCACGCCTTGCTGCTGGTGGACGTGACCGACGTCGAGTCGCTGGTAGAGCCCGCGCCCCCGGTCCTGCGCGAGGACCCGCATCCGCTGCTCCAGGAGATGGCGGAGAACCTGGAGGCGTTGAATCCGGAGCGGATCGAGGAGGTCTTCCACGACGCGATCTTCGCCAAGGAGCGGACCCAGGAGTACTTCGCCAGCGGCGTCTTCTCGCTGCGCGACAAGGCAGACGCGGAGCAGCTCTACCTGGCCACGCTTCACGCGCTGCAGCAGGCGATCGGGGAAGACCGGGCCGGCTTCCCCGAGATCACCGCGCACATCGACGCCGCCCTGGTGGACCGGTACTTCTGCAACTTCTCGGTGTTCCAGTCCCTGCCGGACAACTGGGCGATCGATCAGCTGTTCCCCATCATGCCGATCCACCGGCTCGACGAGCCGCCCACCCGGCGGGGCACGCTGCAGGACATGACCTGCGATTCCGACGGCGTCATCGACCGCTTCGTCGGTGGACGCAAGGGCAAGCCGTCACTCGAGCTGCACCCGGTGCACGAGGGCGAGCCCTACATCCTCGGCATCTTCCTCACCGGTGCCTACCAGGAGATCCTGGGAGACCTGCACAACCTCTTCGGCGACACCAACGCCGTCCACGTGCGGCTTACGGACCAGGGGTACGAGGTGACCGACCTGGTGCACGGCGACACGGTCACCGAGGTCCTCAATTACGTCCAGTTCCACGCCAGCGACCTGCTGGCCACGTTCCGCCGTAAGGTCGGCAACGCGAAGGAACTGTCCCGGCAGGAAGCCAACTCGTTCATCGCGGACTTCGTGGCGGGGCTGGAGGGGTATACGTATCTGGAGGAGGATGTGGGGCAGGAGTAGGCGGTAGGGCGGTAAGGCGGGATGACAGCAGCTTCTTACCGCCTTACGCCCCGACAATTGCACTCAGCCTTCCTTTTCCTCGTACATCTCTTTGAGCCGGTTCACCACGTTCGGGTCCGCGAGGGTGGTGGTATCGCCCAGCGCGCGCCCTTCGGCGATGTCCTTCAGGAGCCGGCGCATGATCTTGCCGCTCCGGGTCTTGGGCAGGTCGGCGGAAAAGAAGATGTCGTCCGGGCGGGCGATAGCGCCGATCTTCTGGGTCACGTGGGCCTTGAGGTCGTCCTTGAGCGCCGCAGACGACTGGTTGCCGTCCTTGAGCGTGACGAACGCCGCCAGCGCCTGACCCTTGAGGTCGTGGGCCCGACCCACGACGGCCGCCTCGGCCACCGCGGGGTGGTCCACCAGCGCGCTCTCGACCTCCATCGTGCCGATCCGATGCCCGGCGACGTTCAGCACGTCGTCCACCCGCCCCAGGATCCACCAGTAGCCGTCTTCATCCAGCTTCGCGCCGTCGCCGGTGAAGTAGCGGCCGGGGAAGCGGCTCCAGTACACCTCGCGGTACCGCTCGTCGTCGCCATAGATGGTGCGCAGCATGCCGGGCCACGGCTGCGCGATGGTGAGAAAGCCGCCGCCGGAGTCGAGCTTGTTGCCCTTGGCGTCCACCAGCTCGGGCACGATCCCCGGGTAGGCGATGGTGGCCGAGCCGGGCTTGGTCTCCGTCACGGCCGGCAACGGAGTGATCATGATGCCGCCGGTCTCGGTCTGCCACCACGTGTCAACGATTGGCGCGTTCCGCCGCCCGATGTGCTCGTGGTACCAGACCCATGCCTCCGGATTGATCGGTTCGCCGACCGTGCCCAGGAGGCGCAGAGTGGACAGGTCATGCCGCTCCGGGTGCTCGGTACCCCACTTCATGAAGGCGCGGATCGCAGTCGGTGCGGTGTAGAGGATGGTGACCCCGTACCGCTCGACGATGGCCCAGAAACGGTCCCGTCCGGGCCAGTCGGGGGCGCCCTCGTACATCAGCACCGTGGCACCATTGGCCAGGGGCCCATAGACGACGTAGGAGTGCCCGGTCACCCATCCGATGTCGGCGGTGCACCAGTACACGTCCTCGTCCCGAAGGTCGAACACGTGTTTCGCGGTCGAGGCCACGTGCGTGAGGTAGCCGCCGGTGGTGTGGACGATGCCCTTGGGCTTTCCGGTAGTGCCGGAGGTGTACAGGATGAACAGCATGTCCTCGGCATCCATCGGCTCGGGGCGGCACACCAACGACTCGTGCTCGAGCAGCCGGTGCCACCAGTGGTCCCGGCCCTCCTCCATCGGGGCGAACGCCTCGTCAGCCTCGGGATGTCCATATCGGCGGACCACGATGCAGTGGCGAATCGATGGCGTCCCCGCGAGCGCGTCATCCGCGGTGCGCTTGAGCGGCAGGACCTGGCCCCGGCGGTAGCCGCCGTCCGCCGTGATGAGGACGGTGGCGCCGGCGTCGTTGATCCGGTCCCGCAGTGCCTCCGCGGAGAACCCGCCGAACACCACCGAATGCACCGCGCCGATCCGGGCACAGGCGAGCATCGCGACGGCCGCCTCGGGCACCATGGGCAGGTAGATCGCGACCCGGTCGCCTTTCTTCACGCCCAGCCGCTTGAGCGCGTTGGCGCAGCGGGAGACTTCGCGGGACAGATCCCAGTAGGTCAGGACCCGTCGCTCGCCCGGCTCCCCTTCCCAGATGATGGCGGCCTTGTTGCGCCGAGGACTGCGCAGGTGGCGGTCCAGGCAGTTGACCGAGACGTTGAGCTTCTCGCCGACGAACCACTTGGCATGGGGTGGATTCCACTCGAGCGCCGTGGTCCACGGTGATATCCACTCGAGCGCGCGCGCCTGGCCCTCCCAGAACTGCTTCCAGTCGTCGGCCGCCAGGTAGAGGGCGGCGGTGGTTGAGGCGCGGGCCGCGAACTCCGCGGTCGTGGGGAAGCGCCGACGCTCGGAGAGCAGGGTTTCGATCTGGTCGGTCATGGGCTCAGCGTTTCTCGATCGGCACGAACGGCCGCTCGCCTTTGCCGGTGTAGATCTGCCGTGGCCGGGCGATCTTCTGATCCTTGTCCAGCAGCATCTCCTCCCACTGCGCCAGCCACCCGGGCATCCGGCCCAGCGCGAAGAGCACCGTGAAATACTCGGTGGGATAGCCCATCGCCTGGTAGATCAGGCCGGAATAGAAGTCCACGTTGGGGTAGAGCTTCCGCTTGATGAAGTACTCGTCTTCCAGGGCGATCCGCTCCAGCTCCATCGCGATCTCCAGCTTCGGATTGAGCCCGGTCTCCCGGAACACGTCGTCGGCGACCCGCTTGATCAGCTTGGCTCTGGGGTCGTACGACTTGTACACCCGGTGTCCGAAGCCCATCAGCCGGCCGCCGCCGCCCTTCACCTCCTTGATGAAGGCCGGAATGTTCTTCTTGTCGCCGATCTCGTCCAGCATGGCGAGCACGGCCTCGTTGGCCCCGCCGTGGAGCGGTCCGTAGAGCGCCGCGATCCCGGCCGATACCGCCGAGAAGGGGTCCACGTGCGAGGAGCCGACGCCGCGGACCGCGCTGGTGGAGCAGTTCTGCTCGTGGTCGGCGTGGAGGATGAGCAGGATCTCGAGTGCGCGCTGCAGCACCTTGTTCGGCTTGTGACGGCCGCCGATGCTGAACGTCATGTTCACGAAGTTCGCGATGTAGTCGAGGTCGTTGTCCGGGAACACGAACGGCAGCCCCCGCGAGTGGCGGAAGGCGAAGGCCGCGATGGTGGGCGCCTTGGCCAGCAGCCGGACTCGCTGCAGCTTGCGGTTCTCGGGGTCGTGGATGTCCTTGGCGTCGGGGTAGAAGGTGGAGAGCGCTCCCACCACGCCGAGCAGGACGCCCATGGGGTGGGCGTCGTAGCGGAACCCCTCGAGGAACTTGGTGATGTTAGTGTGGACGTAGGTATGGTACTTCACCGTGTCGGTCCACTGGTGCAACTGCGCCTTGGTCGGCAGCTCGCCCTCGATCAGGAGGTACGCCACCTCGAGAAAGCTCGACTGTTCGGCCAGCTGCTCGATGGGATAGCCCCGGTAGCGCAGGATGCCCCGGTCGCCGTCGATGAACGTGATGGCGCTCCGGCACGCGGCCGTGTTCATGAAGGCCGGGTCGTACGTCATGAGGCCGAAGTCGTCGTCCGAGACCTTGACCTGGCGGAGGTCGGTGGCCCGGACGGTGCCCTCGGAGACGGGCACCTCGTAGGTTCGGCCGGTGCGATTGTCGGTGATGGTCAAACTGTCCTGGGGCACGTACCTGCTCCTCGACGGAATGCGTCGGAAAGAGATGCCGCACAGCGAATTCCGAGTATAACTTGCGCCCGGCCGCATTCGCCAGCAACTACCTACAGCGAGATTCACCGCATGCGCAAAGCCCCCGCCATTCTCCTCGCCGCCGCGGCGCTGACCGCCCCGCTCCAGGCCCAGTCCACGGTCGATACCGCCGGCGCGGGCGCCCTCATCACCGAGGCGCTGGAGCGCTCCGAGGTGATGGAGAACCTGCGGTACCTGAGCGACGTCATCGGGCCCCGTCTTTCGGGGTCGCCCGCGATACGTCGTGCCAACGAGTGGACCGCCGAGCGGTTCCGGAGCTACGGCTTGGCCGCGTCGCTGGAGCCCTACGACTTCGGCGTGACCTGGGAGCGCGGCTCAGTCTCCCTCCGGCTCACTGCGCCCTTCGACCGGGCGATGACGGGCCATAGCTGGGCCTGGACTGCCGGGACCGATGGAAGGACTCGCAAGGGGCCGGTAGTCCTGGTGGACCTGTCAACCCGCGACAGCTTCGCCCTGTACCGCGGCCGGGTCCGCGGCGCCTGGGTCCTGCCGAAGCCCTCGAGTCCGATCTGGAACCCCGACGCGCCGCCACCGAGCCCGGAGGACTCGCAGCGCGTTGCCGCGATCAAGGACGCCCGCGCGGCCCTCACGGCCGACACCTCGGCCCCGGCGGTGCGGCAGCGCCGGCAGTACCAGATCGACCTACCCTATCTGCTCCAGGAGGCAGGGGCGCTGGGGACGCTGGTGGACGGCTCGAAGGAGCACGCACTCATGACCATGAGCGGCTCGCCCAACCGGGTCGCGCCCCTCCCTAACATCGTGATCTCGCACGAGGACTACGCCCTGATGGAGCGCCTCCTCGACCACGGGGTGACCCCGAGACTGGAAGGGCGGGTGGAGAACAAGCTGGGCAAGTCGAGAGTGCAGCAGTGGAACACGATCGGGGAGCTCCGGGGGTCGGAGCAGCCGGGGCAAGTGGTGATCCTCGGCGCTCACCTCGACAGCTGGGACCTCGGCACCGGGGTAACCGACAACGGCGCGGGCTCCATGGTGGTCCTCGAGGCAGCGCGGGTGCTGGCGAAGTCGGGACTCAAGCCCAAGCGGACCATTCGCTTCATCCTCTTCTCCGGCGAGGAGCAGGGGCTGCTCGGCTCGCGGCACTACGCGGCGGCGCACGCGGCCGAGGCGGACAGCGTGCAGGCGGTCCTGGTGATCGACAACGGCACGGGAAGGATCGTGGGGCAGGCGTTGCAGGGACGGCCGGAGTTCGCGGAGCTCTGGCAGGCGCTCCTCGTTCCGGTGGCCCAGCTCGGCGCGGATTCGGTACGGGAGGACGTGAAGACGGGGACCGATCACCTGTCCTTCATTCCCTATGGGATTCCTGGATTCAACTTCGACCAGGAACCGCGGGGGTACAACCACACCCACCACTCCCAGAGCGACACCTACGACAAGGCCGTGGCGGATGATCTGCGGCAGGCGAGCGCGGTGATGGCGGTGACGGCGTTGGAGCTGGCGAACCTCGAGGAGCTGCTGCCGCGCGGACCGAAGCCGGGGCCGGAGACGGTTCCGACGACGCCTTCGGCGGCGGTGTCCTCGAAGTAAGCTGACGGTTGGCGCTATCCCCTGAGCTCCACGGTGCAGGTCGTGTCGAACCCACCCCGCGTGTTGTAGATCGTCGTCACCACCAGCCGCTTCGCCCCGAGCACCCGCTGGAGGTCCTCCCCGATCTTCGCGGTCGCGTGCTCCTGGAAGATCCCCACGTTGCGATAGCTGGTGACGTAGTACTTCAGGCTCTTGAGCTCGATGCACCGGTCCGAGGGGACGTAGGTGATCCGGAGGGTCGCGAAGTCGGGCAGCCCGCTGTAGGGGCACACCGGACTGAACTCCCGGGTCTCCGTCACGATCTCCTGCTCGGGCCCGGCATACTCGAAGGTCTCCAGCACCGCGACGTCCACCGCCTCGGGACCCACGAACGGGATGGTCCTGCCTTCTGCGAGCGCCATGGGCGAATCCTACCCCTCTTCCTTCGGCTTGACCATCCCGCTCTCCAGCCAGCTGTGCCGTCCGGCGAGGACCTGCTGGGCCACCCGATAGGTGGCCACGTCGTCGTTGTCGAACACCGCCTCGAACCGCTCTTCCACCCTCCGGCGTGCATGCCTGCAGAAGAGGTCTGCCAGGTCAACAGGGCCCGGCGCAGCCGCCTCGTCCCGCTGTCCCGCCGTCCCGCCGTCCCGCTGCATGGCCATAGCCCTGGAGCACGCCGCCGTCATCGCCAGCAGCTCTGCCCCGATCTCCACCAGCCGGCCGAGCACCGCCTGGCGCTTCTCCAGCTTGGGGCCGAAGCGGACCATGCAGTGGAAGAGCGTCCGGGCCAGCCGACGGGTCGAGCGGTCCACGAACCGCACGTGGCCGGCCAGGCGCCCGAACTCGCGGTACCGCGGGGCCCGGCTCCAGCCCAGGAAGAGCTTCGGGTACCACCAGGCGTAGTAGACGCCGGATCGGAGTACCGCCTTGATCTTCCTTCCCATCGAGGCATGCGGGTCGATGATGTCGCCCGCGACACGGAGGTGGGTGTCTACCGCCTCCCGGGCGATGAACAGCCGCATGATCTCGCTCGACCCCTCGAAGATCAGATTGATCCGATAGTCGCGCATCATTCGCTCGATCGGATCCGGCCGCTCGCCGCGGCTCCGCAGGCTGTCGGCCGTCTCGTAGCCGCGGCCGCCCTTGATCTGGAGCGCATCGTCCACGATCCGCCAGCCGATCTCGGTGTTCCACATCTTGGCCATCGCGGCCTCGAGACGGATGTCGGCGTTGCCCCGGTCCGCGAGCAGCGAGGCGAGATCGGAGATCGCCTCCATGGCGAAGATCTCCGCGGCCATCCGCCCCAGCTTCTGGGCGACGGCATCGTGCTTGCCCACCGGCGCGCCCCACTGCACCCGCTCGGCGGCCCAGCGGCGCGAGATCTCCAGGGCGCGCTTGGAACCGGCGACCGCCGAGGCGGGCAGGGTGAGCCGGCCGGTATTCAGGGTGATCAGCGCGAGCTTGAGACCCTTGCCTTCACCCCACAGCACGTTCTCGACCGGCACCCGCACGTTGCTGAACCGGATGATGCCGTTCTCGATCGCCTTGAGGCCCATGAAGTGCAGGCGCTGAACCACCTGCACGCCGGGCCAGTTCGCCTCCACGATGAAGGCCGTGATCTGCTTGGGCCCCGTGCGTGCCATCACCACGAAGAGCTCGGCTATGGTGCCGTTGGTGCACCAGAGCTTTTCCCCGTTGAGCACGTAGTGCGTGCCGTCGTCCGAGAGCGTGGCCGTGGTGGCGAGCCCGGCCGGGTCGGAGCCGACGTGATTCTCGGTGAGCGCGAAGGCGGAGACCGCGCCCCGGGCGAGGCGGGGCAGGTACTGCGCCTTCTGCTGCGCCGTGCCGAAGAGCTTGAGCGGCGTGGGCACGCCGATCGATTGTGCCGCGGACAGCAGGGCGGTGAGGTTGCCGTCCTGGCTGGTGACGAGGCCGATCGCATGGGTGTAGCTGTACTGGCTCAGCCCCAGCCCGCCATACTCGGTGGGGATCTTGATGCCGAACGCTCCGATCTCGCCCAGCCCGCGCACCAGATAGCCGGGGATCTTGCCCTCGCGGTCGATCATGTCGCTGTCCACCCGCTCCCGCATGAACCGCTCGAGACGCTGCATGAATGGACGCGCCCGCTCCAGGTCGGCCGGGTCGGGGTGCGGGAAAGGATGGATCAGATCGAGCCGGAACGAGCCCTCGAACATCGATCGCACGAAGCTGGGGGCCTGCCATTCCTTTTCGCGCGCGGCTTCAGCGACCTCGCGAGCTTCCTGCTCCGAGGCGAGCGACGTGCGCTGCTGTTCGCGGGGTGGGTCGAGGACTTCAGTCATTGCCGAGAGACTGGGTGAGGGTGGAGGCCAGGGGGCGCTCGAGCCCGGCGACACCGTTGAGCACCAGGCCGACGACATGCCGGCGACGGCGCTCGAGGTCCTCGGCGTCTTCCAGGGTCACACCCACGGCGGGTGCGACGGTCCGGGCGTGGATCAGGTGGAACCAGCAGAGCGCGATGATGCTCAGCAGCAGCTGTGCCGCGTCGTCGGAGCGCGAGTCATCGAGGCCGAGCTCCGCGCTGATCGCGGCCAACGCCTCCTGGCCGGCGGAGAGATGGTCCAGCTCCTCGTGCTGCGGGCTGCCGTTGAGCGCCTCACGCTCGATCAGGCGGATGAAGTTCGGCCTGGCAGCCAGGAACCCGAAGTAATCGGAGACGGCGCCTGCGAGGATGGCTCCGGGCGTCTGGCCGCTGGCCAGGGCCCGTTCCCGCCCCGAGCGGACGGCCTCTCGGACCTCGGCAAAACACCGCTCGAGCACCGCTTGGTACAGCTCGGACTTCGAGCCAAAGAAGTATCCCGGAGTTCCCCGAGACACCCCGGCAGCGGCCCCGACCTCGCTCAGGCTGGTAGCGTCGAACCCTTTCTGGGCAAACAACTTCTCTGCCGCGTCGAGGATGGCGGCACGGGTGCGGACGGGATTTCTCTCTCGCTCGGGCGTGGTCGGCAGGGAAGCCTCCTGGTGGCTTGCTTGCTGTTCAGCAAGTTACGCACCGCCACCCCATTGTCAATGGTAGCCGGCTAACCGGAGCAGACGGGGCCAGCTGGTCCTTTGCCGCAGATGAACGCAGATACACCCGGTCGGCATGGGGTAGATGAGGCTTGCAAATGCCCCACCCCATCAACCAACCCACTGATCTGCGTTCATCTGCGGCTTAGGGCGCATGGCCGCGACAGGCGTACCTACGCGCTCCGCCGCGCCAGCGCGGGCTCGGTCTCCACCCGCTCGGCCGCGAGGTATGCATCCCGCGTGGCCGCCACGTACGCTTCCACTCCCTTCGGCGCAACCTTCCGGAACAGCGGCAGGAAGTTGTCCCACTGCACCAGGATCGTGCGCGCGCGTGGGCTCGCGGTGCGCTCCTCGTGCTCCCGCACCAGCCGGTGGAGCAGCTCCACGTCCCGATCCTCCAAATCCGTGAGCTCGACCATGTCACGGTTGATCCGGCTCGGGAACGTGCCGGCCTCATCCAGCACGTACGCCACCCCGTTCGACATTCCCGCACCGAAGTTCCGTCCGGCTCGGCCGAGCACCGCCACGATGCCCGAGGTCATGTACTCGCAGCAATGGTTGCCGGCGCCTTCGATCACCGCGATCGCGCCGGAGTTGCGGACCGCGAACCGGTCGCCTGCCTGCCCCGCGGCGAAGAGTTTGCCGCCGGTCGCGCCGTAGAGCACGGTATTCCCGATGATGAGCTGCTGGTGCGAGACATCGGCGTACGCCGCCCGACGGAACGGCCGGATCGTGATCTCCCCGCCGCTGAGCCCCTTGCCGACGTAGTCGTTCGCCTCGCCTTCCAGCTCGAGGTGCATGCCCCGGCAGGTGAACGCGCCGAAGCTCTGCCCCGCCGAGCCGCTGAAGCGGAGCCGCACCGAGCCCGGCGGCAGTCCGGCATCGCCGGCGAACTCCACGATCGCGCCCGCCACCCGCGCACCGACCGTCAGGTGGTGGTTGTAGATCGGGTAGTTGCCCGAGAACGGCAGCCCGCTTTCCAGGTACGGCTGCACTTCCTCCAGAATCTCCGCGTCGAGGGAGACCAGGCCCGGTCGGTCGTTCCGGTCCACGGTACGGTGCAGGGTACCCGTCGGAGCGCGCCGGTGGCCGTGCTCATCGGTCGGCGCCAGCAGCGCCGAGAGATCGAGCATCTGCGCCCGCGGCACCTCCGGATGCTCCACCCGCTCCAGCAGGTCGTTCCGGCCGATGATCTCGTCGAGCGAGCGGAAGCCCATGCCCGCCAGGATGCGGCGTACCTCCTCGGCCACCATGGTGAAATAGCCGATCACCTGTTCCGGCGTGCCCTTGAACTTCGCCCGGAGATCCTCGCGCTGGGTCGCGATCCCGGTGGGGCAGGTGTTGACGTGGCACTGCCGCGCCATCGCGCAGCCCATCGCCACCAGTGGCGCGGTGCCGAAGCCGTAGCTCTCCGCACCGAGCAGCGCGGCGATCACCACGTCGCGGCCGGTCTTGAAGCCGCCGTCGGTGCGGACCTCGATCCGGTGCCGCAGGCCGTTCCGGATCAGGATGTGCTGCGCCTCCGCCAGTCCCAGCTCCCAGGGCGAGCCCGCGTGCTTGATGGAGGACAGCGGTGAGGCGCCGGTGCCGCCGTTGTGTCCGGCGATCAGCACGTAGTCGGCATAGGCCTTCGCCACACCGGCGGCGACCGTGCCGACGCCCGCCTCCGACACCAGCTTCACTCCGACCCTGGCACGCGGGTTCACCGTCTTGAGGTCGGTGATCAGCTGGGCCAGATCCTCGATCGAATAGATGTCGTGGTGTGGTGGTGGCGAGATCAGCTGAATCCCCGGCACCGAGTGCCGGAGCCGAGCGATCAGCTCGGTCACCTTGTGGGCGGGCAGCTGGCCGCCTTCGCCCGGCTTGGCGCCCTGCACGATCTTGATCTCCAGCTCCTCCGCCCGCATCAGGTACTCGGTCGTCACGCCGAAACGAGCGGAGGCGACCTGCTTGATCCGGTTGTCGGCCCGGTCTCCGTTGTCGGCGGCGGCATAGTTGTGCGGATCCTCGCCGCCCTCGCCCGAATTCGAGCGCGCGCCCATCCGGTTCATCGCGATGGAGAGCGTGGTGTGCGCTTCGGGGGACAGCGCGCCCAGCGACATCGCCGAGGACACGAACCGTCGGCGGATGGACTCCGAGGGCTCGACCTCCTCCAGCGGCACCGGGCTGCCCTGCCGGACCGCGAGCAGGTCTCGCGGGCCGGCGGGACGCCGGCCGGAGTTCTTCCCCAGGAAACCGTTGTAGGCCTCGTCCGCCTCGCTCTTCACGGCCTGCTGCAGCGCCACGACGATTGGCGGCGCCCAACCGTGATCCTCCCCGTCCTTGCGGAAGCGGACCCGCCCGTAGTCCGGCAGGGCGGCCGTCGCCTCTTCCGCCGGCGCGAAGGCCGCGCGGTGCCGAGCCAGCACGTCCTCCGCGATCTCCTCGAAGCCGATGCCTCCGATCGGCGAGGCCGTGCCATCGAAGCAGGTGGCGACCACCTCCTGGCCCAGGCCGAGGATCTCGAAGATCTGTCCGCCGCAATAGGAGGACAGGGTGGAGATCCCCATCTTCGAGAGGACCTTGAGCAGGCCCTTCTCCGCCGCCGAGCGGTACCGGCCAGCCGCCTCCGCGGTCGTGGGCCTGGGCTCGGCCGGCTCCTTCCGGCTCCGCTGACTCTCCTCCTTGGCAAAGGCGTCCCGCACCGCCGCGAGCGCGAGCCAGGGATGCACCGCCTCGGCGCCGTAGCCGATCAGCGTCGCGAAGTGATGGATGTCGAGCGCGTCACCTGCCTCCGCCACGAGCCCGATTCGGGCCCGGAGCCCGGTGTGCACCAGATGCTGCCGCACCGCGCCGATCGCGAGGAGCATGGGGATGGGAGCGTGCCGCTGGTCCGCGGTCCGGTCGCTGATGACGATGACCCGCGCACCCCGACGGGCCGCTCGCTCCGCCGCGCGGCGGAGCGCGGTGAGCGCAGGCCGCAGCCCCTCGACGCCCTTGCTCGCGTCCCAAACCGCATCGAGGGTGACGGTGGAGAAGCCCGCCACATTGCGGAGCGCCGCCATCTCGTCGTCCAGCAGAATCGGGTGCTCCAGGCGGAGCATCCGGGCGTAGGAGGGCCGCTCCAGCAGCGGGGAGCCTCGGCGGCCGAGGTGCATCCGGAGGGACATCACCATGGACTCCCGCAGCGGGTCGATCGGCGGGTTGGTCACCTGGGCGAAGCGCTGCCGGAAGTAGGCGTAGGCGCTCTGGGGCACCGCCGACAGGGGCGGGATGGGCGTGTCGTCGCCCATGCTCCACACTGGATCGGCGCCGGTCGCGCCCATCGGCTCCAGCACGATGCGGAGGTCTTCCGCGCCGAAGCCGAAGGCGCGCTCCAGTCGCACCAACTCTTCCCCTTCCGGCGACGGAGGCACCCGCGCGGGGTCGGGCACCAGGGTCGCCATGTAGCGGGCCACCCAGCGGGCGTAGGGCCGCCGGCCCGCGATCTCGCGCTTGGCGTCGAGATTCCGGATTACCTCGTGCCGGGCCGTGTCGACCACGAGCACCTCGCCGGGCCCGACCTTGCCGCACTCCACCACCTCCCGCGGATCGAGGTCCACCACGCCCACCTCTGAGGCGCACACGACCAGGCCGTCGCGCCGCACCTTGTAGCGGCAGGGCCGGAGGCCGTTTCGATCTACCGCGGCGGCGGCGAGCACACCGTCGGTGAAGGCGATGGCCGCCGGGCCGTCCCAGGGCTCGAGCACGCACTGGTGGTACTCGTAGAACGCCTTGATGGGAGGATCGAGGTCGGGGTACTTCTCCCAGGCCTGCGGCACCATCATCATCGCGGTGTGCACCGGGTCGCGGCCGGACCGCACCAGCAGCTCCATCGCGTTGTCGAGGCTGGCCGAGTCGCTGCCCTCCGCCCAGATGACCTCGCGCAGGCGCTCGATCTTCGCGCCCCAGACCGGGCTCGAGAGCATCGGCTGGCGCATGGTCATGGCGTTCCGGTTGCCCCACAGGGTGTTGATCTCGCCGTTGTGAGCCAGCAGCCGGAAGGGCTGGGCCAGCGGCCAGCTCGGCAGGGTGTTGGTCGAGTAGCGCTGGTGGAAGACGGCGATGGCGCTCTCGTACTCCGGGTAGCGGAAGTCGGTGTAGAAAGCCGAGAGCTGGGTGCCGGTGAGGAGAGCCTTGTAGACGACGGTGCGGCAGGAGAGTGAGCAGGCGTAGAACCCGGGCAGGAGCAACCGCTCCGCTCGTCGCTCCATCTCTCGTCGCGCCAGATACAGCGCCCGCTCCCAGGCGTCCTCGTCGGCCGCGAGGGCCGGCCGACCCACCAGGACCTGCCGGATCACCGGGCAGGAGGCGAGGGCAGTCGGTCCCAGCGCGCCGGAGTTCACCGGCACTTCGCGCCAGCCGAGGAAGGGGATGCCGTCGCCTGCCAACACCTCCTCGATCATCCGCACGGAGGCGCCGAGGGCCTCCGGCTCGCGCGGGAGGAAGAAGGCGCCCACGCCGAACGGCAGGCCGGGCTGGAGGTGGAGCCCCTGGCGGTAGGCGTCGCGGTAGAAGAGCCGCGCGGGAATCTGGGTCAGCAGGCCGGCACCGTCGCCCGAGTTGTCGGTCGACGCCGCACCTCGGTGCGCCACCCGCGCCACCGCCTCGAGCGCCATGCCCACCACTTCGTGCGATCGCACGCCGGACGCGGTGGCCACGAAGCCGACGCCGCAGGCGTCGTGCTCGCGCGATGGGTCGAGAACCTGGTCCGCCGGTACGGCGGCGTGAGGACGGGGGCCGGAAGAGGTCCTGCGGGAACCGGCCGGGTGGATCCGCTGCCCATTGGCGGCCATGGTGCCTCCTGCTGGTTGGCGCCCCATCGGCCGGAGAGGCCGGTTGCGGGGCAAACAAAAAGCCCGCTCCACACTGGGAGCGGGCCGGGAGCAGTCGCGCGCGTGCGGTCTACCCGGTCGCTCCCGTGGAGCGGTCGGTATTAAGGAGGATGACCGGAAGGGCGGCATGCTTCATGACCGTATTATCATGCACGACGCTGTATTCGTCAACCGTCTGTCATCCCCAGCGCGGCGAGGGACCTGGCCAGGGCCGCCAAGATCCCTCGCCGCTCTCGGGATGACCGGGCCCCTTGACAGTCCACCCGCCCGCGCGTTAGCGTCCCCCAACGCGGTCGAACCCGGCATAAACATACGGCCGCCCACCCGACTCGAAAGCAGCCCGACCGGACCATGTCGCTCCAGCTGTCGCTCGTCGTCGTCCTCGGTGGCCTCCTGCTTACCAGCCTTATTGGTGAGCCAGGGGTTCGCGGCGTGCCGAAACGAGCAGCGTGAGAGCGTAGACTCGATCGAAATGCACCGGCGCCGCGGACCCGAAAGGTCCGCGGCGCTTTTTCGTTCACCCTTCACGGAACCGAAAGCGCCCATGGGCACCACCGACGTCCTCATCTTCGACACCACGCTCCGCGACGGCGAGCAAGCCCCCGGCAACAGTCTCACCCCGGAGGAAAAGATCCGACTCGCCCGGCAGCTCGACGCGCTCGGCGTGGACATCATCGAAGCGGGCTTTCCGGCCGCGTCGGAGGGCGACTACCGCAGCGTCCGCGAGATCGCGGCCGAGGTCCGGCGGCCGGTGATCGCGGCGCTGGCGCGGTGCACCGAGGGCGACATCGACTTGGCCGGGGAAGCCCTCGGCGCGGCCGAGCGGGGCCGGATCCACGTCTTCGTCTCCACCTCCGACCTGCACATGCGGGAGAAGCTCCGGCTGACGCGGGACCAGGTGATGGAGCGGGCACGGGCGGCGGTGCGACGCGCGAGGCAGTTCACCGAGGACGTCGAGTTCTCCTGCGAAGACGCCAGCCGCTCCGACCCCGACTTTCTCTGCCGGGTCGTGCAGGGGGCCATCGAGGAGGGGGCGACGACCATCAACCTCCCCGACACCGTGGGGTACGCCATGCCGACGGAGTACGGCGCGATGTTCCGCGACGTGCTGGGGCGGGTGCCCGGCGCCGACCGCGTCACCCTGAGCGCCCATTGCCACGACGACCTGGGGCTGGCCGCGGCCAACTCCCTGGCCGCGATTGCCGCCGGCGCGCGGCAGGTCGAGTGCACGGTGAACGGCATCGGCGAGCGGGCGGGGAACGCGGCGCTGGAGGAGATCGTGATCGCCTCGCAGGTGCGCGGCGCCGCGCTCCAGTTCCGCTGCAACGTGGAGCCGCGGGAGATCTACCGCACCAGCCAGCTGCTCAGCTACCTCACCGGCGTCTTTCCGCAGCCCAACAAGGCCATCGTCGGCCGGAACGCGTTCGCCCACGAGGCCGGCATCCACCAGCACGGCATGCTGCAGAACGGGCTCACCTACGAGATCATCCGCCCCGAGATGGTGGGCATCCCACGCTCGACCCTGGTCCTGGGCAAGCATTCGGGCCGGCACGGCCTGGAGCGGCGCTTCCGCGACCTGGGATATGACCTGGGCGAGGAGCAGCTCAACGAGGTCTACCGCGACTTCATCGCCCTCGCCGACCGCAAGCGCGAGATCCTCGACGAGGACCTGCTCGCCCTGCTGCACGACAGCTTCCACGACGCGCCGGAGGAGTTCCAGATGACGCACCTGCGGGTCGTGTGCGGCAGCGTGAGCCCCACCGCGGAAGTGCGGATGACCGGCGGATGGACCGGCGAGCGCACCGCGCGCGGCACGGGAGACGGTCCCATCGCGGCCGCCTTCACCGCGATCAGCGAGATCACCGGTCGCCAGCTCGAGGTGATGAGTCTCCAGCTCCGCTCCCTCACGCCGGGGAGGGACAGCGTGGGGCAGGTCTTTCTCCAGGTGAAGCTGGACGGCAAGTCACTCTCGGGGCACGGGGCGTCCACCGACATCGTCGAGGCCAGCGCCCGGGCTCTGGTCAACGCGCTCAACAAGGCGCGCCACGCCGACCGGCTGGAGAGCTCGAGCCTGAACTCGGTCTACCTGTGGGGGGTGTGAGTGTCTGAAGGCCTGTCAGGATCCCAGATCCTCTGCCGCACCCTCGTCGAGGAGGGCGTGCGCCTCCTCTTCGGCTATCCCGGCGGCGCGATCATGCCGTTCTATCATGCCTTGCCGGAGTACCCGGAGCTCAGGCACGTGCTGGTGCGGCACGAGCAGGCCGCCGCTCACGCGGCCGACGGATACGCCCGCGCCACCGGCCGCCCCGGTGTCTGCGTGGCAACTTCCGGTCCCGGCGCGACCAACCTGGTGACCGGTCTCGCCACGGCGCACATGGACAGCACCCCCGTCGTCGCGATCACGGGTCAGGTCCCCCGTGCGATGATCGGCCGGGACGCGTTCCAGGAGACCGACATCATCGGCATCACCCAGCCGATCACCAAGCACTCGATCCTGGTCGAACAGGTGGACGACCTGGCCGACGCCGTGCGCGAGGCGCTCGCGGTGGCGACCGAAGGCCGCCCGGGACCGGTGCTGGTGGACATTCCGAAGGACGTGCAGCAGGGTCGGCCGGTCGGGCGGTCGGACGGTCGGACGGTCGACAGGCCGGGGACCGAGCAGCGATCACCTCTCGCCGCGCCGCCCGACCGCCCGACCGTCCGACCGGCCGACCGCCTGTCCGCCGCCGTCCGCCTCCTCGCCGAGGCCCAGCGCCCTCTCATCATGGCCGGCCACGGCATCATCCTCGCCGGCGCCTACGACGAGCTGCGGCAGCTCGCCGAGCGGACCGGGATTCCCGTGATCACTACGCTGCTCGGGATCAGCGGCTTTCCCGAGTCGCATCCGCTCCATCTCGGCATGCCGGGCATGCACGGCGAGGTCCACGTCAACCGCGCCATCCAGCAGGCCGACCTGATCCTGGGCGTGGGGCTCCGCTTCGACGACCGGGTCACCGGCAACCTCGCGGCCTTCGCCCGGGGGGCCAAGGTGATCCACATCGAGCTCGATCCCTCCGAGATCGGGAAGAACGTGGTCACCGAGGTCGGGCTGGTGGGTGACGCGAGAGTGATCCTGGGCGAGCTTCTGGGCCTGGTGGCATCTCGCAGCTGCGAGGCGTGGCAAGCCGAAATCGACAGCTTTCGGCGGGAGCGCCGGGAGAGCTTCCGGGGTGATCTCTCGCCGGCGGGTATCCTGGCCGCCATCGACCAGGCGGCGGGCGGTCGCTGCACCATCGTCTCGGACGTGGGTCAGCACCAGATGTGGGTGGCCAAGCTGTATCCCTACCGCCGGCGCAACAGCCATCTCACCTCCGGCGGTCTCGGCACCATGGGGTTCGCGGTGCCGGCGGCGATGGGCGCGGCGCTGGCGCGGCCGGACGAGCCGGTCTGGGCCATCTCCGGCGACGGCGGGTTCCAGATGAACATGCAGGAGATCGCCACCATGGTGCAGGAGGGCATTCCGGTGAAGATGGCGGTGTTCAACAACGGCTATCTCGGCATGGTGCGGCAGTGGCAGCAGTTCTTCCACGGCCGCCGCTATTCCGCCACGCCGATCTGGAGCCCGGACTACGTCAAGCTGGCGGAGGCCTATGGCATCTTCGGCCGGCGGGTGGAGCGGGGCGATCAGGTGGAGGAGGCGGTGGGGGAGGCGATCGCGCAGCCGGGCCCAGCACTGGTCGAGTTCCTGATCGAGCAGGAAGCCAACGTCTTCCCGATGATTCCGCCGGGGGCCTCGCTCTCCGAGCCGATCGACGGAGAGCCCGCGGCTCCGCGGCTGGTCACGGCATGAGCGTCGCGCAGGCCGTGGTGGTCCGCCTGGAGGACCATCTCGTCACCTTGAATCGCGTCGTCGGACTCATCCGGCGGCGGAACTTTCCCGTGCGGAGCCTGTCGGTCGGGCCGACTGGCACGGCGGGTGTCTCGAGGCTCACGATCATGATGCAGTCGGACGAAAGCGCGGCCGAGCGGGCCGTCCAGCACCTCCAGAAGATCGTCGGCGTGCATGACGCCGCCGTCATTCCGCCGGCGGACGCAGTCGCCCGGGAGCTGGCGCTGATCAAGCTCCGGCCTGCTGCGGAGCAGTACGCCGAGCTGCTCGACGTGGTGCAGCTCTACCGCGCCACGCTGGTGGACGAGTCGCTCAACGCCGTCGTGCTCGAGCTCACCGGCTCGGAGGCCTTCGTGCTCTCCTGCCTGCGGGCGCTCGAGCGGTTCGAGATCGTCGAAGTCGCCCGAAGCGGCGCCGTCGCCATGGAGTCAGGCACGGCCGAGCTGCGCTTCGGGTCCCAACCTCAACTGGAAGCGGGAGCACGATGAGCGAGTCCGTGCGGATCTACTACGACGCCGATGCCGATGGCGGCAGGCTGAGCGGGCGCACCTTCGCCGTCGTCGGCTACGGCAGCCAGGGGCACGCCCACGCGCTGAACCTGCGCGACAGCGGGGCGCGGGTCATCGTCGGCCTGCGCGCCGGCAGTGCCTCCGCCGAGCGGGCCAAGGCGGCGGGGCTGGACGTACGGCCGGTCTCGGCGGCCGCGGCGGCGGCGGACACGATCATGATGCTGGTGCCCGACCAGGACGCCCGCGCGGTCTATGAGCGCGACGTCGCCGCGGGACTCGCCCCAGGGAAGACCCTCATGTTCGCCCACGGGTTCAACATTCACTACGGCGAGATCACGCCGCCTGCGGGTGTCGACGTGTCCATGGTCGCGCCCAAATCGCCCGGGCACCTGGTGCGGAGCGAGTACGATGCCGGCCGGGGCGTGCCGGGGCTCGTCGCCGTGCACCAGGACGCGTCCGGTGAAGCCCTGGCGAATGCGCTGGCGTACGCGGCGGGCATCGGCTGCACCCGGGCCGGCGTGATCGAGACGTCGTTCCGCGAGGAGACCGAGACCGATCTGTTCGGGGAGCAGGCGGTGCTCTGCGGTGGGGTGACGGCGCTGGTCAAGGCCGGCTTCGAGACGCTCACGGCGGCGGGCTACCGCCCCGAGATGGCGTACTTCGAGTGCCTCCACGAGCTCAAGCTGATCGTGGACCTGATGTATCGGGGCGGAATGCAGTTCATGCGCTACTCCATCAGTGACACCGCCGAGTACGGCGACTATACCCGGGGGCCGCGGGTCATCACCGAGGAGACTCGCGAGGAGATGCGCCGGATCCTGGACGAGATCCGGAACGGGTCGTTCGCGCGGGAGTGGCTGGACGAGAATCGTGCGGGCCGCCCCAACTTCGATCGCCTGCGGCACCAGGACCGCGAGCACCCGATCGAGCAGGTGGGCAAGCGACTCCGGGCGATGATGCCCTGGGCCGAGGAAGGGAAGGGTGCGGCGGGTGAGAGCGCCGCGCCGAAAGAGCGATCCATGCGCCCCGCGGCGCCCGCGAGCGCGACGCGCTGATGCGCACGCTGTTCGACAAGGTCTGGGATGCCCACCTCATCCGTCAGGACGGCGCTGGGCCGGCGCTGCTTTACGTGGACCTGCACCTGGTCCACGAGGTCACGTCGCCCCAGGCCTTCGAGGGGCTCCGGCTGGCCGGGCGTCGGGTCCGACGTCCCGACCTGACGCTCGCGACCGTGGACCACAACGTTCCCACCGGCGACCGGGGTCTGCCGATCGTGGACCAGATCGCCGCACAGCAGCTCTCCACGCTGGTGCGCAACGCGCGCGAGGCGGACATCGAGCTGCACGACCTCGACTCGCCCGATCAGGGAATCGTGCACGTCATCGGCCCCGAGCTGGGGCTCACCCAACCCGGCGCGGTGATCGTCTGCGGCGACTCCCACACCTCCACCCACGGCGCGTTCGGCGCGCTCGCGTTCGGGATCGGGACCAGCGAGGTGGAGCACGTGCTGGCGACCCAGTGCATCGTGCAGTCGCGACCCCGCACGATGGAGGTGCGGTTCCTGCGCCGGCCCCGGACCGGTGTCGGGGCGAAGGATCTCATCCTCGCCCTCATCCGCCGGATCGGGACCGCCGGCGGCACCGGCTACGTGTTGGAGTACACCGGCGAGGCGATCCGCTCACTCTCGATGGAGGGGCGGATGACGGTCTGCAACATGTCCATCGAGGCCGGCGCGCGCGCGGGCATGATCGGTCCGGACGAGACCACGTTCGCGTTCCTCGAGTCGCGGCCCCGTGCTCCCAAGGGCGAGGCGTGGACTCGGGCGGTGGAAGCGTGGAGTCGGCTCCGCAGCGATCCGGGCGCGCTCTACGATCGCACCGTGGTGATCGACGCGGCATCACTCGGACCGCAGGTCACCTGGGGCACCAGTCCGGGAATGACCGTGGAGATCACCGAGCGAGTGCCCGACCCGGCGGATGCGCCTTCGGAGACGGAGCGGCAGTCGTATCGCCGCGCGCTCGACTACATGGACCTCACGCCCGGCACGCCGCTCGAGGGACTCCCGGTGGACCGGGTGTTCCTCGGCTCCTGCACCAACGGGCGCATTGCCGATCTGCGTGAGGCCGCGAGTGTCGTTCGAGGGCGTCGGGTGGCGAAGGGCGTGCGGGCGATGGTGGTGCCGGGCTCGCAGCGGGTAAAGACCGCGGCAGAGGCGGAGGGACTGGATCGCATCTTCACCCAGGCAGGATTCGAATGGCGCAATCCGGGCTGCTCGATGTGTCTCGGCATGAACGAGGACATCCTGGCGCCGGGGGAGCGGTGCGCGTCGACGTCCAATCGGAACTTCGAGGGTCGACAGGGGCGGGGGGGGCGCACCCACCTCATGAGTCCGACGATGGCCGCGGCCGCGGCAGTCGAGGGGTGTCTGGTGGACGTACGTGAGATCGTGACTCGTAACTAGCTGTAAAGCGATATGTTATGGCGGACAACTTAAAGCGGTACATCAACTGCTTCATCCCTGCGAAGCGAGGGACCTCGTCCGCGGTCTTCTGGAAGCAGGAAGCAAGGTTCCCCGCTTCGCTCGGAATGAGCTGAGGGGGCGACGGGTGGAGCCCTTCATCGTCCACACCGGCCGCGTCGCCGCGCTCCCGCGCGCCAACGTGGACACCGACCAGATCATCCCGAAGCAGTTCCTCAAGCGCATCGAGCGCACCGGCTTCGGCCCGGCGCTGTTTTTCGACTGGCGGTACCTGCCCGACGGCTCGCCCGATCCCGCCTTCGAGCTGAACGCGCCGAAAGCGGCGGGCGCCACGCTGCTGCTCGCGGGCGAGAACTTCGGTTGCGGGTCCTCCCGCGAGCACGCGCCCTGGGCGCTGGCGCAGTACGGCTTCCGGGCGGTACTCGCCCCGTCGTTCGCCGACATCTTCCACGGCAACTGTTGTCAGAACGGACTGCTCCCGGTGACGCTGCCCGAGCGCGCCGTGCAGGAGCTGTTTCGCCGCTACGAGGCCGAGCCCGACGGCTACCAGCTCACGGTTGACCTGCTGACTACCACCGTGCGCGACGCCCGCGGCTTCGAGTCCGTCTTCGACCTTCCCGCCTACCGGAGAGAGATGCTCCTCCACGGCCTGGATGAGATCGGCCGTACCCTGCAGCACGAAGACGCGATCACGGCCTTCGAGCGAGCCCACCCGTGAAGCGGTTCTCGATCGCGGTGCTCCCGGGCGACGGCATAGGGCCCGAGGTCACAGCCGAAGCGCTCAAGGTGCTGCGCGCGGCCGCCGATCTCTTCGGCTATCGCATCGAGGCGCGCGAGTATCCGGTCGGCGCCGCCGGCGTGGCGGAATCGGGCGACTCGCTCCCCGAGCGGACCGCCGCGGCGGCGGCCGAGGCCGATGCCGTGCTCCTCGGCGCCGTGGGACATCCCGATCTCGGCAGGGCGGAAGGCCGGCGGCGCCCCGAGGCCGGCTTGCTGGCGCTGAGGAAGCTGCTCGGTGTCTATGCCAACCTGCGGCCGGTGGCGGTGCACACCGCGCTCGCCCACGCCTCGCCACTTCGGCCCGAGCTGCTGGCCGGGGTGGATCTGCTGATCGTGCGGGAGCTGACCGGCGGACTGTACTACGGTGAGCCGCGCGGGCTCGAGCCGGAGGGGGCGGTGAACACGCTGCGCTACTCGGTGGCGGAGATCGAGCGGGTGGCGCGGGTGGCGTTCCGTGCGGCGGCGGAGCGCCGCGGACGACTGACCTCCGTGGACAAGGCGAACGTGCTGGAAGTGTCGCAGCTCTGGCGGGAGACGGTCAGCCGCATCGGGGTGGCGGAGTTTCCCGAGGTCGGGCTGGAGCATCTCTACGTGGATTTCGCCGCGATGCGGATAGTCACGGCGCCGGCGCGGATCGACGTGCTGCTCACCGAGAACCTGTTCGGCGACATCCTGAGCGACGAGGCGGCGGTCCTCACGGGCTCGCTCGGCCTCCTGCCCTCCGCGTCCCTGGGGGATGGGCCGGGGCTGTTCGAGCCGGTGCACGGCTCGGCGCCGGACATCGCAGGCCGCGGCATCGCCAATCCCATCGGCGCGATCGCCAGCGCGGCGATGCTGCTGCGCTATGGACTGGAGCTGCCGGAGGCGGCGGTGGTGGTGGACCAGGCGGTCGCGGCCGCGCTGGGGGCCGGGGCGCGGACCGCAGACATCGCGCGCCCAGGGGAGCCGACGATCGGCACCAGGGAGATCGGCGACGAGATCGCTCGGCTGGTGCTCGGGGGCAAGTCGGTGGAGCCGGTCCTGGAGCGCTGATCTTGACCAACCGCTGATTCGCAGGCATCTCAAGGAACAGCCTCTCCTGCTCTGATATCCTCGACCCTCTGCGAGGAGATCCCGTGAGCGCGTCCAGCGACGCCCCGCCTGTCGTGTGTTCCGCCGCCGGCATCGCCTTCCGCGAAACTGCCGTGAAGACGCTCCTGATCCTGGCCTTCGCAGGCCCGGTCGCCACCCTCGCCGCGTGCGGCGGTGACAGCTCCACCGACTCCAGCGAGCCCGTAGCGACCGTGACCGTCACCCCCAACCCGGCCTCGGTGCCGGTGGGAGCGATGGTGCAACTCACCGCCGCGCTGGAGAACGCGGCCGGCAACCCCATCGACGGACGGCCGATCACCTGGGCAAGCGGCGCCACCGGGGTGGCGACCGTGGACGGCGACGGTACGGTAACGGGGATCGCGGTGGGGACGGCCGACGTCACGGCCACGAGCGAGGGAGTGAGCGGCGATGCCGTGGTGACGGTCACGGCCTCCTCGGACGCGCCGCCCATCGGGCCGGGGGAGAGCGCGATCCTGTTCACCGGATTCGACAAGGCGACGGAGAACCACCTCTACAGCCTTGCCCTCCTGGGTCGGAGTCTGCTCGATATCCTGATCACGGACATGGAGGGGCACGGTGCCCCGAAGGCACAAGGTTTCCCGGCGTCGGGGGGCGCGCAATCCATCCTGCGGCGGGGGACGGCATCGGCCCGGGCCGCGACTCCGATCACCAGCAGCGTGCTCTTCACCGGAGGCTACGAGAGCGCCACCGGCATCCCGGCCACGCGCCATGCCGCGCTCTACGATCCCGCGACCGACGAAGGCGTGAACCTCGAGATGACGGAGGCGCGGTATTACCACACCATCTCCCCGCTCCCCGGATCGCGCGCCCTCATCGTGGGCGGGTTCGACGGCAACACCGTCCGCCGATCCGCCGAGATCTTCACCGAGTCCACCCGATCCTTCGCTGCCACCGGAGACATGGCCGAGGCCCGGGGTCGTCACGCCGCCGCCCCGCTCCCGGACGGGCGGGTCCTCGTGACCGGCGGCTTGGTGCCGGTAGGCGGCGGACCGGCGACGATCGACGTCCGTAGCACGGAGCTCTTCGATCCGTCCACCGGCGCCTTCGCCGCGGGGCCGGACATGACGGTGACCCGGTTCAATCACAGCGCCATCGCGCTGGATGACGGGCGAGTGCTGGTGCTGGGCGGGAACGGACGCAACAGCGCCGAGGTCTATGACCCGGTCGCGAACGAGTTCACCGCGGTGGGCAACATGGAGGTGAACCACGGCCTCGGGCATCAGGCGGTGAAGCTGCTCGACGGCCGTGTCTTGGTCGTCGGCGGAGACGGAGGGACCATTCAGCCGACCGCGGTGGTCGAGGTCTTCGACCCGGACACCGACCAGTTCACCCGCACCGGCGACATGACGAGCACCCGCATGCTCCATTTCGCGGTCCTGGACGAGGCCACCGGCCAGGTGCTCGTCGGCGGAGGTCAGGACGCCAGCGGTGAGCTCCTGGCCAGCACCGAGATCTACGACCCGACCGAGGGAACCTTCACCGCATTTCTGGACCTGTCCGTGGAGTCGAGCGAGCAGGCGGGTGTGTTCATCCAGCGCTGACGGTCAGAGGTCGGTGACCGCCCCCAGACTGGCGCTCGATACCTGCCGCGCATACTTGAAGAGCACGCCGGCGGTGTAGCGGGACGCGGGCGGCTTCCACTGCCCGCGCCGGTGCGCCATCTCCTCCTGGCTCAGGGCGACCTCCAGGAGCCGGCGGTCGGCATCGATGGTGATCGCGTCGCCGTCGCGGACCAGCCCGATCGGCCCGCCCGCCGCCGCTTCCGGGGCCACGTGGCCCACGACCAACCCGTACGTCCCACCCGAGAACCGCCCGTCCGTGACCAGCCCGACCGAATCGCCCAGACCCGCGCCGATGATCGCGGAGGTGGGCGCCAACATCTCCCGCATGCCCGGCCCGCCACGCGGCCCCTCGTACCGGATCACGATCACGTCGCCCGGCCGGATCTGCCCGGCGAGGATCGCCTCGAGGCAGGACTCCTCGGACTCGAACACCCGCGCCGGGCCGGTGATCCGGGGTGACTTCACCCCGGTGATCTTCGCGACCGATCCTTCGGGCGCCAGGTTGCCGCGCAGCACGGCCAGGTGTCCCTGCCCGTACAGCGGGCGGCCCCAGGGTCGGATCACGTCCTGGTCGCCGCGGGGCTCCGCCGGCACGCCGCGCAGGATCTGCGCGATCGTCTCGCCGGTGACCGTGAGGGCGTCGCCGTGGAGCACGCCGTGCTCCAGCAGGATCTTCATCACCTGCGGCACGCCACCCGTGCGATGCAGATCGGTGGCGACGTACCGACCCGATGGCTTGAGGTCGCAGAGGACCGGCACCCTGGCACGGATGCCCTCGAAATCATCCAGCGCCAACGGCACGTCCGCCGCGCGTGCGATCGCGAGCAGGTGCAGCACAGCGTTGGTGGATCCACCCAGTGCCATGGTGACCGCGATGGCGTTCTCGAACGCCTTCCGGGTCAGGATCTGGCGCGAGGTCCGGCCGGCCCGTATGGCCGCCACCAGCGCTGCGGCCGACGCCGCCGCGCTCTCCGCCTTCTCGTCGTCCTCCGCCGCCATGGTGGAGGAGTAGGGGAGACTCATCCCCATCGCCTCGAACACCGACGACATCGTGTTGGCGGTGAACATTCCACCGCACGAGCCCTTGCCCGGGCAGGCTCGGCGCTCCACTTCCAGCAGCTCACGGTCGCTGATCTTCCCCGCGCTGTGCCGGCCCACCGCCTCGAAGGCGCTCACCACCGTGAGATCCTGTCCGTCGTAGCGCCCGGGCTTGATCGTCCCACCGTACACGAAGATCGCGGGGATGTTCATCCGGGCGATGGCGATCATCGCTCCCGGCATGTTCTTGTCGCAGCCGCCGATGGCGATCACCCCGTCCATGCTCTGGGCGCCACAGGCGGTCTCGATCGAGTCGGCGATCACCTCGCGGGAGACCAGCGAGTACCTCATCCCCTCGGTCCCCATGGAGATCCCATCGCTGACGGTGACCGTGCCGAAGATCTGGGGCATGGCGCCGCTCTCCCGCGCGGCGCTCTCGGCGCGGCGGGCGAGCAGGTCGAGTCCCGCGTTGCAGGGAGTGATCGTGCTCCAGCCGCTCGCGATGCCCACGATGGGCTTGCCGAAGTCGCCGTCCCCGAAGCCGACGGCTCGCAGCATGGCGCGATTGGGGGCGCGCTGGACGCCCTGGGTGATGGCGGAACTGCGCAGATGGGACGTCATGAGGGCAATCTAGGGTTGAAGAGCGTGAAAGGTGAAAAGTGAAAGGTGAAAGGGAGGGATCAATCCCTCCTTTTCACCTTTCACGTTTCACCCTTCACGCAGTTGGATCCAGGCTGCGGCCTATCAGGCATCGTAATACAGGAAGAATTCGTACGGATGCGGCCGCAGATTGATCGCGGCCACGTCCTTGCTCCGCTTCATCGAGAGCCAGGTGTCGATCACGTCCGGCGTGAAGACATCGCCCTTGAGCATGAACTCGTGGTCCTGCTCCAGCGCATCGAGCGATTCCGCCAGCGAGCCGGGCACGGTCCTGATGCTGGCCTTCCGCTCGTCATGCAGCTCGTAGAGGTCCTCGTCGATCGGCGCCGGCGGCTCGAGCTTCCTCTGGATGCCGTCCAGGCCCGCCATCAGCATGGCGGCAAACGCGAGGTAGGGGTTCGCCGACGGATCCGGCGCGCGGAATTCGACCCGCTTGGTCTTGGGCGAGCTCGAGTACATCGGGATCCGGCAGATCGCCGAGCGGTTCCGGGCGGAGTACATCAGGTTGACCGGCGCCTCGAAGCCGGGCACCAGCCGGCGGTAGCTGTTGGTGGTCGGGGCGCAGAGTGCCAGCAGGGCCGGAGCGTGGGCGATGAGCCCGCCGATGTAGTACCGCGCCAGCTCGGAGATCAGGGCGTACCCGCCCTCGTCGAAAAAGAGCGGGCTGTTGCCGTTCCAGAGCGACTGGTGGCAGTGCATTCCCGACCCGTTGTCGCCGAAGAGCGGCTTGGGCATGAACGTCGCCGTGTAGCCCAGCCGGTGACACACGTTCTTCACGAGGTACTTGTAGATCATCATCCGGTCGGCCGTCTGCACCAGGGTCCCGAACCGGATGTCGATCTCCGCCTGGCCGGCGGTGCCGACCTCATGATGCTGGACCTCCACCGGCACCCCCGCCTCGGTGAGGGCCAGCATGATCTTCGACCGAACGTCCTGGAGACGGTCGATCGGCGGCACCGGGAAGTAGCCCTCCTTGTGGCGGGGGCGATGCCCCAGGTTCGGAGTGCCGTTCCGGCCGCTGTTCCAGATCCCCTCCTCGCTGTCGATGTGGTAGTACCCCTCGAAGGCGTTCTGGTCGAAGCGGACCGAGTTGAAGATGAAGAACTCCGCCTCCGGCCCCCAGCAGGAGATCGTCGCGATGCCCGTCGTCTTCAGGTACTCCTCGGCCTTGAAGGCGATGAACCGTGGATCGCGGGAGTACGGCTCCAGCGTGATCGGGTCGTAGATGTCGCAGGTCAGAGAGAGCGTCGGGACCTCCAGCACCGGATCCACGAAGGCGCTGGTGGGATCGGGCAGCAGCAGCATGTCGCTCTCGTTGATGGCCTGGAACCCGCGGATGGACGAGCCGTCGAAGCCCAGACCCTCGCGGAACACGGCTTCATCCAGCGTGCTGGCCGGGATGGAGAAGTGCTGCCACGTGCCGGGCAGGTCGCAGAACTTGACGTCCACGACCTGGAGCTTCCGATCGCGGACGAGGTCCAAGACCTTCTGGACCTCCCCGGACTTGGACGTCCGGGTGAACGTCGTGGGCTTGGCGGTGGTGGCCATGGACTCCTCGTGCGGGTTGATGGAAAAGAGAGACGCCCCTGGATCGCCGGTGCGAGCTCAGGGGCGTCCGGTCGAGCGAAGTCCGCTCACGCCAATCGCCCGCGCGCTCGCCTGGGAGAGGACCGGCGGTTTCGGTGGACCTGGGCGATCGGCTGGAGACGGAGCTTCGGCGGCATCATGCGTCCTGGGTTCGTGCCCTGGATGAGGATACCCTCTCGTACCCTTGGTGTCAAGCGAATCCTGCATAATCTGCATGCAAAGGC
>DATBJH010000048.1:0-18142 GCA_036556505.1 Gemmatimonadales bacterium
CAGCCGCCAGCCCAGAGCTTCCAGATCGAGTACGCGCCGAGGAGGCCCGATGCGATCACCGTGCCCATCGCCGATCCGGCCGTCCCGAAGGCAGGAATCGGTCCGAGCCCGCGGATCAGCACCAGATTCAGCGCCAGGTTCAGCACCGTCAGCGCGATGCCGAGCACCATCGGCGTCCGGGCGTCCCCGGCGGAGCGGAGCGCGCCGCCCAGCATGTAGAAGATCAGCATCCCGCTGGAGAAGAGGAACATGATGCGGAGGAAGGGGAGCGCCTCCGCCTTCACGGTGGGCTCGGCGTTGACCAGGTCGAGCAGGGTGGGGGAGAGGACGTACCCGAGCGGCGCGATGATCAGCACCGCCAGGCCGATGGCGGTGAGGAACGCCTGGTAGACCGTGCGATCCACCTTGTCCGGATCGCCCGCACCGGCGAAGCGGGCGACCAGCACGCTCATCCCCGCAAAGAGCGAGTTGATGAAGATGATGACGACGATGATGAGCTGCCATGCCACGCCGATCGCGGCGTTGCCGGTGTAGCCCACGAGGTGGCCCACCAGGACGTGATCCACGATGCCCTGGAAGCCACCCACGATGTTGGTGAGCATCGACGGCCAGGCGAGCTTCCAGACCGCCCGGGCGAGCGGTCCCTGCACGATGGAGCGATCGTAGCTCCCGGTCCGGGTCACCTGCCGGTCAGCTCGAGCATCTCGGGACCGTAGCGCTCGCCGGCCGCCGCGCCCCGGGGCGCGGCGCGCTCGATTCGGTCCAGTTCCTCCGGCGTGAGCTCGACACCGGCCGCGGCCACGTTCTCCTCCAGTCTGGGGATGCTGCTGGTGCCGGGGATCGGAACGACGTTCCCGTGCCGGCGGATGAGCCACCCGAGGGCGAGCTGGGCCGGCGTACACCCTGTCTCGGCCGCCAATTCCCGGACGCGATCGGCGAGGGCGAGGTTTCTCCGGAAGTTCTCGCCGGTGAAGCGCGGATTGTTGCGGCGCCAGTCGTCGGGCGCCAGGTCGTCCGGGCTCCGGAAGCGCCCGGCCAGAAATCCGCGCCCCAGAGGGCTGTACGCCACCAGCGCGATGCCCAGCTCGCGAAGGGTGGGCAACAGGGTCTCCTCGGGATCGCGGGTCCAGAGCGAGTACTCGTTCTGGACCGCGGCGATCGGGTGGACGGCATGGGCGCGCCGCACCGTCGCCGGGCTCGGCTCGGAGAGCCCCAGGTACCGCACCTTGCCCCGGCGCACCAGATCACCCATCGCGCCGACGGTCTCCTCGATCGGCACCCGCGGGTCTACCCGATGCAGGTAGTACAGGTCGATGCGTTCCACGCCGAGTCGCGTCAACGAGGCGTCACAGGCCCGCTGGACGTAGGCAGGGCTGCCATCGATCCGCTCCTCCTCTCCCGGGCGCCGATTGACGAATCCGAACTTGGTGGCCAGCACGACTCCGTCGCGGCGGCCCTTCAGCGCCTTGCCCACCTGGATCTCCGAGTTTCCGTAGACGTCCGCCGTATCGATCAGGGTAACGCCCAGCTCCAGGGCCCGGTGGAGGAGAGCCACGCCCTCCGTGTCGTCGTGTACGCTGCTGGTGTACACGTCGGCGATACCGATGCTCATTGCACCAAAGCCGATGGCGGACACCTGTGGTCCACGGCTGCCGAGTTGTCGCGTTTCCATCGCTCTATTCCTTCCTCGAACCTGTGTGTTCGGTCTCAATGCGGCCCGCTCGACTCCCCAGCCAGGCGGCTCGAAAGGCGCGCTGAGCCTGTGTTAACGATGTTCCGGCGAGCTCCGCCGGACGCACTTGCAGCTGCGGATCAGCCTCGAGCCGCAGCATCGTCCGGACCTCGCGTCCCCGCTGCCGGAACACCAGCGGAAGCGAGTCGCCCGGCGCCCGCGTGGCCAGCAGGGCGGTCCAATCCTTCTGCCCGGCGATGGGCCGACCGCCCGCCGAGACGAGACGGTCGCCCCGATCGAGGCCGACCCGGTGCACCGGCGTGCCCGCCAGTGTCGCCGCCGTCACCGTCGTGCCGGCCGAATCCGCCGCGAGCGAGAGCGGCCCCGCCCACGCAGCCTGAGGCTGGGCCGGTCGAATCAGGAAGCCGGCCTGCGCCAGGAGCGGCGCGTAGTCGGGCGCCTCGCGGCCGCGCACGTAGCGCGAGAAGAAGTCCCGCGCGAAGGTCGCGTCCCCCGCGTACTCGCCCAACGTGCGCTGCAGGTCGCCGAGGGTGTAGAGACGGCGGACGGCGTAGGGCTTCTCCGGTCGGCCGAACCGCTCCCACATGAGGCGCATGAATCCGTCCAGCGTCCTGCCGTCGCCGCGTCCGCGCAGCGTCAGATCGAGGCCGAGCCCGATACCGGCGCCCCAGGTGTAGTAGGAGAGAAACGTGTTGGGGAAGTTGACCGGATCGATGGCCGTCGCGGCGTCGACGAAGGGTGCGAGCAGACTCATGTCCACCGGGCTGTGGAAGCGGCGGCCCGGCGCGGCCAGCACAGCGTTCACGACTTCGGCGACCGTCTCGGCGTACGCCGAATCGGACATGAGGCCGGCCCGGCGGACCGCGAGGCGGTCGAAGTAGTTGGTGAATCCCTCGCCGAACCACAGGGTCGGCGAGGGGTCGGCCCGGGTGAAGTCGAACGGCTCCAGCTCGGCCGCACGAATCCGCTCCATGTTCCAGGAATGGAAGAACTCGTGCGACGCGGTCAGCAGCAACCGATCGAAGGCCGTCGCCAGCGAGGCACTCGAGCTGAGGACGGTCGAGTTGCGGTGCTCCATGCCGTCACCCGACGCCCAGGGCAGGTAGTCGGCGAGGAAGGTGTAGGTCCCCTGGTCGAAGCGAGCGGCCTCGCCGAATATTCCCACCTGCTCCGCGACGATCTTCCGCACCCCTTCGGTGTACCGATCGAGCTCGGCGTCGGTGCCCTCGTGGTGGAGCGCGATTCGCAGGGTGTCGGTGCGGCCGCCGGGTCCCGACACCGTCCAGCTCCGCAACGCGAACCGGCTCAGCTCGGTGGGGCTGTCCATGAGGTAGGCCAGATCCGGCGCCGCCCAGGCGAGCGAGTCGGCCAGGGCGACGAGCTGGGTTGCCACCCGCCATTCGCTGCCGGACGGCGGGGTGAACCGGACCAGCACCGGCCGCGTCTCCAGGCCCCGCGCCCAGGCGAACGTGGCGGGCGCGTTGAGGTGAGCGTGGGTAGGATCGATCTGGGCATAGGTGCCGTCGGCTCGGTCGGCGTACAGGGTGTAGGAGAAGCGCACCGGCCGGCGCCCTGCCACCACCAGCCAGCGATAGGGATCCCGTCGCACGATCGGAACCGCCCGGCCCGCGCGGTCGGTCGCTTGGACGTGGTACACGTTCTTGGCGAACTCATGCAGCGCGTAGCGGCCGGGCGACGAGCGACTCATCCACACCTCGAGGGTGTCGCCGGCTGCGGGAAAGTCCACGGCGATCCGGGCCTCGTGGTGCGCCGGGTTGGGGAAGGTGACCGCGTAGCGCACCGTGTCGGCCGGTGCCGGAGTCGTGAGGGTCAGGGCGAGGAGCAGGAGCGACATGGCGGCTCTGGTTGAGGTCAATGGAAAGCTAGTCCGGTCCGCCTGTGCGCTGGCCTTACGGGTCACCCGACCGCATATTCCCGCCATCCCGATCAAAAGGCTCTGATGGACGAGCTGCGCGGCCGGCTGGAGCAGGCGCTCGCGGGTCTCTACGCGTTCCAGCGCGAGCTGGGGGGCGGGGGCATGTCCCGCACCTACCTCGCGGTCGAGACGGCCCTCAATCGTCGCGTCGTCGTGAAGGTGCTCGCGCCCGAGCTGTTGGCGGGCATCTCGGTCGAGCGGTTCCGGCGCGAGGTCCTGCTGGCCGCCCAGCTGCAGCATCCGCACGTGGTGCCGGTGCTCACCGCCGGCGACGCCGGCGGGCTGCCCTGGTTCAGCATGCCGTACGTGGACGGCGACAGCCTGCGCCAGCGTCTCGAGCAGGGCCCGCTGGCCACCGGCGAGGTTGTCAGCATTCTCCGGGACGTGGCCCGCGCGCTGATGTACGCCCATAGCCACGGCATCGTGCACCGCGACATCAAGCCCGACAATGTCCTCCTCTCCGCCGGCAGCGCCACGGTCACGGACTTCGGCATCGCCAAGGCCATCACGGCGGCGCGGACCGACGGCGGAGGCCGGCCGGCGACGCTAACGCAGGTCGGGACCTCCATCGGCACGCCGACCTACATGGCGCCGGAGCAGGCGGCGGCAGATCCCAGTGCGGACCACCGGGTGGACATCTATGCCTTCGGGGTCATGGCCTACGAGCTCATCGCGGGGCAGCCCCCGTTCCAGGGGGCCTCACCGGCACGACTGCTGGCGGCTCACCTGAGCGAGACCCCGCGGGACCTCCGGGCTGTCCGCGCCGATCTGCCTGCTTCCCTCGCCGACCTGATCATGGCCTGTCTCGCCAAGGATCCGGACAACCGCCCGCAGCGGGCGGCGGATCTGGTCCGGGTCCTGGAGACCGTCACCACCAGCGGGAGCGCCCCCGCCGCGCCGGCGGCTCTGCGGGACGGTCGGATGCCGATCGCCAGGGCGCTGGCCCTCTGGGCGCTCGCCACCGCGATCGTCGGCGTCACGGCGTGGGCCGCCCTGGATGTCATCGGTCTGCCGGACTGGGTCCTGCCCGGCTCGCTGGGGGTGATGCTCGCCGGGCTGCCGGTCATCGGCATCACCGCCTTCGTCCAGAGAACCGCCTACCGGGCGTATGCCGTCACGCCTCAGCACACGCCGGGGGGCGGCGTTCCAGCGGCAGGGACCTTGGTGACGCTCGCGCTCAAGGCGAGTCCACACGTCTCGTGGCGCCGCACCATGCTCGGCGGGTGGGTGGCGCTGGGGGCCTTTGCGGCGCTCGTCGTCGGCTTCATGGTGACGCGGGCGTTCGGGATCGGGCCGGCCGCGTCGCTTCGGGGCAAGGGAGAGTTCGGTGCCAGGGAGACGGTCGTAGTCGCCGACTTCCGTGCGCCTGCGGGCGACTCCGCCCTCGGCCCCACGGTCGCGGAAGCGTTGCGAACCGACCTGGCGCAGTCCAGCTCGCTCAACGTGCTCACCCGGGCGTCGGTGCGCGAGATCCTGGGCCTGATGCAGCGGCCGTCGGAGAGCATCGTGCCCTTCGAGCTGGCGCGGGAGATCGCCACGCGCGAGGGAGCCAAGGCGGTGCTCGACGGCGAGATCGTGCGTCTGGGGCAGAGCTACGTGGTGTCCGCCCGGTTGGTTTCCGCGCTGGACGGCGCCGAGCTCGCAACCTTCCGGGAGACGGCAGGGAGCGAGAACGAGCTCATCGGCGCGATCGGCGACCTCTCGCGGGCAGTGCGGACCAAGGCCGGAGAATCGCTGCGGACCATTCGCGCCAGCTCCGAGCTGGAGCGGGTGACCACGCCCTCCCTCGCCGCCCTCCGGAAGTACGTGGAAGGCTCGGCGCTCGCGGACGAGGCGGGCGAGGGGGACCGCGGCCTCGCCTTGCTCGAGGAGGCCGTCGCGCTCGACACGGGATTCGCGATGGCCTGGCGCAAGATTGCGGTGCTGCTGGGGAACGACAACCGGAGCCGGGAGCGCAGTCTCGCGGCGATCTCGACGGCCTACCGCCACCGCGAGCGGCTCACCGAGCTGGAGCGGCTTCTCACCGAGGGCTACTACTACACGCGCGGTCCACGGCCCGATGACGACCGTGCCCTCGCCGCATACGAAGAGGTGATCCGGCTCGACTCGAACAGCACCAGCGGGCTCAACAACGCCGCGGTCATCTACGGCGACAAGCGGGATTACGAGCGGGCGGAGCAGCTCTACCGCCGCGTGGTACGCCTGCCGCGCACCTTCGGCGGGGCCTTCACCAACCTGATTCAGGAGCAGATCCGCAACGGCAGGGTGGAGGCGCTCGACTCCACCGTGGCCGCGTTCCGGACCCGCTTTCCAGAGAGCAACGATCTCTGGGAGGGGGAGTGGTATGCCGCGTGGGGCAAGGGCCGGGCGGACGTGGCGGACAGCATCAGTCGCGCCGTCTTCACCAAGGCGCGGACGACCAGACAGGCCCTTCGGGCCGCCTTTGCCACCGGCCTTGTGGCCTATCTGCACGGCCGCCGCGACGAGGGTCTCCGCTGGATGACCCAGTGGGCTGAGGCGACGGTACGCGCCGCCCCCGGCCCCGAGAGTCGGATCACGTTCGCGCTGGACACGGCGTACGACGCGGCGATTCGCGGGGACCGCTCCGCGGGCCTGGCGGCGCTCAATCGCGGACTCGCACGCGACCCGCTGGATTCGATGCCCCCCGGCAACCGGCCCTGGGATGAGCTATCGCACCTTGCCGTCGACCTCCAAGACCCGGCCCTCGCTAAACGGGCGCTCGCGGGGTTCGAGCGCGACCAGATGGCAAGCGCCCGCGAGCCGGCCGGGCGTCAGGCGTTCTACCAAGCGCAGGTGGCACTGACCGAGCGGCGCTGGGACCAGGCGATCACGATGATGCATGAGGCCGATGCGCAAACCGCCGTGAACGCGCGGTACGCCATGGTCAGGGTCGGACAGGCCCACGACCTGGCCGGCCGGGGCGATTCGGCGATCGTTTACTTCGAGCGATTCCTCACGACGCCCGACCCGCAGCCTGAACAGGATTCTCGCTGGCGCGCCGAGGTTCACCGCCGGCTGGGCGAGCTCTACGAAGCCAAGGGGTCGAAGGGTGAGGCCGCCGAGCAGTACCGTGAGTTCGCCGATCTGTGGGCCCGCGCCGACGCTGCTCTGCAACCGCAGGTGGTCGAAGCCAGGCAGAGGCTGGAGCAGTTGGGCGGGAAGACGAGGTGACCGGAAGGCGTGAAACGTCAAAGGTGAGCAGTGAAGGGGGATCGGTTCAACGCCGATCCCCCTTCACTTTTCGCCTTGGACCGTTCTCGCGGTCTACACGTCGAGGTTCGTCACGTATTTCGCGTTTCGCTCGATGAACATCCTCCGCGGCTCGACCTCGTCGCCCATCAGCTCGTCGAACAGCTTCGAGGCCTCCACCGCGTCCTCCATCGTGACCCGGAGGACGGTGCGTTTTTCCGGGTCCATCGTGGTGTCCCAGAGCTGGTCCGGGTTCATCTCGCCCAGGCCCTTGTAGCGTTGAATGTTCACATTGCCCTTCCCGTCGCCGCCGCTCAACCGCTTGATGTAGTCGTCCCGCTCCCCGTCGCTGTAGGCGTAAAAGACTTCCTTCCCCTTGGCGACCCGGTAGAGGGGCGGCTGGGCGATGTACACGTACCCCGCCTCGATCAGCTCCTGCATCTGCCGGAAGAAGAAGGTAAGCAGCAGGGTCCGGATGTGGGCACCGTCCACGTCGGCGTCGGTCATGAGCACGATCTTGTGATAGCGGGCGTCTTCCAGCTTGAAGTCGTCCTTGACGCCCGTCCCGATCGCCGTGATCATCGCCCGGATCTCCTCATTGCTGAGGATCTTGTCGATCCGGGCCTTCTCCACGTTCAGGATCTTGCCCCGGAGCGGGAGAATGGCCTGGAACTCCCGCTTGCGCGCCTGCTTTGCGCTGCCGCCCGCGGAGTCGCCCTCCACCAGGTAGAGCTCGCACAGCGCCGGATCGTCGTAGGAGCAGTCGGCCAGCTTGCCGGGCAGCACGGCGTTCTCCAGTCCGGACTTCTTGCGGACCAGGTCGCGCGCCTTGCGTGCCGCCTCGCGGGCACGGGCTGCGCTCACCGCCTTCTCGATGATGTTCCGCGCGACCGGCGGGTGCTCCTCCAGGTAGCTGCCGAGGTGCTCGTTGACCACGGTCTTGACGATGCTCTCGACCTCGGAGTTGCCCAGCTTGGTCTTGGTCTGCCCCTCGAACTGCGGCTCCTTGACCTTGACGTGAAGCACGCAGGTCAACCCCTCGCGGATGTCCTCGCCCGAGAGGGTGAAGCCTTCCTTCTTGAGGAAGTCACGCTTCTTGGCGACGTCGTTGATGGTCCGGGTCAGGGCCGACTTGAAGCCGGTGAGGTGGGTCCCCCCCTCATGGGTGTTGATGTTGTTCACGAAGGTGAAGGTGTTCTCGTTGTATCCGTCCTCGTACTGGAGGGCGAGGTCGACTTCGACGTCGTCCTTCAGCGCGCTGAACGAGATCGGCTTGGCGTGCAGGGCCTTCTTGTTCCGGTTGAGCCACTGGACGAACTCCACCAGTCCGCCCTTGGCGTAGAACGTCTCCTGCTTCTTCTGATCCTCGCGCTCGTCCTTGATGGTGATGCTGATCCCCTGGTTCAGGAACGCGAGCTGGCGGAGCCGGTCGGCGAGGGTGGTGTAGTGGAACTCCAGGACGGTGAAGATCTCGGGGTCGGGCTTGAATCGGATCGTCGTGCCCGTGCCCCGCGCCTTGCCGAGCGCCTCCAGCTTCTTCACGGTCTTGCCGCGCACGAAGGCCATGCGGTGGCGGTTGCCGTCCCGGTCCACCACCACTTCCAGCCGCTCCGAGAGCGCGTTGACTACCGACACGCCCACCCCATGGAGGCCGCCCGACACCTTGTAGGTATTCTTGTCGAACTTGCCGCCCGCGTGCAGCACGGTCAGCGCCACTTCGACCGCCGGCATCTTCTCGGTCGGGTGCATGTCCACCGGGATGCCCCGCCCGTTGTCCTGGACGGTGATCGAATTATCGGCGTGAATGGTGACGTTGATGGTGTCGCAGTGACCCGCCAGCGCCTCGTCGATCGAGTTATCCACCACCTCGTACACCAGGTGATGCAATCCGTTCTCGCTGGTGGATCCGATGTACATCCCGGGCCGCTTCCGGACCGCCTCCAGCCCCTTGAGGACCTGGATCGCGTCGGCTTTGTACTCGGGCGTGCCCTCGAGGAGGGCGGGTTCACGCTTGGCCATATGGCTCCGTCGATCTTGGGGATTCACTGCTTTGACCGGTTCCCGTGGCTTGTTCACCACCGAGGTACGAAGGGCTTCATGGACTCCCAGCCGGTACCGGCGTACGTCTCATTCCGCTTCACACCGACGCCTCCGTGGCGCTGTGGTGATCGGGCACCGGGTGGCGGTCTAGGTTCGAGCCCGGTCGAGCGGTCCCGGCACCCACCGGATCTCCTTCACTCTTCCTTGCCGTCCGTCGTTCACCCGAGCGAGGATCCGCGGCGTCATGAGGCTGAGCTCGTTGGCCCAGGCGGCCGTAGCGACTCGGACCCGCAGCACGCCGTCCTGGGTCACCGATTCCGGTGCGGTCACCGCGGCAATCTGGGGGCCCACCAGCTGGGGCCAGGCCTCGATCACTCCCGCCTGCTGGATCCGCTTGGCGTAGCCCGAGCGGCGCAGGTAACTCGCCAGGGCGTCGGCCAGGGACGAGGGTCGGCGCGAATCGCTCACGCTTCGGGGCCTCGCACATGTCCCTCGGTCACCCTCCACACCTCCAGCTCCAACCCCCGCGGCAGCTCCTCGACCCGCGGGGCGGTGAGAAACACCTGACGATCCGCCGGGCCGACCAGCCGGGAAGCGAGCCGCTGCCGGCGCTCGTGGTCCAGTTCCGCGAAGACGTCGTCCAGCAGGAGGGCGGGCTCCGTCTCCCGCGCCCCGCGCAGGGTCGCGAGTTCCAGGAGCTTGAGCGCCACCGCCGCGCTCCGCTGCTGCCCCGTGCTCCCGAACTCCCGGATCGATCGTCCGCCGATCTCCAGCCGGAGGTCATCCCGGTGCGGCCCCACCGTGGAGGCCCCTCTCGCGCAGTCCGCCGCCTGGGCCCCTGCGAGCACCTGGCTCCAGGCACCGGGGTCGGCGAGCTCCGGCGCCCCGCGATAAGCCAGGGTCGCCCCTCCTCGCTCCCCGATGCAGTCGAACTCGGCAGCAAAGCGGGCAGCCGCATGGCGCGCCCAGCGCTCCCGTGCCGCCACGATCTCCGCGCCGGACGCGGCGAGCGGCCGGTCGAACGCCCAGGCCAGCTCGGGCTTCCCCTGTCGCAGCGCGCTATTCCGCTGGGCCAGCGCCGCACGGTAGCGGGCCAGCGCCCGGAGGTAGCCGCGGTCGGCCAGCGAGAGCAGCCGGTCCAAGTACTGCCGGCGAAGAGCGGCCGGTCCCGATGCCAGCTCCACGTCTCCCGGCAGGAACACCACCGCGAGCCAGCGGCCGACCGCTTCGGTGAGCCGCTCCGACTCGGCCCCGTCGAGCAGGATCCGCTTACGGCGGCCGGCAGCAACGTAGCCGGCGGCGAGCGTGCCCACGCCGGCATCTGCGACCGCGGCTTCGACGTGGAAGGCGGTCGCGCCGAAGGCGGCGACCTCCTGGTCCGGCGCTCCCCGGAAGGAGCGGAAGAGCACCGGGTAGTACACCGCTTCCAGAAAGTTCGTCTTGCCCTGCGCGTTGGCGCCGAGAAGAGCGACGCCGCGCGCGGGCACGTCGTAGTCGAGGTCCGCCAGATTCCTGAACCCTCGAACCGCCAGCCGCTGGAGCCGCACTACTGGATCGTGAAGCGGCGGGTGATCGTGGGTCCGACGTTGCCGATCATGTCGACGCCGTGCACACCGATCGTGATCGTTCGACCGAGGAGCCCGCGGGTCGGCAGGCTGATCGAGAAGTTGAGAGTGTCCCTGCCTTCGCCGTCGAGCGGCAGGTAGCTCAGGTTCGCCCCCCCGACCTCGATGTAGAGGGTGTCCACCCCGCTGGGGTCCACTGTCCGGCCCCCGATCAGGAAGGGGTCTCCCTCCGTCAGAATCGTGTCCCGCGATGGCGGGTCGATATGGCTGATCGGACCTTCCTGGTCCACCGGCTCGGGCTCGAATACCAGCCGCTCGCGCTCCTCGCACCCGACGAGGAGCGCCAGAAGGACCCCTCGCACGACCTTTCCGGGCATCGCAGAAAGATAGTCAACCGAGAGGGTGAAATGCAGTCCAGGGGTTGGACTTAGGCGGTCGGGCGGTCGGGCGGCCGGGCGGTCGGTACCTGCCTCTGCTGGACCACCGGCCGGACAGACGAACCGGCGGACCACGCATGCTATCCCGAGTGAAGCCAGGGATGCAGAGTAGCCTCGGACCGCCGGACCGCCGGACCGCCGGACCGCCCGACCGCCCGACCGCCCGGCCTACTCCCCCCGGAACACCGCCTTCCGCTTCTCCCCGAACGCCGTCGTGCCCTCCCGCATGTCGGCCGTTCCGGAGAGCAGCCCGAAGAGATTGGCCTCCAGGAGCAGCGCCTCGTCCACTCCCGTGTCGAGACCGCTATCTACCGCCTCCAGGCAAGCCCTGACCGCCAGCGGTCCGTTCTCCAGGATGGCTCGTAGCATGGCTTCACTCTCGACCAGCAGGCGGTCGGCAGGGACCACGCGGTTGACCAGTCCGATGCGATGGGCCTCCTGAGCGTCGATCATCTGGCCGGTGAGGAGCAGCTCCAGCGCCCGTCCGCGGCCCACCAGCCGCGGCAGCCTCACGGTGCCCCCATAGCCGGGGCCGATGCCGAGCTTGACCTCCGGCTGCCCGAAACGGGCGCTCTCGCTGGCGATGCGAAGGTGGCAGGCCATGGCCAGCTCGCAGCCGCCGCCCAGCGCAAAGCCGTTGACCGCGGCGATCACCGGCTTCCCGCAGCGCTCCAGCGCGCGGAACACGCGCTGGCCTTCGAGCGAGCGCGCCTTCCCGTCCACCGGGCTCTGCGCCGCGATCTCGCCGATGTCCGCGCCCGCGACGAAGGCCTTCGGTCCGGCTCCGGTTAGGATCGCGCCCCCGATGTCGCGGTCGTCGCGGAGGCGCGCAGCCGCGTCGCCAAGCTCGGCGATGACCGTGCCGTTCAGGGCGTTGAGCTTCTCGGGGCGGTTGACGGTGACGGTCGCGACCGCGTCGCGGACCTCGAACAGCAGGGTGCTGTAGACCATGTCCATGCTCGGGCTGGAAAGGTGGGATAAGAGTATCTTGTCCCCATGCGACTTCCCAACCCCATCGCCTGGTCACCGTCGGGCGGGATCCGTCTGCTCGATCAGACGATGCTGCCGGGTGAGGAGCGGTATCTCGAACTGGAGACGGTCGACGCGGTCGCCGAGGCGATCGCGTCGCTTCGGGTGCGCGGTGCGCCCCTCATCGGAATCGCGGCGGCCATGGGCGTAACGCTCGAGCTCGGAGCAGCCGCAGCGACCGGGCGCGAGGCGGTGGACGCGGTGCGCCGGGCGGCCTCGATCCTGGGTGCCACCCGTCCCACGGCGGTCAACCTGCACTGGGCCCTTACACGCATGATGCGGCGGGCCGAGCGCGCGGCTGAGTCGGGCGAGTCGCTGGAGGCGGCACTCCGGACCGAGGCGCAGACGATCTGGGACGAGGACCGGGCCATGTGCGATCGGCTCGGCGCGCTCGGCGCGGCGCTGCTTCCCCCCGACGCCACGGTGGCGACCATCTGCAACGCCGGCGTGCTCGCCACCGGCGGCATCGGCAGCGCGCTCGCGCCGATCTACCATCTCCACCGCCTCGGCCGCGCGCCCCGGGTGATCGTGCCCGAGACCCGGCCGCTGCTCCAGGGCAGCCGGCTCACGGCGTGGGAGCTGAGCCGCGCCGGCGTCGACTGCACCATCATCGCTGATGGCGCGATCGCGAGTCGCTTCCGGGGCGGCGACGTGGCCTGTGCGCTGGTCGGCGCCGACCGGATCGCCGCCAACGGGGATGTCGCCAACAAACTGGGCACCTACGCCTTGGCGCTGGCCGCGCGGGCACACGGCGTTCCGCTCTACGTGCTCGCTCCCAGCTCGACGATCGACCCCGCCACGCCGGACGGCAGCGCGATCCCGATCGAGCTCCGGGCTGCCGAAGAGGTGACCGGCTGGCGTGGGGTCCCCGCCGCGGCCGATGGCGTGCGCGCGTGGAATCCGGCGTTCGACGTCACCCCAGCCGAGCTGGTGAGCGCGATCGTGACCGATCGCGGAGTGGTGCCGCCCGGCCAGCTCTCCCGGCTCATGGACTGATGCCCTCGATCCTCGCGCTCGACCAGGGGACGACGGGATCCACCGCGCTCGTCATCCAGCAGGACGGCACGGTGCTGGGACGGGGCTATCGCGAGTTCACGCAGTACTTCCCGCAGCCCGGCTGGGTCGAGCACGACCCGGAGGAGATTCTCAGCGCCTCGCTCCAGGCGATCGCCGACGCGCTGGCGGGGGCCGGCGAGCGGCCGCTGGGCCTGGGGATCACCAACCAGCGGGAAACAGTGGTGCTGTGGGATCGGCGGAGCCTGCGGCCGGTGGCGCCGGCGATCGTGTGGCAGGACCGTCGCACCAGCGAACGCTGCCGGGAGCTGAAGGAGACGGGCGTCGAGGCGCTGCTTCGTCGCCGCACCGGGCTGGTCGCCGATCCCTATTTCTCGGCCACCAAGCTGGAGTGGCTGCTGCGCGATCAGGAGCTGCGCCGCCGGGCGGGCAAAGGCGAGCTCGCGGCCGGGACGGTCGAAAGCTGGCTGGTGGCGAAACTGACCGGTGGACGGGTCCACGCGAGCGATCACACCAACGCGAGCCGGACGCTGCTGTACGATCTCAGCGCCCGCGATTGGCACCCGGAGCTGCTCGCCATTTTCGGGGTGCCGAGAGAAGTGCTCCCGAGCATCACCGCCTCGTCCGGATTCGTGGGAGAGACCGAGCCTTCGCACCTCGGCTTCGCGTTGCCCATCGCCGGGCTCGCGGGCGACCAGCAAGCCGCGCTGTTCGGCCAGGGGTGCTGCAGCGAAGGCCTGGCGAAGAACACCTACGGGACCGGTGCGTTCCTGCTGGTGTATCGCGGCACCCGAGTACCCGAGCCGCCCCACGGCGTGCTCGCGACCGCGGCCTGCGGTCCCCGTGGGGAGCCGGCCTACGCGCTCGAAGGGAGCGTGTTCATCGCGGGCGCCGCGGTCCAGTGGCTGCGCGACGGGCTGGGCATCATCGCGACCGCGCCCGAGAGCGAGCGCCTGGCTCGCAGCGTCGAGGGGACGGACGGCGTGACCTTCGTGCCGGCATTCGTGGGACTGGGCACGCCGCACTGGGAGCCCGAGGCACGGGGGACCATCGTCGGGCTCACCCGCGGCACCGGACGCGCACATCTGGTGCGGGCGGCGCTGGAGGCGATCGCATTCAGCAGCGCCGAGCTGCTGCGTGCCATGACGGGAGCGGACAAGGTCGACATCACAGCCCTGAGGGTGGACGGCGGGGCCGCGGCAAACGACTGGATGATGCAGTTCCAGGCCGACGTGCTCGGCGTGCCGGTCGAAAGGCCGGATATGGTCGAGACCACGGCGCTCGGCGCCGCGGCACTCGCCGGACTCGCGCTTGGCGTGTGGAAGCAGCCCGGCGAGTTCCTCGCCGGCCGCCGGTTCACGCGGTTTACGCCCTCGATGGATGCGGTGGAGCGGGGAAAACGGCTGCAGGAGTGGGAGCGCGCGCTCCGGGCCGCGTTGCACTGGGCGCGAAGAGCCGAGTGATCTGGCTTTCCTTCACACCGCTTCTGACGTTCCCTGCGGCACTGGTGCCGCTATCCGTGCCTTCGCTGCCGCGTCCAACACCTCCCGCACCTTCCTGAGCAGTGTCTCCGGGCCGAATGGCTTGGGCAGGAACATGGCGCCCGGATCCAGCTGGCCACCGCGCACGACGGTCGTGTCGGTATATCCCGACATGTAGAGCACCGGGAGGCCCGGCTGCTGGGCGGCGAGAATTCTCGCCAGGTCGGGACCGCTCATCTCCGGCAGCATCACGTCGGTGAGGAGGAGGTCAACCTGCCGGTCCTGCTCGCCCACCAGTGCGACGGCCTCACCCGGACTCGCGGCGGCCAGCACGCTATAGCCGCGCTTGAGCAGCACCCGTTGGGCGAGGTCTCGGATGCTGGGGTCGTCTTCCACCAGGAGGACCGTCTCCTGGCCGGGCTGGGCTCGGATTTCCTGGCGCGGATCGCCGGCCGCCGGCGCGCCGATCGCGCGGGGCAGATACACCTTGACGCTGGTCCCGCGCCCGGGCTCCGAGTAGACGTAGATGTGCCCGCTGGATTGCTTCACGATGCCGAACACGGTGGAGAGTCCGAGTCCGGTGCCGACTCCTCGAGGCTTGGTGGTGAAGAAGGGCTCGAAGATCCTGGCCTTCACGTCGGGCGGCATGCCGTGACCGGTGTCGCTTACGGCCAGCTCGACGTAGCGGCCGGGGTCGACGCCGAGGTGCACCCGGGCATACTCGTCGCTGAGCCGCACGTCGCGGGCTTCGATCGTCAGGGTGCCCCCGCCGGGCATGGCGTCGCGGGCGTTGATCGCCAGATTGAGGACCACCTGAATCAGCTGCGCCCGATCCGCCAGCACCGGACTCAGTGGCGGGGGCGCCTCGACGTCGACCCTGATGTGCTCGCCGATGAGGCGTCGCAGCAGGCGGCCGGCCTCGCCTAGCACGTCGCGCAGATCCAGCACCGCTGGCTGCACGATCTGCTTTCTGCCGAAGGCGAGGAGCTGCGCCGTGAGCGCGGCGGCACGGTCGGCGGCTTCCCGGATGCCGGCGAGGTCGCTTTGTTCGGGCGCATCCGGCGGCAGGCTGGCCGACACGAACTCGGCGTAGTTGTTGATCGCGGTGAGGATGTTGTTGAAGTCGTGGGCGATTCCGCCGGCCAGCTGGCCGATCGCTTCGAGCTTCTGCGCCTCGCGGCGACGCTCCTCGATCTCCAGCCGCGCCCGAAACCACCGGTCCATCTTCGCGGCGAGAAGTCCCATGGCCAGGATGAGGACCGTGCTGAAGGTCACCGCAAGGGTGAGCTCCCGGGTGGCGAGCAGCCCGCCGAGCGCGTGCGCCGGGTGGCCGTCGGCGGTGAAGGTCGCCGCGGCCATGCCGGTGTAATGCATCCCGGCGATGGCACCGCCCATGACGATACCGCCGACGAGGCGGCGGAGGCCCGCGTGACGGCTCTCATCCGCCCGGAACCGGTAGGCGAGCCAGAGGCCGACGAAGGAGGCCGCCACCGCGATCGCGACGGATGCGCCCACGAGCGTGAGGTCGTAGTGGTGCCGTGCATCCACCCGCATGGCCGCCATGCCGATGTAGTGCATCCCGGCGATGGCGGGACCCATCCACAGCGCGCTGGATGCCAGCGCCCGCCAGGTCAGCGTCCTGCGGCTGACGACGTGAAAGGCCAGGGCGGAGGCGGCCACCGCGACCAGGACCGACAGGAGGACCAGCTCGGCGGCGTAGGTGATCGGGACCGGGAGGTGCAGGGCGAGCATGCCCACGAAGTGCATGCTCCAGATCCCGACGCCCATTGCGATGGCGCCGCCCGCGACCCACGCCGGGCGCTCACGGCCGTCGGCCAGCGTGATGCGGCCGGCGAGATCGAGGGCGGTGTAGGACGCCTGGATCGCGATGAGAACTGACAGGACGACGATCAGGGGGCTGTACCATCCCTCGAGCACCATGGACGTCTCCCGCATCGGCTCGGTCCGTCGAAGGGCTGGGTTGGGTTGTCTTGGTCGATTGGAAACTAGGGGATGGACGCGGGGAGGGTAGTGGCACGGAGACCCCCGGCATGAGAGGAAGGTGATCCGGTTGATGCAGGTTCGTCATGTCGAGCCCGATGACCGCTCGGACTGGATCGCGCTGCGGCTCGCCCTGTGGCCAGACGAGAACGAGGCGGCGCATCGCCTGGCGGTGGATCACTTCTTCCTGGGACCCGGAACCCTGGGGGCGATGCCGGAGGCGGTCCTGGTGGCGGTGGCGCCGGGCTCACACCCAGCGGTAATCGGGTTCGCGGAAGTGTCACGCCGCGCCTATGCCGAAGGGTGCGACAGCAGTCCGGTCGGTTTTCTGGAAGGGTGGTTCGTGATCCCGGAGCGCCGCGGCCAGGGAGTCGGGCGTGCGCTGGTGGAGGCCGCCGAGGCCTGGGCCCGAAGACTCGGCTGCCGGGAATTCGCCTCGGACGCCGTAGCGAACAACGGCTTGAGCGCCGCGGCGCACCGCGGTGTCGGCTTCGAAGAAGTCGTCGTGATTCGCTGCTTCAGGAAGAGTCTGTGACCGTGGCCTTCACCGCGGACTGCGCGTCGAGTCAGTGCCGCCTCCACGGGGAGGCGGAAGGTCCAGGGGGTCGTTCGCGTCCCCCGGATAGCGGACCGTGTCGCTGGTCGCGGGCGTCGCCGGGCCGTCGCGGCCGGGCTGGGACGCGCAGGCCGTCGCCCCGAGCAGCACGAACAGCAACCCCATCTCTCGCATCGGTTCTCCTAGTTACCCAAATGGTCGAAGCGGTAGGCGAGCTCCGGGCCCCCTTCACCCTCGTACGCCAGTTGAGCGACGAGCAGGCCGAAGGGCTCCATATACCTGGCGATGCGCAGTGGCCCTGCGTCCACCGGATCGAAGCCCACGTCACTGATCAGGCCGGCGGCGATGTCCTTGCCCCTGACGTCATCGCCGCAGTAAACCAGGCCGGGCCGCGAGGCGCCGGCCCGCCTCTCGAATACGGTGAAGAGCACTTCGCTCGGCACCGTGTTGAAGGCCGCTACCACCCATGCCCCTGAGACTCGCCTCGCCAGGTCCTCCGCCCCGGAGGAGGTGTGGGCCACCAGGAGCTCGGTGTCGTCCGCATTCATGGGCAGCGTGCAGGAGAGGATCAGCTTTCCCACGAGGTGGCCCGCCTGCTTCAACACGTCGTCGAGCCGGGACCAGTGCACGGCCAGCAGCAGGACATCCGCTGCCTGCGCCGCCTCGCGGGGTGTGCCGGCACGCGCCCTCCCGCCGGCATCTCGCGCCAGTCCCTTCAGCTTGTCCTGGCTGCGCGCGTAGCTGAACACGACGTCATGGCCGGCCCGCGCGAACAGCGTGCCGAGTTTTCCTCCCATCAGGCCCGAACCCAGGATGCCGATGTTCATGGATTGCTCCGGCTTGCCAAGGGATGAGACACCCTCAAGCTTAATGCGTGCGAACGGTGCTGCTGCTACTGATCTCCTGGGCTGCCGGTGTAGCGGCCTACGGCATCGCGATCTGGCTCGTGCGAGGGGAAGTCCTGTCCCTCGACAACTGGATGATCATCGGGTCCATCACGCTCGTCGCGTGGCTGGTGGCCACGGTGCTCGTCACCGTCCCGATCCTTCGCCTGATGCTCTCGAGCCGCTCATTCCCGGCGGGGAAGGGGCTTCTCGCACTCACCGCGGCGTCGCTTGCAATCGTCCCGGTCTGGCTCAACATCGGATTCTGGTACGGATGGCACCCCCGCCATCTCCTG
>DATBJH010000049.1:0-9599 GCA_036556505.1 Gemmatimonadales bacterium
CAAGAAGCCGGGCGCGTCCAGCAGGGCGCATATGGCGCCTCACCGCAGCGGCAACCAGCGATCCGTAACCGATCCGCCTTAGCCAACCGCGAGCCGGGTCGCTGAGCACTGCAATAGCGACTCCGACCAAGGCGATCACACGGCGGTCACTCGCACCCCCTTGCTCGTCGCCGAGCCCAGGGCTACTTCATGTGCAGCCCGTCGAACCGGCCGATCGCCTTGCCCCCCTGGTCGACAAGATCGAGCTGCTTGCCGCCGATCCTCCACCCGCTCACCCGCTGGAGCATTGGAGGAAGCTCCGCTCGGTTTCCATACCCTGGCAACGCCATGCGCTCGCGGTACGTGGCCGTGCCTCTGATCACGCCGGACATGCTTGCCTTGGCGTCGGCCGGAGCGAACTCGTAGATGCCTCCGTCCGCCATCAGCGAGAGGAAGAGGTGACCGTCGCGCAGGACGTAGGACCGCACGAACGGCAGCTGCTTCACCAGTTGATCGTGAAGCGACCCCGGCGGGCACATCGCACGGGTGAGTGCCATCGGACCGAGCTCGAGCTGCGGGGCCGCTGCGGATTTCCAGGTGCCGCTGCCCCGGTTGCAGTCGATCCTTGCGGCCAGCCGTCCGTCGGACTCGAAGCTCAGGGTGTACTTGGCGGGGTCATCGGGTGTGAGAACGGTCTCGTCTCCTCCCTTGAAGCTGACCAGCTGCCACTTGGTGCCGGCCAGGCCACCGGCCGTCACAGCCTTCTCCCTCGGGGAACCGCAGCCCATCGCGACAAGAAGAACCCCGCCGATGGCGAGCGGCGGAACCGGTGCGCGCCGTGGCCGGTCAACGCTCCATCGCATTCCAGCAGCTCCCGCCTAGCCCGGCGGCCAGCTCAGCTTCCGGCCGCCGAGCAGGTGGAAGTGCAGGTGGTCCACACTCTGGCCGGCATCCTTCCCGGTGTTGGTGACGATGCGATACCCGCCGGCATCGAGTCCCAGCTCGCTCGCCACTCCGGCGGCGAACCGGAGCAGGCCCCCCAGCTGCCCATCGTCGGCCGCGTCGCGCACGGCCGGTACGTGCCGGGTCGGGATCACCAGCACGTGCGTCGGCGCCCGGGGGTCGATGTCCCGGAATGCCACCGCGTCCGCGGTGCGCTTGACGATGGTCGCGGGGATCTCGCCCGCGACGATGCGGCAGAACAGGCAGTCAGCCATGACCCCTCCGTAGTCGTCCGGCGACGGCGACCGCCGCCGCGGCCACCGCGGCGGTCTCGAACCGCAGCGTGTGCGTTGCGAGCCGGATCGCGTCGAAGCCCGCCGCCAACACCCGCTCGCGCTCGGCCGGGCTGAGTCCGCCCTCGGGGCCAACCACCACCGTCATCGGGGCGTCGCCGAGCATCGCGGGTGCAGGTTCGCCCGATGCGTCGGCCAGCCAGCGAGTGCCGTCGGATGGCTGCCCGACGAGAGCGTCGAGCGACGTCGGCTCCTCTATCCGGGTCGCCCAGGCAGCGCCGCTCTGCTTCACCGCCTCCAGCGCATGACGCCGCAGGCGGTCGAGATGCTGCGATCGGACTCTCGTCGTCACGCCCGCGCTCCGCTCGCATTCCAGCGGGACAATGGCGGTGACTCCCAGCTCGACGGCCTTTTCCACCAGCCAGGCGAATCGTTCCCGATCCCCTGCTCCGACGGCCAACACCAGCCGGGGCGAGGGCGCCAACCGCCGGGTGGCGCCCACGTCCAATCTCCACACTTTTCCCGTCCGTCGCAGCGTCCCGCTTCCGATCAACCCCTCACCGTCCCGCAGGTCCACCGCCTCACCCGGCTCGACCCGTCGCACCTGGAGATGGTGACCTTCGCCCTCCCGGAGCCTGCCGTCCCGGTCGACCAGGACCCGGATCATCTCCGCCGGGCGGCGACGCCCCACCACCCGGTGTCCATCCGCTCCTCTTCGACGACGAACCCGGCGGCTTCCAGCGACGGAAGGAAGAGCGGCGCCTCCTCGACCTCCATTCCGGAGAAGATCGCGACGCCGCCGGGGCGGAGCGCGGACCTGACCTCGGGCAGGAGCGCGACGTTCACGACGCGGAGAATGTTGGAGAGGATGATGTCGGCGGGACCAAGCAGGGGCGCGAGATCGGCGGCGTCGCCGTCGAGGAACTCGACCGCCGCCGCGACGTCGTTCCGCGCGGCATTCCTGAGCGCGACCAGGTTCGCTTCGGCATCCTGCTCGATGCCGATCGCCCGCGCGGCACCGAGCTTCACTGCGGCGATGGCGAGAATACCGCTCCCGCTGCCGAGGTCGAGCACATAGTCACCGGCACGGACCAGCCGCTCCAGCAACATGAGCGCTACTCGGGTGGAACCGTGCTCGCCGCTGCCGAACGCGGTCTCCGGATCGAGCACCACTACCGGGCCCGCCCCACTCGGCGGAGGTGGTGCCCAGGACGGCATCACAGTGAGCCGGCCGAAGCTCCTGGCGCCCAGGCCTTCGCGCCAGCGGGTGGACCAGTCCGCCGACTCGATCGGACGGCGGCTGGTCTGAGCGGGCGCCGTCGCCTCGCGCTCCAGCTCGGCGATCAGCCGGTCGGCCTCGGCTTCGTCGGGCGCGAACGTCACCAGGGTGCCGTCGTCCCGCTCTTCCACCACCTGGCCGGTGCGCGCCACCAGCCATGCGCCCAGCCGGCTCCTCTCCTCCGGCGTAGTGCGCACGTCTATGGCCCACCAGGTCATGCGCCGAGCGCTTCCTTGAGCTTGGACCAGAACCCCGGCGAGCGCTTGGGGGGCTCGCCTTCGAGCGTGGCCAGCTGCTGGAAGAGACGCTCCTGCTCGTCGCTGAGCCGCTCGGGCGTCCAGACGCGGACGCGAATGAGCAGATCGCCCTTGGTGGTCTGACCCAGGACGGGGAGCCCACGGCCCTTGAGGCGGAGCACCGTTTCCGGCTGGGTGCCCGGCGGGACGCGGATTTCCTCGTCACCGTAGACCGTCGGGATGGTGACCTGGGCGCCGAGCGCGGCCTGGGAGAAGGAGACCGGAAGGTCGAAGACCAGGTCGTCGCCACGGCGCTCGAATCGGTCGTCCTGCTTCACGTCGAGCATGACGAGGAGATCGCCCTGGGGCCCGTTGCGGGGGCCCACGGCACCCTGACCCCGAAGCGTGAGATAGTTGTTGGCCGACACGCCCGCGGGAATCTCGACCGTCGACGTGCGCTCGCCTTTCACCCGCCCTTCGCCGCGGCAGACTTCGCAGGGCTGAAGCACGACCTGGCCCTCGCCGGCGCAGGTGGGACAGGCCGAAACGGAGACGAACTGCCCGAACATGCTGCGCGCGGCGCGACGGACCTCCCCGCTGCCGCCGCAGGTGGTGCAGCGGCTCGGCTGAGTGCCCGGCCGTGCTCCGCTGCCGGCGCAGGTCGCGCAGCGCTCCAGGGTCTTGAGGCGGACCGTCTTCTTCACACCAGTGGCGACCTCGGTCAGCGAGAGCTTGACCGTGACGCGCACGTCCTGTCCGCGGCGCGGATCCTGCCGCCGCCCACCGCCGCCGAAGAGGGACTCGAACCCGCCGAGGTTCCCGAAGTCGCGCATGAAGATGTTGAGCGCCTCGGACAGATCCACGTGGTGGAAGCCGAATCCGCCCTGCCCGCCGACTCCCGCCTTGCCGTAGCGATCGTATGCGGCCCGCTTCTGGGGATCGCGGAGCACCTCGTACGCCTCCGTGATCTCCTTGAACCTCGCCTCCGCGCCGGGCGACGAGTTCCGGTCGGGGTGGTACTCCATCGCCAGTTTCCGGTAGGCCTTCTTGACGTCGGCCTCGGTGCACTCGCGGGGCACACCCAGCAGCGCGTAGAAGTCGCTCACTCCAGCAGTCCTTCCACCATGCGGCTGGTGTGCTCCACCAGCCCGATGATCTTGTCGTACGGCATCCGGGTCGGACCCATCACGCCGATGACCCCCTTGAGCTCGCCCGCCTGGTACGACGAGGTGACCAGGGTGAACTCGCTGAGCCGGGTGTCCGGGTTCTCGCTGCCGATGGTGATGGAGAGTCCGAGCCTCCGGCGGCCCGCGAGCGCCTGCTTGAGGAGATCGCGTCCCTCGGTGAGGCGGAGCAGCTCCCGCATCCGCGCGTTGGAGGCGAACTCCGGCTGCTCCGCGAGCATCTGCGCGCTGCCGAGCACCACGGAGCCGGTGTCGTTGGACAGGTCGAAGATCTCCTCCCGCTCCGCCACGAAGATGTTCAGCAGCTCGGCCTCCTCCGCGGGACGCCCGGCGTCCCGGAGCCGCTCACCGATGGACTCCCGGATCCGGCTCAGCGTCAGCCCGGCGAGCCGCTCGTTCAAGATCCGGGCGACCTCGTGCACCACCGCGGACGAGATCCGCGCCGGGACCTCGACGAAGATGGTGCGGAGGACCCCGCTCCTGAGGTTGAATACCAGCAGGATGCGCTCGCTCGAGACCGGCACCAGCTCCAGGCGCTCCAGCACCAGCTCGTCCAGCGCCGGCGCCACCGCCATCCCCAGCTCCTGGGTCAGGACGCCGAGCACCTGGGCGGCCCGGCGGACGATCTCCTCCAGCGCGTTGCGGGATCCGGCCAGCTCGCTCCGGAGGGTCTCCCGCGCCTCGTTGGTGGGCGGAGCCAGGCGCATGATCTCGTTGACGTAGACTCGGTAGGCCCGGTCCGTCGGGATCCGGCCGGCGGAGGTGTGGGGGTGGAAGAGGAACCCCTTGTCCTCCAAGTCACTCATCGTGTTCCGAATGGTGGCCGCGGACACGCCGAGGCCGAACCGCCGGGCGATGGTCTGGCTCCCGGCCGGTTCCGCTGTCTCGATGTAGGTGTGGACGACCGCCTCGAGGACCCGAAGCTCCCGGTCGGTCAGCTGGTCTGACGGTGGCATCGCGAGGAATTTAACCGACTTAGCCCGGTCGGCGAAGTCTCGCTATCTCGCGGTCGCGGCCAGAGCATCGAGCCGCAACCACCCCTCGGCCGAGAGCCGGACGCGGCCATCGGAGAGCGAGGCCCAGCCGAAGGAGAGCCACGCTGCGGCGGTGCCGCCCGGCACGCGCTCGGCGCCGATCCCTTCCCGGGTCCGAAGGCCCAGGTAGAGCTCCTCCAGCGCGACCGCCTCGTCGTCGAGCCATTCTGCCCCGGCCATCGGGCTTTCTCCGGAGGCCACGGCTCGCTCGTAGGCCGCCCACTCGCGCAGGTTCCACCTGCGGTTCCGGCCCCACCCGCTGTGGGCGGATGGCCCGAGACCGATGAAGGGCGCTCTCCGCCAGTAGGCGCTGTTGTGGCGCGAGCGGCGGCCCGGACGGGCGTAGCTGGAGACCTCATAGTGGTCGAAGCCGGCTGCGCCGAGCGCCTGGTCGGCCTCCAGGAACTCCGCCGCGTAGCGGCCCTCGTCCACCGGAACGACTTCACCGCGGGCCGTCCAACGCGCCAGCGGGGTGTGGTCCTCGACCGTCAGTCCGTACAGCGAGAGGTGGTCAGGCCTGAGGGCGAGTGCCCGGTCGAGGTCGGCGCGCCAGCTTCGCCCCAGCGATACGGGCAGGCCGAAGATGAGATCCAGGGAGAGGTCGCTGATCCCGGCGCTCCGGAGCGTCTGTACCGCCGCCTCGGTCTGCGCAGCCGAGTGCGTGCGGTGCATCCAGGTCAGCACGGCGGGATCGAACGACTGGGCACCGAGGGAGACTCGAGTTACGCCGGCGGCTGCCCAGGCGGCGGCCCGCTCCGGAGTGACGTCGTCTGGGTTGGCCTCGAGCGTCACCTCGGCCGACGGCGAGACGCTCCGGTCGGCGCCGATTCGCTGCAGCATGGCCGAGATCCCGCGTGGGTCTAGCCGGGAGGGCGTGCCCCCGCCGAAATAGACCGTGTCCACGGCCTCGGACCCGATCCAGCTCTCGTGACCCTGCCATCCCTCCCACTCCCGGAGCACGGCCGCCACGTACGCGGCTGTCGGCACGTCGCGGCGGACTGCGATGGCGAAATCGCAGTAGCTGCATCGCCGGGCGCAGAATGGGACGTGGATATAGAGGTGCACGGCGGGAATCTATCAGAGTCGCCGAAACCGCCTGCCCGGCTGCTGCTCCACCACGCCCGCGATCTCCAGCGCGCAGAGCACCGCCAGGACGTCCTGCGGAGCGCGACGCGAGCGGCCGACCAGGTCTTCCAGCGCCACGGGCTCTGCGCCGAGCAGCTCGGCGACGGCGCGGTCTTCCGGCGTGAGGTCGTCGGGAAGCGGGTGCGCGACCGAAGGCCGGCTCCCGGCCGTAGCAACGAGCTCGGGATAATGCGCCAGCAGGTCGCCCGCCTCGAGCAGCGGCTCGGCGCCGTCCCGGATCAGGCGGTTGGCGCCGGCCGAGCAGGGGCTCGTGATGTTGCCCGGTACCACCATGACGTCCCGCCCCTGCTCCAAAGCGCTCGCGGCGGTGATCAGTGCGCCCGACCCGTCGGCCGCCTCGACCACGACCGTTACCCGCGCCAGACCGCTGATCAGACGATTTCGCCGGGGAAAGCTCCCCGCGGTAGGCTTCTCTCCGGGCGGGAACTCGGTGAGCAGCAGCCCGCGCTCCGCAACCCGCCGGTAGAGCCGTCCATTCGCCGCGGGATACACCACTCCCAGACCGTTGCCGAGCACGCCGATGGTGCCACCGCCGGCATCCAGCGCCGCATCGTGCGCGACCGCGTCCAGGCCTCGGGCCATGCCGCTTACGACCGCGAGCCCCGTAGACGCCGCCGCCCAGGCCACGGCCCGGGCCACTTCGCCGCCGTAGGGCGTGTGGTCACGGCTTCCGACGATCGCGACCGCGGGGCGCTCGAGCAGCGAGAGCTCGCCCAGTGCGAAGAGCACCGGCGCCGGCTCGGGGATGTGTCGGAGGAGCTCCGGGTACCCCGGGTCGTCGAAGGTCAGCACCCGTCCACCGAGCAGCTCGGCGGTTTCGATTGCCCGGGCGCCGAGCTCCACGCTCCCGCCCGCGATCGCCGACGCGGCGGCGGGCGTCAACCCTGGAATGGTGCGCAGAAACGCCAACGGCGCCGAAAAAGCGCCGGTTGCGGTATGACAGGCTTTCAGGATGGCGTGCAGCCGACTCGATCCGATGCCCGGGGTGAGCGCCAGCGCCACGTAAGCGGCGCGCTGCTGGTCCACTACTCCGGCTCCTCCTGCCCCCACGCTTCCACCGGTGCCTCCTCGGATTTCGCCGCTTCCACGAACTTCCAAAGATGCTCCTTCAGTTCCTCGACGCCCGTGCCCGCCACGCTGGAGACGGTGAGAATTCCCGCGGCCTCCGGGGCCTGCAGCCGCGGAACGGCGTCGCCCGCGGGGAGAAGATCGCGCTTGGTGAGCAGCACCACGTGCGGCTTGGCCGCGAGCGCATCGCTGTACTGGCGGACCTCGTGGCGGAGCCGGTGGTACACATCCTGGGGATCCGAACTGTCGAGCGGAACGAGGTAGGCCAGCACCCGCGTGCGCTCCACGTGCTGGAGGAACCGGAGGCCGAGTCCCTTGCCCAGATGGGCGCCTTCGATGATGCCGGGGATGTCGGCGACTACGAAGCTCCGGTGCCCGGAGAGACCGACGACGCCGAGGTTGGGCTCGAGAGTGGTGAACGGATAGTCCGCGATCTTGGGACGTGCGGCCGAGACGACGGAGAGCAGCGTGCTCTTGCCCGCATTAGGCTCGCCGACCAGGCCGACGTCGGCGATGAGCTTGAGCACCAGCTCGACGGACCGCTCCTCGCCTTCCTCGCCCGGCTCCCACTCCCGCGGCGCCTGATGGGTCGGCGTGGCGAACCGGGCGTTGCCTCGGCCGCCGCGGCCTCCCTTGGCTACCCGGACGGTATCGCCCGGGCGGAGCACTTCGCCCAACTGCTCGCCCGTGTCGGCATCGCGGATGACCGTGCCGGGGGGGACCGGCAGGTACACGTCCGACGATGACGCGCCGGTCTGGGTCTTGCCCTTGCCATGCTCCCCGCGCTCCGCCTTCCAGACGTTGCGGTAGCGGTAGTCGAGCAGCGTGGCCAGGTTGGCATCCCCTCGGACGAAGACGCTGCCGCCTTGCCCGCCGTCCCCGCCGTCCGGCCCCCCCTTGGGTTTGTACTTGAACCGGGCAAACGAGCTGGCGCCGGACCCGCCGGTACCGGCCACCACCCGCACGACCGCTCGGTCGATGAACATCAGTTCCCCGGCGACCACCCCTCGCGGACGGTGCGCCACAGCTCCTTGATCTTCTTCCATTGGTCGAAGGACAGGAGCGGGTTCACGATGGAGAGCACGCCGTCGATCTGGCCGAACGAGGCACCGGCATTGAGGGCGCCCCGCAGGTGCGAGTGCAGCTGTCTCGGCGCTTCCAGCACCGCCGTCTGAGCGACGGTGCAGAGCTCGCGCCGCAGGAGATCGAGGCCGGGCCGGCCCATCGTGCGCCCGTAGCCCTCGGTGACCATCCAGGCATCGATGGCGGGGTGGAGCGCCCGCACGCTGTCGCGCAGCTTGGAGTAGTTGTCCCCATACACCTGGGCGCAGACTTCCTCGCCTCGGCGGGTCCATTCGTGCACCTGGCCGTAGTCCTGGCCGATGTCGGCATCGGGAGCGGGGAGGGCGCTGAACTTGCGCCACACGGCGAAGGCGACGAGCGCGCGCGGGTAGCCCACCATGAGCACCGATTGCAGCAGCAGCTCCTCCACCCAGGCGGCCGGCACCTGCGAGGCGCGAAGCGGCCCGACCCTATCGCGCAGCTCGGGCTCGTAGCCTTGCGCGATGGCCGCGGCGAAGCGAACCAGGTCCCGCGTCTGTGGATCCAGATTGTCTTGTTTCGCCATGCCAACGTACCTCGACCGGGAGCCCGAGTCCCATCCGATTCACCCGCGTGGTGACAAGATAATCAGCCCTGCCTTTGACACTCACGCCGCGATCCTGTTCCTTTCCGGGCCGATGCCCCGCCACCATCACGCCTGGCTCGCCGCCGTTATCCTCGGTGCGCTCGCCCCCGCGCGCGGCTCGGCGCAGTCGTCCCCCTATCTGCCGCTCGACGACCCGCGGCTTCCCCTCCTGGAGCACCTGATCGCGCGCGGCGACATCGCCGACCCATCGCCCATGGTGCGACCGTTCACCCGGGCCGAGGCCCTGCGGGTGCTGACCGGGGCCGACACCGCGGGCCTGCCGAGTGCCGAGCTGATTCGGCGGCTGCGCTCCGGGCTGGAGGAGCCGGCCGATTCCTCGCGCTGGCTGCTCGCGGCCCGCGGCGGGGGCCAGGCCTTCACCGAGATCCGTCGGGACGTCTACCACCCCCTGGGAGACGGCGGGGTCCGGCCGTACGCCGAGTTCACCGGCGAAGCCAGCATGGGCGTCTTCACCATGGTGGGCCGGCTGGCCGCGGAGCCCCGGATCACCGACGACCCCGAGTGGCCCGGTCGCCACGACCTGCACCTGGCGTGGCGCATGCCCGACGCCTACCTCAGCGCGCAGTTCAAGTACGGCAGCGTGTTCTATGGACAGATGGACCGGAACTGGGGGCCCGTCGGTATCGAGGGCATCGGGCTCAGCAACTACGGCTACAACGAGACCGAGCTCGCCCTCGACATCGGCGTGGACGCGGTCCGGCTCTTCGCTTCCGCCCGCCCCCTGGAAGAC
>DATBJH010000050.1:0-2792 GCA_036556505.1 Gemmatimonadales bacterium
GGCTGTGAGCGCGATCATCGCGGCGGAGGCAATGCGCCGGCTGCCCCGGATGCGATGCTACGGCCCCTATCCCCGGAACACCCGGTTCGGCGATTTCCGCGTCTCCCACGACGGCGATCTGGGAGAGCTGGTGGCACGAGACGCCTTCCTCCACGCCGGCTCGACCAGGTCCACGCCTCCGGACCCGTCCGCCCTCGGCCGGATCGCCGGCTATGGCTCCTCACCTATCGTCGCGTACAAGGGCGAGGGGATCTATTTCCTCGACAAGGTGCGTCCGGGCCTGTGGCGGCTCGAGGTCTACCCCGATGCCGTGCCGGTCCGCGATCCCTTCGAGCCACCCAGCCCTGACAAAGTCGTGACTCGGGCGATCAGCCGTGCCTGGCCCATGACGCTCGACTTGCCGGATCTGGGCGACAGGTTCACGGTCCAACCGGTGACGGCGGCGAAGCCGCAAGCCGGCCGGGCGGTTGCCGGCCGCATCGTGGTGACGCCCGGCATCTATGTCCTGAGCGCCGGCGGGGCGGTGGACCTGGCCGAGCTGCCGGCGAAACTGGGATTCCTGAGCTTCGGGGAGTACCATGCGCCGCCCTTGGACACCCTCCCGGTGGCAGTGGTCCCGCTGCTCCCGCCGACATTGCTCGCAGGGCGCGACGCCGAGCTGCGCGCACGGGTGGTCGCCGAAACCGCGCCCGATTCGGTCGTGCTCTTCGCCCGGGGGACGGGGTCGGATTACCACGGCCAGACGATGCGACCAGCGGGCGCCTACGAGTATGCCGCCACCCTGCCAGCTGCGGGCTTGAAGGAAGGACCGCAGAACGTGGTGATCGCGGTCTTCCAGGGAGGAACGACCACCACGTTTCCCGGGGGTGTGCCCCGGGCGCCGACCGCGTGGAACTACTCCAGCCGCACGTCCTGGACTCTGGACGTCGTCGACCCGCGGTCGCCGCTGCGCCTGTTCGACGCCTCGATCGATGCCGAGCGGCTCGCCTTCACCCGGATCGGCGATGCCGGGCGGCGCGGCCTGTTCCGCATCGGGCTGTCCCCGACCACCGGTCGGCCAGTCTTCCGTTTCGCCCTGCCGGTGGACTCGAACGGGTGGAGTCCGCCGGACTACACTGCTTCCCTCGTGATCGCGGATCGGATTCGGGCGCGGCAGGAGACCATCGCGGGCGCAGCGGCGGTCCGTCTCCGGCTTCGGGGCCTCGGACACCGCCAGATGCTACACATTACGCTGATGGAGGATGACGGCACCAGCTGGAGCAAGGCCCTCGTGGTGGACAGCGCCTGGAACGAACCTGTGGTTCCACTGGCGGACTTCACCATGAGCCGCGGTGTGAAGCTCCCGCAGGGGTTCCCCGGCCAATGGAACTACTGGGTGGGCCCTGCAGAGGGCCGCGGCGGCAGCGGGGCCCGCCCCCGGCTCGACCGAGTGGAGCGGCTGCAGTTCTCGCTTCGGCGGGAAGCTGGCGGCCGACTGCCGCATGATGGTTACGGGCTGGAGCTGGAGTGGCTGACAATGGAACTTGGGAAGGATGTGGCGCCCTGAGCGCGCCTGGAGTCGCTATGGTCTCAGCGTGGCCGTGCTGTTGAACAGCTGGGGGGCGATCAGGAACTCCACAATCGTCCCGGGAGCGAGGAGGAGCTTGTCGGAGCGAAACGGCTGGCGGCCGCCAGCGGGACGGGCCTGCAACTCCACGCTGCCGCCGGTCAGGTTCTGGGGGATGACGAACTGGGCTTCCATTCCCGGGTCCACCGTTCCCAGACGCTGGGTGATCCCGGAGCCGGCGGCGTAGATCTCCACGGCGAGCGCGTGGTTGTTGGTGACCTCCACGCGTACCGGACTGCGGTCGGGCCCCGGTTCATCGGCGCTACCGCCGCGCGCACAGGCCGAGGCGGTGAGCACCATCCAGGGAGTGAGCATCAACCATCCGCGCATCGTGGCCCTCCCTTCGGCGACAACTCGAACCGGCCGCCCATTGAGGCGCGCGAGAGTGCCTCGAAGTATGTGGATCCCACCGCAGGCGCGCCAGTTTCGTCGGCCGCGTTCCCGAACCCGCATCGCGAGCCCGAAGTGAAGGGGGCGAACGAGCGGCTGGCCGAAGCAAGCCGGTGGGCTTACGTTGTCGCGAAGAACTCCACTTCAGGAACTCTCCATGTGCCGGTGGCCCGGCTGGTTCATTTTCCATCTCGCCCCAGCCATCCTCGCGCTCGGCATCACCCCGCTCGAGAGCCAGGTCCGCGTCGCCTCGCCCGATGGCCGCAACCAGGTCACCCTGGAGCTGCGTGAGGGCCGGCTGACGTACAGCCTCAGCCGCGACGGCCGGGCGCTGATCCTTCCGTCGATGCTGGGCTTCGAGTTCCGGGGGGTTCCCCCGCTGCGCGACGGGCTCCGTGTCACCGATACCACTCGCCAGTCCCATGACGAATGGTGGAGCCAGCCCTGGGGCGAGGTGGCCCGGGTGCGCGACCATCATAATGAGCTGGCCGTCACGGTCGAGGAGTCGTCGGCGCCGAGCCGCCGGTTCACGGTGCGGGTGCGCGCTTTCGACGACGGCATCGGCTTCCGCTACGAGCTCCCCCAGCAACCCGGACTCGACAGCTTCGCGATCAGCGACGAGCTCACCGAGTTCGATCTGGCGGACAACGCGCGTGCCTGGTGGATCCCCTCAAACTGGGCGCGGATGGACCGCTCCGAGATGCTGTACTCCTCGGGACCGGTCAGCGTGCTCGACAGCGTGCAGACCCCGCTCACCATGGAGTTCCGCGACGGACGCACCTTCATGGTGATTCAC
>DATBJH010000051.1:0-53080 GCA_036556505.1 Gemmatimonadales bacterium
ACATCTTTCCCTCCGGAGTCGCGTCGGCGCCGCTCACGGTGACGATCAGCGCCGGGGGTTACTCCCGCCAGGTCACCATGACCACGGCGGGCCTGGTGAGGATCCTCCCGCCATGAGCCAGCACCCTTCAGGTTCCGGCCAGCAGGGCTTCACCGTGGTGGAGGCGCTTGTCGGCGTCATGCTCCTGTCGGTAGGGGCGATGGCGCTCGGCGCGATGCTGCTGCGGGCTTCGCGCAGCGCGATCGTTGCGGCCACGAGCGTTCAAGCCACGGCATCGCTCAATGCCGAGGTCAGCCGGCTCAATGCCGTGCCCTTCAGCGAGCTCACGGTGGGTACGACGTGCCAGACGATCAACGAGCCGCCGGCTCCGCACACCCGGTGCACGACCGTGAACAGCATATCGTCGAAGACACACGAGGTTATCATCGTGATCACGCCGTCGGGCAACAGTCTGATGAAGCCCGACACGGTCAAGTTCCGGCGCGCCAAGGGCGGTGGCAACTCCGCGCTCAACACCCCATGACCCGGCGACCGCGGGGGTTCACCCTGGTCGAGCTGCTGGTGGGCATGGTCCTCCTCTCGATCGTGGGCGCGGGACTGGTCCGGCTGATCATGAGCCAGGGCCGGTTCATGGAGCAGCAGGAGGCCTGGCGCAGCGCCCGCGCCGTCTCCCGAAGCAGCTTGAACCGGATGCTCTCGGACCTCCGAATGGTGGAAGCGAGCAACGGTCTCGAGGCTGCCGCCGCGGGGGGCAAGGATTTCACGGTGCGGGTGCCGTACGCCTTCGGCGTCATCTGCTCCGCCAGCGGCACGGCGGCCACGGCGAGCCTGCTGCCGGTGGACTCGGCGATGTTCGCCACACCGGGCTTCTCCGGGTTCGCCTGGCGCAACAGCGCCGGCAGCTACACCTACGTCACCGCCGGCGCCACGCTCAACACGGCCGGAACGGTGGCGAACTGCACGTCCGCGAGTATCGCGACACTGGCGGCGTTCGGGGGGTCCCCCGCCGGCCGGGTGGTCAACCTGGGCGGCACCATGGGCACCGTCCCGCCGGCCGGCTCCATCGTCTTCCTGTTCCGCCGGGTACGCTACGAGTTCAAGACGTCCGCTGCCCTTCCCGGCCGCACCGGGCTGTGGCGCACGCTGGTGAGCACCGGGGGGACCGAAGAGCTGGTCGCGCCGTTCGACACCACCGCGCGGGTCCGGTTCTTCGTCCTGGCCAGCAGCACCGCGCAGGACGCGGTGCCCAGCCCCCTCGGCAACGTGCGCGGCCTGGAGTTCAGGCTCGACGGCATGAGTGAGAACACGGCGCGCGGCAACCTGTCGCCCAAGGTCTCCCAGATCACCACGTCCGTCTTCTTCGAAAACCGGCCCGATTGAGGCTCACTCCACCCGAGGTGCGTGTATGGGCAGCGTAACCGATCGTCGTGGCGCCACCGTCCCGCTGGTGCTGGCGGCCATCGCCATCATGAGCCTCGCCGCTGCCGCCTCGTTCCGCCGGGTCTCCTCCGAGCGACGGATCAACGGTGACCAGCAGGCCCAGGTGGACGCGTTCGCGGTGGCGCAAAGCGGGCTGGAGATGTACCGCAACAGCATCGCCGCCAAGCCCGGCGCCACCCACGACACCACCATCGGCGACGTGCCCGGCGGCACCGCTCAGATCTCACTGCGGCGGATCCGCGATGTGGTGGGCACGAACCCGGCGCTCTACGTCGTGAGCTCGCGCAGCACCGCCACCGGGGCGGTCCGGTTCGACCCGCTCGCTCCGCCGGCCCAGCGCACCGTGGCGCAGTACATGATCTGGCAGCCGGCGACGATGGACGTCGACGCGGCCTTTACCAGCCTCTCCGGCCTCGACAAGAACGGCAACTCCGGCGCGCTCGACGGCAACGACGCTTGCGCGGGCAGCGGCCTGCCTGCCATACCCGGCGTGGCGGTGCCGGATGGACTGTACAGCGGCCACACCAACCCGATCAACGGGAATCCTGACAACACGCCTTCCTACCTGGGCACCTCCGGCACTTCCGGCACCGCGAAAGACGCGGTGCATGTGGACTGGGCCGGAATCGTCGCGGGGACCGCCATCACCCCGACGGTGATCCTGCCCGGTGGGAGCTGGCCCACGGCAGCCCAGATGGCCAACTGGCCGGTAATCTTCAACAACGGCAACCTCAGCCTGAACGGCGGCTCCACCGACAGCAAGGGCATCCTGATCGTCACCGGGAATCTGACGCTGAGCGGGAGCTTCAGGCACGAGGGGATCGTGCTGGTCGGCGGAACCTTCACCTCCAACGGCAACAATCAGGTGCTCGGGGCCATCATTACCGGCCTCAACCTGAAGCTGGGGCAGACGGTCCCCCAAACCGCCGTCGGCAACGGCAACAAGACGTTCCAATACAATTCCTGCAACATCGCCAACGCGCTCAACGCGCTGGGATCGCTCCAGGCCATCCGCAACGGGTGGAGCGACAACTTCCCCAGCTATTGATCTCAGGCGGAGGGATCGACCGGGGTCCTGGAACGAGGGCCGACATCGCTTAGCTTCACGGGGAGGCCCGCCGCCCAGGCGGGCCTCCCCGGCCCGTTCCGACCCTCGATCTCGAGCCGCCTGCATGCCCCTCTCCGACAAGACCATTCTCTTCTTCGCCGGCCCCCTCTACGAAGACCTCGAGCTCTGGTATCCCAAGATCCGCCTGGAGGAGGAAGGCGCCCGCACTGTGGTCGCCGGCACGGGGGAGAAGACCTATCAGGGCAAGCGAGGATACCCCCTGACGGTGGACGCGAACGTGAACGATCTCTCCGCCGCCGACTTCGACGGCCTGGTCATCCCCGGTGGTTACGCGCCCGACATCATGCGCCGGTCGCCCAAGCTGCTCCAGCTCACCCGAGAGATCCACGACGCGGGCAAGCCCGTGGCCTTCATCTGCCACGCCGGGTGGGTGCCGATCTCGGCCGGCATCGTGAAGGGACGGCGTGGCACCAGCGTGGGCGCGATCAAGGACGACCTGGTGAACGCGGGAATGCTCTGGGAAGACAGCCCGGTGGTGGTGGACGGGAACCTCATCTCCTCTCGGACGCCCGCCGATCTACCCCATTTCATGCGCGCATTGATCCGCTGTCTTCAGGCCAAGCGATGAGCTTCACCGAAGCCCAGCGCCGGGTGGACGCGTGGATCAGCGGGTTCGAGGAGGGGTATTTCCATCCGCTGACCAACCTGGCGCGGCTGACCGAGGAAGTCGGGGAGCTGGCGCGGGAGATCAACCACCGGTTCGGGCAGAAGACGAAGAAGCAGGACGAGCCGGACGGCGACCTGGCCATGGAGATGGCGGACATCCTCTTCGTGCTGATCTGCATGGCGAACCGGGAAGGGATCGATCTCCAGGCCGCGTTCGACCGGATGATGGAGAAGGTGGAGACGCGGGATCGGGACCGGTGGACGGCAAAGAACATAAAGAATCAGCAGCAGATAACGGATAGCGGATAGCAGCTTATCAGCGATCAGCGATCAGCTATCCGCTCACGGCCCCCGCAGCATCACTCCGTTCGCCCCGACCGCAAAGACAGCGCCGGCCGAGCTCCCCCAGATATCGAAGAGATCGCCGGCACGAAGGGTCAGCTCGACCCAATTCGTCCCGTCGTAACGCCAGACGCTCCCGCCCAGCCCGCCGTCGGCGATAACATAAACCGCGGACGAGGACACCGCCGACACCGCGCCGAGCGGGGCGCTGGTGGGGCTCTGCACCGTGAACCAGCCGGCGCCGTCGAAGTGCCGGATGGCGCCGTGGCCCGCCTGCTCCTCGAGACCGGTCCCGGTCGGCACCAGCGCATGACCCGTCACCCACACGTCGGAAGCACGGGTGCCTCCGACGCGGACGAATCCCACGTGCGGCTCGTCCAGCACCACGGACCAGGTTTCTCCATTGAAGTGGAGCACCACGCCGCGACCGGCGGCGCTGCCGACCGCGTACACATCCAGATCGGAGCTCCCCCAGACGTCGCTGAGGCTGAGCCCGGCGACGGGGGGAAGGGTCACAGGCAGCCACGCGTTCCCGTTCCACCGCGCGGCGGAGGGATACCGGACCGCCCCGGCGTCCACGGTGTCACCGACGGCGTACACGTCGGTCGCGGACGAGCCCCAGAGCCCGAAGAAGTCACCGCCGCCCGAGCCGGTCTCGATCTCGTCCGCCGGCACCGAGAGCCAGTTGGCCCCGTTATAGCGGAGGAACGGAGTCGGGAAGGACGCGTCCACCAGGGCGAACGCGGTGCCGCTCGACGCCGCGAAGATGTCGAGCGAGCGGCCAAAGTCGCTGAGCTGGGTACTCAACACGTCGCCATCGAACCGGAGAATGCTCAGCGCACTCTGACAGGTCGCGCAGGGCTGCTGTCCGTGGCCGATGGCGAAGACGTTGCTCGACGAAGTGCCGGAGACATGGGTGAGGTCGTGCGGGCCGCTCCCCACGATGGGCCAGGGGGCCGGAAGCGGGGTATGGCAGACGACGGTGAAGTCCACCCTCGCCGGCACGCCGCTCTCGAGCGTGAGGCGAACCGGGTGCTCACCCCGGACGGCGCAGTTCTGCGCCACGTTCACCAGCCCGACCGCCTGTTCGCCGGTCGGCGCGCCGGTGATGGTGACCGAGCCGTTCGCGGGAACCGGGGGACCGACCAGGTGAAAGAGGACCACGTCGTAGCCGTCCCGGTCCACGCTGCTGCCCCCGGTCCTGACACTGACTTCCAGCTCGCCATCCGTCGGGGGCTGGACGACGCCGCAGGCGATGGAGAAGGCGACGGTCGCGGCCTCCGACTCCGTCACCGTGACCGTCCGCGGTCGCTCCCCTTCGACCAGGCAGTTCTCCGCCACGCCGCTCAGGTCCACCTGGTGCTCGCCGGGAACCACATCGGGGATCAGCGCAGAGCCTGTCACCCCGAGGGTGGCGACACCCCGGCCGTCGAGCATCACGGCATACCCGTCGGGATCGCTGCCGGCGCCGAACGTGAGGCTGGTGACTTCGAGCGAGCCGCCGGGCTGGGAGACGTCATCGCCATCGCAGGCGAGAACGGCAAACGGAAGCAGGAAGGCGGCTAGCCGGAGTCTCGCGTGGCTGAAGCGCATCGTTGGTCTCGAGGTCGGGGCCGGAAGTATCGCCGGCGCCTCAACTCCCGTGCCGCTGGGTCGCCGGGACGCCGGCGTCGAAGATCATGCGGCCCAAGCAGTTGCTCTGGCGTCCGGGGCCCGTCGTCGCGGGGCCGCGACGACAGGTGCGGGCTGTCACTCCCAGTCCCGCGGCTGCGCCTCCAATTCCTGCAGCAGTGCCAGGTATGACTGGTACCGGTCGGGCGCGACCGCCCCACCCTCGACCGCCTCGCGCACCCGGCAGTCGGGCTCCATCCGGTGCCGGCAGTCGGCAAAGCGGCAGTCGCCGAGAAAGGGACGGAAGTCGGGGAAACAGTCCGCCAGCTCGCGGGGGTCCACACCCCACATCCCCACCTCGCTGAACCCCGGCGTATCCACCAGATACCCGCCGCCTGCCAGGGGAATCATCACCGACGAGACCGTGATGTTGCGCCCCCGCCGGATCCGGCGGCTGACATCGCCGGTGCGGAGCTGGAGGCCGGGCTGGATGGCGTTCAGGAGGCTGGATTTTCCCACGCCCGAGGGACCGGTCACGACCGATGCCTTCCCTGCCATCGCGGCCTTCAACGCCTCCACCCCCGCGACGGCCTTCACGCTGGTGGGATGCACCGGGTACCCCGACTTCCGGCATCGCTCGGCGATCGCGGTGCCGGGATCGAGGTCGATCTTGTTGAGCACGACTGCCGCCGCGATGCCGTCGGCTTCCGCCAGCACCAGGAGTCGGTCGATGAGCTGCGGGATGGGATCGGGGGAGCGGGTCGCGACGACGACGAAGACCTGATCGATGTTGGCGGCGATGGGCCGGACCCCGCGGCCCTCCGGCACTCGGCGCTCCAGCACCGTGCGGCGGGGCTCGATGCCGATGATCGCATGCAGCCCGCCTCCCGGCTCGGCCTCGAGCCGCACCACGTCGCCGACCACGACCTTCGGGGTGTCGAGCTTGAGCTTTCCCCGGAGGACGGCGCGCACCTCGGTGTCGTCCATGCCGACTCGATACGCCGACCCGTCCCGCTCCAGCACCGTGCCCAGGATCGCCGTCACCACGCTCCCGGAGCGCGTGCGATGGCTTCGTCGAGCGCGGCCTTGACGTCGTAGAGGGAGAGCGCGCCGGCCCGGTCGGTCGCCTCCTCGGGGGTACGGCCCCACGCCAGCGGCTCGGTCTCGACGTGCCCCTCGGGCCGTTCACCCCCCGGCGACCAGCGCACGAACAGGAGCGACGCGCCGAAGAGACCGCGCAGGTCCGGCTCGTCCTCTACGTAGATCGCGACGGAATAGGCCCGCCCGTCGCTCCCGCCGAACGCGGCCGCGCGGTCGTGCTTCCGCATGTATCCACCAAGGGTGAACTCGCTCACCGGCCCGGAACCGATTCCTTCAGCATGTTGCCGAGGACGAACGCGATGTTGGCGGGACGCTCCGCCAGCCGCCGCATGAGGTAAGGATACCACTGGGTTCCGAAGGGGATGTAGACCCGCATGTTGTGCCCCGCGCGCCGGAGCCGGGTCTGGAGGTCGCGGCGGACCCCGTACAGCATCTGGAACTCGTAGCGCTCGATGGCGATCCGCTCCTTGCCCGCGAACTCACGCGCCTGACCGATGATCTTCTCGTCGTGGGTGGCGAGGCCCGGGTAGTTCCCCGCCGCCAGGAGCCGCTGCATCAGCTTCACGTAGTTCCGGTCCACGTCCGCCTTGTCGGGGAAGGCGACCGAGGGTGGCTCGAGGTAGGCACCCTTGCACAGTCGCACCCGGGCGCGGATCTCGATCAGGTCCTCGATGTCCTGCTCCGACCGGCGCAGCATGGACTGGATCACGACGCCGCAGTGGGCGCCGTACGGCTCGTAGAGACGATGCCGGAAGAAGTCGAGGGTGCGCTGGGTATAGTCCGAGCCCTCCATGTCGAGCCGGACGAACCCGCCGAGGGCCTTCGCCTTCTCGAGGATGCGGAGCATGTTGGCGGCGCAGAGGTCTTCGCCGATGTCGAGCCCCATCTGGGTGAGCTTGACCGAGACGTTGACCTCGACCTTGGCCGCCGCCATCCGGTCGAGCATCTGAAGGTACTGGTCGCGCGCCGCGATCGCCTCCGACTCCGCCGTGACGCTCTCGCCCAGCAGGTCGAGGCTCGAGGTGATGCCCTTGCCGGCGAGGTCCACCGCCGCCTGGACCCCGGTCTCGGTCGTCTCCCCCGCCACGAACCGGGAAGCGAACTTCCGCGCCACGCCGTTCCGGCGCACGAAATTGAAGATGCCCTGTCGCTCGGAGAGCCAGAGCAGGCCCTGACGCATGATCACGGTTGCGCCTCGCGGTGGAGAAAATCGGCCCCCGAAAGTAGCGCGGCCGGCGGGAGGAGTGTAGGCCGCGACCGCGCGTGAAAGTTTATTCACGACAACGACTAAGAGCGGCGGCCGCCACGCGGGGCCGGTGACAGTCCTCACGTTGCGGGGAGGCAGGCCGCTGTATCGTCGCTCATGACCTCCCGACCACGGACTGGACGTCGTCGCAGGATCGCCCCGCAGCCGGTGGAGTCGGCGCAGGAGGCCGGCCTTCGCTACGTGAGCGACACCATGCCCGGCATCCTGCGAAAGCGTGCGGGGACCGGCTTCACGTACGTGGGCCCCGACGGGCGCAGGATCACCGACAGGCAGGAGGTCGCCAGGATCAAATCACTCGCGATCCCGCCGGCCTACACCGACGTGTGGATCTGTCCCTCTCCCAACGGGCACATTCAGGCGACCGGCCGGGACGCCAGGGGACGCAAGCAGTACCGTTACCACCCCAAGTGGAGAGAGGTCCGGGACGTCACCAAGTTCGAGCGGATGGTGGAGTTCAGCCGGACGCTGCCGGCGATCCGCGAACGGGTCTCGAAAGACATGGGACGGCAGGGCCTGCCTCGGGAGAAGGTGCTCGCGACGGTGGTGAACCTGCTGGAGTGCACCGGCATCCGGGTGGGCAACGACGAATACGCCCGGGCGAACCGCTCGTTCGGGCTGACCACCCTGCGCGACCATCACGTCGAGATCTCGGGCGCGAAGCTCAGATTCCAGTTCCGGGGAAAGAGCGGCAGGATCCATGACGTGGTCCTGACCGATCGTCGGCTGGCACGGATCGTCGCCCGCTGCCAGGCGATCCCGGGGGAAACGCTGTTTCAGTACGAGGACGAGAACGGCGTCCGGCAGACCGTGGACTCGGCGGACGTGAACGGATACCTGCGGGAGATCACCGGGCAGGACTTCACGGCGAAGGACTTCCGGACCTGGGCCGGGACGCTGCTGGCGGTCGCGGCGCTCCGGGAGCTGGGCCCGGCCACGACAGAACGGGAGGGGAAGTCACTCGTCCTGCGGGCCATCGACAAGGTGGCCGACCAGCTCAACAACACCAGGGCGGTGTGCCGGAGGTATTACGTGCACCCGGCGGTGTTCCAGACGTATCTCGCGGGGACGATGCTGAAGGCGCTGGAAAACGGGACGGCCAAGGCCGCCGCCGAGGCGGCGGCCGGATTGCGGGAGGACGAGCAGGCGGTCGTGCGGCTTCTCACCAAGCAGATGAAGGCGTCGGCTCAATAACCGGGGTTGCCCCCAGGGTAGCCGCCACCGCCATCACCACCGCCACCGTTGCCGCCCCCACCACCGTTGCCTCCGCCACCACTGTCCTCGCCACCGGGCGCGGGCGCCGTGACGGTGACGGACCCGCGCATTCCGCTTGTGGCGCTGCCGTGGATGGTGCAATGGTACGGGTAGGTGCCGGCGGCCGCGAAGGTGCGGGTGTAGGTGCCGTCCGACCGATTGCCGGATTGCTCGCCGTCATCGAAGGTCACGTTGTGGGTTACTCCGCCGGACGACCAGGCCCACACGACGCTGGCCCCTTGGGCCACCTCCAGACTGCTGGGATCGAAGTCGTTGTTCTCGACTATGATGTCGCCTTCGGGCGGGCCCGAACCCCCGTCGCCGTTGTCGTCACCGGAACAAGCCGCCGCGGCGAGGAGGCCGGCCAGCAGGATCGAGCCTCGGACTGACATGAGGTGCCTCCGGATGGTGCAAACTGGAATGCCGTGGAACGTCCCATAGATAGATGTATGTCCAGTCACCGGTCTTGGACAGAGGTGGCAGATTTGTACCGGGTTAGTCGTGAACTCGAGCACTTTTCGGGGGGGAATGGGATGGTTCGGAGACGACCTACCCCGCCGGGTCCCATCAGGCTCAGGAGCATCCGCACCGCGGGCTTCACCCTCACCGAGGGCATCCACAGTGGAGGCAGCCGGCTGCCCTGGCACGACCATGAGGGGCCGACCCTCTGCTTCGTGCTCCGTGGAGTCTTCACGGAGACGTCCGGTGGGGAGCGGCTCACGTGCACCCCGGACACCCTGAAGGTGATGCCCGCGGGGGAGCGGCATTGCGACGACTTCGATCGGGGGGACGCCCGCGGACTGCTGGTGGAGGCGGACCTGGACCGAGCCCAGGCGATCCGCACTCATGCCTCGGTCCTGGACGAACGCGTCTCCTTCCACGGCGGGCTTCCGGCCGCTCTGGCGCGGCGGGTGTACCAGGAGTTCCGGCAGGCGGACGCCGCCGCACCGCTCGCCGTCGAGGGGTTGATCCTGGAGCTGCTGGCGGCCGTGTCCCGCAGCCGGGGGGAGAGTCTCGCTGCCGAGGTGGCTCCCTGGCTCAAGGAAGCGCGCGACCGGATCCACGCGGACGTCGCCGCCCGTTCCTCCCTGGCCGAGTTGGCGGTCGGCGTCGGCGTGCACCCGGTCACCCTCGCCCGCGCCTTCCGGCGGGCCTTCGGCTGCACCATCGGTGAGTATCTTCGCCGGCTCCGGATCGAGCGGGCCGCGGAGCAGCTCGCGACCGGGACCCAGCCGTTGGCCGAGATCGCGCTGGCGGCGGGCTTCGCGGATCAGAGCCACTTCTCGAACGTATTCCGGAGGCGAGTGGGCATGTCGCCGTCCGCGTATCGGCGCGAGGTTCGGGGGCGGGCCTAGTAAGCTGTGGGGGGATCGGGGTGGGCGGGGTCTAGGCGAGTCGCATGCGCTCCAACAGCCGGGTGAAGCGAGCATCGGAGCGCAGCGGATCCAGCAGCGGCTCGACCTTGAGATAGGCGAGCCATCCGCGGCGGTCTTCCAACGCGCGGTCGAGCCACTCGAAGGCCGGATCGGCCTCGCCGAGGCCTGCGTGGAGCATGGCGAAGGCCACCGGGGTCAGGTAGTGCTCCCGGGACTCGGCGTACAGTCCGTCGAGGATGCCTCGCGCGTCCGTCAGCCGCCGCTTGGCCACCGCGACCAGGCCGAGCCCGGCGGTGGCGAGGGCCGGGCTCTCCGAGCTCGCCACCGCCTCGCGGAATGCGGCCGCCGACTCGTCATACATCTCCAGCTGGAGGTAGGCCAGGCCGAGCAGGCGATGATTCTCCTCGGCGGTGGGGTTCATCGCCAGCGCGCGGCGGAGATGCTCCAGGGCCTCGCGCGGCTGGCGGGCGTAATAGTGAAGCCAACCCATGCTCCGCCGGATCGACACCGACGCCGGGTCCAGCTCGGCGGCGAGCCGGCCCTCCGCCAGCGCGCTTTCGGTACGCCCCATCGCGATCAGGAACCACGAGCGCCACTGGCGGGCGACCGAGTAGGATGGGTTCAGCTCGATCGCGCGGTCGAACCTGACCGAGGCGGCGGGCCAGTCCCAGTCGTACACGAAGGTCACCCACCCGAGGGAGGTGTGAGCCTCGGCCAGGGTGTCGTCCAGCTCGATCGCCTTCCGCGCCATCGCCTTCGCGCGCTCCATGCCGTCCCGGACCGGCGCCCCCCGATAGTCGATCTGGAGCGCGTAGGAATCCGCCAGGCCGGTGTAAGCCAGCGCGTAGCCCGCGTCCTCCTGGATCGCCTGCTCGAAGTACTTGATGCCCTCCGCGATGGCCGCCTGGGTGCGGCGGTTCCACCAGTAGCGGCCCTTCAGGTACAGGTGGTAGGCCGTGAGGTTCGCGGTGTAGCGCAACGGCGGCGCATCACCCAGGTCGCGCAGCAGCGTGGAGCGGAGTGTGGTGACGATGGTCCGGGCGATCTCATCCTGAATGTCGAGCACGTCCTGGAGCTCGCGGTCAAAGCGCTCGGCCCAGAGCGTCCGCCCCTCCGCCACGCCGATAAGCTGGGCGGTGATCCGGAGGCGGTTGCCCGCCCGCCGCACGGTCCCCTCGAGCACGGCCGACACCCCCAGACGGGCGCCGAGGTTCCGGATGTCCTCCTTCAGCCCCTTGAGTGCGAACACCGAGGTCCGCGACGCGACGTTGAGCCCCTCGACCTTCCCCAGCGCGAGGATCAGCTCGTCGGTGATACCGTCGCTGAGATACTCGTTCTCGGGATCACCGCTCGCGTTGACGAACGGGAGCACGGCGATGGTGCGGGCCTCGCGCGCCGTGCCGGGCGCGGCGGCGGGGATGATCTCCGGCACCGGCGCCACCAGCGCCTCGGCGAACTCGGCCATCGTGGAGAACCGGTCGGCGGGCTCCTTGGCCAGGGCGCGCCCGAGAGCCCGCTCGATGGCGACGGGCACGTTGGGACGCCGGGTCCCGATCGGCGCGGGGGCCTCGATAGCGTGGCGGGCCATGGTCGCGCGGGCGCCGGTACCGGCGAAGGGCGGGTCGCCGGCCAGCATCTCGTACAGCACGCAGGCGAGACTGTACTGGTCGCAGCGTCCGTCGAGCCCCGGCTCCGCGCTGGCCTGCTCCGGGCTCATGTACGCCGGCGTCCCGACGGCGAAGCCGTGGTCGGTGATGTACACGGCGTCGCCGCCCGCGGCCGAGATCGCCGTGGCGACGCCGAAGTCGGCGATGACCGGCTCCCCTTCCTGGAGCAGGATGTTCTCCGGCTTGATATCGCGGTGGATGACCCCCAGGCGGTGCGCGTAGCCCAGCGCGGCGGCGACCGCCCGGGTGATCCGGAGCGCGACGTCCACCGGGAGCGGACCCTCGCGGCTCAACCGATCCCGGAGGCTCTCGCAGCCGGCGTAGGGCATGACGAAGTAGAGGAGCCGGGGGCCGCCGGGCCGCTCGGGCTCGATCTCGCCGGAGTCGTGCAGCGGAAGGATCTGCGGGTGGGAGAGCCGCGCGGCGATGCGGATCTCGCGGAGGAACCGGTGGGGCTCGTAGCCGGGCACCGGCCGGAGCACCTTGATGGCCACCTTACGGCCGTGCTTGAGGTCTTCGGCCAGATAGACCGTGGACGCACCTCCGCGTCCGATCTCGTCCTCGAGGCGGTAGCGTTCGGCGACGACACCGCCGCCGGGGAGGGTGGAGTGCGGGGTGGACATCGGGGGAAAGGTACACGCCTGTCTGCCATCGCGATGTCACTGTCACCCCGGACGAGATGTCACTGTCATCCCGAGCGAAGCGAGGGACCTGCCGCGTGATTACCGATCGCGCGCTGACAGGATCCCTCGGTCGCTTCGCTCTCTCGGGAAGGCAGCGCTTATCGCTTCCGGTACCTCCCGTCGAAGACTACCCTCCACGTCTTCCGAGCGTCCGACGACACCTCCCACAGCTGGCGTACCGCACCCGGGCCAGTCTCCTGCCAGGTGATGCGGTTCAGCAGCGTGGTTCCGGACGAGTCCAGCGTCGCTCCCTCGAGCACCATCTTTCCATCGCTCAGACCCCCTTCCAGCCTCAGCACCAGCCCGTCGTCGTCCATCCAGGTCTGGTGCCAGCGCCGCCGCTGGCGGTCCCACGCATTGTAGCTGGTGCCGTGGCTGCCGCCCGCGCCGGTCCAGGTCTCCCGCAGCGCGCAGCCTCCCAGGATCGATTCGATGCGGTTGCGGCCGGCGGGCATGCCGGCGGGGTTGGTGACCTCCCAGTCCCCGATCCAGAAATCGAACTGCCGATGCTCCGGCGCCTTGCAGCCTCGCTGCCCGGTGGCGCCGCCGGGCTCCTGGGCTGGGGACGGAAGCGCGAGGGTGGACAGCAGCAGGGCCGAGAGCGCGATGGTGCGGGCAGTGGGGAGCATGGTCTCCCTACGGACTCACCCCCCGCTCGAGTTCCGTCACGAACCGCCCGATGGCCCCGAAGTACGCCGCAGAATCCGCGTCGAACGCATCGCCGTGCGTCCCCCGGAGCTCGACGAACCGCTTGGGCGGCGCGGCAGCCTCGTAGAGACGCCTGCCGTGCGCGATGGGGATCACCTCGTCCGCTTCGGCATGGAGGAAGAGCTTGGGGAGCGTCAGGTCGCCCACTCGCTCGATGGAGGGATATCGGCTGGCCGCGATCCAGCGGACCGGCGCGTACGGGAACAGTTCCTGCGCCCGATCCACAACGGAGGTAAGGGCGCCGTCGAGGATCAGGCCCGCCGCTGGCACCCGGCCGGCCAGCTCGACCGCCACGGCCGAGCCGAGGGAGTGGCCGAAGATGACGATCCGCTCCGACGGCACTCCGAGCGTATCGCGCAGGTACACGTACGCCGCGTCGGCATCGCGATAGAGTCCCTCCTCGCTCGGCGTCCCTTCGCTCTCACCGTACCCGCGATAGTCGAAGGCGAGGAGACTCAGGCCCTGCGCCCGCAGGCCGGCGTAATGGTACGGCCGGCCCGCCTCCGAGATGTTGCCCGCATTCCCATGGCAGATGAGGAGCCAGTATCCCGACCCTGCGGTCACCGGCATCGCCCAGCTCACCAGCCGCACGTCGTCGGAGGTGGTGAGTGCCACCCGGCGCACGCCGAGGTCGAGCTCGGCGGGCGGGGCGAGCAGGGTGCGACTGCCGCCGGGCACGTAGAGCATCCGCGATTCACTGAGACGGAGGATCAGGAGAATGACGAGGTAGCTGACAACGGCGGCCGCGAAGAGCCGCAGAAGGCCGGTCATGCGGGGTAGTAGCGGCCGCCTTCGCGCGCCATCTCGACCAGCGCCGGCGCGGGGCGGAAGCGCTCGCCGTACTGATCCTCCAGCTCGTGGAGGGTGGACACCACCTTCGAGGCCCCCAGGTCGTCGATGAGCCGTAGCGGCCCGCCGCGAAAGGGGGGAAAGCCGATGCCGTAGATCGCGCCGATGTCGCCGTCGCGGGGGTTCCGGATCACGGTCTCGGCGCAGGCCATCGCCGCCTCGTTCAGCATGGCGTACACCAGACGTCGCTCGACCAGGTCCGTCGCGGCGCCCTCCGCCGACCGGGCGCCGAGCAGACCGGAGACCCCGGCATCGGGTCCTGCCTTCTTTCCTTTCCGGTAGCGATAAAACCCGCGCCCGTTCTTCCGGCCGAGCCGGCCGGCGGCGAGCAAGCGATCGAGCGTGTTACCGCCCTTCATCCGCTCGCCGAATGCGGCGCGCATGGTCTCCGCCGCCTTGTGGGCCACGTCGAGGCCGATCTCGTCCAGCAGCGCGATCGGCCCCACGGGGAAGCCCCACGCGGTCGCGGCTCGATCCACCACCTCGATCGGCACCCCTTCGCCCACCATCAGCCCCGCCTCGTTGAGGTAGGGCGAGAGGATTCGGTTCACCCAGAAGCCGGGTCGGTCGGCCACCACGATCACCGTCTTTCCCATGCGCCGGCCGAAGCGCACCGCGGTGACGATCGCCTCCGGCGCGGTGGCGTCGGTTGGGATCACCTCCAGCAGCGGCATCTTCTCCACCGGCGAGAAGAAGTGCATGCCGAGCACCCGCTCGGGCCGCTTCGCCTCCGCGGCGATCTGGTGGATCGGGATGGTGGAGGTGTTGCTGGCGAAGATGGCGTCCGGCCGGGTCACCGCTTCGACCTCGGCGAGGACTCTGCGCTTCACCGACAGCTCCTCGAAGACCGCCTCGATCACCAGGTCCGCGCGGCCGAACCCCGCATAGCCGTCGCTGCCGGAGAGGAGGGCGCTCAGCCGCTCGAACTGGGGGCGGGTGATCCGGCGTCGGTCGAGCCGGTCGCGCAGGATCCGGATTGCCGTGCTGATCCCCTTCCCGACCTTCGCCAGATCGGCGTCCTTCATCCGGGTGTCCACCTCGACATTGAGCGCCGCGGTGCCGGCGATGCCCGCGCCCATGAATCCCGCTCCGACGACGGCGAGTCGGCGGATCTGCCGAGGTGTCGCGCTGCCGGGAGGTATGCCGTCGTCCTTCTTGAGCGCGGTGCTCGCGAAGAAGATCTGCACCAGCTTGCGGGAGACGTCGCTCACGGCGAGATGGCCGAACGCGTGATGTTCCTCGGCGAGGCCTGCGGTGATCCCGTGCTCGAGGCCCACGCGCACCGTCTCCAGCGCGGCCAGCGGCGCGGGGTAGTGGCCGCCGGTGCGCTTCAAGACCTGAGCCTTGGCCCCCCGATACACGATCCGTCGCCCGGCCGGCGTGTGATCCAGGAAATACGCCTGGACTCCGCTCCGCGGATTCCGCTTGGGGGCCCCTTCCCGAACGATGCGCCGGGCCGCCGCCGTCGCAGTCCGCAGCAGGATGCTCGGCGGCACCACCTCGTCTACCAAGCCGACCCTGAGCGCCTTGGCGGCACGCTCGCTCTTGCCCGTCAGAATCATGTCGAGCGACGCCCTCAGTCCGACCAGTCGGGGCAGCCGCTGAGTACCGCCGGCGCCGGGAATCACGCCGAGCTGTACCTCGGGGAGGCCCAGCTGGGTCTTGGGGTGGTCGCTGGCGACACGGTAGTGGCAGGCGAGCGCGAGCTCGAGCCCGCCGCCGAGGCAGGCCCCGTGAATCGCCGCCACCACCGGCTTGGGCAGGGTCTCGATGCGACTCACCATCTCCTGGCCCTCGAAGCTCAGTCGCTCCGCCTCGGCTTGGGTGGTGAGCGCGGTGAACTCCTCGATGTCGGCGCCGGCGATGAAGTTGTCCGGCTTGCCGGAGACCAGTACGACGCCCTTGATGTCGGCATCGTCGCGGAGGCGGATGAGGAGGGCCTCGAACTCCACCCTCACCGCGGCGGTGAGCTTGTTGACCGGCTCACCGGGAAGGTCGAGGGTGACGAGGGCGATGGAGTCCTGAAGCTGGGTCGCGAATGCGGACATGCTTTGCCGCTGTCCGCTATCCGCTATCCGCCATCAGAGGTGCTCGGCCGGTCGCCGGGATGCCGGCCCAGCACCTCTGATAGCGGATAGCGGATAGCGGACAGCTCCTCACTGGTCCCTCTCGAGCACCATGGCGTACCCCATACCCCCCTGCGCGCAGATGGAGACCAGCCCGTACTGAACGTCGCGCCGCCGCATCTCGTTGGCGAGCGTGGTCACGAGCCGGGCGCCGGTGGCGGCGAAGGGGTGCCCGATGGCAATGGATCCGCCCATCACGTTGGCGCGGTCCCAGTCCACCTCCCCCACCGGGCCCGGCAGACCCAGCCGGTCGGCCCAGGCCTGGGAGCCCCACGCCTGCGCGTTGGAGAGCACCTGTGCGGCGAACGCCTCGTGGATCTCGAACAGGCCGACCTCGCGCCAGGTGATGCCCGCGCGCTCCAGCGCCTTGGGCACCGCGTACACCGGGCCCATGAGCAGCTGCCAGCCGGGGTCCACGGCGGCGACGGCGTAGCTTCGGAGATACGCCAGCGGCGGGTAGCCGAGCGCCGCGGCTTTCTCTTCGGCCATCAGCAGGACCGCGGCGGCGCCATCGGTGAGGGGGGAGGAGTTGCCGGCGGTGACGGAGCCGTAGCGCCGGTCGAAGACCGGCTTCAGCGCAGCGAGCGCCTCGGGCGTGGTGTCGGCCCGGATGCCGTTGTCGGCGGCCACCGGCTGATCCATGGCCGGGCCACCGAACCAGGGCGCGATCTCGGCGGTGAGCCGCCGGTCGGCGGTGGCCGCGGCCGCGCGCTGGTGGCTCCGCAGGGCGAGGTCGTCCTGCGCCTCGCGGCTGATGCCGTTCTCCTTCGCCATCTTCTCCGCCGATTGGCCCATGCTTTCGCCGGTGGAGGGCTCGGCGATGGCGGGCGCAACCGGGACGAGATCGCGGGGCCGCACCCGCCCGAAGGCGGCGAGCCGTCCGCCCACGCTCTTCGCGCGGCCGGCGTCCACCAGCACCCGGCTGAAGCGCCGGGAGTGGAGGATAGGAATGTCGGAGAGCGTCTCCACCCCGCCGGCGAGAATCGTGTCCGCGTGGCCCAGGGCGATCTGGTCGGCGGCGTTGGCGATCGCCTGGCCACTGGAGGCGCAGGCGCGGTTCAGGGTATAGGCCGGGACGCTGGGGAGGAACTGCGGGAGAAGACTCACTTCGCGTGCGACGTTGGGCGCCAGGACGGAGGGGACGACCTGGCTGAAGATCACCTCGTCCACCTCGCGCCCGTCCACCTCGCTCCGGAACAGCAGCTCGCGCGCGGCGTGTCGGGCGAGGGCCACGGCGGTGACGTCCCGGAACGCAGTGCCGCTCTTCAGGAACGGCGTCCGCACGCCCGCAACGATGGCGACCCGTCGGCCGGGCCGGGATTCTTGCATGTTGCTCCGCGCGAGAGGGAGGACTTACTTCTTTACGGCCAGGACGCTCGCCACTGCCCGCCAGCGCTCGGCGTCCACCGCCTCGATCACCTCCCGGCCGTGCAGAATCGTCAGCGGGGCGGCGAGGCGCGCCAGCTCACCGGGGCGGAGCAGGTGATCGTCCGAGGACGGACCCCAGCCGAGCTCCCGCTGGGCGGTGAGGTACGTCTCCATCATCAGCAGGCCGCCAGGCTCGATCAGACCGACGATCCGCGGCATGTTTGCCCGGTCAAGATAATTGAACACGAGAACCGCATCAAAAGAGCCGAGGTCGGGCCAGGGCTCGTCCTCGAGGTCTGCCGCGATCCATGCAACGGACAGACCCTGGGCTTCCGCCCGCTCGCGCGCCGCGGCGAGCCGGGCCTCGTCGCGATCCACCGCCGTGACCCGGGCCCCGCGCGCCGCGGAGGCCAGGCTGTGGCGGCCCTCGCCGCAGGCCAGATCGAGCACCCGGGCGCCGGGACCGAGCCGATGACCGTGCCACAGAAACCAGGTGCTGGGCCGAGTGATCCGCGAGACAGGGGGCATGGTCACGGGAGACTGTCCTCACAGCGGGCGACACTCGATCAGCTGGCGGCGGAGCCGGCCGACCTACTCGTGATCGGCGGGGGCATCACCGGCGCCGGCGTCGCCCGCGACGCGGCGATGCGCGGGCTCCGCGCGGTGCTGGTAGAGCAAAACGATCTCGGCTCGGGCACCAGCTCGCGCTCCAGCCGCCTCATCCACGGCGGGGTGCGCTACCTGGAGACGGGCGACCTGCGCCTGGTGCTGGAGGCGAACCGGGAGCGGCGAGTACTGCTCCGGATCGCGCCGCATCTGGTCTGGCCCCTGGCCTTTCTGTTTCCGTTGCACCGGGGAGATCGTCTGTCGCTCTGGCGCCTCGCCGCCGGCATGTGGCTGTACGATCTCCTCGCGTCGTTCCGCAATGTGAAGATGCACCGCATGCTGGGCAAGCGTGCGGTGCTGGAAGCGGAGCCGATGCTCCGGGAGCGCGGGCTCCGGGGCGGCGCGCGCTTCTACGACGCCCAATGTGACGACGTGCGGCTGGTATTGGCCACGGCACGCTCGGCCATGGGCCACGGCGCAATGGTGGCGAACTACATGGCGGTCCGCTCGCTGGAGCGCACCGCGGGGCGGGTCACCGGCGCGGAGATCGAGGACCGGCTCACCGGCCGGCGCGCCACCGTCCGAGCCAGCGTGGTGGTCAACGCCACCGGACCCTGGGCCGACCGCCTCCGAACCATGGAGGACACGGGGGCCGCGGCGCTGCTCCGCCCCACCAAGGGGATCCACATCGTCGTGGAACGGAGCCGTCTCGACCACCGGGACGGGATCATCTTCCTGAGCCCGATCGACGGCCGAGTGCTCTTCATCCTCCCCTGGCGCGACCTCTCCTATATCGGCACCACCGACACCGACACGGTCGAAAGTCCCGACCACCTCACGGTCACCCCGGAGGAGATCGTCTATCTCCTGCGCTCGGCGAACGCCCGCTTCCCCAGCGCGCGCCTGGGGCTCGAGGACGTGCGAGGCGCGTGGGCCGGGCTGCGACCGCTGCTGGCGGCGAGCGCCTCGATCCCGGAGAGCGGGCGCAGCCGGGAGCACGCCATCGTGCAGGGTTCGGGCGGGATGATCAGTGTGGTTGGCGGGAAGCTCACCACCTACCGGACCATGGCCAAGGAGGTGGTGGACCGCGCGGTGCGCGAGCTGCGTCTGCGCGAGGGACGGTCCCGGGTGACCGACGCGGACACCGACGAGGAGCCGTTGCCGGGTGGCGAGACGGACGATTTCAGCGAGTTCAAAGCGCGGGGCCTGGAGCTCGGCGTCGTTCCCGAGAGCGTCGAGCATCTCATCCGGCATTACGGCACCGAGGCGGCCGGCATCTACAACCTCGGTGCGGCGGACCGGCGCCTGCTGCGCCGGCTGGTGCCGCCGCATCCCGCCATCGAGGCCGAGGTGCTGCACGCCGTCCGCCGCGAGATGGCCCAGACCGTGGAGGACGTGATGGTTCGCCGGACCCACCTCTACTACGAGCACCCCGACCGCGGCGTCCCCGCGGCCAGGAGAGTGGCGGAGCTCATGGCGCGGGAGCTCGAGTGGGACGACGAGCGGATAACGGCGGAAGCCGAGCGCTACCTGGAGTTCGCGCGCGGGTGAGTGCGCCCGGGAGAGCGGGTGTGGCGATCGCTCTAGGGCTGGGTCGCTCTAGGGTTGGGACGTCTGGACGATGACACGGCCGGACATGCCGAGGCCGTTTACCCCACCATGAGTCTGGCAGTAGTACCGGAAGGTACCGATCTCGTTAAAGGTGAAGGAGTAGGTCGCCGGACCGGACTCCGGCTCCCCGCTCCGTCCCGGCGTGACTCGATCGTCGGGCAGCACGTTGTGCAGGCCGCTCGTCCCGGGCCCCCAGACCCAAGTCACCGTCTGGCCGACGGTGATGGTGATGATGTTCGGGTTGAAGGCGTTGTCCACCACCTGAACCGTAGGGCCGGGCGGAGGGCCGCCGCCCGTGGTGGCCGTGGCCGTATAGGTGAGCGGCGAGCCGTCCGCGCCCTGAAGCGAGGCCGTGGCAGTCTGCTCACCGACATCGGGGCCGAGGGTCCAGACCACCGAGGCGAAGCCATCGGCGTCGCTGCTCTGCTCGTCGCTGAGCGAGCCGCCTTGCCCGGCTGACCACTCCACGTCCACATCCTCCACCGGCTCGCCGTCCCGGGTGATCAGCACCCTCAGCGGGTTGCCGAGCACCGTGCCGACCGGCGCGTTCTGCCCGTCGCCGCTCTTCGTGGTCGGCTTCTCGATATCCAGAGGGGACTGCCCGGGGCCCTGGTCATCCTCGCTGCAGGCGATCCCCAGCCCTACCAGCGACACGATGGCCAACACACCGATTCCGCGCCTGCGCATGCGAATCCTCCGACTGCGGTTGGGTCCCGATTGTGCCTTGAGCCGCCGGCCAAGGCGGCGTTTCCGGTTGGAGCCTACCACATATAGGACGCGCGGCAAGGCCGTTGATGGACGCCTGCGGCAGGGTGGCGTGGCCATTATCTTAACCATGCCGTTGGAGGGCTCCGGGCTTGCCCGGAGCCCCCTTGCACGCGCACCTCAGTCACCAGACGGTGAACTCCGTGGATCCCAACGTGTTCGAGACGGCCAACGCGGGTTTCGCGCAGGCCATGTACGAAGAATTCCTCCGTGACCCGGCGGCGGTGGGTCCGGAGTGGCGGCGGCTGTTCGAGAGCGGGGTGGTGGGGGAAAGACCCAGCCCCAACGGGGCGGACAGGCGGGTGGGCGGTCAGGCGGTCGACTCCGCCGAGCAGCGGGCGCCCGCCGAGAGAGCGGAGTCAACCGCCCGACCGCCCGCCCCCCCGACCGCCGTCCCCCCATCTCTCCCCGCGGGCACGAGTCCCGTCAAAGGCCCCGCCGCCAAGCTCGTCGCCAACATGGAGCAGAGCCTCGCCATCCCCACGGCCACCACGTTCCGGGTGGTGCCGGTCGGGGTGCTGGAGGAGCGGCGGAGGCGGCTCAATGGGGCGCTCCAGGCGTCGGGGCGACGGAGCAAGATCTCCTTCACCCACCTCATTGCCTGGGCGCTGGTGCAGGCCACCAAGCAGCATCCGGTGATGGGCCACACCCTCGTCAAGCAGGACGACACGCCTTACCGGGTGCAGCCCGAGGGCATCGGGCTCGGCCTCGCGGTGGACGTGCAGCGGAAGGACGGGAGCCGGGGGCTCGTCGTCCCCGTTATCCAGCGCGCCGAGACGATGGACTTCGCGGGATTCCACGCGGCGTACGAGGCGGCGGTCGAGAAGGCGCGCACCAACCGCCTCATGCCCGACGACTTCGCCGGCGCCACCATGACCCTCACCAACCCCGGCGGGCTCGGGACGGTGGCCTCGGTGCCACGACTCATGACCGGTCAGGGGAGCATCATCGCGGTGGGCGCGATCGGCTACCCGGTGGAGTTCTCGGCGGTGCCCGAGGAGCGGCTCCGCGAGTTCGGGATCAGCAAGGTCATGACGGTCACCAGCACCTACGATCACCGCGTCATCCAGGGCGCGGAGTCGGGGTCGTTCCTGGCGACGGTCGAAGCGCTGCTCCAGGGCGACCAGGGGTTCTACGACCTGATCGAGGAGAGCCTGCAGCTATCGGCTATCAGCTATCAGGTGGTGAAGTCCGCGCCCGTGGCCAAGCGGGAGGAAGCCGCGGGGCCTGTCGCGCCGGAGATGCTGTACCATGTGGCCGCGGCGATGGCGCTGGTGAAGGCCTTCCGGATGCACGGCCACCTCGCGGCGGAGCTCGACCCGCTCGGCACCCCGCCGATCGGCGACCCCGCGCTGGATCCCGGCCCCCTCGGCCTCACGCCCGAGGTCATGGCGGCCATTCCCTCCAAGGTGCTGCGCATCGCGGTGCCGGGACGGACGCTGGCCGAGTCGCTGCCGTATCTCCAGGCCACCTACTGCGGGACCATGGCCTACGAGATCGAGCACATCTCGACCCACGAGGAACGAGTCTGGCTCCGGGAGAAGATCGAGTCCGGCGCCTACCGGCAACCGCTCCCGGCCGAGGAGCGGCGCGCGCTGCTCCGCCGGCTCACCCAGGTGGAGGCGCTGGAGAAGTTCCTCCACAAGGCCTACCTGGGGCAGAAGCGGTTCTCCATCGAGGGCGTGGACATGCTGGTGCCGATGCTCGATCTCACCATCGAGCGCGCGGCGGAATCGGGCGCGCGCGATGTGGTGATCGGCATGGCGCACCGCGGTCGGCTCAACGTTCTGGCCCACACCGTGGGCCGGCCCTACGAGACGATCTTCGCCGAGTTCGAGGGCGGCCGCCAGGTGGAGGGCGGGCAGCTCACGCCCGAGGGCGGCACCGGCGACGTGAAGTACCACCATGGCGCCGAGGGAGCCTACATGACCTCGGCGGGCAAGGCGATCACCGTGTCGCTGGCGCCCAATCCCAGCCATCTGGAGTTCGTCTCCCCGGTGGTGGACGGCCGCGCCCGCGCCAAGCAGACCCAGCGGCGGGGCCGCGAGGCGCATCACGATCCCACGGCCGCGCTGCCCGTCACCATCCACGGCGACGCCGCGTTCGCGGGCCAGGGTGTGGTCGCGGAGACGCTGAACCTCGGCGCGCTCAAGGGTTATCGGACCGGCGGCACGCTTCACGTGATCACCAACAACCAGGTCGGCTTCACCACCGACATGGAGGACGCCCGCTCCACCCGGTACGCCTCCGACCTCGCCAAGGGATTCGATATCCCGATCATCCACGTCAACGCAGACGACCCGGAGGCGTGTCTCTCGGCGGTGCGGCTGGCGATGGCCTACCGCGACCGGTTTCACCAGGACGTGCTGATCGACCTGGTCGGCTATCGCCGCCACGGCCACAACGAGGGCGACGAGCCGGCCTATACCCAGCCGGTGATGTACCAGCGCATTCGCACCCTGTCCACGGTGAGAGAGCGCTACGCCCGCACCCTGATCGAGGCGGCGGTACTCACCGAGGAGGAGAGCCGTCAGGAAGCCGAGCAGGCGTACCAGCGGCTGGTGGACATCCAGCAGGGCTTCAAGGCGAGCACCGGCCGCACCGTCACCAAGGAGCGCGAGGTGCGTCTGAGCGGCGCCGGCCAGGAGGTGGAGACCTCCCTCGCGCCCGAGTTCATCCGCTCGCTCAATGACCAGCTGCTGTCCTGGCCCGAGGGGTTCACGGTCCACCCGAAGCTGGGCAAGCAGCTCGAGCGGCGCCGCGCGGCGCTTAACGAGGGCGGCATCGACTGGGCGCACGCGGAGACACTGGCGCTGGCGTCGCTTCTCACCGAGGGCGTGCCGCTTCGGCTGACGGGGCAGGACACCGAGCGCGGCACCTTCAGCCAGCGTCATCTGGTGCTTCACGACGCGAAGACGGGGCAGAGCTGGGCCCCGATCCAGAAGCTGCCGGGCGCGCTGGCACCCCTGGAGCTGCACAACAGTCCGCTCTCCGAGCTGGCGACGTTGGGCTTCGAGTACGGCTACAGTGCCGCCGCCCCGGAGGTACTGGTGCTGTGGGAGGCGCAGTTCGGCGACTTCATCAACGGTGCCCAGGTCATCGTGGACCAGTTCCTCGCGGCGGGACTCTCCAAGTGGGGCCTCACCACCCGGCTCACCCTCCTGCTGCCCCATGGGTACGAGGGCCAGGGACCGGAGCACTCGAGCGCAAGGCTGGAGCGGTTTCTCCAGCTCGCCGCCGAGGGCAACATCCGGGTCGCCAACCCGACCACGCCGGCACAATACTTCCATCTGCTGCGCCGACAGGCGCGGCGTACCCGCCAGCGCCCCCTCGTGATCATGACTCCGAAGAGCCTGCTGCGTCTGCCGCAGGCGAACTCGACCCTGGAGGACCTCTCCACCGGGACCTGGCGGCCGGTGCTCGATGATCCGGCCATGCAGGGCGACACGAGGGGGCGGGACCGGGTGGTCCTCTGCACCGGCAAGCTCTACTACGACCTGCTGGCCGAGGCCGAGAAGATGGGCGAGGGACGTCCGGCGATCGTCCGGCTGGAGCAACTCTACTCCTTCCCCTGGACCGAGATGCGGGCAGTGCTCGGCCGCTACGGGAAGCTGGGGGAGCTGGTGTGGGTGCAGGAGGAGCCGCGGAACATGGGCGCCTGGACCTATGTCGAGCCGAGGCTTCGCGAGCTGGCGCCGGAGGGTGTGGACGTAGTCTACGTCGGGAGGCCCGAGCGGGCGAGCCCGGCGGAAGGCTATCCTGCGGCTCATGCGGCCGAGCAGGGCCGGATCATCCGAGAGGCGCTGGAGACGGGTGATCGCCGGAGCCCCGAGCCGCTGCCGACGGTGGCGGCGGCGGGCGAGGCCAAGGGCTAGAAATGCTAGAGGGCGGCTGGAAGGCCGCCCTCTCTCATCTGCTCCGTCGCCGATTCACTCTTTGGCGAGTATCGGACGTTCCGACGCCTGCCGCGCGAGCTCCCTGAGGGGCTCCGAGAGATGCTCTCCGTAGTGGAGGAGAAACACCCCGCGGGATCGGCGCTGCATGAGAAACGCGACCAGAGGCGTGTCGGCCTTGGCCGCGTTGCAGTCCCGACAGGCGAGGACCAGATTGTCCGCCCGGTCATAGGCGGTCTGGCCGCGCCGGGGGCGCACGTGGTCCAAGGTGATGGCCTCCGAGTTGGTCTCAGCACCACAGTAGGCGCACACTGGCCCGTGCTGGGCCAGGAGCCAATCGCGATGCGACTGCATGGAGCGACCGGGGGAACGGCGGAACGTGGGGACGGAGACTGCGGAATGTCTACGTGATCTGCGTGCCACAAAAATCCAAGTTGGAAGGGAACATGGGGGCCGGACGTGCCGACCCGCGGACGTTGGGAATTCTAGCAAGAACGGCGCCAAAATGACAGTAAGCCTGCGGCTTCGGCTTTTGATCGGAGTCCTAGCGGTCGTCCTGACCGGGTGCGGGGGCCGGTCGCCTGCCCTGGACGCCACGTCCCGGGGAGCGATCGAGGCGACGGTGAACCGCTACGTCGCAGCCAGCAACCAGGGGGACGCGGAGGCTCTGGCCGAGCTCTACGCGGATGACGCGCTGCTGCTGCCGCCGGACCACGAGCCGATCCATGGTCGGGAGGCGATCGTGGAGTTCTGGCGGCAGGGCACCGACGAGGGGCTCGCGGTCAGCACCCTCCGGCTGGAGGTGAACGGCGATGTGGCCTACCTGGTCGGGCGGTACCGGCTCCCACCCACCGAGGAGGAGTCGGCCGACTCCGGCCAGTACGTCCTGTGCCTCAAGCGGCAGCCCGACGGGGCCTGGAAGCTGACCGCCGACATCTGGAACGGGAGTGGCGAGACGGACGAGCGGGGGCCGGACGGCGAGTCTCCGGGGACGGCGATCAGTTGAGGGCGGTCGGGCGCCTACGGCGCCGCCGATTTCTTCTCCACCGGCGGCGCGTCGATCCGATAGGATGACTCGAGCAACAATCCCCAGGTCGGGGTGTAGGGATGGACCTCGGTCGTGGGGCGATCCTGCCGGAACACGGGGCGTCCGGCGTTGACCCAGCGGAACTCGCCGCCGTCCAGGTTGTACACCTGGGTATAGCCCTGGCGCTCGAGGAAGTTCGCCACCCGCGCCCCACGGTACCCCACGGAGGAATAGAGGACGATCGCGGTGTCCTTGGGGAAGCCGCGCAGCAGGCGAAGGCTGGGCCGGTAGGGATCGATCCGCTGGGCCCCCTGGAGGTGAGAGACCGCGTACTCTTCCTGGGTCCGCGCGTCCAGGAGAACCGGCTGGGCGCGGCCGTGGTCGGCGCGCCAGCGGTCCAGGTCGTCCACGGTCACCCAGCGCCCTTCCGGAAACTTGCGGTCGGTCAGGCGGCGGATGACGTCGAAGGCGATCGGCCGGCCGGCGACGAGGGCGACGCCGGCCCCGACCAGGAGTGGGATCACCAGCAGGAGCAGCACCAGCCAGAGCCAGCGGCGCCGGCCGGACGCGCGACCCCGGCTCCACCGGCCACCGGAGTCCTCCTCCTCGTAGTCCTCGTACTCGTAGTCATCGGGCGCGTTTCGACGTCGCATGCGGGCGCGCCTCCGGTTCGGGTCTCCCTCAAGCTAACGCCCGAGGACCCTCCCTCAACCCTGATGTGACGGGCGCGGTAGCGTCCCGGGCCCGACCCGCCCAACATACGGTCGTAGAAAGTCCGCACGCCACCACTGCCAAGGAAAGCCGTCATGCGTCGTCTGCTCCCGCTCAACCCCGACCTCGCGTTGCTCGTTCTCCGAGTCGTGCTCGGCATCATCATGATCTATCACGGCTGGCCCAAGCTCACCGATCTCGGGGGCACCATCGAGGGCATGGGCGGGATGGGCGTCCCAGCGCCCGCAGTCGCCGCCATCTTCGCGACGGTGGCGGAGGTGGTCGGCGGGCTGCTGATGGTGCTCGGCGCGTTCACCGACATCGCCGGTCTCATGTTCGCGATCGACATGCTGGGCGCGATTGCGTTCGTTCACGCGAAGAATGGCTTCTCCGTGGCCAAGGGCGGGATCGAGTGGCCGCTGTTGCTGCTGGCCGCGGCGCTCGCGGTCGCCCTCGCCGGACCGGGCAGGTACGCCGTCGGAAGTCCAGCGCCTCGCTGATTCCCTCGCGATCCCGCATCGCCGGTCCGGCTCCGCCCATCCTCGCCCGGGGCCGCACCGGCGATTAGGTTTCCGCCTTCCGTAGCCCGGCGCGACGCCCGCCCCGAAAGGAGCCAGGTCTGACCGCAGAGAGCACACGAACCCGGTCCTCGCGCTCCGATGGCGGCCTCTCCCTCCGCGACTCCGACACAGCCGACTCTGCGCTGACCTGGCGCAGCATCAACGCCATCCGGGCGCTCGCCATGGACGCGGTGGAGGCCGCCCAGTCGGGCCATCCCGGGACGCCGATGGCGCTCGCCCCCGCCGCCTACGTCCTCTGGACTCGCTTCCTGCGACACAATCCCGCGGATCCGGACTGGGTGGACCGCGACCGTTTCGTGCTCTCCTGCGGCCACGCCTCGATGCTGCTGTATGCGCTCCTCCATCTCAGCGGGTACGACCTGCCGCTGGAGGAGCTCAAGGCGTTCCGGCAATGGGGCTCGCGCACGCCGGGCCATCCCGAGCGGGGGCACACACCCGGGGTCGAGACCACGACCGGGCCGCTGGGCCAGGGGTTCGCCAATGCGGTAGGCATGGCCGTCGCCGAGCGGTTTCTGGCGGAGCACTTCAACCGGCCGGGGCACCTGGTAGTGGACCACCGGGTGTGGGTCTTCGCCAGCGACGGCGACCTGATGGAGGGTGTGGCCAGCGAGGCGGCCTCGCTCGCGGGCCACCTGCGGCTCGGCAAGCTCACCGCGGTCTACGACGACAACCACATCACCATCGACGGCGACACCGCGCTCACTTTCTCGGAGGACGTGCAGCGCCGTTTTGAGGCCTACGGCTGGCATGTCGTCCGCGTGGGGGATGGGAACGATCTTGCCGGCATCGCGGCCGCGCTCGAGGCCGCCCGCGCCGAGACCGGGAAGCCGACGCTGGTGATCCTGCGGACCTACATCGCGGACCCGGCGCCGACCATGCGGAACTCGGCCGAGGCGCACGGTGCGCCGCTGGGGGCGGAGGAGGTCCGGCGGACCAAGGAGATCATGGGCTGGCCTAGCGAGCCCGCCTTCTTCCTGCCCGAGGATGCGCTGGGGCACTGGCGCGCCGCGCTCGATCGTGGGGCGGAGTTCCAGTCACAGTGGGAGGAGCGCTGGAAGAACTATGCTGCCGATCATGCCGATCTGGCCGCGGAGTTCCAGCGCTGGATGTCGGACACCCTGCCCGAGGGCTGGGATCGGGGTTTCCCCAGCCTGACCGCGGGCGGCGGGCCGTTAGCCACACGACAGGCCTCGGGTCTGGCACTCACGGCGATCGCGGCTGTTGTCCCCAACCTGATCGGCGGGTCGGCCGACCTGGGGGGCAGCACGGGCACGACGCTCAAGCAGGGCGGGACGTTCGGACCGACTTCTTCAGGCCGACAGTTCCACTGGGGCGTGCGCGAGCACGGCATGGCCGCGGTCCTCAACGGCATCGCCGCACACGGCGGCATCCGTCCGTTCGGCAGCACCTTCCTCGTCTTCTCCGACTACATGAAGCCGGCCATCCGGCTCTCGGCGATCATGCGGCTACCGGTGATCTATATCGGGACCCATGACTCCATCGGTCTCGGCGAGGACGGGCCGACCCACCAGCCGGTGGAGCACCTGGCGATGCTGCGGGCGATCCCCAATCTGGTGGTGCTCCGGCCGGCGGATGCGGCGGAGGCGGTGGAGGCCTGGCGGGCGGCGATGGTGCGGCGCAGCGGCCCGACCTTGCTGGTGCTCTCCCGGCAGAAGCTGCCGGTGCTGGAGCGCCCGCCGCTCGGGTCGGCCGAAGGCGTGGGCCGCGGCGCCTACATCCTGCTGGACGCGCCGGGAGGCGTGCCCCATGCGATCCTGGTCGCCTCGGGCTCGGAAGTGCACGTGGCGGTGGCCGCGGCCCGGCTGCTGCAGGCGGACCGGGTGCGCGTGCGAGTCGTCTCCATGCCCTCGTGGGAGCTGTTCGCCGCGCAGTCCGAAACCTACCGGAACGAGGTCTTGCCCCCGACCGTGAAGGTCCGGCTGGGCATCGAAGCGGCCTCGCCGTTCGGGTGGCGGCGATGGATCGGGGACGACGGCGCGATGCTCGCGATGGAGGGCTTCGGCGCCTCGGCGCCGGGCGAGCGGCTCTTCCAGGAGTTCAAGTTCACCGCCGAGCGCGCGGCGGAGATCATGCGCGGACTGCTGGCCCGGCGCAACGCGCCGGCGACGACCGAGGGATCATGAATCCGCTGGTGCGGCTGGGCGAGCTGGGACAGAGTCCCTGGTACGACTATATCACCCGCGACCTGGTCGCCTCGGGCGAGCTGGGGCGGCTGATCCGGGAGGACGGCCTCCGCGGCATGACCTCCAACCCGACCATCTTCGAGAAGGCGGTGGCCGGGAGCAGCGCCTACGACGACGACATCCGCCGGCTCGGCCGCGAGGGGCGATCCCCCGGGGAGATCTTCGAGGCGCTCGCGGTCGCCGACGTGCGTGCCGCGTGCGACGAGTTCGCCGAGCTACACCGGCGCAGCAACGGGCTGGACGGACAGGTGTCGCTGGAGGTATCGCCCGAGCTGGCGAACGACCCCGAGGCCACGATTCACGAGGCCCACCGCCTCTGGGCCGCGCTGGATCGGCCCAACGCGATGATCAAGATCCCAGGCACGATGGCCGGCCTCCCCGCCATCACCCGCTGCATCGCGGACGGGATCAGCGTGAACGTCACATTGCTCTTCTCGATCGAGCGTTATGCCGCGGTGATCGAGGCCTGGCTCGCAGGCGTGGAGCAGCGGCTCGGGCGCGGTGAGCCGCTGGGACCGGTGGCCTCGGTGGCGAGCTTCTTCGTGAGCCGGGTGGACGGCAAGGTGGATGCCCTGCTCGACGGCGCGACACCAGGCATCACGTCGCCGCTCCGCGGGCGGATCGCCATCGCCAACGCCGCGGCCGCCTACCGGTTGTTCGAGTGGTCACTCGGCACCCCACGCTGGGACCGGCTGGCGAAGGCGGGCGCCAGGCCGCAGCGGCCCCTGTGGGCCTCGACCAGCACCAAGGATCCGCGGTACCCGGACACCTACTACGTCGAGGCGCTCGTCGCTCCCCGCACCGTCAACACCCTTCCACCGGAGACTTTCGCCGCCTACCGCGATCACGGCCGTCCCGCGGTCCGGATCCGCGAGAGCATCGCCGCGTCCACCGCTGAGCTGAAGGCGCTGGCGGAGCGGGGGATCGATCTCGCCGCGATCACCCGGGAGCTGGAAGCCGACGGGGTGGCGAAGTTCGCGGCTTCCTATCGCTCGCTGCTGGCCGGGATCGAGGCCAAGGCGGGCGAGCTCGTGGGGCGCTGAGCGACGCTCATGTGGCGCGCCCTGCGCAGGCTCACGCTGACGCACTGGATCTTCGTCGGCATGGGCGTCGGCATCGTGGTGGGCTGGATCGACAACGTCACTCCGGACCGCGATTTCACCCCGATCCTCAAGCCGCTCTCCACGCTCTTCCTCCGGATGATCAAGTCGATCGTGGTCCCGCTCATCTTCGGCACCCTGGTGATGGGCATCGCGGGCCATGGCGACGATCTCAAGCGCATCGGCCGTCTAGCGCTCAAGTCGCTGGCGTACTTCTGGGCGATGACCACCATCGCGCTGGCGATCGGCCTGCTCGCCGGGAACCTCGCGCAGCCCGGCGTGGGCGTCGTCCTGCCGCCGCCCGATCCCAACGCCCCCCCACCCAAGGGCGAGATGACGTTCGGCTCCTTCCTGGAGCACGTCGTCCCCCAGAGCTTCTTCGAGGCCGCCGCCCATAATGAGGTGCTCCAGGTGGTGTTCTGGAGCGCGCTCTTCGCCATCGCCCTCACCCGGGTGAGCGGCCGACCCAAGGAGGCGATACTCGCCTTCGCGGAAGGGGTGGCGGAAGTCATGTTCAAGTTCGTCGCCATCATCATGCGCTTCGCGCCGATCGGGATCGGCGCGGCGATGGCGGTGACCGTGGGGCACAGCGGTATCGACGTCGTGCTGAACCTGGGCAAGCTGGTGCTCACGCTGTACGGCGCGCTGGTCGTGTTCATGCTGGTGGCGTTGGTGCCGGCGGCATTGATCGCCCGGGTCCCGATCCGCCTCTTCACGCGGCAGGTGAAGGATCCGGCGGTGATCGCCTTCACCACGACCAGCTCCGATGCGGCGCTTCCAGTGGCGATGGAGCGGATGATCGAGTTCGGGGTCCCCCGCCGCATCGTCGCCTTCGTCATACCCACGGGCTACTCCTTCAACCTCGACGGCTCCACCCTCTACCTCGGCGTGGCCTCGCTCTTCGTGGCGCAGGCGGCCGGCATCCATTTGAGCCTCGGGACCCAGCTGGTCATGATGCTCACGCTGCTGGTGACCAGTAAGGGCGTTGCCGGCGTACCCCGCGCCTCGCTGGTGGTACTGGCCGGCTCTCTCTCCAGCTTCGGGCTCCCGCTCGAAGGCGTGGCCGTCATCCTGGGCGTGGACGAGCTGATGGACATGGCCCGCACGACGGTCAACGTGGTGGGCAACTGCCTGGCCGCGGCCGTGGTGGGGCGCTGGGAAGGCGAGCTCGGTCCCCTCGGAGCGCCGGCCCAATCCGCTCCGACGCTGGCACGCGGCGCCGCCGAGCCGGTGCAGCGAACCGGTACCTGACAGGATCCTATGAACGCCTCGCTCCGCGCGGCCGCCGTCTTCGCCGCCACCGTCACCGTTCCCGCCCTCCTGCCGGCACAGCAGCGGGCGCCCGCGGCTGCTCCTCGCTCGGTCCCGGTGAGCAACCTGCGCTACGAGGTCACCTTCGACTCGGCGACCGCCCGGCGCAATGTCATCGCCGTCGCCGTCAGCTTCGACGTCGCCGAGCAGGGCCTCGTGCTGCTCTCCCTCCCAAGCTGGACCCCCGGCTCGTACGAGATCTCCAACTTCGCCCGGTTCGTCAGCGGCTTCTCCCCGAAGGCGGCCGACAAGCCGCTTGACTGGGACAAGCTCGACTACGACACCTGGCGGATCGATCCCGCGGGCGCGCGGTCGGTGACAGTGCGGTTCGACTGCCACGCGGTCACGCTGGACAACTCGGCGGCGTGGAGCCAGGCGGACTTCGCCTTCGTGAACGGGACCAACATCTTCCCTTATCCCGAGGGCCGCGGCTTCGAGTTTCCGGCCACGGTGACGGTGAAGACCCAGCCCGGCTGGCTGGTGGCCACCGGCATGGAGCCGGGAGGGGCGGCCGGCACTTACCGCGAGTCGAACTACCACGACCTGGTCGATAAGCCGTTCTTCATCGGCCGGTTCGATGTCGACAGCCAGCAGGTGGAAGGCCACTGGCACCGGCTCGTCACCTATCCCGCGGGGGCGATGAGCGGCCCGGCGCGGTCGCTGATCTGGGACCAGATCGAAAAGACCGTCCCCAGGATGGCCGCGGTGTTCCGCGAGACCCCCTGGCGCACATACTCCACCTTGATGGTTTTCACTCGGGAGGTCGGGGGCGGGAGCGCGCTGGAGCACTCCAACTCCCATCTGGGGATCTACAACCCCGGCTTCGTCGGCAATCCGCTGCTGGCCTCGATCACCGACCACGAGATCTTCCATGCGTGGAACGTCAAGCGGCTTCGCCCGGCCGACATGTGGCCCTACGACTACTCCCGTCCGCAGCCGACACCGTGGCTCTGGGTGAGCGAGGGGATCACGGACTATTACGCCGACCTCGCCCTGGTGCGCGGCGGCGTGGTGGACTCGGCGGGGTTCCTGAGCCTCACCGACCAGAAGATGCAGCAGATCGCGGAGGAGCCGCCCACCGCGCTCGAGGACGCCTCGCTCACCACCTGGATCAGCCCGATGGACGGGAGCCGGTACCAGTACTACCCGAAAGGGTCGCTCGCCGGCTTCATGCTGGACGTGCTGATCCGCGATGCGAGCGACAACCGCCGCTCCCTCGACGACGTGTTCCGCGAGCTCTACGGCGCGGCGTACAAGAAGGGCCGGGGATTCACCGGAAAGGACTGGTGGGCCGCCGTCAGCCGCGCGGCCGGCGGCCGGTCGTTCACCGAGTTCTACGACAAGTACGTCGATGGCCGCGAGCCGTTCCCCTGGTCCGACATCCTGCCGCGGACCGGACTCCGCGCCGTCTCCGACACGCTGCGCGAGCCGAGAGTGGGGATCGGAACCGGCCAGGACACGAGCGGCGCCATCGTGGTGCAGGCGGTGCAGCCTGGAAGCGTGGCGGAGGCGGCCGGGGTCAAAGTGGGAGACCAACTCCTCGCTCTCGGCAACATCGAGATCATGGATCCGAGCTTCGGGGAGGCGTTCCGCTCACGATTCGGCAAGCGCGAGGGGGACAGCCTCGCAATCAGGGTGCTCCGCGGCGCGGACACGCTTACGCTGCACGGCACGATGAAGTTGGCGGAGCGGGTCGAGAGCAGGCTGGATGCGGACCCGAAGGCGGGCGAGAAGGCGGCGCGAATCCGGAGCGGCATCTTCCGCGGCACGACGGACAAGTAAATCGCTATCAGCCGACAGCTCCTCATCGCTCGAACAGCCGCGACAGGTCCGCCGGTCCGAGCGGCTCCGACCGGGCCTGCAACCCGGTGCGCCAGGCGGCCTCGCCCAGCACCGCCTCGGGCGTCGCGCCCGCCGCGCGCAGCTCCCTGACCCCGGTATCGCCGCTCGACTTGCTGAGCTTGGCCCCGTTCTCCTTCCGGATGAGCGGGTGATGCAGGAACACCGGCGGCCGCTCCCGCCCCAGCATCCTGCCCAGCAGGATCTGCCGGCCGGTGGAGGACAGAAGGTCCTCGCCTCGGATCACCAGGTCCACCCCGTGCCGCAGATCGTCCACCACCACCGCGAACTGGTAGCTCCAGTTCCCGGTACGATCGCGCAGCAGGAGGTCCCCGCACTGCTGCGCCGGGACCTGGGACATGGGGCCGAGCCTGACATCGGCGAACGCCTCGGTCTGGTCCGGCATCCGCACGCGAACACCCAGACCCGCACGCTCGCCGAGGTCGCGTTCCCGGCAGCGACCGGGGTAGCGGGTCTCCTGATCGAAGAGGTCCCCGGCTTCGAGCGCGAGGTCGCGGCGGGAGCATTCACACGCATACACCCGTTGGCTCCGGCGCAGGCGCTCCAACGCAGCCGCGTAAACCTCGACGCAATCGCTCTGTCGAAACGGTGAGGCCCCGGCTCGCAGCTCCTCGGGCAGGCCGATGTCGGGCGCGAGGCCCAGCCACTCCAGGTCCTCGAGCGCTGCTCGCTCATAGGCGTTGCGGGAACGACCTCGATCGTGGTCCTCGATGCGAAGCAGCACCCGCCCGCCGAGCGCGCGGGCGACGCCCCACACCCAGATTGCGTTGGCGACGTGACCGAGATGGAGAAAGCCGGTGGGACTGGGAGCGAATCGGGTGAGAGGAGCTGGTGGCAACCGGCCGCGCAGCAGGGCCAGATCGAGCGGGGGCATGGCGCCAAAGATCACCTCGCCTCCGGGCTTGCGCGACCTCAGGCGAGGTCCTACTTGTCCCTCAGGCGTCCTCCACCCGCGAGAGGACGCCGGACCATGACGAGTCCCGGGGCCGACCGCCGCGGAATTCGAAGTGGTCGTCGTCGAGAATGCGGCGGCTGAACTCCCACCGCCGCTCGCTGGTCAAGCGGTAGCGCAGGACCTGGGGAACCAGCTCGGCCGCGACGTGCCAGACGTCGGGCCGAATGCCAGGGTAGAGATCGGCCCACTCGGGCCGGAGCCGTGCCTCTCGAGCCGCCATTTGCCACCTCAGGTTCACCAGCGTGCGTCGAGGCACGTTGCCGGCCCGGGCCGACTTCGGCTAGGACGCAGGTCACAGGAAACCGCCTTCGCCCATGTCCGTTACGACCATCCGGATCGACAGTCTCGCCGACCTGATCGCCAAGGTCACCCCGGCCAGCCCCGATCCCGCTACGGGCAGACACCGGGACACGGGAGTCTACCGGGGCGCAGCCAACGCCTCGTGGCACCTGCTCACCAGCCTGGATACCCTCGGTGGGGTCCATCCACCCCACAGCAAGGCCGACCTGGAGGAGCACATCCTCCGTAACTTCATCCGCTACTCGAGACCCTTTTTCCCTGTGCCCGCTGTCAACGAGTGGGAGGTACTGATCGCCGCTCAGCATCACGGGCTGCCCTCCCGGCTGCTGGACTGGACCTACTCGCCCATGGTCGCGGCGCACTTCGCCACCCTGGGCACCGGGCGGGAGACCGACCGGGCCGTGTGGCGTCTCGACTGGAAGGCCGTGCACCGACATTTCCGGCTGCCGGAACGGGCCCTTCTGATTCAGGACCTCGAGGGAATCTTCGGCCAGGAGCGGCCCTTCACGCCATGGGCGCTCTTCGACCCGAAGACCCATGGGCGCCGTTTCGCCTGCATGATCGAGCCGCCGTCGCTCGATGCGCGCATCGCCACCCAGGCGGCGACATTCACCCTCTGCTCCGACAATCGGCGCTCGTTCGATGTGTTCCTGGAAGACAATGGGCTCAGATCGGCGCTGACCTGCTTCGTGATTCCGGCGCGAGAAGTGAGCCGCCTGCGCGACCAGCTCGATCTGGTGAGCGTGGACGAGCGGCGGCTCTTTCCCGACCTGGACGGCCTGGCGGCCTACCTGCGGCGCTACTACTCCTGATCCAGCGGTTCCTCGCCGGCAGGGCCGGGCCTGCGGCCCGCCAGCCGGACCGCGGCCTTCTGCTCCAGGTCGCCCACCCGGGTCAGCAGATACTCGAAGTCCTCCCGTGGCGCCGCGATCCAACCGACGTTGACGAAGTCGTCCGGGAGCCACGAGGCGGTGGTGGCGCGATCGGAGATCTCGACTTCCCACAGCGACCCATCTTCCAAGGCGAGATAGCGGCCATCCTCCTCGACCGCGCTGACGTAAAGTCCTACCGGCACCGGGAAGGGGCCGCAGCCGGGGGCGTAGGCGCAGCCGTAGAGTGCGACGGGCGCGGCGGTCTGGGCGGCCGCAGGCACGGCGGCCAGGGCCAGTGCAAGAACGACGGCGATGGGCAGGGAGCGGGTGCGCATGGGGGTCTCTCCGGGGTGAGGGGCCTCCCGATACTATACACCGGATTTTTGAGGTCCGCCTGTCAGCTCGCGGGCCGTGGTTTTCGGCCCAGCCACGCATCCCGGAGGGCCTTCTGGCTGGGGGTGGCTGCCGAGTCGATCTCGAACCGCTCAGGCGTGCCGTCCGGATCCTCGAGCAGCCGGATGCCCAGCTTGCCATAGTACTCCGCGATCGGAAGTCGTTGCGAATCCCAGACATAGCGGTCGAAGAAGTGGCGGATTTCCGGCGAGGTCATCGCAGCCAGGGTGTCCACGAAGGTGGACTCCGGAAACGCCCGCCGCTTGCCGAACCGGTGGGCGAGGTCGAGGATCAGGTCCTGCAGTCCCCGCTGCCCTCCGGAGAGCTCCAGCAGGCGGATGTCCAGCAGGCCCGCCGTCAACGCGCCTCGCATGTAGATGTTCGCGTACTGAGCCTGACCCGAATCGCTGTATGACGCGAGGGCCAGCTCCCGGAGGCTCCAGGTCGAGTCGTACTTGGCCCGATCGATCCGCATCTTCTCGATGACCTTGGCGAGGTACTCCTCCGGACTCTTGAGGCCCGCGCGCAGCTGCATGGCGTGCGCCGCCCACTCGGTAGTGCCCTCGTACAGCCACAGATGCTGGGAGGGCACCGGGGACACGAAATTGAAGTGCTCGATGATCTCGCTGTGGATATTGAGCGGCGTCACGATATGAAAGAACTCGTGGGCCGCGATGTCCTTCACGTACCGTCCCACCGAATCGGTGAACTCGCGCTCCTGCAGCACGTACTCGGAGCTCAGCGAATGCTCCCAGGCGCCCGCCGGGCGGTCGTCGAAATGGTAGAGAAAGGTGTACCGGTTCACCGGCAGCTTGCCGAGGAACCGCCCGGCCGCCTGCAGCATGTCGTTCATCGCACCGAGCAGCTGAGAAGAACGGATCTTCCCGGTTCGGGAATAGGTGTAGATCTCCACCGGCACGCCCGTGACCCGGGTCCGGGCTTCGGTGAGCCGGCCGAGGAGAATGGGCGAGTCCACCAGGCGATCGAAGTCCTCCGCGACGTACGCGCCCGACCGATCGCGCTCCAGCGCGGTGCCGACCTTCCAGGCGGCCGGATAGGCGATCCGGAGGCGTATCGGTCTCGCCTGCATCCCGCTGGGATAGCCGATCACGGCGTGCGGATTGATGAGCACGTGATCCCGCTCGATCGAAGTGCCGCACAGGAGATAGACCTGGTGGCGGTCCACGGGCGTGTCCCAGGTCTCCGCGATGGCGTAGCGGAGTGTGCGCACCCGGGCCGGGTCGCTCAGCCGCCACTGGTTCACGGACACCCGCTCCACCGGCACCGGCCGCCCTGCGGCGTCGAACGCCGCGAAGCGCCGGACGTAGCGGCCGATGTCCATGACCTGGTAGGTGCCCGGTGCCGTCGCCGCGAACTGATAGACTGCGCTGGCATCGGTGAGTCCACTCACCCACGCGGTCACCTTGAAGCTGTCATCGGCCCGGTCGTTCAGGTCGATGGCGTAGCCCAGAGCCGACTGCTGGCCTGCGGTACGGCCGGAGAGGGCGACGAGGAGAGCGAGGGTGGCGAAGGTGACTCGGGGCGGCATGGAGCGTCCAGGCATGGGTGAGGGCTCATGTCGCCCTCGGGCGACTTGCTTAGGAGACGCCCGGGAGCCTGTTTGGGTTTCATCTCGCCGGAGCCCCGTCAAGAAATCCGGCCCTTCACCTGCTCCGGACGGAAAGGACCGGGCTCGGCGATCAGCGCCCGGGCCGCGTCCACCTGACCCCAGGTGTTCCAGAGCAGCACGCCGCGCACCCGCCCCCGGTCGAGGTAGTAGACCACGCCCTCGCGGAACTTCTCCTTCCAGTCCTCCACGACCTGGTGCCGCGCGCTGAGATCGCCGACCGCCTCGTACCCCAGGTCGAACAGATCAGAATAGAAGAACGGCAGGTGGTCGTAGCGCTGTCCGGCTCCGGCCATGTTCCGCCCGGCGGCCTCGCCCATCGTGTTGGCGTTGTCCTCGTGCTCCACCCGAAGGCGGTGGTCGAGCGCGGGGTTGTGGAAGTTGGCGACGTCCCCCGCCGCGTAGATGGTCTCCTGGCTGGTGCGCAGGTACTCGTCTACCACGACGCCGTCGTTCACCTTGAGGCCGGTCTGTCGGGCGAGCTCCACATCCGGCTCGATCCCCAGACCCGCGACGAGCACTTCGGCGGCGAGCGCGCCGCCGTGTCCGCTCGACAGCTGGAGCTTGCCGCCGCGCGATTCCACCCGCTCGACGGTCGTTCCGGTGTGTACCGTCACTCCCTTGCCCCGGTAGTACTCCACCAGCCAGCGCGAGAGCTCCGGCGGGTAGACCCCTTCGCCGATCCCCTCGCCCTTGAGCACCAGCGTGACTTCGCGCTCCTGCATGCGGAGTGCGGCCGCGATCTCCGAGCCGATGAACCCGCCGCCTACTACCAGAAAGCTGGCGCCCCGGTCGGCCAGGTTCCGCAGGCGTCGGTAGTCGTCGAAGGTGCGGAAGTAGATGACGTCGTCCGGCGCCTCCCGCAGCCGGCGCGGCCGGCCGCCGGTGGCGAGGAGGAGCTTGCCGTACTCGTACACGGCCCCGCTGTCGTCGGTGGCGCGTCGCGCCCCGGCGTCGACCCGCACGATCCGCCGGCCCCGGACCTGCTCCGCGCCGGTCTCGTCGGTGTTGCGCCAGATGCCGTCCACCGGGTCGCCCTTCCACAGCCCCTTGCTCAGCGGAGGTCGGTTGTACGATCGGTGCGGCTCCGCGCCCACGAGGGCGATGGTGCCCTTGGTGTCTTCCCGTCGGATGCCGTGCGCCGCCGCATCGGCGGTCATGCCGCCGCCCACGATCAGATAGTCGTATCGAGCCACCCTGTCCTCCGGTCTCGTGTCTCCCGCATGGTAAGCGGGACCGACGGTGGACGCGACCCGCTCCCCTGGCGATACTCCTGCGGCGGCGGGCTCGCGCCGCATCGCCACGCCATTCTCCGGAGGCCGATCATGATCCGCTGGGTAGCGGCCGGTTTTGCCGTGCTGTTCACGCTGGTGGTGGCCATGGGGTACGTGCCCTCGTTCGTGACCGCGGTGCACGGCGAGGACCGCATCCTCTTCGACCTGTTCAAGATCAGCCTGCTGGACGACGTCACCCATGCGGGAACCGCGATCGCCGCGCTGATCGCTGCAGCGACCTCGACCCGAGCTTCGCTCCTCTTTCTGACGGCCTTCGGCTTCTACTACGCGCTGGACGCGGCCTTCTACCTGACCTACGGTGTGCTGAGCGGGCAGGGCCCGCTGGACAACCTCATGCTCAACGCGCCCCACATCGCCATCGCGACGGTCATGCTGGGCCTGGTCTACTGGTGGGTGCCCCGCGCCGGCGCACCCGCCACGGCGCGCTGAGAGGTCGATGCTCCGCCGAGCCTGGCGCCGCCTGCGCCATCTGCGCCGCGCCCTGGGGGCGCTGCTCCTGCTGATCGCGGCGGTCTCGCTGTGGTACTTCCTGCAGACGCCCGTGCTCAGGACTGATCGGCCACCGGTGGTCAACGACATCACCGGCCTGAACCCCATGCCGCTGGAGGGGGTGATCGTGCCGACGACGGTCGAAGAGATCGTCGAGGCGGTGCGCACGCACGCAGGACCCATCGCCATCGGCGGCGGGCGCTACAGCATGGGCGGACAGACCGCGGCGCCCGGCGCGCTCCAGATCGACATGCGCCGGTTCAACCGCATCCTGGCGCTGGACACCGTGGCCCGCACGATCACCGTCCAGGCCGGCGCCCGCTGGCGGCAGATTCAGGAGACGATCGATCCGCACGACCTCTCCGTGAAGATCATGCAGACCTACGCCAACTTCACGGTCGGCGGCTCGGTCTCGGTCAACGTGCACGGGCGCTACGTCGGTCAGGGGCCGCTGGTGCGGTCCCTGCGCAGTCTGCGGGTCGTGCTGGCCGACGGTCGCCTGGTGGAGGCGAGTCGCAGCGTGAACCTGGAGCTCTTCGCCGGCGTCGTCGGCGGCTATGGGGGCCTGGGCGTCATCACCGACGTCACCCTCGACCTCGCCAGGAACGTCCGGGTGAAGCGCCGCCATCAGGTGATGCCGATCGCCGACTACGCCCGGTACTTCAGCGAGAACGTGCGCCACGACTCGCTCGCCGTCTTCCACAACGCCGACATCTATCCCGATGACTATACCACGGTCAACGCGATCACCTATTGGCGGACGGACGAGCCCGTCACCGTCTCCGATCGCCTGGTGCCGGCGGACCGATCCTACCGGCTGAATCGCTTCGTCTTCTGGACGATCTCCGAGCTGCCCGCCGGCAACTGGCTCCGCCAGCGGGTGGTGGATCCGCTGGTGCTCCGGGGAGAGCCGGTGAGCTGGCGCAACCGGGAGGCGAGTTACGACGTCGCCGAGCTGGAGCCCGGCTCCCGAGCCGGCGAGACGTACGTGTTGCAGGAGTACTTCGTCCCGGTGGAGCGTTTCGACGACTGGATTCCCAGAATGCGGCGGGTCTTCCGTACCCACCGGGTCAACGTCATCAACGTCTCCATCCGCCACGCGCTGCCCGACTCGGTGTCCCTCCTCGCCTGGGCCCCGAACGAGGTGTTCGCGTTCGTGGTCTACTACAAGCAGCAGACCGACGTCGCCGCGCAGGCCAAGGTGCGCACCTGGACCCGCGAGCTGGTGGATCGGGTGCTGGAGCTGGGCGGCTCGTACTATCTCCCCTACCAGCCGCACGCCACACCAGCGCAGTTCACGGCTGCGTATCCCCGGTCGGTCGAGTTCTTCGCCCTCAAGCGCCGGCTGGACCCGGGCAACAAGTTCCGCAACTCGCTGTGGAACAGCTACGACCCCGCGGTGCTCGCGGCCGAGCCTCCGGAGCTGGGGAACGCGCTGATCGCGCGGGCGGAGCTGAGGCCGGGCTACCGCCGTCCGGACTCGGACACCTTCCTCCAGCACCCCGAGTGGTACATCGTCTACAGCTCGGAGGAGTACGGGCGGCATCTCGCGTCCCATCCCCCTTCGACCTTTCCCTACGGCGCCGCGATCGGGCAGTACTGGCGCACCTACTACGAGGCGTGGAGCGCCACCCGCCATGCCTTTCCAACCAACTGGGCCTATCACGTGATGCTCTGGGTGATCGGCACCAGCTACTCGGCCGAGCTGGCCCTGAAGGGGATGTACGAGAACACGCTCGGCCGGCTGTCGGAGTGGTCGGCGGACGGAGAGCGCACGCCGGAGGACCGGTTGGCGGCCGAGGTGGCACAGGAGTATGGCCGGTTCGTCCACGACCGGCCCTGGTACGAGTACCGCTTTCTGCCGCGCCTCCTGGAGGTGTGGATGGACCTGCCGCTCTGGGGGAAGCATCCGGCCAGGAGCTGGGAGCGGAAGGGCTTTCTCTCCCTGGAGTACGGGGTGAAGGCGGTCTATGCGGGTCTGATCGCGCTCGCTGCGCGGGCGGCCTATGATCCGCAGCCGCCGCGGACGGAGCTGCTGATCCGCCGCTGGAACGACAGCCTGGCACAGGTGAGACCGGACATCGCTGTGGAGGAGCGCCTCGACTCCACCGCGGTGGTGGTGAGCGCCGGCCGCTTCGACCCGACCAGGGACCTGCTGCTGCGCCTGGCCCGGAGCGGTCCTCCCGACCTGCGAGTGGATGCGATCGCCGGCCGGCCGGTCACGGCGTTCACGGGGGTCGCGCCGAGGGGCTGGACACCCCCCGGCGGTCGCGGCCGCGTACTCTACGCTTTGCCGCTTCCCACCGATTCCGCGACTGTCCGCTTGTTCTTCGAGACGCGGACCCGCGACCTGCTGCCGTGGCTCCGGGAGCTGGTGCGGGATACGGCACTCACGGTGGACCACCTGTACGACTGAGTGTGCCGCCCGGCGGCTTGCGTCCTACCGGCCGGGGCCCAACTTGAACGAAGAGGCATGGCACCCGGGCTCCTGGGAGCGCTCACCTGGGCCCTCGCCGTTCAGGCGGGGCAGCCCGCCGTCGCGGGAACGATCAGGGACGGCGAGAGCGGCGCTTCATTATCCGGCGCTGTCGTGTCCCTCACCGACGCCGACCGATCGGTGGTTACCGACGCCCAGGGCCGCTACTGGCTGGAGGCGACGGATGCCGGTCCGCAGCACCTCTCCGTCAAGCGCATCGGCTACGAGCCCCGTACCATACACGCCCTGGTCCCCGGCGACGGCGTGCTCCGGCTCGATCTCAGCCTCCGTCCGCTCCCACTTCAGCTTCCGACGATCGTAGTGCGCTCCACGGTCGCCATTCGCGGCCTCGAGACCTCCGAGCCCCTCGACGTCCTGGATCGCTCGATCTCGGCGGCAGCGCTCCGCAACCATCCGCTGCTGGCGGAGCCTGACGGTTTCCTGGCACTCACCGGAGGAAGCGTATCGACAGCGCCGGAGGCGCCCGAAGGGGTGCACCTGCACGGCGGGGCATCGGATCACACGGCCTACCTCCTGGACGGCATGCCGGTCTTCAGCCCCTATCACGCTGCGGGCACCTTCAGCGCCTGGAATCCGGATGCGCTCGAACAGGTGCAGGTGCAGTCCGCCACGCCATCGCTCGCGTCTCCCGACGCACTGTCCGGCGCTGTGGCAGGGACGACGCGGCCGCCCGGGGGCGAGCTCAGGACCTACGGGACGCTGAGCACCAGCCACGCGCGGCTCACCCTGCATGGTCCGCTGGGCGCCAGGGGCGCGGGTTTTCTCCTGAGCATTCGTTCGGGGTTTCCGGGTGTTCTCACGCCGGAGCGCGACCCTTCATATCTGAAGGGGAGAACCGGTGACCTGCTCGCCAAGGTCGAAGCCCCGGTGCTCCGCGGGCGCCTGCGCGTCCTGCTGTACGACAGCGGCAACAAGCTCGATGCGGCCGCGCGCGCGGAATCGGCGGATGGCGTCACCGATCCCACCCGGAATGACTTCGAGTGGGACAGCCGCTCCGCCGGCGTCACCTGGACTCGAGCGCTCGCCGGCGGAAAGGTGGTGCGCCTCCAGGCCTGGAACGCGCGGGGTGAAGCGGAAGCGGAGTGGGGGCCGACCTCGCGCCTCGCGCTGGAGGCGGACCGCGAGGACCAGGGCCTGCTCGCGACGGTCGAACGGACCTCTGGCGATCGGCTCACCGGCTTGGGAGTCCGGATCCAGCGCAGCCGCACGTCATACCGAGTGTCTTCGAGCTCGTCGCTCACCTCTCGCATCCCGATCGCATCCCTGCTGGCCCGCCACCGGGAGCCGCTCGCCGCCGATCTTTCCGCCGACGTCGCGCTCACCGCCACCGCGGTTGCCGGCGACGTCCACCTCGGCCCTCAGGCGGAGCTGCGCTGGAACCCCGCGCGGTCCGTCTCCCTGGCCGGCAGCTACGCGCATGCGCATCAATTCGCCCAGAGCCTTCGCAACCCCGAGTCGGTCAGTGGAGGGATCTTCCCCGCCGATCTGTTTCTGGGCACGGGTGCGCCCGGTGTGCCGGTCGCGCGCAGCGATCGGATGATGCTCGGCGCCGAGCTGCGCCCACTTCCGGGGGTTCGTCTGGGCACCCAGGCGTACCTCGCGCGCTTCGACGGACTGCTGCTGGTGGCCCCCGCGACCGGCCGGCCCTTCGCGACCGACGGGTTCGCCGAGGGACGCGCCACGGCGAAGGGAGCCTCGGTGGAGGCTGCCGTGAGCGGTCCGTGGTACGGCGCGCTGGCGAGCTGGGGTCTGCAGAACGTCCGCACGACCTACGGGGCCACGAGCTATATGCCGGGCCATGGCACCAGTCACCTGGTGGAGCTGGGGCTGATCGTCTTCCCGGCGCCGACCGCGTCGGTTCGCCTGGGGTTCACCGGAGCGCTAGGCCGCCGGGGCACCGGCGTGCTCGGGGCCTTCGAGTGGGAGTCGTGCAATCTGCTCGACCAGGGATGCGAGTTCGCCGGCAGCCCGACGAACGACAGTCGCCACCCAGGCGGCACCCGGCTGCCCGACTATCTCCGCCTCGACATCGGGGTGCGAAAGCACTGGCACCTCGGGATCGGAGCGCGGGACGTCGAGCTGGGGCTGTTCGGCACGCTGACGAACCTCTTCGGCCGCCGGAACGTGCTCGCCGTCGCGACCGATCCCTCCACCGGCGAACGGTCACTCGTAGAGATGCGCCCGTTCGCGCCACTGGTCGTGGGGCTGGACTGGCGATTCTGATGCTCCCGTCACAAATCGGTGCCCTGGGCGGCTCCTCCCTCTGGACGATCCGGAGCGGACGATCTCGATCCTGAAGGGGCTGTCATTCCAGGATCAGGTGGTGGAGCTGTTCCACAGCCACTTTCACCGCCTGGTCCGCTACCTGGACCGCCTTTCGGGCGATCCGGAACTCGCGTCCGACCTGGCCCAGGAGACCTTCGTCAAGCTGCACCGGCGAGGCGCCCTGCCCGACAACCCGGAGGCGTGGCTGATCACCGTGGCCATGAATCTGTTTCGGAACGCGCGATCCACCGCTGCGCGCCGGCGCCGGCTGCTGACCGTTACGCGGGTGGAGTCCAGCCTGGGAGACCCGGCGCCCGGTCCCGCGCAGCTGCTGGAGAGTGTGGATGAAGCCGAGCGGGTGCGCGCGGCGATCCACCGCCTTGGCGAGCGGGAGCGGCAACTGCTGCTGCTCCGGGCCGAAGGCTACGGCTATCGCGAGCTCGCCGCCGCGCTGGGCCTGAACGAGGCAAGCGTGGGCACCCTGCTCGCGCGCGCCAAGCGCGCATTCCGGGAGTCCTACCAGGGAAGCGCCGATGCACCTTGACGAGGAGCGGATCCAGCGCCTGCTCCACGACGAGCTGGGCTCCACCGCGGCGGAGACGAAGCTCCACCTGGAAAGGTGTGTCGCCTGCCGCGAACTGGTGGATGGGGCGCGCGAGGAAGAGCGCCGCATCTTCGGGCTGCTGTCGCAGATGGACCACCCGATTCCAGCGCTGGACCCTCGAATTCTTCTGGCCGATCAAAGGCCGTCGGGTGGCGGATGGGGGCGGCGCGCGGCAGCGGTCATCCTCAGCGCGGCGATCGCGGGAACCGCTTACGCTCTACCAGGTTCGCCTCTCCCGGGGGCGCTGGACCGGCTGCTCGGCATCGGTGGTGGTCGGGACAGCGTGCCTTCGACCCGGACGGAACGCAACTCCACCCCGCCCGCGGGCATCGCAGTGCCAGCCGAGAATGGACTGGTGATCCGGCTCGTGACCGAGGGGGAGAATGCCGTAGCGATCGTCGAGCTGACGGAGGATGAAGAGGTCGTAGTCCGCGCGGTGGGCGGCAACGCCACCTTCACCTCGGACTCGGGGCGGCTGACCGTGCGGAGCTCCGGGCCGGTACGACTCGAGATCCGTATTCCACGCGCGGCCCCGTCCGTGGAAGTCCTCGCAGGCTCGACTCGGGTGTTCCACAAACACGACCGTCGTCAGGTCAGCGAGACTCCAGCGGACTCGATGGGACGCTTCGTCATCCCCCTCCACTCACCGGCGCCGTAGCCGTCACAACGCCGTCGCCTCGCCTGCTCCTCCGAATGATCCAACCGACCCCTCCTGGAGGCGGTATGAAACCGGTACGGCGCGCAGCCGTGGCTCTGGTCCTTCTCGTAGCCTGCGGCGACGACAGCCCGACACAACCCGACTACGACCCCCAGCTCGACCCTGCGGACTTCGTGCCCCAGGTGACGAACCAGTTCTATCCCCTGGTCCCGGGTACGACGTACTCGTACGAGGGCGGGACGGACGAAGGGACTGAGACGACGGTCGTGGAGGTGCTCGACGAGACCAAGCTGATCCTGGGCATCACCGCTACCGTCGTGCGCGACCGCGTCTTCCTGGACGGTGAGCTGATCGAGGACACCTTCGACTGGTTCGCCCAGCAGAACACCGGAGATGTCTGGTATCTGGGTGAGGACTCGAAGGAGATCGAGAACGGCGAGGTGGTCAGCACGGAGGGATCATGGGAGGCGGGGGTGGACGGCGCCAAGCCGGGCATCATCATGTGGGGCGATCCGGCGGCGCACTTGAACGAGGAATATCGGCAGGAGTTCTACGAAGGCGTCGCCGAGGATGTGGCCACGGTGATCGGACTGAACGAGGCGGCCGAGGTGCCGTACGGCAGCTTCACCGGCTGCATCCGGACGGAGGACCGCAACCCGCTGGAGTCGGGATCCGCGGAGCACAAGGTGTACTGTCCGGGGGTGGGTCAGGTATTAGAGGAGCCGGCGGACGGAGGCGGTGAGCGTATCGAGCTGATCGAGGTGGCCGAGCCCTGAGTTGAGAGGCGCCGGTCGGAATCGAACCGACGAATCGAGGTTTTGCAGACCTCTGCCTTACCACTTGGCTACGGCGCCGGGGACAGCAAACGTAATGCGGCACAACGGGTTGTTCAACCCCGAACTTCCCGCACTTGCCCCCGGTTCGGATCGGCCCCAACTTCGCCGCTGACCCGATTCGGAGGCCGCACATGGAAGGCAGCGTCCGGGAGGCGCGGCTCCGGCCGCAGTATGCGTCCCTCTACCCTGCGCTCGAGGCCGGTACCTGGCAGCCCGCGAGCGCCATCGGTCGGCAGCTGCTGCTCTGGCACCTCACCGCCGCCATCTCACCCGAAGGCGAGCGGCTGATGAGCGAAGAGCACTTCGAGTTCCGCGGCGGCGCCCCACGCAACGGGGCCGAGGCCAACGCGCGCACCCGACACGCCGACCAACGCTCGGCCTAGCTCACCACCCTCTGCCGGCGGTGCTCCGCCAGGCGATCGCCGAAAGCCACGGCCGTGACCCATGCCAGGCCTACCGCGTACCCGCCGACCACGTCCGTGGGGTAGTGGACGCCGAGATAGACCCGTGACGAGCCGATCAGGAGAATGATGACGGCGGCGAGGAGCCACACCGCCACCTGCACCCCCCTGCTGTTCAGCCGGTGAGTGAGCAGGACGGCCAGGCCGCCGAAGAAGCAGACCGCGAACAGGGCGTGGCCGCTGGGGAAGCTGTACGAGGAGGGAGCAGGGTAGTAGTCGTAGAAGGGGTCGGGCCTGGTACGAGCGAAGAACAGCTTCAGTCCGGTGTCGAGCAGCCAGGCACCAGCGATCGCCACCACGACCAGCAGCGCGCCGCGGCGCCAGCCGCGGATCAGAAAGACGGCCGCCGCGAGGAGACTCAACGGCGAGAGCCGTATCGGCGCGCCGTACACGCTCGCTCCCCACATGATCGCGCTCAAGGTCGGACTCTCCAGCGAGCGCAGCCCATTCCGCCCGGCCAGGTCGAAGGCCGTGGGCACGCCGGAGCGGATCTGCAGGCCCAGCCACACGAACAGCAGCAGCGCCAAGACCGAGGCCACCAAGCCCACCGCCAGGGTGGCACCGATGAGCGGCGCGCTGCCGGGCTCGGCGACGCGCGGCTCCGGAGGAGAAGTCATGTGCATCGGCGCAATGAGCCGCCGCCGGTGGCCTCCGGCAAGCCGACCCGATACGTTGAGAGCATGAGCCGATTCCTTGTGACGCGGGCGGGCCGCCGCGGCATCACGGTGCTCGCGCTGGCCCTGCTCATCATCGCGATCGTGATCCTGGTGGTGGTGCTCAGCCGCTACATCGCGGTGTAGCTCACAGCGCGCGTTTGCCCACCGTGGAGAAGACGAACCCCTTCCCCACGACCAGCACCCAGCCGGCGTCCTCGACATCGTTGGCGAAGCGGTGGGCGAGGTCGAATCGCACCGCCTCGGTGGCGGAGGCTCGGCTCGAGCCCAGTCTGAGGCCAAAGCCGGCGTCCCATCCGACCCGGCGCGGGGATCCTTCGAACCACGCGCCGCCGTGATCCACGAAGCCCGCGACTCCCAGTCCCATCAGCCCTAGAAAGTCGTCCACCATGGTCACCCGGTACTCGGCCGTCGCGAGGAAGGTGCGGTCGCCGGTGAAGGCGTGATCGCCGAAGGCCCGCGGACCGGTGCCGAGCCCGAGATCGAACTCGGCACCAGGGAGGGGGTTCTTCAGCCAGCCGGCTTCGGCGTGCACGATGGCGACGTGCCCGGGGAACGGCTTGGTTGCCGCCGTGATCCCGACCTGGACCGCCCCCGAGTCGAGTCCCGCCGAGTTGTAGAGCCCGCCGGCCAGGCCCTCGAGATAGCCGAACCCGCCTGGAATCGCCGCGCCCACGCGTGCACCCACCAGCGGCGCGATGCCGTCGCGATCATACCCCAACGCCTTGGGCGCGAGGTTGAAACCGGCACGCAGGGTCGTGCCGATGTCCACGTCCTCCTCCCGCCCGAATCCGGCGACGCCCTCCGTCACCAGGAACCGGGCGTCATTCCACACCAGGTAAGGGCCGAACGCTCCGGTCACGGTGCGCGGGAACGCCGGGTCCGGTACCTCGGTGACGAAGTCATCCCGCCGCACCTGCGCCTGCACGCCGAGTCGCAGGTAGCCGTCGGTGGACTTCTGCAGCGCCCAGGCGGAGGACCAGCGGGCCAGGGTGTAGCGGCGGCGAAGCGTGTCCTGCGCCTCCTCGGCGCCCTCGAAGAACCGCAGCACTCGCTCGTCTCGGTCCTCGGCGTCGAGGCGAAACGCGAAGGGTGAGGTCAGCGAATAGAACGGCTGCTCCAGGGAAGCCAGGTTGAGCCTGCCGTCGGAGCGGTCCTCGTAGGCCAGTGTCAGCCCGACCTGGCCCAGGAAGAGTCTCGGCCGGCGGAATCCGAGCGCAACGGTGGACCGGTCGGGCGTCTTGCGGTAGCGCACCGAGGCTGAGGAGGCGGTGCCGAGCAGATTGTCCTCCACCAAGCCGATGGTGAACTCGATGTCGCCGCCGGTGCTGCGGAAGCGCCAGTCCATTCGGGTGCTCCAGCCATCCCTGGTCACCACCTTCATCACCACGCCGGTATCGGTCTGGACCGTGTCGATCTGGACTCGACGGAAGACGCCGAGCGCTCGAAGATTTCGCTCCGACTCGGCTTCCCGTGCGGAGTCGTAGGGCTCGCCCACGCGGAACAGCAGCTCTCGACGGATGGTCGGCGCGCGGGTCTGGATGTGCAACGCGTTGGCCACTCGGGCGAGCCAGTGCCGCTCGTGGGGATCGAAGACGTCCCGCCGTTCCAGGCGAATGGCGCGAATCACCGCGGGAGAGAGCGCCGAGACCGAATCGACGTCGGCGGTGCTCTGGGCGGAAAGCACGGCGGGGAGACAGGCGAGCAGCAGCGGCAGGACCAGCCGGACCGGCAACCTCACTCCAGAGGAACAGGGGCGCGAAAGATAACCTGCCATCCGGCTCACTCAGCGACGAGCGCGGTCACGCTCGGCAGCACGCGGTTCGGAGTGATGCCCGACTCGCGCAGCGCGTCCTCCCGAAACTTTCCCGTGCGCACCAGCCACCCCTGGAGCCCGGCTCGCTGGGCGCCCTCCACATCGGACCAGAGGTCGTCGCCCACCATGACTGCCCTCGTGGTCACCTCGTGTCCGATGCTTGCCAGCGCGGCCGTGTAGAACGCGGGGCTCGGCTTGCCGGCGACGCTCGCCTCCACGCCGGTGGCGTACTCCAGCGCCCTGACGAACGGTCCCGCGTCGAGCGCCAGGTCGTCGCCTCGCTGCCAATAACGATCGCGAGAGAGCGCGATGATCGCCGCGCCGCCCATCACGTACTGGAAGGCCTCCTGGAGCACGGCGTAACTCCAGCCCTCCCCCAGATCCCCCAGGATCACGGCGTCCGGCGCCCCCGCGCGACCGCTGACACCACCCGCCAGCTCGAAGCCGGCCAGGTCGTCCAGCGCGGACGTCGGAAGGAAGGGGGCCAGGGTCCGGTACCCCAGCTTCCGGGCGAGGGCTGCGCCGGCCAGCGTCGCCGAAAAGATCTCTTCCGGCATCACCTTGAACCCGTAGCCCCGCAGTCGCTCCACCAGCATGGCCCGGGAGCGGCTGGTCGTGTTGGTGACCAGGCGAAACGGGGTACCCTGGCCCCGCAGCCGCTCGAGCGCCTCGGGAGCGCCGGCAATGGCGGCGCCCCCGGCGTATAAGGTGCCGTCCAAGTCCAGCAGGTACGCGACGGGAGCCGTGGTCTCGGGCATCTGGCCTTATATTCCTCCTCTCACCTGCACCCCGACCAGACCGCCATGCCCGTTGCCACCCTGCTTGCCCACGCCGCGCTCCTCGCGGGCCTTTCCCAGGCGCCGAACTACCCCTTCGCTGTAGGAGAGACCCTCCAGTACGAGGCCACCCTGGGATACTTCCCGATCGGCACCGCGACCGCCAGTGTGGTCCGTACGACGCAGGAGCGGGGGACGGATGCGTTCGTCTTCACCGCGACCGGCGAAGGCGGCCCGCCCGGCTGGAAGGCCCGCTACGAGCTGACCTCCTGGACCCGATCCAAGGGGTTCGCCTCCCTGCGGTTTCACCGCCGGCTGACCCAGGGAAGCAAGGTGGACGAGGAGCGGTTTCAGATCGTACCGGACTCCGGACGCTACCGGCAGGAGGGCGTGGACCAGGACTGGGCGGCGCCGCGCGACGCGCTGGACGAGCTGGCCTACCTCTACTACATGCGCACCGTCCCGCTGAAGGTGGGCCAGAGCTTCACCATGTCGCGCTACTTCAAGACCGGATACAACCCGGTGCGGGTCCGCGTCACCGGGCGCGAGTCGCTCGCGCTGTTCGACGGCCGCACGGTGCCGTGCTTCACGGTCGAGCTGACCTCGCGCGGATCCACCGTTGCTGTGAGCCTGACCGATGACGCGCGGCGGCTCCCGGTCATGGTCACGCTGCCGCTGCCGTATGGCAGCGTGCTGCTCACCCTCAGCGGGGTCTCCCGACCGACCTGAGCTTCGACCTCCCCGCCTCTTCCCCTTCACCACAGAGGCACAGGGGCACGCAGGGGCGGGGCCAAGCCGCAAAACACGGATTCAGTAACGACCCAGGTACTCCTCGATCTCCCACCGGCTCACCTGTCGGTTGTACTCCGACACCTCGTTCCGCTTGGCCTCCAGGAAGCGCTGGGTCAGGTGCTCGCCCAGTGCCTCCTTCACGACCGCGTCTTTCTCGAACATCTCCAGCGCCTCGTGCAGGTCGCGCGGCAGCTCGTCGATCCGGTACTTGCGCCGGTCGCGGAAGCTCATGGTGAAGATGTTCCGGTTGACCGGCTCCCGGGCCTGCAGCTTCCGCTCGATCCCGTCGAGCCCGGCCGCGAGCTGCACGGTGAGCGCCAGATACGGGTTGCACGCTGGGTCCGGCATCCGGAGCTCGCAGCGCGTCCCCAGTCCCCGGCGTTCGGGGATTCGCACCAGCGGCGACCGGTTCCGCATGGACCAGGCGACGTTGACCGGCGCCTCGTACCCCGGCACCAGCCGCTTGTAGCTGTTGATGAGCGGGTTGGTGACGGCGCAGAATCCCCGCGCGTGCTGGAGCAACCCCTCGATGTAGCTGAGCGCGACCTTCGAGAGCCCGTGGGGTCCCTTGAGATCGTGGAAGGCGTTCTCCCTGCCCCGGAAGAGCGACTGGTGGGTGTGCATGCCGCTCCCGTTCACTCCCTCGATCGGCTTGGGCATGAAGGAGGCGACGTAGCCGTAGCGGTTGGCCACGTTGCGCACCACGAACTTGAAGGTGGTGAGATTATCGGCCGTGGTGAGCGCGTCGGCGTATCTGAGGTCGATCTCGTGCTGGCCGTCGGCCACCTCGTGGTGTGCCGCCTCCACCTCGAACCCCATCTCCACCAGCTGCTCGACGATGACTCGGCGAATCTCCTCGCCCCGGTCCAGGGGGCCCAGGTCGAAGTAGGAGCCGGCGTCGTGGGTGCTGGTCGAGGGACTGCCGTCGGGCGCCTTCTCGAACAGGAAGAACTCCGCTTCACACCCCGCCATCATGGCGAAGCCGTGCTTGCGTGCCCGCTCCACCTGACGCTTGAGCGTGGTGCGGGGACAGCCGGCGAACGGCTTCTCGTCCGGGGTGTAGATATCGCAGAGCAGCCGGGCCACTCGGCCGCCCTCGTCGTCGTAGGGCAGGATGCGGAAGGTGTGGAGGTCCGGCTTGAGCAACATGTCGGATTCCTCGATCCGCACGAAGCCCTCGATCGAGGAGCCGTCGAACATGATCTCGCCGTCCAGCGCCTTCTCGAACTGACTCCCCGGCACCTCGACGTTCTTGTTGATGCCCAGGATGTCGGTGAACTGCAGCCGCAGGAAGTCCACGCCGAAGCGCCGGGTGAGGGCCAGCACGTCGTCCTTCCCTGCGCCGGTCAGGTCGGCGGGGAATTCTTCCAGACTCGGCCGGTCGCCGTCGGCGGGCGACCTGGACTTGGCAGGCGACATATGGGATAGTACCCCGCGACGGTGGCTGAGATGGACGGGCAAACGCCCGCCGGACAAGGGTAAAGGGTAACCGTCCCGGCGGAAGGGCCGCCACCGCCTCGCGGCCTACCGACCCGCCGCTCCCGGGTGTACGCTTCCCACCCACATGACCACGCCGTCCCCCGCCGCCACCTGTCCCGCCTGCGGCGCCTCCGCGTCCGGGAAATTCTGTAGCGCCTGCGGAGCCAGCCTCGAGCCGCGGAGCTGCGTCCGTTGCCGCGCGGCCCTCGGTGCCCAGGCGCGATTCTGTCACCGCTGCGGTCACCCGGTGGGCGCGGGGGTTGTCGGGGAGCGCTCCGACCGCTCCGCCTGGATCGTCGCCGGCACGCTCTCGGCACTGCTGGTCGGTGCGATCGTCTACAACGTGGTGACCCAGGAGCCCGCGCCCCGGATCCCCGACATGGCCAACGCGGGCGCCGCCGCGGGCGACACCACCTCGCGTGCCGGTGGAGCGCCCGACATCAGCCAGCTCACGCCGCGGGAGCGCTTCGATCGCCTGTTCAACCGGATCATGCAGGCAGCCCAACAGGGCGACACCGCCCAGGTGCGGCGCTTCACCCCGATGGCGCTCGGCGCCTATGCCCAGCTCGACACCATCGATGTGGACGCCCGCTACCACGCCGCCGTGATCCGGCTCCAGACCGGCGACGTGGCCGGTGCGCACGCGCTGGCCGACACGATCCTGGAGCAGTCCCCCGATCACCTCTTCGGTTACATCGTGCGCGGCACCGCCGCCACCCTGGGCGACGACCCCGGCGCCCGGAGCCAGGCGGAGCGGGAGTTCCTGCGCCGCTACGACCGAGAAATGGCGGCGGGACGGCCCGAGTATCGGGATCATGCGCCGGTGATCGAGGAGTTCAGAAAAGAGGCGGAACGGCGGTAACATGCGCACCATCCACATCGCCCACAGCCCCGACTCCGACGACGCGTTCATGTTCTACGCGCTCGCCGCCGACAAGCTCGACACCGGGGATCTCCGCTACGTGCACGAGCTGTCCGACATCGAGACCTTGAACCAGCGCGCCCGGCGCGGCGAGCTCGAGGTCACCGCGGTCTCCATTCACGCCTACGCCTATCTCTGGCGGGAGTACGCGCTCCTGGGCTCCGGCTCCTCGATGG
>DATBJH010000052.1:0-5666 GCA_036556505.1 Gemmatimonadales bacterium
TACGACCGGCAGCTCGAGGACGTCTTCGCCATCCAGGACGAGATCTCCCGCGCCATCGTGGACGCCCTCAAGCTGCGGCTGGGCGGCGACGGCGGCCGGCTGGTGGCGCCGACCCGCAACATCGAGGCCTACACCCTCTACCTCAAAGGACGGTTCGTCTTCAACAAGGACACCGAGCCCTCGACTCGGAAGGCGCTGGACTTCTTCCAGCAGTCGCTGCTGCAGGACCCGGGCTACGCCCGGTCATACGCCGGCATCGCCGACTGCTGGACCCAGCTGGCCGATGACTTCGTGGTGCCGGACGACGCCTACCCCCGCGCCAAAGCGGCGGCCCTCCGGGCACTGGAGCACGACCCGGACCTGGTCGAGGCTATCACGTCGGTGGGGAAGGTGCTGTGCTGGTACGAGTGGGACTTCGCCGGGGCGGAGCAACGCCTCCGCCGCGCGGTCTCGCTCAACGACAACCACGCCGAGGCGCATTGGGCTTTCGGCAGTGTGCTGCCGACGGTCGGTCGGCTGGCCGAGGCGGTCGAGGAGATGCGAAAGGCGCTGGTCCTCGACCCGCTCTCCGAGGTGTACAGCCGCTGGCTCGCCCGCTTCCTCCTATTCAGCGGTGACCATGCAGGGACGATTGCGCAGGCCCGAAGGACGATGGACCTGAATGCCGGCTACGCGTACCCCTACCTCGACATCGGCTCCGCATATCTCGCGCTCGGCGATGCCGAGACGGCACTGCAGTGGTTTCAGCGGGGGCAGGGGATGGAGACCAGCGTACGGTCCTACGACGCGCTGATCGTGCGCGCGCTGGGGCCGCTGGGTCGCCGCGAGGAAGCCGACGAGATCCTGCACCGGCTGGAGGAGGAGTCCCGGCAGCACTACGTGCGGCCCGAGATCATGGCGATGGGCTGGGCCGCCCTGGGCGAGGCCGATCGTGCCTTCGCCTGTCTCGAGCGTGCCTTCCAGGTCCGGTCGGCCGGTCTCATCTACCTGCACGTGGATCCCGCTTACGAGCCGCTCAGGGCCGATCCCCGGTTCCGTCAGTTGGTGGAGCGGATCGGGTTGTGCTCTCGTCCGTCGCTGTAATTCTGCTGCTGGCGCTCGCGGCGCCCCCCGACAGCACCGCCCGGATCGTGCTGGCCGGCGTTACCCTGTTCGATGGCACCGGTCGGCCGGCGCGCGCGAACCAGTCGGTCGTGATCGAAGGCGAGCGCATCGCCGCGATCTTCCCGGCGGGGTCTCGCCCTTCGCCACCGGGAGCCACGGTCTACGACCTGCCCGGCCGCTACCTGATCCCGGGCCTCATCGACACCCACGTCCACGTCGCCACCGATCCCTCGGGTGAAGACTCCCGCGCCCGAACCGAGCGCCGGCTCCGCGGCGCGCTGCTCGGCGGCATCACCGCGGTGCGCGACATGGCCGGCGACGTGCGCGCGCTTGCCTCGCTCCAGCGCGCAGCCCTGCTCGGCGAGATCGCCAGCCCCGACATTTACTACGCCGCGCTCTTCGCCGGGCCGGCCTTCTTCGCCGACCCACGCACCCACGACGCCAGCCGCGGATTGATCGCCGGCCAGGTGCCCTGGATGCGGGCGGTCACCGACACGACGGATCTCCGTCAGACGGTGGCTGAAGCGAGGGGCTCGGGAGCCGCCGCGATCAAGCTCTACGCGGCACTCGACGGCATGCTCGCCCGCCGGATCACGGCCGAGGCCCATCGGCAGGGGCTGCTGGTGTGGGCGCATGCCGCGCTCCGGCCGGCGCGGCCGATCGAGGTGGTCGAGGCGGGAGTGGATGCCGTCTCCCACGCGAGCCTCGCGTCGCTCGCGATGGACTCGACCCGGCGAGCCATGACCCTCGACGCCGCGGCCGGCGAGCCCGAGGACCTCGCCGACGCCGGCATCGACAGCCTGTTCTCCTCGATGCTGCGGCACCGGACCCTGTTCGAGCCTACCCTGCTGATCTTCGAGGACGATCCGCCCATGCTGCGCCTGGCTGGCGCCGTCGCGCGCGCGGCGCATCGCCGGGGCGTGACCCTGATCGCGGGCACCGACACCCTGGGCTCGGCCGATTCCGGTGCGGTCGGCTTGCCCAACCTGCATCGGGAGCTGGAGCTGCTGGTGACGTTGGCGGGGCTGACTCCGGCCGAAGCGCTGGAGAGCGCCACTCGCGATGCGGCGGCGGCGCTCGGGGCCGGCTCGATGCGGGGGACGATCGAGGTGGGCAAGCTCGCGGACCTGGTGGTGCTGCGTGAGGATCCGCTGCTCGATATCCGCAACACCCGCTCGATCCATCTGGTGGTGAAGCGCGGACGGGTGATCCCAGTGCCGAGGAAATGAGCGCGAAGGGGTGCTGACAACCCTGCGATCCAGCCGGCCTCGGCGCGAGGAGGAGGGCCCGGACGCTGAGCGCGAGCGGCTCCGCTTCCGTCACGGTAGGGAGACGGCCCGCAGCTCCCCCAGATACTGGTGCGCGAAGGCGATCGCCATGCTCCCTTCACCCACGGCCGTCGCGCATCGCTTGATCGAGCCGTGGCGGACATCGCCGGCGGCGAAGATGCCGGGGATGCTGGTCTCCAGCAGAAACGGATCGCGCTCCAGGGGCCAGGCCAGCGGCGGGCTCTCGCGCAGCAGGTCCAACACGTCTCGCCCGGTACACACATAGCCCCACTCGTCCCGGATGAGCGCGGGAGGCAGCCACGCGGTCTGCGGCTCGCCGCCGATCAGCACGAAGAGGGCGTCGCTGCGCCGCCGCTCACGCCGCCGACCCCGATTCGATGTCACTTCGATGGCTTCCAGACGCTCCTGTCCTTCCACGCCGCTCACTTCGGCATCCAGCTCGACCCTGACGTTCTCCAGCCCGGAGAGCCGATCGATCAGGTACTGCGACATGCTCGCCGCGAGCGACGATCCGCGCACCAGGATGGTCACCGAATCCGCGTACTCCGCGAAGAACATGGCCGCCTGCCCGGCGGAATTGCCGCCGCCGACCAGGTGCACGCTGCGACCCTGCACCAGCGACGCCTCGCTCGGGGCGGCGCCGTAGAAGACCCCGTGGCCCACCAGTCGCTCGATCCCCGGCACCGAGAGCAGGCGCCACTCGATGCCGGTGGCCAGAATCACGGTCCCGGCTGCGATGGGATGTTCGCCGTCCAGGACGATGGTGTGGAGCGTCCCCGCCTGGGGAGCGCCCAGCTCGAGCCGGCCGACCGTGCGCGTGACCGCCAGCTCGGCTCCGAAGCGCACCGCCTGACGCCGGGCGCGGTCGCTCAGCTCGTCACCGCTCAGGCCGTTGGGAAAGCCGAGGTAGTTCTCGATCCGGGAAGACGAGCCCGCCTGGCCGCCCAGGACGGCGCGCTCGAGCAGCACCGTGCGGAGCCCCTCGGACGCGCCGTAGACAGCGGCAGCCAATCCCGCGGCTCCGCCACCCACGATCGCCACGTCGTAGGACTGTTGCTCCGGTTGAATCTGGAAGCCGAGGGCCTCGGCCAGGCGCCGGACGGTGGGGTGCTCCAGCCGAGTGCCGTCGGCCAGGAGCACGGTGGTGGTGACGGAACCGTTCCCCGGCTGCTGCCAGGCGAACGGAATGCGGTTCCGGGAGAGGAAGGTGCGCAGCTCGGAGCAGGCCGCGTCGTGGGCGTGCCCGATGACCGTCGCCGCCACGGCCGAGTGCCCGACCCGGAACTGGCCGATTCGATTCACCCGGGCCGCCAGGGTCCTGGTGATCTCGGAGCTCAGGACCTGGCACTGGCTGACCAACTGCAGGAAGTCCGTCCCCTCGAGCCGGAGCAGGCGGCACGGCTCGGCGGCACGGAGATTGGCGAACACGGGGGCGCCCAGCAGCAGCGGCAGCTCGCCGAACGAGTCACCCGGCCCATAGGTCAGGATCCGCTCTTCCCGGCCGGCGACATCCTTGAGGACGTCGATGCGGCCTTCGAGCAGGCCGTAGAAGCTCGCCGCCTGGCCCTCGACCAGGAGCCAATCGCCCTGGCGCAGGTGGATGTCGGCCGCGCGGGCCGCCAGCGAGGCGCGTTCCCCATCGGGGAGCTTGGCGAAGAGCGCGATGCGGCTGATCAAGTCGGCGGTGATCACCGTGCCCTCGTCAGCGCGCCAGATCCAACGGGTCGATCCCGCCGTCGAGACTGAAGCTGGATCCCACCGCGCCTACGACCGCCGTCTTCCGGTCGAGCCCGGCGATCTCCCGTATCCGATAGACCGCCTCGATCCCGGTGCAGTGCGCGCCGATCAGGTGAGCCAGGCCGAACTCCTTGAGCTTGGTCGCCGTCCACTCCACGTCCCGGTCGGTCGAGGCGAAGAGATGCAGTCCTCCGATCAGGCCGTAGGCCGGCGCCTTCCGCACGACGGCCCGCGCGTGCTGGACCGTATTGATGGTCCCGGCATGGCCACAGCCGGTGATCACCACCAGCCCCTGGGGCGTGTCGATGTAGAGGGACATGTCTTCAGGGATCGAGTCCTCCACCATGCCCTGCGCCGTCTTAAGCCGCGCGGCGTGGGGCCAGTTGCGCTCCGGGTACGGGCGGGGGACCGGGCCGCTGACCCAGACGCCGGGGAGGATCTCCTCCGGACGGCTGTGCACCACGAACTTGCCGCCGGACGCCTCGTAGGCTGCACGGATCTCCGTCATCGAGGTGCGGGGGGGGCTGCCATCAGGCGCCGTCCGATCCAGGAAGATCCCCTCGGCCACATGGACCCGGGACAGCGCGGCCGGGTTCTGCTTCGCGAGGGCCTTGCGCAGCGTGAGCAGGCCGCCGGCGTGGTCTCCGTGGTGATGGCTCAGCACCACGTCGGTGATGGTGGAGAGATCGATCCCCAGCTCGCGGGCGTTCTGCAGAACGGTCTCGGGTCGCTCGCCGGTGTCGAACAGGATCCGGCGGCCGTCCACCTCCACCAGCGCGCCGAAGCCCCATTCGCCGATGCCCGTGTGGTCGGCGAGCATAGTGGAGAGGACCGTGACGCGAAGCGCTCGGGCCTGGTGGGGCAGGGAGTCGGGCCTCGCGGGGAAAAGTGCGGCCAGCAGAAGAAGGGTATGTAGGGTGCCCATGAAGACCTCCGGGCCTTGTTAAGCAGGTTGAAGTTAGCGGACGTCCGGATCGAAGTCCGTCACCAGCCAGACATCGGGAAGACCACGGATCTCGGTGCAGACCGCCCGACGATGGTCGCGGGAAAGCGAGATGACGGCGTAAAAACCCGACGTGCAGTGCTGGACGCGCTTGAGGAATTGCCTGAACGGCTCTCCGGAGCGTTTCGCTCGCCAAACCCGCGCCGGCAAAGTGCCTAGCGCAAGCGATGATGACACGTCCACGAAAATGCCGTCGGCATCCCACAGCATCGGAGTGGGATCACCCGCAACATCGTATTTCACGCGAGTCCAGGTTCCTCCCGCGATCGGTATGACATGGAGCCTGTTCCACTCCCCCATCGCCCGCCATTCCGCGGCGATCAGCTCCTTGCCGTCCTGCGAGACCACCGGCCCGTACATTCCTAGCGACGAATCGGGCGCGCGCAGAATTCGCCGTGCATGCGACACCAGGTCCACGACGGCGAAGCCGCTGTCCGCGGTGGACCAGACCACCACGAACCCTGGTCCCCACGCCCAGCTCGGCCCAAGCCCCTTGATCACCGTCGCGACCGGCGTGGGAGGCTTGCCTTCCA
>DATBJH010000053.1:0-39199 GCA_036556505.1 Gemmatimonadales bacterium
CTCCACGCACTCGCCTACACGTTCCTTACCTACATCGCCGGCTTCAGCCTCGGGCCGTCGCTGCGCGAGTTGCACACCCTCGCGCCTCACGCAGCCGTGCGGGCGGTGCTCCCTTGGGCGGTCGCGCTCGGCACGGCGGCCGCCTATCTCCTCGTCGCCGGCCTGCGAGACACCGAGCACCGGCGCATCTGGATGGCCCTGGCCATCGTCACCGCGGTCCCGCTCCTCGTGTGTGGCATGCTCGGGGCCGCGCTCGACCTGGCCTATCGCTCGCGCTACATGGCCTGGGGCGCCGTGCCCATCCTGCTGCTTCTGGCGATGGGAGCGAGCGCGGATCGCCGACGTTGGACTGCCGGCATCGCGCTCGGCGTCGTGCTTGCGGGTTCGACCGTGGCCATCGTCAATCGCCACGCGGTCGGGAGGTACTGGAACGAGGATGCCCGGGGCGCGGCGGCAGAAATCGAGGGACGGGTAGCCCCTGACTCGCCGATATTCGTCGTTTCCGGATACATGGCAGGTCCGCTGGGGCGCTACCTGGATCCGCCGTGGGTCATGCGGCCATTCTCCCGGGCCGAGACGGTGGAGAGCCCGGACCCGGCGCTGAGGGAGATCAAGCGGATGGTCGGTCCGGGACAGACCTTCTGGCTGGTGTATTCGCGGCCGTTCGACGGGGATCCTGGCGGGCGCCTGCGGCAGGCGCTGGAGTCACTCGCCGGCCTGCGCCTGCGGGACTCCGTGCCGGGGGTCGAGTTGTATGAGGGCACCGGCTGGTAGGCGGCTGCGGCCGGGACTCGCCGCCAGCAGGTAGAGGCCGAAGAGGCCGAGCAACGCCGCACCATTGAGCGAGAGCAGGAAAGTGAGCAGGGGACCCTCCGCCTGGAGCGCCTGAATCACCGAAAACGTGCTCGCGTAGTTCAGGGCCAGAATGCCGAGCAGGGTGGCCTGGGCCCAGCACCAGACAGGTGCGCGGCCGGGTGACGTCCACACCAGATGCATCACCGCGACCGCCGGCCAGGTCAGCAACAGCAGGTCGTATCCGATGTGATAGATGCTGACGAGGACGGTGCAGCAGAGCAGCCCTGCGGTCGTCATGTCCGGCCTGGCGCGGTCCACCTCCAGGCGGCGTCGCACCACAACCGCGACGGCACCGACGATGCCGAACGTCAGCAGCAGCGAAGGCGCGAGGGGCAGATGCCCGCCGAAGAACTGGGCCGCCAGGCCGCCGGCATCGATGCGGAACACGGTGAACTCACTGCCACGGCTGGCGGCCTCCCGCAGGCGCGCGGTCCCACTGAAGAAATGCGAGAGAAACGGACCGAGGCCGCCGGCCCGCTCGATCAGCGGGAGCATCGCCGCCAGATTGAGCACCACCGTCGTGACGCCGCCGAGCACGACCGCCCGGATGTGCCCCCGCGCGAGCATCAAGACCGCCACCGGCAGCCCGAAGTTGGGCTTCAGCATCACCAGGGTGAGTCCCAGGGCGGCCAGCGCGCTGCCGTCACGGCGCGCCGTGAAGGCGGCGTAGGTGCCCAGCACCATCCACAGCGTCGCCTGGCCCTGGAGAAGATTCCACTGCCCCGGCCGGCTGATCAGAATCACGGCCCACACCAGCATGACCGCTGCCGGCGTGGCCGGGAGCCGAGCCAGCCGCAGACTCACGTACGCCAGCACCCCCGACAGAACGAAGCTGAGCACGGCCTGTACCCACATGGCGACCCCGAGGGGAAGCGCACTGAAAGGCTGTGACACGAGCAGCATGGCGGGAGGATAGAGCCGTACCGGCTCGGGCGCCGGGTACCGCTGCAGATACGCTTCGGCGTGGTAGGGATTGGCGCCGTCGGCGAACGCCCGGGCCGGGAAGTACACCGTGCTCTGGAAGTCGTCCATCGCCGCCGCGGACGCACTCAGGCGCAGGTCACCCAGCGTTCCCAGATGGGTCACCCGGGCCAGCGCCAGCAGGATCGACCCCACGAGAAGGACCGCCGCCGCCGCAGTCAGGAGGCCCTCGCGTCCGCGGCTCGGCGCGCCCCCCGCAGGAGCCATCACCGGCTCAGATCTCGGCGTAGGCGGGCACCTTGGCCGGCTCGACCGGCAGCAGCCTCGGGCTCCGGCCGTCGATGAACTCCCGCATCCATAGCTCGAGATTCACCAGTCCCCACAGCTGGCGACCGAACGCCGCCTCCTTGCGCATGAGCTGCTCGACCGCTCGAGGATTGAACAGCCCGCGCGTGCGCGCCGTCTTGCTGAGCAGGATGTCGTGGAAGAAGTCCCGCGCCGGCCCCTTGGCCCAGAGATGCAGGGGCACCGGGAAGCCCATCTTGTCCTTTCGGGCCCGGATCTTCGGCGGGATCAGGTCGCGGGTCGCCTTCTTCATGATGTACTTGAGCTCGCCACCCTTGAACTTCATCGCCGGCGTCATGCTGGTCATCAGATCGACCAGGCGGTAGTCGAGCAGCGGCACGCGCGACTCGATCGACACGGCCATGCTCATCCGGTCCTCCACCTGAAGGAGCGCCGGGAGGCTGGAGACCATGTCGAAGTGCGTCATCTTGTTGTAGTAGGACGCGGTGTTCGGGTCGTTGAAGACCGTCTGGAACCGCCCGAAGATCTGCGCCCGGTCGTACTCCACCCGGAAGTCGCGGCTGAAGAGCCGGAGTACCCCTCCGCTCCGGTCCACCAACTGGAAGTATCGTCGGTCCATCGGCTCGAAGAGTCCCTTGCCCCAGAATTGCTGGATCATCGGGCCGTACGCTCTGAGGCTCGGCAGGTGAGGCACGATCGAGCGCAGCGAGACGATGTGCTTGCCCTCTTCCGCCGTCTCGAAGATGGCACCCTTCAGCGCCTGCTCCATGTAGGCCACCAGATAGCGGGCGTATCCGCCGAAGATCTCGTCGCCACCCTGGCCTCCGAGCACGACCTTGACGTGCTCGGCCGCCCGCCGAGACACGACGTACTGGGGGAAAAGGCCAGGGCCCGCCGCGGGCTCGTCCATATGGTACACCAGCGTCGGCAGCAGCTCGACGAACTCGTCCGCGGTGCACACGGTATCGAACCACTCGGCGCCGCTGGCGCTGGCCGCCTCTTTCGCGTACCGGCTCTCGTCGAACTCCGGTCCCTCGAGGAAGCGCCCGGTGAACGTCTTCAGCCGACCGGGATACCGGCTGGCGGCCAGCGCGGTGACCAGCGTGGAGTCCATGCCGCCGCTCAGGTGCGCGCCCACCGGGACGTCGCTGCGGAGCTGGAGCCGGATCGCGTCCTCCAGGATAGAGCGCAGAGTCGAGGCGAAGTATGCCTCGTTGTGATGGCTATCGATCTCGAACCTGGGCTCCCAGTACTTCACTTTCCGGGACCGCCCGGTCGCGACGTCGAAGATCTGGTAATGGCCGGGCAGGAGCTTGCGCACCCCGCGGAACAGCGTGCCCTCGCCCAGGACGAACTGGAAGGTGACGTACTCTCGCAGGCCGTCGAGATCCACCTCCGCTCGCACGGCGGGATGCTGGAGAATCGCCTTGATCTCGGAGCCGAAGAGGGTCAGCTCGCGGGTCTGGTAGCAGTAGAGCGGCTTGATGCCGAAGTGGTCCCGCGCAGCCAGCACCTGCCCGGTGCGGGCGTCGTAGATCAGGAAGGCGAACATGCCGTTCAACTGGCGGACGCAGCCCTCGCCGTGCTCCAGGTACATCCGCAGCAGCACCTCGGTGTCCGAGCTGGTGTCGAACCGGTGGCCCCGGGCGGCGAGCCCCTCGCGCAGCTCGACGTAATTGTAGATCTCGCCGTTGAGGACGACCGTCACCCCGTCCCGCGTCATCGGCTGCTGGCCGTTGTGCAGGTCGATGATCGCGAGCCGCTTGTGATGGAAGCCCACCGGGCCGTCCACGAAGCTTCCTTCCCCGTCGGGACCACGGTGGGCGATGGCGCGCGCCATCTGCGCCAGCATGGGGTGCTCGACCGGCCGGCCGTCGAAATGCAGGATTCCCACGAAGCCGCACATCGGTCAGGCCTCCGCCACCGGGGGGTCGACCGGGAGCGCGCTCGGCCGACGGAGGGGGAGCTCCACCCCCATGGAGAGTTCGCGGGCGTGCGCCCCCATGGTCACGAGCCGGAAGCTGCGGCCGTACAAGCCGAGGACTCGGCGGAACAGCGCCAGCTTCCGTCCGGTCTTCAGGTCCATGGCGGGGAAGAACGCGAGCTGCGGTACCCGATCACCACCGAGAATGTCCAGTGGATGCAGGATGAAGCTGGGCGACAGCCCGGCGAGATCGCACACGGCGAGGCAGGCACGCAGATAGCCGACCGCTGCCGTCTCGGAATGGCGACTGAGGTACTGGATGTACGTGATGTGGAAGGGGAGCTTGAGTCCCGGCAGGGTGGTGACCGGAATCTCCAGCAGCGTGCGCCCCCGGCCGAGCTGCCACTGGTACGGCCGGACCGGCCGCAGGCCATCCTGGAGCGTTCCGAAGAGCGCGTGGCGCCGCGCCCGCTCCTCGCGGCTGAGCCCCGAGGCCCAGAAATAGTACGCCCGGGCCAGCGGCCCGAGATACGTGGGCAGCGTCGAGGCGTCGTAGCGGTAGCCGTGCTCGACCAGCAGGTCGAGCAGCGGAATGGACCAGCTGTACCCCGGCCCGCGAAAGCCGTAGGGGCGCTGGCCGGTGGCGTCCGCGATCGCCTCCTGGGTGCGGAGCAGCTCCGCCTGCAGCCGGTCCTGGGTATAGCGATGGAGCCAGGGTTCGTGCTCGAACGAATGATTGCCGACTTCGTGCCCCCGCTCCACGATCGCGCGCAGCACCCTTCGATTCCGGGCGACCGCGGCGTCGGCGCCCACGATGAAGAACGTGAGCCTGACGCCCAGCTCGTCCAGCGTATCGAGCACCAGCGGGACAAAGTCCTCCAGGTAGCTCGGACGCGACGCCCAGTTGGGGTCGCCGTGGGTGCGGAGATAGGTCCAGAGGTCGTCCAGGTCCAGCGAGATGCTGGCGAGGCGGGGCGCGGAAGTCATCGACCTACCGGGTGGGAGGCGACGCGGCGCGGCACCTGGTGGAGAAACTTCGCGGCCTGCCGGTTGGCCAGGGCCACGGTCTCGTTCACGTTGAGGGTGCCGGCCGCGATCTGGGCACTGTTGATGACGAAGATCCCCGGAAGCGACGTCGTGAGCAGCGGCAGGGCCTCGCGCGAGTAGTGGAGCGTGGAGAGCGCCAGCACGTCCCGCGCCCGGGCCACGCGGGTACTCACCACGTCCGACCGGCGAAGCCGGGGATACATCCGGAGCAGCGCGTCCACCGACTCCTCCGCGATCTCCGCGTCGCTCCGCTGCCACAGCGCGCTGCTCTGGGTGACGTACCGGGGCAGGTACACGAGGGTGTTGCCCCCGAAGCGCTCCCGGTCGACCAGCGCGGTCATCTCGATCACGGCGGTGAAGGGAACCCAGGTATCGGTGATGCTGGTGATGTAGTGCCCGCCCAGCGGCTGCCGGAGCAGGAAGGACGGACAGATGATCCCCTGATACACCACCCGCTGCAGGCGCGCGCGCTCCTCCTGGCTGAGGTCGGGGCAGAGTTCGCCCACCTGTCGGCAGGGGACCGTGAGCAGGGCGCTCTCGAACTCCGGCTCCCGTCCGTCGGCCAGCCGTACGCTGACCCCGCCCGGGATCGGCCGCACGGCCGCCACCGGCGTGCCGCAGGAAAACTCCACGCCCTCCTGCTCCAGCCGCTCGCGGAACCGCCGCAGAATCAGGGCATAGCCGCCGTCGACGTAACCGAACATCTCCCGCTTGAGGCCGGAGCGGCGGGCGGCGTACATCCGGGCGATGATGGCCCAAATGAACGCCGCGCTCGCCCGTTCGGCGTTCTCGCCCAGCTTGCTGCGGAGCAGCGGCAGCCATAGCCGCTGGTACGTGCCCTTGCCCGACCACCGCGTCAGCCAGGCCGATGCGGTTTCGCCTTCGAGACGCTGCCAGTCGCGGATGCGCGAGGCGTGGACGATCGTGGCCGCGAGCCGCGCCTTCTCGACCGGGTTGAGCAGTGGAAAGCGGACGAAGTCGACGCTGGTGGTGAGAGGGTGGAAACGCCCGCCAGCATAGCACGCCGTGCGGGTGTACCCCCACCGGAGCCGGTCGCTCAGTCCGAGATCGTCCAGGAGCCGGAGCAGCTCGAGATCGGACTTCAGGATCACGTGGTAGAAGCGGTCCCACTGGTACGCACCGATCGTGTCGCTGGAGGCGAGGCCCCCGGGCGCGGGCGCCGCCTCGATCACGACCGGCCGCATCCCGGCCTGACGCAGGCGGAGGGCGAGCGTCATCCCCAGTACCCCGCCGCCCACGATCGCGACGCGGGAGTCCTGCCCGATCATAGGGTGACCGTGGGCAGGGAGGTGACCTGCCGCAGCCGCAGGCGGGCGACGTCGAACAGGAGTCCCACGTGCCCCCAGACGGTGCGCAAGACTTTCATCTTCGACTGACCGAGGACGCGGACCTCGAGGGTCGTCGGATACTCGACCACCCGACGCCCCGCCAGATCGAGGCGCGCGATCATCTCGGCGATGCCGAGAAACCCGGGCCGCTCGACCTCGAGCGCCATCGCGCTTTCCCGACGATAGACGCGGAAGCAGCTGGTGTAGGTGAACAGCTTCTGTCGCAGTACCATGCGGTACATGCGGGAGAGCGTCTTGGAGAGCACCAGACGCCAGCCCGGCACATTGCGCACCCCACCCTCGGGGTGATAGGGCGACGCGGTGACGATGTCGACCCCGTCCCGCAGCAAGGGGATCATGTGTCCCAGCTCGTGCGGATCGTAGGTGCAGTCGCAGTCCATGGAGCACACCACGTCGGCTCGGGCGCGCTGGAGCCCGGTCCGAATCGCGGCTGCGATGCCGCGGTTGCGGTCGTGGCGAAGCAGGATGCAGTCGCTGCGCTGGCCGAACAGCGTCTGCAGCATGCCCCAGGTGTCGTCGCTGCTGCGATCGTCCACGAAGACGAAATCGAACGCGTAGCGCCCGGCAAATGCCACGCGCAGGTCATCGAGCGCACGATCGAGGTAAGGCAGAGACTGGGTCTCGTTGTAGCAGGGGACGACGACGGTGACTGGCATGGCAGCGCCCGCAGGCCTGGCGGGAGCGACCACCCGCGATGCCGGCGCACCGGCGGACGCGGCCGCCGAAGCCCGGGGCTCGACCCGTTCGGCGATGAGGCCGAGGTGCGACGCCGCGCTGACGAACCGATGGGCGGTCAGCAGCGTTCGGAGGCGGTCCGGCATCCGCTCCAGGTTGTGATACTGGCGCAGGCGGACGGCAGCGGACGCGGATTGGACCCTCGGCTGTTCCGGATCGAGCTCCCAGGGTCGGAGACACATCACGTAGGGCCCCCGAGCGTCACGATCCCACCGCGCCACGGAGCGGCGGACCCAGAACTGGGGGAAGAGACGGAGTGCCGCACCGCCGCCGATGGGCATGGCAGCCCCTGCAAGGCTGACCGCGGCCAGAGGGAGCTCACGGATCCGGCCCTGGCGTGCTCCGCGGACCGCGACCGAGTTCGAGAACAGAATCGGCCGGATGCTGGAGTCGTACGAGTAGCCAGCCTCAGCCAGCACCTCGAGCAGCCAAAGCTCGCTGTCGCGCAACCAGCCTCCCGCCGCCCGGTACCCGAATACCTGATGGCCGACGACCTGCTCCAGCCGGTCCCGAGCGCGAGCCGCCTGCTCCAGCGTGTGCGCGGGACTCCGCTCGCCGGGCTGCGCCTCGAGATCGCCTCGAACCGCCACCTCGTGACCGGCCGCCGCGATCGCGCGGATCAGGTCCGGCGAGGTATCGATCAGCTCCTCGCCCACGAAGTACGTGGCCCGCGCCTCGCACGACTCGAGCAGCTCCAGGCTACGCCGCGTCCCGACCTCAAGGCGGGTTTCGAACCGATGCCAGATGCCGGCCCTGATCCAGGGGCGGAGTGGGGCGGCGTGGAAATAGTCTTCGAGCGTGACTGTGCACACGTAGTCTTGGCCCCGTGCGCCAGCGCCGTTTGCATGACCACCATTAGCGCTCACGTGAGAGTTCCGGACTCCGGTGATGGAGACGGCTGAAGGAGCGGTCGGGCCCGCTGCGAGATCCATGAACGAGCAACTCTCGTCGGTGGTCGACCGGTCACCGGAGCCAACCAAGCGGCGGCTGCATGACTGGACGTATTGAACTGGGAACCAAAACCCGCGGGATGGAGGCCGGTTGTGCAAGCTCCAGGCCGTGCTCAAGTCACTACGGGAACAGCACTTGCCATGCGTTCAGCAGAGGGATGTGGCAGGGGTGCTGCAACAAGCCGCACCAGAACTCTCGCTAGGCTGCCCCCCGAAGCCGAACCACAATCGCCGCAATGCCATCGATGGTGGAAAACTCATCGGACATCAGCACCTCGTCCGGCAGGGTCACCTTGAACTCCTCGGTGAGAAAGGCCAGCAGCTCCACCACGCCCACCGAGTCGATGTAGCCCATATCGAACAGCCGCTGAGACCGGGAAAATCGAGTGTCGCTCGCACTCACCCGGAACTGCGTGCGGACGAACTGCTCCAGGCGGTCTCCGATCTGAGCGACAGTCATGCGGCCTCCGTTAGGCGCGGCAGAGCCGACCGATAGCGGCCGGCGCGAATGAAACGGTCGAGCGAGGCTGGGTCCTCCACCCCATGGAGCTCGGCGAACCGGCGGCGCAGCGCCGGCTGATCAATGCCTCTCGCGAGGCACAACCCCAGCACCCCACGGCCGACGTCCGCGTCACCGACCTGCGCGCGGGTTTTCGGGCGGCTGTAGACGTACTCGGGAATGCGGTCGCCGAACATCAGGCGGCTGAGGCGATCCTTCCGCGAGGATTCAGCGAGAAACGCGTCCGGCAGGGCCAGGTAGTGATCCACGGCCGGCGCGTACACCTGCACGGCCGGCAGACTCCAGGCTCCGAGTGGCCCAACCTCGCGGTGGGAGGTGTCGAGGCCTCGTACCAGGACCGCCTGCAATGCGGGTGCCGGGAGGCGCGGGAGCGCGTAGTAGGTGCGCCCGCCCAGCTGTTCGGCGTGGTAGTCCACCAGGTACTCGTTGGGAAGGTCGCCGGTGAGGACGAGACAGGGGCGTCCCTTCCGGGCCTCGGCAATCGCGCGGCCAAGGGCGTGATTTACCAGCGCCGCATGGACGTTGAAGTCCCGCCAGTCCACGCCCTCTCGCAGCACCTCGTCCAGGCCGGCCAGCAGTTCATCGGCACTCGGCGTGACCCGGAGCAGGGGCCGTCCCACGTGCTCCGCCAGGCGCTCCGCCGTGAGCCGGTCCGCGCTCGGCGGCCCCGCGTCCCGGGCGATGTCGAAACTGACCGGGACCACCTCGCGCAGGTGCTCCAGCGCCAGCATGAGCACCCCGGTGCTGTCGAGCCCGCCGGAGAGACACACGTACACGGTCGCGTCAGGGTGGGCACGGCCCAGGGCTTGACAATAGCCGTCGAGGGTAGCCTTGAGCTCGCGGGCGACGGACTCCACGGCCAGGGCCTCGTCTCCCTCGCGCGGCCGTCTGACCGGCGCCTCGATCCTGCTGGCCTCGCCGGAGAAGGGATTCACGGCGGAGCCGCTCGGCACTGCCTGGATCGTCTCGAAGGCCAGGCCGGCATCGACCAGTCTCCAAGGGCGGGCCGAGAGGACCAGCCCGCTGCCATCCGGCGCCCAGAACAGCTTATTGAGTCCGAGGGGGTCGCGCGCGATACAGGGGCGCGGGCCCTCGCTCGTGACGCAGGTATACGCGCCCCGCAGGTCGGGCGGGGGCGCACCGTCGCACGCTTCGGACAGACGGAGCACACCGGCCGCCCAACCGAAGTTGGGATCGAGTCGCCCGAGCAGCCTCACGCCGCTCATGCGGCCGCGAGTCGCTGGAGGGCACGAATGCCTCCCTCCAGCATCCGGGCTCCGCCCGTGAGCGCGAGCCGAAAATGTCCCTGGTGATGAAAGACCGACGCGGGCAACGCCAGCGTGCCGGCCTCCGCCAGGCGGCGGACGAACTCGACGTCGTCCATGCCACCCGGTGTGGCGACGTAGACGAACAACGTGGCGTCGGCCGGCGTGACTACGTAGCCTGCCTCGCGGAGCGAATCGGTGAGCACCCGCCGCCAATGCTCCACCGGCCCGAGGTCGTGACCGAGGGCAAGCAGCTCGGGCACGGCCGCCTGCATCAGCGCGGTCGGGGTGCAGAACCCCAGAATGCGGGTCCACCGCACCAGCTCGGTCGTCAGCGCTTCGCGCTCGGGATGCGCGGGCGAGACGGCGACGTAGCCGATCCGTTGTCCCTGGATGAAGTGGTACTTGCCGAACGAGTAGACCGTGAGCGTCCGTGGATTCACGGTCGCCGCCGGCACATGGACACCGGCAGGCGTGAAGTCCCGGTGGGTCTCGTCGGCGATAAGCGTGATGCTCCGGCCGGTGGCCCGTTCGGCCCGTTGCAACGCCTCCCCGAGCTCCCTCAGGGCGGTCACGGGATAGCTGCGGCCGGCAGGATTGGAGGGATTGCTGACCAGCACCGCGGCGGTGCGCGGCCCCAGGGCTCCTTCGATGGCGCCGACATCGAGCTGGAACCCCGGCGCCTGGAGCGGGACCAGGACCGGCCGCAGGCCGAGCGCGATGGTGTAGAGGGGATAATCCAGCCAGCACGGGACCGGGATCACGACTTCGTCGCCCGGCTCTCCTGCGGCCCGCAGCGCGAGGTGCAAGGCCGCCATCGCGCCCGGCGTCAGGACGATGTCCTGATACGTGAACTCCAGACCCTGGCGCGCCGTCAGGTCGTCGGCCACGGCGCGCCGGGTCAGCGTCTGCCCGCCGAAGGGTGCGTACTGGAGGTCCAGCAGGCGCTCCCGGTCGAGGGCGCGGCGCAGCACCTCGCGCACGCTGGTGACCACGCCTTCGTACGGGTTGGCGTAGGAGAGATCGCACAGGCGATCACCCAGACGCACGGCCCGCCGACGGATCGCCTCGAACTCCTCCAGCGGGCGGACCAGCGCCTCGAGGGCCGGCGGGATCACGCGCCGCGCGTTGCCCGAAGGTCGTGCTTGCCGCTGCTCGTCCGGGGCAGTTCTGCGCGCACCTCGATGCGGCTCGGCTGCATGTAGCGGGGCAGCTCCGCCCGGCAGAACTCCTCCAGCCGCTCCAGCGTCCCCTCCGGCTTCAGCACCACATAGGCGATGATCCGCTCGCCTCGCTCCGGATCCGGCTCGGAGCCGACGATGCCTTCCACGACTTGGGCCGACGCGTAGAGCGCCTCCGCGACCTCGTCGGGGCTCACGCGGTAGCCCAGGGTCTTGATCATCCGGTCTCGCCGAGCGACGTAGTAGAGCCAGCCGTCCTTCTCCCGTTTCACCAGGTCCCCGGAGAACACCACTCGCTCGGCGTCCGGCGTGCCGGCGACACGGAGCGGGTTGGGTCGAAACATCCGAGCCGTCGTCTCCGGATCGTTCCAGTACCCCAACGCGACCGTCGGCCCACGGTGGACCAGCTCGCCCACCTCGCCGATTCCGCAGGGGGTGCCGTCTTCACGCACGATCAGGATCTCCGCGCCCGGAATCGCATCGCCGATAGCGTCGGGATGGCGGTCCACCTCCTCAGGCGGCAGATACGTGCTCCGGAACGCCTCCGTCAGTCCGTACATCAGGAACAGCCTGGCGGAGGGATGCGCGGTGCGGAGGGCGCGGACCGCTTCCACCGGCAGGCGCCCGCCGCTGTTGGTCATCACCCGAAGCCGCTCCAGCGGCCGGCTGCGGAAGGATTCGGTGGCGAGGAGCTGGAGCCAGAGCGGCGGCACGGCGGCGAGCACCGTCGCTTCCAAGGCCCGGAGAGTGCCCACGATCTGCTGGGGGACCGGGGAGCGCTCGACGACGAGGACCGCCCCGTTGCCCACGGCGCAGAGCAGCTGGTTGAAGCCGTAGTCGAAGCTGAAGGGAAGCAGGCTCGCCAGGCGGTCATCGGCGCCGATCCCCAGATACGTGGAGACCGACCTCGCCCCCGCCCAGAGGTTGCCGTGCGTGATGGTGACGCCCTTGGGCTGCCCCGTCGAGCCCGAGGTGTAGATGATCTGGGCAACGTCCCCCCCCACGCGGCGAACGGGCGAGAAGCTCGCCCCGGCGGGGATGTCGCTCAGGAGGACGATCTCCGCGTCGGTCTCCGGCGCGCGAGGTTGGCGGGCCAGGAGGTCGGCAGACGTCAGCAGCACGCGTGCACCGGCGTGCCGCACGATGTGCTCGATCTGCCGAGCGCGCAGGGACTCATTGACGATGACCGCGATGGCTCCGGCGGCGGTGGCGCCGAAGAACGCGGCCGCGGCATCGGCCCCGCGCTCGAGGAAAATGGCGACCCGGTCGTCGAACCGGACTCCGAGCCCGCGCAGGTGCTCCGCGACGGCGCCCGCCCGGTCTCGAAGCGTCGCATAGTCGGTCGTGCCGGCGCGGTCCACGATGGCCGGACGCTCACCGGCCCGCCCTGCCGTGTCCCACAACATGACGGCGACCGAGCGGTCCATCGCGGCACACGTCGCTAACGTCACTGATCGTCTCCGGCTGTGGTCAAGCGCTCGCCCGGCGCCTTGTCGACGTCGAACCAGACCTGGTACGAAGGCTTCTCGGCATTGGGGTAGGGCTCCACCCGCGAGGCCCGCATCCGGAAGAACATGAGCGCGGGCAGATTGTCCGCGAGCACCACTCCGCGGGCTTCCCGGAATCCGGCCCGCTTGAACTCGGCCAGCGCGTGATTCAACAGGAGGTCCGCGATACGCAGTCCGCTGTCGCGGATGAACGCCGGGCTCCGGAACTGCGGCAGCACTCCGAGCGCCAGCATCTCGGCTACCGGCACGTTGCCCTCGACCCGCTCATGCTTGCGGTGCAGGAGCAAACGCATCGCCCCCGGTACTCCAGCGAGGATCCGGGGGTCGCGCGCGACCGAGATCAACGTCTCCCGCAGCAGCAGGCCCGGATACCTCAAGACGGCGGAGTGCGCCGCCTTCGAATCGGTGGTGTACGCCGCGAGCCCGGCGGGCTCACCGTTCACTTCGAAGACCGTCGCCTTCATCAGGCCGTCGCGGATCAGCACGGTATAGGCGAAGTGCTCCAGAAGGTGCTCGCCTAGCTGCGCGATGAGGCCGATGTCGGCGAAGAGCTCGCGGTGGAGCCGAGCCGCCCGGGCCGCCGCCTCGGGATCGGACGGAGTGACGTCGCGGAATCGGTGCTGCGGTGGCATGGGATCCCCGGACAGAGTGGGCGGGTGCCCGCTGGGAGCGCCCAGGCGATGCGAAACTATCCCCTTGCCGCCACCGGCGCCACGGCGACCCTTGGGGGATGAGCTCACCGAATCCCTCCTTCCGCTCTCCGGTACACCGCCGTGATCCGCTGCTTGAAACAGGTGAGGTTGGGCGGAAACTCCGGGGCGGCGAGCCCCGCCTCACGACCCCAGCTCGTCAGGTCGGCCCGCGAGGTCCGGAGCAGCGGTCGGGCGCTCCGCGTCCGCCAATACAGCGGCATCACCCGGGCCGCGTCCCACAGGGCCCGGAACAGGAATTTCCTCGAAGCGCTGAATCGGAACAATGTGAGGAAGTCGGCCAGCGCCGGATAGTCCGGAGGCACCAGGTCGGAGACCACGAGCCACCCGTCCGCAGCCAGCAGGTGGCGCCAACGGCGCAGCCAGCTCCGCAGCTCATCCGCCGTCATGAACTGCCCCACGCTGTTGGCGAGTATCAGGTCGAACCTGCCGCCCGGCGAATCCACGCCCGGGGTGAGATCGAGCAGCGTCACGTTGGGCAGCCCGGCCGTGGCCTCCCGAGCCAGGCGCCGCATGCGGGGAGCATCGTCCCACAGAGTGAGGCCTCCGACGTGGGGCGCGAGCAGCCGGGCGACGTTGCCCCATCCGCAGCCGAAGTCGAGCACCCGCGTGGCGGAGGTGAGCGGAACTACCTCGCGCAGACTCCGGACGCACTCGACCGCGTCCTCCTTCAGCAGGCGCTGGTCGTCCGTGACACGGTCCCAGAAGTGATCCCAGGCGTCCGGGACGACGCGCTCGGTGGAAAGGGATGCGGGCCTCATCGCCGGGCAGTCAGCTTCAAGAGGAAGACCGTGGGCGGCACCATGAAGCGCACGGGAATGAAGCTGGTGCCGATTCCCGTGGACACGAACAGGTGACGTCCCCCCTCGACGATGTGTCCGGCCGCGTAGCGACGCCCGTAGCGCGAGGGTACTATCGGCGGCCCGAACAGGGGCAAGCTGACCTGTCCGCCATGCGTGTGGCCGACCAGCGTGAGGACCGGCCGCGCCGGCACCCGTGGAAAGATGTCGGGACTGTGGCTGATCACGATCACCGGGCTCACGCTGTCGGTGACGGCCGCGAGCGCGCGCGCAACGTCGTGCCTCCCGGTGAGCATGTCACTCACGCCGGCCACCCAGAACCTGCCGTCCGGGCCGTCGAGCGCGGCCGCAGTGTCCTCCAACACCCGGATTCCGACCCCGACGAGGGCACGTTCGACCCTGGCTCCGTCGACCAGCCGGTCGTGATTGCCGAGGACCGCGAGAACACCCCTGGGGGCCCGCAGCCGCGCCAGCTCCTGCGCGATGGGCTCGGGCGGCACGAACGTACCGCCGATCACCCCTTTGGTCACGAAATCCCCGAGCAGGCAGATCAAGTCCGGACGAGACGCGTTCGTGAGATCCACGGCCCTCCGCAACCCCGGGAGCCCGTGGTAGGGCGAGCCCACGTGCAGGTCGCTGAGGGCCGCCACCCGGATCGGATGCGATCCCGGAGGGAGCAGCGGCAGCTCGATCTCCCGCACCTGCAGCGACGCGGGCTCCAGCCAGAAGGCGTAGAGCCCGAGTCCGACCAAGAGCAGCAGGATCACCAGACGTGCGGTTCGCCAAGCCACGGATCTCGGTACCGAGAGCGGTTGGGGGATGGCTCAGGCGAACTTGGATTGCACGGTCCCGCGGACCTGCTTGAGCGGCTGCCAGCCCTCTGCCCGGCCCCCGGCCACCTCCACCTGCCGGATGGGGTTCAGTCCGTAGATGCGGTACGGCCCGGCCGCGCCGGACTTCGGAACCGAAGCCCCGGGGTGCGTGGAGGTCATTGCCATTCTCACCTTGGTTTGGGAGCAGTAATCCTACGAGGCCGGCCGATGGCAGAGCCCTTAGCTAGACCTTGGATCGCGTACCAGGGGCGACTCGTCGGCCTGAGATCGGGTAGTCCACGTAGCCACGCTCCCCGCCGACGTAAAACGTCGTCGGATCCGGAGACGCCAGCGGAAGGCGCCAGGCCAAACGGTCGACCAGGTCCGGATTCGCGATGAACGGCGTCGCCAACGCGACCAAGTCCGCCCCGATCCCCGTGAGCGCCCGTTCGGCGGACGCACCGCTGAGCCCACCGTCCACGGCGAGTCTGCCGCGGAATATGCTCCGCAGCTCCTGCAGCATCCGCAGCCCCAGCGGAGTGCTCCTGGGATGGTCGACGCCGTGTTCCACCACGTGCAGGTACCCCACGCCCCTCTGCGCCAACGCCTTGGCCACATAGGTGAAAGTGGCGAACGGGTCGCTGTCACGCATCCCATTGTGGCTGCTGAGCGGAGAGATCCGTACCCCGATGCGTTCAGGGCCCCAGACCAGGGCCACCGCCCGGGTGATCTCGAGCAGGAATCGAGCGCGATTGTCGGCGGAGCCGCCGTAGGCATCCGTCCTCTGGTTCGCACCGTCGCGGAGGAACTGATCGATCAGGTAGCCGTTGCCCGCATGGATGTCCACGCCATCGAACTCGGCCTCATGTGCCAGGCGGGCGGCTCGGCCGAACGCCTCGACCAGCATGGCGATCTCCTCCTCCCGCAGGGGCCTGGGCGTGACCGGCTGTTGCTTTCCCTGGGGAGTTACGACCTCCACTTCAGCCCGGATGGCGGACGGAGCGACGGGCACCTGGCCCTGTGGCTGCATCGAGGGGTGTGAGATACGCCCAACATGCCAGAGTTGGAGAAAGATTCGCCCCCCCGCGGCGTGTACGGCCCGGGTGACCCTGCGCCAGCCGATGGCCTGATCCTCCGTATGCATGCCTGGGGAGCCGGGAGGGCCCATCCCCTCCGGCGACACGTGTGCCGCCTCGGTCACGATCAGGCCAGCGGTGGCACGCTGCGCGTAGTAGGTCGCGGTCAGCGGCCCCGGCACGCCGTGTCCGTCGGCCCGACGGCGACTCATCGGGGCCATGACGATCCGATTGGGCAGGAGATGGGGGCCGAGCTGGACCGGGCTGAACAAGCCGCTGGTCTGACGCCCGTTGCCGTTTCCCGTCATCAGGCGGCAGCCTCGAGCTCTCGAGCGACCTGGCGGACTTTCGCCAGTGTGCGCCAGTACACGTCTTCCATCAGGATGTGGGCGAACTCGCCATTGCGGCCAATGGAGTAGAGGCCCGCGACTCCGGTCGTGTCCCGGAATTGCCGACGGGTGTCCTCGTATTCGTTCAGATACACCGGATAGGCGATGGGCGTACGGAGGATCTGCGCCCCAAGGAAGCGAAGTCGCACGTCGCGAATGATCGGCGTCATGTGGTCGAGGCAATGCTCGGTGAGCACGTCGTCCGCCATACCCCACACGGGGTCGGCCTTCTCGCAGCCGAAGTCCACCGTGACGATCGACTTTCCCGGCGGCGCAAGCCACGGCATCGAGATGGTGGTCTCGGTCATCCGGAAGAACGGGAACTCGGGCTCCGGCGTCCACAGGACCGTGTCTGGCAGGAGCCCACGGCCCCTGAGTCTGAGATTGACGAACACCATCGGCCGAAAGCGGAACTTGGCGAGATGATTCAATCCGTCCCACCCACGGACCAGCTTCGGCAGCACATTGCAGGGTGCGGTGCTCACCGCCGCGGAGCATTCCTCCTGCCGGCCGGCGACCTGCACCGCCACGACCCGCCCATCCTCGACCACGATGCCTTCGACCGGCGACTCGAGGTGGATGACGTCCTCGAGACCCTGGGCCAGTCGCTGCACCAGGACACTCACCCCACCCTCGGGGTACACATGCCAGACGTTCGTCTGCTCGGGCATCTCGTGGCTGTAGCCGTTGGCCACGGCACGACGGGTGACTCGACTCGCCACCGCGAGCTGAACCGCCCGCAGCGTGCTGTTTTGAAGCTTTTCGCTCACCGAGCTCGAGGCCAGCACCTCGGCCTTGACGCCGGACCAGGCTTCGATCAACGGGATGGCGATCTGGTCCGCCAGCGCGGAGCCGTACCGCAGTCGAAAGTAGTCCGCCGCGGAGGCGGGAGTCGCTCGACTACCGCTCAGTTTCGACCACAATCCGCTCAGAGCCAGCCGAGGACTGCGCATTAGCCCGAACGGGTAGCCATAGCTGCGGCCCCGCAGCAGGACGGCCTCACCGTAATGGGCTACGTCCCTGCAGAGAGCGCCGACACCGATCGCGGCGGCGAGACGGTTGGTGATGAAGTGGGCGCCGAAATCATTGCTGAAGCCCTTCGCGTCTTTGTAGGAGGCGGCCAGGCCCGCGATCTGCCGGCCCGCCTCGTAGAGTCGCACCGGCACTCCGCGGCGCCGCAGCGCGGCGGCCGCGGTGACACCCGCGAGTCCCGCGCCGAGGATGGCCACTGGTTTCCGGTAGCGGTCAGGCATTGTGGCCGTCCCTGCCGTCGCGGGCCGGCTTCCGCAGGACGGCCTGCAGCAGTCCACCCCGGCCGAAGAACTGAAGGACGATGTCCAGCAGGGTGAAGACGCCAAGGCTGACGGGTGAGGCCAGCGTGAAGCGATTGATGAGCCAGGCTGGGGCCTGGTAATCAACCAGAACATTGTGAACCGAGTACGTCCAGTTCACCGGAGTCACGATGGTCGCGAGGTGATCCACCAAGAAGCCTTGGTCGGTCGCCAGCCGGCGGAGGTTGCGGGGGTCGAAAAGGTTCCAGTGACGAGGGAAGTGGTAGCCACCCCAGTGGCGGCCCGCGAACATTCGGAAGCTCGGCGTCTCGGTGTTGTCGGTGACGATCAACGCCCGTCCTCCTGGACGGAGGACCCGATGCACCGCCCGCAGGACTTCCGGAGGGTCGTCCACGTGTTCGATGGTGGCGATCAGGAGCGCAAGATCGTAGCTGTCGGGTGCGAGGGCGAGCTGCTGGATGGTGCCGAGGTGCACGGTCAGATCTTGGCCCCGAGCGGCATTGACGGCTCTCTCGCTGGCATCGACTCCCTCGAGCGCCCAGTCGGGCGACCCGAACTCGGCGAGGAGCTTCAGGTGGAAGCCGTCGCCGCAGCCCACATCGAGAATTCGCGAACTGGGGCCCAGGTCACGACACCACTGCAGGAGCCGGCGAGCCTCCAGTCGCCTGCGAACCCAGTGCGCCAGCCCGAACTTTTCGGCGGTGAAGTCGAAGGCGTGATAGGTTGGGGGGTAGATGCGATCCAGCTCCGACATCGCGGGTCGCAGCTTCAGGTAGACCAGCCCGCAGCTGCGGCAGCACATCGCCAGGAACTGATCGGGACTCGAGTGATACTCGAAGTCGGCACCCACCGCGACCGGCAACGCGTCATCGTGGCCACAGATGCAGCATTGCATGGCTTCGAGCTGCAGCGGACTGGCGGGATCGGGAGAGGAGACAGCTCGGGGCAGATCGGCATCATCCATTCTGATCGATCCCACCACTCCTGACGCCAGCGTCAGAGCTCGCACGAAGGCTGCCGGGTCGAGAGTCGGGGGGTGAATGGCCACGGCCAGAATCTCCAGAATCGGCGACCAGAATGTTCGTGGAGGGCGCGCGTGCCAGGGCGGGCTGGAGGCCGGCTGGAACCGAGCAGGGCAGCAACTTCAGGTCGCCGGCCCCACGACGCGGCGAGCTTTATGTCGGATGCATTGACGACTGCTGCCGCTGCAAGCCCCACGCCTGAGCTATGCCATTGCCCGATAGCCACTTTGACCTATTCGGGGGGAGGCTGTGGCGGGCGTGCTGCAACACTTGGCAGGAACCGCAACCGTTCGGTTACACTATTGATACCGCCACAATGAAATCCCTTGCCGACTCACCTGACGTTGCGCCCTGGACAGTGGCCGTGCGTCGCCTGGAGCGTCTGCTCTATCGGGGAGGCTGGGCGGTGCGGGTCGCGAGGGCTGTGGGTCTACGGCCGGAGATCGTTCGGTCGGTCCACACGGTGGAGGCGCCAGTCATACCGGCGGGACAGGCGCTGCGAATCGCCTTTGCCTCCGACTTTCACGTCGGCCCTACTACCGACGCCCAAGTAGTGACCGCAGCATGCCGAGCCATCGTCGCCAGCCGGCCCGATGTGGTGCTCCTGGGAGGAGATTTCGTCAACTTCGAACCACGAGCAGTCGACCAGCTCGTGGGCGACCTGAAAAGCGTCGCCGAAGTCGCGCCGTGCTATGCGGTTCTTGGCAACCATGACTGGGTAGCCGGGGCCGCCTACATCAAGGAGCGGCTCGAGAGCCTCGGGATCGCGGTGCTCGTCAATCGCCACGTGCAGCTGGCCCCTCCCTTCGAAGGCGTCTGGATCTGCGGGCTGGACGATCACTGGAGTGGAAGGCCCGACGCTGGGGCCGCGCTTGCCGGCGCCGGCGAGTATCGCATTGTCCTCATGCATGCGCCGTCGGGCCTTCTGGACATCGGGGCGCACCGATTCCAGCTCGCACTGTGCGGTCACACCCATGGAGGCCAGATTGCGCTGCCCGGGGGCCGGCCCATCGTCCTGCCCCAGGGCGCGCTGTCCCGTCGGTACTCGAGGGGACGGTTCGAGCTTGCCAATGAACGAACGCTGATCGTGAGCACCGGCGTCGGCTGCGCGTTTCTGCCCTTCCGTCTCAACGCCGATCCCGAGGTGCTCCTCTGTACCTTGGTGCCTCCAGCAGGGGGATAGATTGCCCGCCATGGAAGTCCAGATCTTCGGTATCCGCAAGAGTCCCGACACCCGGAAGGCGATCCGCTTCTTCGCCGAGCGCCGCATCAAGACCCACTTCGTCGACCTCCAGGAGCGCGCGGCGTCCCCAGGCGAGCTCCGCCGCTTCGCCCAGAAGTTCGGCGTCCAGGCGCTGCTGGATCGCGGCACGCGCCGCTTCGCCGATCTCGGTCTGGCCGCCGCCCAGCTGAGCGAGGAGCGTTGGCTCGACAAGCTGGTGGAGGAGCCGCTCCTCCTGCGGATGCCGCTGGTGCGGCAGCAACAGCGGCTCACCGTGGGCGACGCCGAGCCCATCTGGCGGGAGTGGATTGGCCGTTGACTCAGCTCAGCTTCGCCGGCGTGCGGGTGGACTTCGGCGCCACCCGCATCCTCGATGGCGTGACCTTCACCGTGACACACGGCGAGCGCTGGGGCATCATCGGTCGCAACGGGGCGGGGAAGACCACCCTCTTCCGGCTGGTGACCGGCGAACTCCAGCCGGCGTCCGGCACGGTCGCGCGCACCTCCGGTCTCCGCATCTCGCTGCTGGACCAGCAGCGCGAATTCGCCGGCGCCGCCACGGTATGGGAGGCGGCCGCCGGCCCGTTTGCCGCGATCCTGGAGCTGGAGCGCTCCCTCGCGGCGCAGGCCGCGGCCCTGGCCGAGGCCGGGGATGGGGTCACCGAGCAGGCGCTGGCGCGCTATGACCGGGACCTGGAGCGCTTTCAGCGGGAGGACGGCTACAGCGTCGCCGCCCGGGTGGACGCGGTGCTGTACGGGCTCGGCTTCGATCCCGACGACGCGCGTCGACGCCCACTCGACGGCCTGAGCGGCGGCGAGCGCGGGCGGCTCGGGCTGGTGCGGCAGCTGGTCGCGCCGACCGACCTGCTGCTCCTGGACGAGCCTACCAATCACCTCGATCTCGAGACCACCCGCTGGCTCGAAGGCCACCTGGGCCGGCTCGACGCCAGCGTGATGGTGGTGAGCCACGATCGCGCGTTCCTCCAGGCGGTGGTCGACCACGTCCTCCATCTCGAGGCCGGCACCGCCCAGTCGTACGGCGGGGACTACGAGGCCTTCGTGCGGCAGCGCACCGAGCGTCGGGTGGCGCAGCAGCGCGCCGTCGCCAGGCAGGACCGCGTGATCGCCGCGGAGGAGGAGTACATCCGCCGCAACCTCGCGGGTCAAAACAGCGCACAGGCCAAGGGGCGGCGCCGGCGCCTGCAGCGGATCAGCCGCCTCAGCCCGCCGCCTGGGGAAGAGGGCGCGATGGCCCTGCGCCTCGCGGCGGACGAGCGGGGCGGAGACCAGGTCCTCGTCGCCGCCGAGGTGGGGCTCACGGTCGGGGGCCGTGACCTGCTGCGCGATTTCACCGGCCGAATCAGCCGTGGCGAGGTGGTAGGCCTGATTGGTCCGAACGGCGCGGGGAAGTCCACGCTGCTGCGCGCCATCGTCGGCGACCGCGCGCCGGACCGCGGCGAGATCCGGGTCCCCGACTCGATCCGCATTGCCTACTACCGGCAGGACCTCGCACAAGTACCCCAGGACCGGACCCTCTACGAGATCATCGCCGATCTGCGCCCCTCCTGGGGCCGGGGTCCGATTCAAGGCCATCTCGGCCGTTTCGGTTTCTCCGGCGACTCGGTGCAGCGCCGAGCCGGATCCTTGTCCGGAGGCGAGACTGCCCGGGTGGCCCTCGCCATGATGATGCTCTCCGGCGCCAACTTCCTGATCTTCGACGAGCCCACGAACCACCTCGACGTCGAGTCCATCGAAGCGCTGGAGGACGCGATCGCGGCGTTCGACGGAACCGTCCTGCTGGTGAGCCACGACCGGGCCCTGCTCCGCGCGCTCACCGGCCGCACCTGGGTACTCCATGGGACCCGGATCACCGATTTCGACGGCGGCTTCGACGAATGGGAGGTGGCGAGCAGCGAGCGGGACCACGCGGCAGCGGTAGCCGCGGCGGAGGAAGAGACGCTTCGGAAAGTCCGCGAGCGGAAGGCGACCCGTCGTCCGGAGGACGAGCGACGCCGTCGCCACTCGGAGCGGCGCACCGCCGAGCGCGCGGTGATCGAGGCGGAGCGCCGGGTGGGAGAACGGGAGCGACGGGTCGAAGCGCTGCGTGCGCGACTGGAAGATCCCGCGCTCTATCTGACGGCCGACGCCGCCAACCAGGCGCGTCAGATCGGCGCCGAGCTGGACCTCGCGCGCGGGGAGCTGGAGGCGGCCTTCGCGGAGTGGGAGGCCGCCACCCGGGCGATGGAGGCGATCGACTGAGCGAGGCGCGCCGGTGGCGCGTGCTCGGCCTTCTCGCGCTGGCCGAGGTTCTGGGGATGTCGCTCTGGTTTTCCGCCAGCGCCGTTTCCGCGCTGTATCGCGCCCTCTGGCAGCTGAGCCCGGGCGAGGCGGGGTGGCTCACCACCGCGGTGCAGCTGGGCTTCGTGGTGGGAACGGCCGGGGCAGCGGTCCTCAACCTCGCCGATGTCATCAGCTCCCGGTTGTACTTCGCTGTCTGCGCGCTGTTGGGCGCCGGCGCCAATGCCGCGCTCGCTTGGGCACCGGACTATCCCACCGCACTCGCCTGCCGCTTCGCCACCGGGGTGTTCCTGGCCGGCGTCTATCCGCCGGCGATGAAGATGGCCGCCACCTGGTTCCGCAGCGACCGCGGCCTCGCGATTGGCGTCATTGTCGCATCGCTCACGGTGGGAAAGGCGTTGCCCTATCTGGTGCGCTCGGTGGACCCGAGCGGCATTCGTGGAGTCGTGCTCGCCGCATCCGTCGGCGCCGTTGCCGCCGCGGCACTCGTGGGCCTGGGCTACCGGGACGGGCCGTACACGTTTCCCCGCCGGCCGTTCTCCTGGCGGCTGGTCGCAGGGGTGGCGCGGCACCGCGAGACCCGGCTCGCGACCGGCGGGTACCTGGGCCACATGTGGGAGCTGTACGCGATGTGGACCTGGGTGCCCGCCTTCCTGGCGGCGAGCGTCGCCGCCTCGCCCAGCGCCGTTTCGGCCTCGACGGTCTCGGTGCTGGCCTTCGCCGCAATCGCGGCGGGCGGCGCCGGCGCGATCTGGGGCGGCCGGGCGGCGCGCCGGATGGGCTATGCACGGGTCGCTACGGTCGCGATGGCGATCAGCGGGACTTGCGCGCTGGCGGTGGGGCTGCTCTTCGGCCGGAGCCTCTGGCTGCTCGCCCCCGTCGTGCTTCTGTGGGGCTTCTTCGTCGTGGCCGACTCGGCACAGTTCAGCGCCATGGTCACCGAGCTGTCGCCGCCGCACGCGGTAGGCACCGCCCTCACTCTTCAGACCTCGCTCGGTTTCCTGCTCACGATGGTCACCATTCAGCTCATCCCGGTGCTGGTATCGCTGACCGGGTGGCCGCTGGCCTTTCCGGTTCTTGCCCTCGGACCCGCGGCCGGCATCGCCTCGATTCGGAGACTGGGGGGGCGATTCCCCTAGGGGTTATCGGTGATCAGCTATCAGCTATCAGCGTTGCTTCCCGGCATCAACGATTTCGACGTCCACCTCCGATAGCTGATCGCTGATAGCTCCCATCTTCTGCCTGCAAGTACCTGCTTGCTTTGCCGGTCCCTCCTTTCTATACATCCGCCTATGACCGTGAAGGACCAGCTGCGTGAGGCCGCGCTGCAGGTGTACGCGGAAAGCGGCTACCACGGAGCTACGACGCGCCGCATCGCGGCCGCCGCCGGGGTCAACGAGATCACGCTGTTCCGGCACTTCGGCAGCAAGGACGTCCTCCTCCGGGACGCGCTGGGCCGCTGCCAGGCCGAAGGCATCGTTCCACTCCCCGAGATCCCGGACGATCCGCTCCAGGAGCTGACCGACTGGAGCCGGTCCCACCTGCAGCATCTCCACCAGCGCGCCGCCCTGATCCGCACCTGCCTCAGCGAGTTCGCCGAACGTCCACACCTGGTGATGCCGGAGATCAGCTGTCCGGTCCAGGCGACGCTCGCGCTGGCCGGCTATCTCGAGCGCCTCAAGGAGCGCGGTCTCGCGGCCGAGTCGGTCGAGCCGCGGTCGGCCGCCGCCATGCTCCTCGGGACCCTCTTCGCGGACGCCATCGGCCGCGACCTCATCCCGGACATGTACGCCATCCCGTCGGAGGAGGCGGTGACGCAGTACGTCACCCTGTTTCTCCGGGGAATCGGTCTGGAAACAAGCAGCCAGCGGAGCAGTACATGAGATCCGCCCTACTCCCCACGATGCTTCTCCTCGCCCTCGCCGCACCGGCGGGAGCGCAGCAGGCCCCTGCGTCGACCCGCCAGCTCTCGATCGAGCAGGCGCTCGACCTGGCCGATCGAGAGAGCGAATCCGTCGGTCTGGCGCGGAGCGGCCTGGCCCAGGCCCAGGGCGAGCGCCGCCGGGCCCGCAGCGGCTATTACCCGCAGCTCACCGGCTCGGCCTCGTACACCCGCGCGCTCCGGAGCCAGTTTTCCGCGCTTCAGGACGACAGCCCCACCGGGCCGGCGCCGGAGGAGTGCCGGACGTTCGTGCCCCGTCCGGGCCTTCCGATCGGCGAGCGCCTGGACTCGCTCGAGTCGGCGGTGGAGTGCGCCAGCACGGCGAATCCGTTCTCCGGTCTCGCCAACGACCTGCCGTTCGGCCGGGAGAACACCTACCGCATCGGCCTCTCCTTCTCCCAGAACCTGTTCACGGGGGGTCGGGTGAGCGGGCAGGCCCGCGCGGCGGACGCGGGGGTCCGAAGCGCGCAGCTTGGGCTCACGTCGGCCCAGGCCCAGTTGCTGCTCGACGTGACCGAGGCCTATTACGACGCCGCCCTCGGCGACCGCCTCGTCGCGATCGCGCGGGCATCGCTGGAGCAGGCGGACAGCACGCTGAGCCAAGCGCAGCTGGCCCGCCAGGTGGGCAACCAGTCGGAGTTCGATCTCCTCCGCGCCCGGGTGACGCGAGACAACCAGCGCCCCGTGGTGATCCAGCGCCAGGCGGCTCGCGACATCGCCTACTACCGGCTCAAGAATCTTCTGAACCTGCCGCCCGAGGACCCGCTGCAGCTGACCAGCCACCTGGTGGACACCGGGCTGGTGCGGACCGCGCGGCTGGCGAAGCTGGTGGACTCGCCCGGCGACACCGCCACCGACGTCAGGGCGCCGGTGCGTCAGGCGGACGAAGCGGTGACGTCCCAGCAGGGACTGCTCCGCGCCGCGCGGGCGCAACGCTGGCCCCAGGTCTCGCTCACCTCGGACTACGCCGCCTTCGGCTATCCGGAGGACGCGTCGCCCGTCGGGACGGACTATCTCTCCGACTGGGTGGTAGTGCTCGGTTTTCAGGTCCCCTTCTTCACCGGAGGCCGCGTCACCGGCGACGTCGCCGTAGCGGAGGCAGGACTGGAACAGGCGCGGCTCCGGCTGCGGCAGACCCGCGAGATGGCCCAGCTGGACGCGCGCAGCACTCAGCTCCAGCTCGCGGCGGCGCTGGCGGCCTGGCAGGCGAGCGCCGGTACCGAAGAGCAGGCGGACCGTGCGTACCAGATCGCGGATATCCGCTATCGCGAGGGAATCTCGACCCAGACGGAGCTCAACGATCTTCGGATCCAGCTCGCGCAAGCGCAGGCGAATCGGGCGCAGGCCGCGCGCGACCTTCAGGTGGCGCGCATGCGGCTCGCGCTGCTGCCGTCGCTCCCGCTCGGCGCGGCAACCGGGGTTCCGGAAGCGGCTGAGACCACGCCGCCCGTCAGCGCGCCGGGTGGTCTGACCGACGGGACTCGGACGACACCCTATCAGCCGCCCCCGACGCAGGCGCAGGGCATCCTTTCGAGCGTACGACAGAATGGAGTGGTGGGGCCATGATCCGGTACCAGGTTCCGGCGGCCCTCGCCGCCACGCTGCTTCTGGGAGCCGGCATCGCGGGCTGCAATCGTGCCGACGATGCGAGCGCCAGCGCGACGGAGACCGCGGAGGCCGTCGTAACCGTGGGCCCCGAGAACATCGCCATCGCCACGCTGGCCGAGCTCCGGAGCGGTCCGACGATCTCCGGCTCGTTGGAGCCGGAGCAGTCGGCCACCGTGCGAGCCGAAGTCGGCGGCTCGGTACTTCGCACATCGGTGGACGCGGGACAGCGGGTCAAGCGGGGCCAGCTCCTCGCCAACCTCGACGATCGCGCGGTGGAGGAGAGCTTTCTCTCGGCGCGCTCGACCGTTCGCTCGGCCGAATCCTCGCTGGAGCTGGCCCGCCGCAATCTCCAGCGGACCGAGCGGCTGACCCAGGCCGGCGCGCTGCCGGAGCGGGACCTGGAGACCGCCCGGCTGGACGTGACCAACGCCGAGGGTGCGCTGGCGGATGCACGAGCCCGGCTCACCAACGCACAGGAGCAGTTGGAGGACACCCGGGTACGGGCGCCGTTCGACGGGACCGTGAGCGAGCGGCAGGTGGACGCGGGTGATGTCGTCCAGGTGGGCGCCGCGCTCTTCTCCATCGTGGATCCGCGGCGGCTCCGGCTGGAGGCCACCGTGCCCGCGGAGGAGATCGGACGGCTGCGGCCGGGAACCGAGGTGGAATTCACCGTCACCGGGGTGGATCGCCGGATCACCGGACGCATCGAGCGAATCAATCCGGTGGTGGACTCCACCACGCGCCAGATCCGGATCTACGTCGCGATCCCCAATCTCGAACAGGCGTTAGTGGCGGGGCTCTTCGCGGAGGGCCGGGTGGCGACGGACACCAAGCGCGCAGTGGCGGTGCCGGTCACTGCGATCGACAGCCGGGGCAACACGCCCAAGGTGCACCTCATCAAGCGCGGCCGGGTGGCTGAAGCCGAGATCCGGCCCGGCGTGCGGGACGAGGCCGCCGAGTTGGTGGAGATCCTGGCCGGCGTCGCCGCGGGCGACACGGTGCTCCTCGGCTCCGCCCAGGGGGTCACGCCGGGCAGCCGGGTCCGGGTGCTCCAGGAGGAAGCGGGGCGCTAGATGTTCATCTCCGATTTCGCGATCCGTCGTCCGATCGTCACCATCACGGCCATGCTGGCGCTGGTGGCCTTCGGCATCGCCGCGCTCGTCAACCTGAACACCGACGAGTTCCCCGACATCCAGCAACCAATCGTCGGGGTGACCATCCTCTACCCCGGCGCCTCGCCCGAGACGGTCGAGCGGGAGATCGTGGACCCGATCGAGGAGAGCTTCTCCACCATCAGCGGCGTGGACTGGTCCCGCACCCAGGCCAGCGCCACCGACGGGCTGGCGCAGTTCGTGGTCTTCTTCGACTTCGAGAAGGATGTCCAGGAGGCATCGCAGGACATCCGCGACGCCATCTCCACCAAGCGCGCCGACCTCCCCACCGAGATGGAGGAGCCGGTGCTGACCCGGTTCGACCCCTCCCAGCAGTCGGTGCTCTCCCTGGCGCTAACCTCCTCCGACGTGCCGACCGCGACGCTGACCAGGATTGCCGACCCGATGATCGTGCGCGATCTGCGCACGGTACCCGGCGTCGCCCAGGTGACCGTGGTGGGTGGCCTGGAGCGGGAGCTCACCGTCCAGGTGGAGCCGGTGAAGATGCAGGCCGCCGGCATCAGCGTCGCCGAAGTAGTGCAGGCCCTGGAGGCGCAGAACCTGGCCGCCCCGGTGGGACGCCTCAACGGTCCGCTGGAGGAGCGCGCGATCCGGCTCAAGGGGCGGCTCGACACACCGGCGGACTTCGCCCGGCTGGTCGTGGCGGAGCGGAACGGGCAGGTCATCCGACTGGGACAGATCGCCACGGTGCTGGACGGCACCGAGGAGCAGCGGGACCTCGCCCTGTACAACGGCCGGGACGCGGTGGGCATCGAGATCCTCAAGGCCAAGGGCTACAGCACGACCCAGGTGACCGATGTCATCCATCAGCGGGTCGCCGCGCTGCAGCAACGCATCCCGCCCGGCGTAAAGCTGGAGGTGGTGCAAGACGCGGGTCTCCGGGTCCACAACGCCGTGCGGAACGTGCGGGAGGCCCTCATCGAGGGCGCGCTGCTGACGGTGCTGGTGGTGTTTCTCTTCCTCAACTCCTGGCGCTCGACAGTGATCACCGGGCTCGCGCTGCCGGTGAGCGTGCTGGCTTCCTTCATCGCGGTGTGGGCCTTCGGCTTCACCCTGAACACCATGTCGCTGATGGGACTCTCGCTGGCCATCGGCATCCTCATCGACGACGCCATCGTGGTGCGCGAGAACATCGTCCGCCACATCGAGATGGGGAAGGACCACTACACCGCCGCGCGCGAAGGCACCGACGAGATCGGGCTCGCCGTGGCGGCCACCACGTTTTCCATTGTCGCGGTGTTCCTGCCGGTGGGCTTCATGTACGGCATCTCGGGACAATGGTTCAAGCCGTTCGCCCTCACCATCGCCTCCTCGGTCCTGGTGTCGCTCTTCGTCTCCTTCTCGCTGGATCCGATGCTGTCGGCCTACTGGCCCGATCCCCAGATCGAGGCCCACGAGCGCCGCAACCCGATCGCCCGCGTGCTGGACCGGTTCAACCGGTGGTTCGACGGCATGGCGGACCGCTACAAGGGCCTCATCGCCTGGGCGCTCGACCACCGGCTGATGATGATCGGGCTCGCGCTCGCGACGTTCGTTGCGGCGCTCACCATCCCGGCCCGCGGCCTGCTGGCGGCGATGGTCGTACTCGCCGGACTGTTCGGGGTCTTCTGGATCCTGTCCCATCCGCTTCCCCAGCGGCTGGGGACGGTGCGCAAGGCCGGCCTGAAGCTGCTCGGCGTCGTCACCATCCTTGCGGTCATGGCGTTTCTGATCCCCGCGCTGCCCGTCATCGGACAGGTGGGGGCCGGCTTCGTGCCGATCAGCGACCGCAGCGAGATCAGCATGATCGTGGAGGCACCTCCGGGCTCCAATCTCGAGTACACCAGGATCAAGGCCGAGGAGGCGGCACGCCGGGCGCGGGCGCATCGGGAGGTGGCATACACGTATGTGACGGTCGGCACTCCGGTGCCGCTCAAGACCCCTTCCGTGGACCAGGCGCTGGTCTACGTCCGCCTGGTGCCGAAGGCCGACCGCAGGCTGCACCAGGAGGCGCTGGGGCAGCTCTTCCGCCGGGAGATGGCTACCATCGGCGGCGCCCAGATCTCGGTCTTCACCAGCGGCTTCGGCGGCGCCATCAAATCCGTCCAGATCCAGATGAAGGGCGAGGACGCCCGGCTGCTGACCACGCTGGCGCAGCGTGCGGCGCAGGACGTGGTGGCGAAGGTGCCGGGCGCGGTGGACGTGGGACTCTCCACCCGAGGTCAGAAGCCGGAGCTCGAGGTGCAGCTCAACCGCGGCCTCGCCGGGTCGCTCGGCATCACGGTCGGCCAGGTGGCGCAGTCGCTCCGGCCGGCGTTCGCCGGCATCGACGCGGGGGACTGGGTGGACCCCTCGGGTGAGACTCGCGACGTGACCGTGCGTTTCGCACCCCAGGCCCGGGAGCGGGTGACCGACCTGGCGGGGCTCCCGCTGGTGGTCCCGGGTCCGGAGGGCCGCCCCGCGACGCTGCCGCTGGGCCAGGTCGCGACGATCACCCAGGGGATGGGTCCGGCGCAGATCGACCATCTCGACCGCGACAAGGTCGTCATCATCCAGGCCAACGTGTCGGGACGGCCGCTGACCCAGGTGACGAACGAGATTCGGGAGGGGCTGGCACGCTTCAGGCTGCCACCGGGGTACGAGATCACCTATGGCGGCGAGTCGCAGGATCAGGCGGAGGTCTTCACCCGCATCTTCACCGCGCTGGGCGTGGCCGTGCTGCTGATGTACCTGATCCTGGTGGTCCAGTTCGGATCCTTCCTCGATCCGCTGGCGATCCTGGTATCGCTGCCGTTGTCGCTGATCGGCGTGGTGCTGGCGCTCCTGATCACTCGCGATACGCTCAACATCATGAGCCTGATCGGCGTGATCCTCCTGATGGGGATCGTCGCCAAGAATGCGATCCTGCTGATCGACTTCGCCAAGTGGGCGCGCGAGCGCGGCGTCGGGCTGCGCGAAGCGCTGATCGATGCCGGCCGCATCCGGCTCCGGCCCATCATCATGACCACGCTGGCACTGATCGCCGGCATGGTCCCGGTCGCCATCGGGCACGGCGAAGGCGCCGATTTCCGGGCGCCGCTGGGACGGGCCGTCATCGGCGGAACGATCACGTCCACCCTGCTCACGCTGTTGGTAATCCCGACGGTGTACGAGATCCTCGACGACTTCCGCAGCTGGGCGGCGTCCCGGTTCCGTCGCCGCGCGCGGGCCGGGGCGGGTGAGGCGGTGCCCACACCGGCTTCGCCGTCCGGGGGCTGACGACGGCGGAACGGCGGAACGGCGGAACGAGGGACGCGGCGCGAGCCGACACGCGATGGTTGTCCCTGCAGCTTCACAGTCCGTTCCGCCGTCCATCACGAACCGTTGCCGCTGCCCCCCGCGACCGTGTAGCTTCCCGTCCGACTCACGTCCGTCGTCTCTCACCCTTATTCGACTCTCCGCTATGCCGTTCGAGACCGCCGTCGTTCGAGCCGCGCCCGCCGGCTTTCAAACGCCGATGCTGGCCCTTGCCGTGGTGCGCGGCGGGCTGCCCGCCTCCCTCGCGGAGCTCGACCGCCTGGCCGGCGGCGCCCTGCAGCGGCTCGCCTCCGCAGGTGACTTCAGCGGCAAGCGCGACGAGACCGCGCTGATCTATCCCACCGGGGCGGCGGAGCGCATCCTGCTGGTCGGCATGGGAAAGGGCGAGGAGGTCAGTCGCAGCAGCATCCGCCGGGCCGCGTCGATCGCGGCGAAGCGGATGCGCGCACTTGGCGTGAGCCACGGTGCCTTTCACCTCCCCGCCGAGTGCCGCGGTGACGTACGCCCGGCGGATGCCGGTCAGGCCGTCGCGGAAGGGCTGGCCCAGGGGGTGTGGCAGTTTCTGGAGATGAAGCGGCCCGGCGAGGATCGGAAGCCTCCCCTCGAGCGGGTGGACGTCCTGGCCGAGGACGAAGGCTTCGTCGAAGGCCACCACATCGGTGCAGCCATCGGCGCCGGCCAGACGCTGGCCCGCGGGATCCAGGTCCTCCCTGGCAACGTCTGCACGCCGAGCTATCTCGGGCGGGCGGCGGAAGAACTGGCCGCTAGGCACGGCCACGGCGTGACCGTGCTCGACAAGGCGGCCATCGTGCGGGAGAAGATGGGGGCGCTACTCGCGGTGGCCCAGGGGAGCGAGGAGGAGCCTCGATTCATCGTGCTGGAGTACAAGGGTGCCGACGGGGCGCCGATCGTTCTGGTGGGGAAGGGCGTCACCTTCGACACCGGCGGCATCTCCATCAAGCCGGCGCAGAGCATGGAGGACATGAAGTACGACATGTCCGGCGCCGCCGCGGTGCTCGGCACCTTCGAGATGCTGGGGCGGCTCAAGCCCCCGGCGCACGTGATCGGGCTCATCCCCAGCACGGAGAACATGCCGTCGGGCACCGCGGTGAAGCCGGGGGACGTTATCACCAGTCACCTGGGCAAGACGATCGAGGTGATCAACACCGATGCGGAAGGTCGCCTGATCCTCTGTGACGCGCTGTCTTGGGCGCGGCGGTATCACCCGGCCTGCGTGGTGGACATCGCGACGCTCACCGGTGCCATCGTCGTGGCGCTGGGCAACACGGCCTCGGGCGTCATGGGCAGCGACGAAGCGCTGGTCGAGGAGCTGCGCCGAGCCGGCGACCGCGCGGGCGAGCGGGTGTGGCCGCTCCCCCTCTGGGACGAGTATCGCGACCTGATGAAGTCCGACATCGCCGACGTGAAGAACGCCGGCGGCCGCCCCGCCGGCAGCATCTCCGCGGGCTGGTTCCTCCGCGAGTTCGTCGAAGGCTATCCCTGGGCCCACCTGGACATCGCCGGTACGGCCTACACCGACCGCGAGGACCCTTCCCGCGTGAAGGGGCCCACCGGCATGGGCGTCCGACTCTTCAGCGAGCTGGTGCTGGCCAGGGCCAATGGCGCCGGGGGAGCCGTGGTAACGGCGAAAGCTGAAAGATGAGGAAAGCGTGAAAGGTGAAAAGTGAACGATGAAAGGGGGATTTTCCCGGCGGTCGCGACGCGATGGCTGCCGGGGCTGGTGCTCCTTTTCACCTTTCACTTTTCACCTTTCACGCTGTCGTCCGGGCGGGCCCAGGTGTTGGATGACACCCTGGCCCCCGACTCCCTGGCCGAGGATACGGTGGACTACACCGCCCGCTTCCTCGAGGCGCAGGGACAGGTGGCGCTGCGGGTCCCGGTCCTCGAGCCAGTGCAGCCGCCCGGTCCCCACACTCCCTTCAGCCGGACGGTTTTCACCCGCGACTCCATCGAGTGGGGCCACGCCCAGACGCTCGGCGAGCTTCTCACCCAGGTTCCGGGTGTCTTCCTCTGGCGCGGCGGATTCGTCGGCCGCCCGGAGCCGGTCAACTATCAGGGGCGGGGCGCCTCCTCGGTCGAGTACTACCTGGACGGCCTCCCCTATGTCGCCGCCGGGGTCGACAGCGTCGCGGTGGACCCCGCGCTGCTTTCCATCAGCTTCCTCGAACGCATCGAAGTCGAGCGATGGCCCGGGATGCTCCGAGTCTACCTCTTCACCCGCCGTCACGACCGTCTCGCGCCGCGGTCCCGCATCGCCATCGCGCGGGGCGACGGCGACTTCGCCCGCTACGAGGGCGCGCTCGAGCGCCGCTACCAGAACGGGCTGGGGTTCGCGCTCGCGGGCGACTATCTCAACTCGCCGACGGCGAGCGGTTCGTCCAGCACCTACTCGAACACCCAGGTTTTCCTGCAAGGGAATTACATCCCCACCCGGATGGTCGGATTCCAGTACCAGCTCCTTCGCTCGTCACCGAACCGGCGACCCTTCGTCGCCAACGCACCGGTGCCCAACGACACCATCGGACCGGGCTTCGACGCGCAGCGCACCGATGCCCAGTTTCGGCTTTCCTGGCGGCGCGACGACGCCGGGCTGGGGCCCCGGGTCGATCTTCTCTACGGCCGGACCGGCTGGGACGGGGCGGACATCGAGCAGCAGGTGAACCAGGTGGGCGGAGCCCTCGTTTATCGGTCGCCCACGTTCGCCCTCGGGGCCTCGGCGTATCACCGCACCCGCTGGACCGCACTCGACGTGCGCGGGTCCGTGGGATGGAACCCGGTGCCCCAGTTCACCGCGAGCGCCGAGGCGGTACACCAGCGCCACTACGGCGGACGAAACTCCGATTTCGTCTCCCTGTCGGCCGGGCTTCAACCGATACCCGGCGTGGCGCTCACCGGCTCGGCCCGGATCGGCGAGGTCGTGGCCGCGCCGGCGATCACGGCCGACACGGCGCAGGATATCTCCGACTACGAGGCCGCCATCGGGTTCGAGCGGGCGCGCCTCGGCCTGCGGCTCGCGCTCTCGCGCACGGCGGCGTTCAGTCCTTTCGGTTACGCCGAGTTTCCCCGGATCCCCTCGATCGGCGCCGTTCCCGAAACCGAGTGGGTGACCGCGTCGGCGCGACTCGCGCCGCTCCGTTGGTTCACGCTGGAGGGATGGTACAGCGATCCCCGCGAGGTCACGCCCGAGGGTATCCCACCCACTCACTCCCTGGCCTCCGCCACCATTCGATCGAAGTTCCTGCGCCAGTTCCCCAGCGGCGTCTTCGACCTGAAGCTGCGCTTCAGCGTGGAGTCGTGGGGCACCGGTGTGATCGGTCGGGACGCCAGCGGCGCGCCGGTCCGGATCGGCGGGGCCACCTTTTACCGCAGCCTGATCCAGATCCAGCTGCAGAGCTTCTCGATCTACTGGGACCGCGGGAACCTCAGCGCGTCGGAGCTCACGTACGTGCCCGGCTTCGAGCTCCCCGCGTACGGCACGGTGTTCGGGGTGCGCTGGGACTTCCTCAACTAGTTTGTCACCTCCGGCGGATAAACGCCGAGATCACAACGGATTGTCACCATGCACGAAGTGAAGGGAACCCTCCTCGACAGGATCCCTTTCGCTCCGCTCAGGGTGACACACCGCGACGAATCGCGCGATCTACCAACCGACCCTCCGTCGCGCTAAATTTCCTGGCTTTCCCGCTCCCAGGGAGGTCCTCTCTGCCGTACAGCATGACCGGCTTCGGCGCGGCCGAAGGCGCGGTGGCGGGCGGCTGGATCCGGGTCGAGATCCGCACCGTCAACCATCGCCACTTCAATCTGGCCACCAAGCTGCCGGCCGAGCTGGCGGTGCTCGAGGGCGAGCTGCGCGAGCGGCTCCGTCGGGAGTTCGACCGTGGGCACGTGGCGGTGCAGGCCCGCTGGGCCGAGTACCCCGCGGCGGCCGCAGGCTTCGCGGTGGACCTGGAGCGGGCCCGCCTGGTGACGGAGCGTCTGCGGGAGCTGCAGTCGGCCCTGGGCCTCGGTGGCGACGTCACGGTAGAGATGGTCGCGCGTCAGTCGGACGTGATCTCCTCGGGCGGAGGCGAAACCGCCGAGATCGCTTGGAGCGAGGTCGAGCCGATCGTCGCCAGGGCGGCGGCCGAGTGCCGGGCGATGCGGGCGCGGGAGGGCGAGGTGCTGGTGGCCGAGCTGCGCCATCGCCTCGATCTGCTGGAGGCGTCGGGGGAGCGCATTGCCGTTCGCGCACCCGAGCGCCTGGTCCGGGAGCGCGATCGTCTCCGCGGCGCAGTCGCCGAGCTGCTCGACGGCAAGCCGGTGGACGACGCCCGGCTGGCGCAGGAAATCGCCTTTCAGGCCGATCGCCTGGACATCACCGAGGAGCTGGTCCGCTTTCGGGCGCACCTCGGAGCGGCGCGCGAGGCGCTGGCCGCGGCCAAGCCCGCGGGGAAGCAGCTGGGCTTTCTCGCCCAGGAGCTCGGACGCGAAGTGAACACGATGGGCGCGAAGGCGAACGACGCCGAGATCGCCCACGAAGTCGTCGCCATGAAGGGCGAGCTCGAGAAGTTGCGGGAACAGCTCGAGAACCTCGAGTGAAGCCTTTTCTCCTGGTGCTCTCCGCGCCCTCGGGTGGGGGCAAGAGCAGCATCGCCCGCAACCTGCTGCAGGGCCGGGACGACCTGGGGTATTCAGTCTCCGCCACCACCCGGCCGATGCGGGAAGGCGAGCGCGACGGAGTGGACTACTACTTCCTCACGCGCGAGGAGTTCCTGCGGCGGCGCGAGACCGGAGCGTTCCTCGAGTCGGCCACGTACGGCGGGCACCTCTACGGAACGCTGCGGAGCGAGATCGACCGGATCTTCGCCTCCGGGCGCCATGCGGTGCTGGATATCGAGATCGAAGGGGCCCGGCAGATCCGGGCGAGTTTCCCGAACTCGCTCCACCTGTTCGTGCTTCCGCCGTCGGCGGAGGTGCTGATCGGGCGCCTGAAGGGACGGAATACCGAGCCGGCGGAAGCGGTCAGGCAGCGGATCGCCCGCGCGGTCGAAGAGCTGGACGCCGTCACCGAGTACGACTACGTGGTGGTGAACCAGGACCTGGTCATCGCCGTCGCCCAGGTCGCGGCGATTCTCGATGCCGAGGCGCGCCGGGTGTCGCGCCAGAACGACCTCCAGCAGGTCATCGCCCGGCTGCGTCGGGACGTCGCGGCCGCGGTCGCGAAAATTTAGGAGCGCGCTGTCATCCGAGCGAAGCGAAGGACCCCGCCGACCCGGGGAAGATCCCTCGCTCCGCTCGGGAAGACACCACAACTGCAAAGGAGCCGGAGCACATGCGCATCACGACCCCTAGCGAGGTCGCCAAGCAGGCGGGCAACAAGTATCTCGGCGTTCTGGTCGCGGCGAAGTTCGCCCGCTATCAGAACGAGTTCCCCAAGGACCAGGTGGCGCACCAGGGGGAAAAGCTCACCACCAAGGCGCTCCAGTCGCTCACCGAAGGGGAGCTGAACTACAAGCTGGTCCGCCGCCGCCGCTCCGAGGCCTGAGGTGTGGCGCGGCCGGCGCGTCGTTCTCGGCGTGTCGGGCGGGATCGCCAGCTATAAGAGCTGCCTGCTCGCCCGCCGCCTGACCGAGGCCGGTGCCGGCGTGGACGTGGTCCTGACCCGCAGCGCCGCCGAGTTCGTCGGACCCGCTACGTTCGAAGCGCTCACCGGGCGCCCGGTCCTGACTTCCCTCTGGGAGCCGGGACGGGCGCTCGCCCACATCCGCCTCCCGCAGGACGCCCATCTCATCATCGTCGCCCCGGCCACCGCGCATCTGATCGCCCGCATGGCGCAGGGCCTGGCCGACGACGCGCTCACCACCCTTCTGCTGGCCCGCACCGCCCCGGTGCTGGTCGCGCCGGCCATGAACGACGAGATGTACGCCCGCCCCGAAACCCAGGCGAACCTGGAGCGGCTGCGGGCGAGAGGTGTCGCCCTGGTCGGCCCGGAGATCGGCGCGCTCGCCGAAGGGCCCAGCCGGCGGCCGGGCCGCATGAGCGAGCCGGACACCATCCTGGCGCATGCGGCCCGAGTGCTGCGCGGAGGCGGCAGGCTCGCGGGCCGCCGCATCGTGGTGACCGCGGGGCCCACCCGAGAGTCCATCGACCCGGTGCGGGTCGTCACCAACCGCTCCAGCGGCAAGATGGGGTATCGCGTGGCGGAGGTCGCGTGGGAGCGTGGGGCGGAGGTGGTGCTCGTCTCGGGCCCGGTTGCGCTCGATCCGCCGATCGGTGCGGTGCTCCGGCGGGTCGAGAGCACCAGCGAGCTCGAGACGGCGGTTCGAGCCGAGCTGCCCTCGGCCGACGTACTGGTGATGGCCGCTGCGCCCGCCGACTTCCGGCCCAGCGACCCCAGCACGAGTAAGAGGAATCGGGTGGACGGCGCGCTCGCGATCCCGATGGAGCCCACCGAAGACATCCTGAGCGGCACCCGCGGGGCGAGGAAGCCCGGCAGCATCATGGTGGGGTTCGCGCTGGAAACGGGCGACGCGCTGGCGAAGGGTATGGCGAAGCTCGAACGGAAGGACCTGGACTTCATCGTGGTCAACGACGCGTTGGAGCCCGGGGCCGGCTTCGAGCACGATACCAACCGGGTGGCGATCATCGGTCGCGACGGCACTCCGCAGATTCTCCCGCTCCAGTCGAAGCGGGAGGTGGCCGAGGCGATCCTGGATGCGGTGGAGCGATCCCTTGGATGAGCTGCGGCGGCGGTACCTGAAACAGCAAGCCGAGCTGGGCGGGAACGAAGTGATCCTCGCCGAGCCGCTGGCCGGCTCCGTGGCCGAGCCACCCCCCGCCGCGCCGGCAGCCGCGCAACCCAAGTGGCTTCGCGGCGCGCCGCCGATCCCGGGTCCCGGCATCACCGTCACCACCGCCGACCCGATGCTCCTCGGCAACGATCTGGCGAACCTGCCCACGCTCGACGCCGTGGCGGATCGCATCCGCACGACCTACTGCTGCGGGCTCTGTCCCACGCGCACCAACGCGGTGCCGGGGGAGGGCAATCCCGACGCGCGCATGGTCCTCGTCGGCGAGGGTCCGGGCGCGACCGAGGACGCCACCGGCCGCCCGTTCGTGGGACAGGCCGGCAAGCTGCTCGACGGCATCCTCGATGCTATTGAAGTTCCCCGGACTTCGGTGTACATCACCAACATCGTCAAGTGCCGGCCTCCCCAGAACCGAAAGCCCCTGCCCGATGAGATCGCGGCCTGCATGCCTTACCTTCACCGCCAGCTCGAGCTGATTCGACCGAAGGTCATTCTCGCCATGGGCGGGACCGCGGGCGAGGCGATGCTGGGTGTGAGGAAGGGCCTGGGGGAGCTGCGGAACAAGGTGCACCGGTACAACGGCGTTCCGTTGATCGTCACCTATCATCCCGCGGCACTGCTGCGCAACCCCAACTGGAAGAAGCCCACCTGGGATGACGTCCGTATCGCCCGACAACTTCTCGACCACTGAGACCTACGTCGGTCGCTCCGCGCCCTGGAGCGCCGAAGCCGAGCAAGCCGTGCTCGGCGCCATGCTGCTGGATCAGGACGCCGCGCTCCGCGCCGCGGAGCTGGTGGACGACTCGATGTTCTACCGCGAGGCCCACCGGCGGCTGTTCCGCGCGATGGTCTCGCTGGTGGAGCGCCGCACCGTCATCGACCACATCACGCTGCGGGACGAGATGGTGCGGCGGGGGGAGCTGGAGTCGGCCGGCGGGCTCGACTACCTCGCCGAGCTGGTGGACGCGGTGCCCACCGCGGCCAACCTCGAGTTCCACGCCCGCATCGTCCGCGACAAGGCGATCCTCCGGCGTCTGATCGAGACTTCCACCGGCATCATCACCGAAGCCTACGACGGGCACTCGACCGCTACCGAGCTGCTGGACATCGCCGAGTCGCGAATCTTCAAGATCTCGCAGCAGCGCGGCGACGAGGGGTTCACCCGCATCAAGGAGATGCTCTGGCCCACGATGGAGCGCATCGAAACGCTCCAGCGCAGCGGCAAGGCGATTACCGGGGTGCCCAGCGGATTCGTAGACTTGGATGGGCTGACGTCGGGGTTCCAGCATGCGGAGCTGGTGGTGGTGGCGGCCCGGCCGTCCATGGGCAAGACGGCCTTCTGTCTCAACATCGCGGCCAACGCAGCCGCGGAGGGCCACGGCGTCGCCATCTTTTCGCTGGAGATGTCGAAGGAGGCGCTGGTGCAGCGCATGCTCACCGCCACCGCCCGGGTGGACAGCCACCGCGTGCGGCAGGGCTCGCTGCGCGACTCCGACTTCACCCAGCTGGCCCGGGCGGCTGGGCTGCTCCAGACCTATCAGGTCTGGATCGACGACACGCCGTCCATCACCCTGCTGGAGATGCGGTCCAAGGCGCGGCGGCTCAAGATCGACAACGACCTCAAGCTCATCATCGTGGATTATCTCCAGCTCATGCGGAGCCCCGAGTACTCCGAGAACCGGGTGCAGGAGATCTCCGACATCTCGCGCTCGCTGAAGGCGCTGGCGCGCGAGCTCGAGATCCCGGTCATCGCTCTCTCGCAGCTCTCCCGGGCCTCGGAGCAGCGGGGCGGGGAGCGGAAGCCCATACTCTCCGACCTGCGCGACTCCGGCGCCATCGAGCAGGATGCCGACCTGGTGATCTTCATCCACCGGCCCGAGTACTACGACCGGGATGACGAAACCAAGCGGGGCCTGGCCGAGGTCATGCTGGCCAAGAACCGCAACGGCCCCACGGGCGACGTCCAGCTCAAGTTCACCCGCGAATACACCCGCTTCGACAGCTTCTCCAACCGGGACGAGCCGGAGTAGGTATGGCGCGGGCGCGGTCGGTCTACCGCTGCACCGAGTGCGGCCACGAGCACGCCAAGTGGGTCGGGCGGTGCGAGGGGTGCGGGGCGTGGAATGCGGTAGCGGAAGAGGCGGTTGGGCGGTCGGGCGGTCGGACGGTCGGGCGAGAGCGGAGAACCG
>DATBJH010000054.1:0-49622 GCA_036556505.1 Gemmatimonadales bacterium
TCGAACCCCCAGCCTTTTGATCCGTAGTCAAATGCTCTATCCAATTGAGCTAAGGGCGCAGGCCGATGGGCGGTACAAGACTCGAACTTGTGACCTCCACGATGTCAACGTGGCGCTCTAACCAACTGAGCTAACCGCCCCAGAGGGAACGGCGGTACGGCGGGGATTCCGCTGTACCGCCGTTCCGCCCAATAGCGGGGGTGGGATTTGAACCCACGACCTCCGGGTTATGAGCCCGGCGAGCTACCAGACTGCTCCACCCCGCGACGTATGCACTGCGTTCCCAGCTATCGGCTGTCGGCTATCCTGCGATCAGCAACCCTGCAGGATCAGAGCGGGAAACGGGACTCGAACCCGCGACCCCAACCTTGGCAAGGTTGTGCTCTACCAACTGAGCTATTCCCGCGAGCGCTGACAATCTAACGAAAGCCTGTCAGGACTTCTACCGCCCCTCACTACGCTCGGGGCAGGCCCTGCCGCCGCTCCGACTGCAAGTGGAGGCGAGGGGGATCGAACCCCTGACCTCGTGAATGCCATTCACGCGCTCTCCCAACTGAGCTACGCCCCCCTATTATATTGTCGCGCCCTCGGGCGCCGCGGCAGCAGGAAAACCTAGCCGGCGGGGGGGTGAGCGTCAAGCGCATCCTCTGAAGCCCGATGAGGATATACTGCACCCATGAGCAAGAAGAGGTCCACCGGACAGGAGGCCCCGAAGCGCCCCTCCCAGCGCCCCGCCGATGCCACGTCAGAGCCGCTGTCCCCCGACCTCACTACGGCCGAGATCCTTGCCCACACCCCCGGAACCAAGCCCCGAAAGCCTCGCAAGCGCGAGACCGCCAAGAGTCTCGGCGTCTACGACGCCGACCGGGACATCCTCGACCAGTATCTGTATGAGGTCAGCCAGACGCCCCTGCTCAGCGCCCAGCAGGAGATCGCCATCGCCCGCCGGGTCCGCGCGGGCGACGAGGAGGCGATGCAGGAGCTGGTGAAGCGGAACCTCCGGTTCGTCATCTCGGTCGCCAAGAAGTACCAGAACCGTGGCATGGCGCTCACCGACCTCATCGGCGAGGGAAATGTCGGACTGCTCACCGCCGCCCGGAAGTTCGACCCCGACCAGGGCGTGAAGTTCATCTCTTACGCCGTCTGGTGGATCCGGCAGGCCATCCTCGCCTCACTCGCGCGCCAGGGGCGCACCGTCCGAGTGCCCCTCAACCGCACGGCCGACCTCTCCAGGATCATCCGGACCGCCGAGACCCTGCGGCAGGAGCTCCGGCGGGAGCCGACGCCGGAGGAAATCGCGGCGGTCACCGGGCTCTCGCAGGACGTGGTTCAGTCGCTCGCCGCGCTCAACACCGCCGACGTGCGGCTCGACGCCCCGCTCGATCCCGAGGGAGAGCGCTCGCTGATCGACCGCTTCGTGACCGACGAGCAGAGCGATGCGGAGAGCCAGGCGATGGACAAGTTCCTGTCGGAGGAGATCGACCGGGCCCTCCGGACGCTGCCGCCCCGGGACGCCAAGGTGCTGCGGCTCTACTTCGGGCTGGACGGCGGGCGGGAGCACACGCTGGAGGAGATCGGCGGAATGCTGGGTGTCACTCGTGAGCGCGTCCGGCAGCTCCGGGACCGCGCGCTCAAGCGACTCAAGGAGGGAGACGTGGGCCGGGCGCTGGCGAGCTTCGCGGCCTAGCGGCCTGCGCGCTACATCAGCGTGATCTTCACGTACCGCTTGATGTCGGGAAGCGAGGTCGCCAGCAGCGAGCCGAAGCCGATCAGGAGCCCGTAGAGCACCACGCGGCGAGCGGATATCATCGTTTCTCCTTGCCAGTACCGTCTATCTCGGCGTCCAGCTGGGCGCGGCGCCGAACAGCCCATCCACCACTCCAATCTGATAAGTAATCGCCAGTCCCGCGATGAGGCTGATCACACCGGACGCCAGCCGGAGCCGGCGGGGAAGACTGGCGAACCGGGGCGAGAGCCCCGCCAGCGGCCAGGCGAGCCCGACCGTGATGAGCATCATCCCGATGATCGTTCCCAGGCCGAAGAGCGCCAGGTAGGCCACGGCCCACTTGCTGCTGCCGATGGCGGTCAGCACCAGCAGCGCCACCGCCGCCGATCCCGCCAGACCGTGGACAATCCCCACGATCAGTGGGCGCAACACCTCGTATGGGCGAAGCCCGCCGAGCCGCCGGTCCAGTCGGGCCAGGGGAGTGTCGTCCGGACGGTGCGGATGGGCTTCCGGGCGGTGCTTGTGAGGATGGGTATGGACGTAGTCGCCGTGGGCGTGGGCGTGCATGTGCACCAGCCCGGCGGCCGCTCTCCGCTCCAACAGTACGGCGCGCAGGTTCACGACCCCGAGCACGATCAGCATCAGGCCGACCGACAGCTCCAGCGACAACCCGACGCGTGGCGGAATGACCCAGCCGAGCAGCACGATCCCGACGCCGACCACCATGATCGTCAGGGTGTGACCGACACCCCAGAGCAGGCCGATGACCGCCGCGCGGCCGGCCGAGGCGTGGCGGGACACGATCGTCGTCACCGCGATCACGTGGTCGGGATCCGCGGCGTGCCGCATGCCGAGGAACAGGCCGAGCGCCATGACCGCCAGCAGGCCGGTCATGGCGCGGTCGCAGCCGTTTCCCGGGAGGACTGCAGTGCGGCCTCGAGCAGCGCCAGATAATCGTTCATGCCCTCGCCCGTCCGGGCCGAGAGGGCGATCGTCCGCATCCCCGGGCGCACCGCCTCGACGCTCCGGAGCGCTGCTTCGCGGTCGAACCCGACCGCCTCGGCCAGGTCGATCTTGGACAGCACCGCCACGTCCGCAGTGTTGAAGATGGTGGGGTACTTGAGCGGCTTGTCTTCGCCCTCGGTGACCGAGACGATCACGAATCGCAGCCCCTCGCCCAGGTCGTAGGAGGCTGGACACACGAGATTGCCCACGTTCTCCACGAACAGGAAGTCGAGGTCGTCCAGGCTCCACCCTTCCAGCGCCCGCTGCACCATCGCGGCTTCCAGGTGACACACGGTACCGGTCGTGATCTGGCGGACCGGCGCCCGGCTCCGCGCCAGCCGCGCCGCGTCGTTCTCCGTGGCCAGGTCCCCCACGAGCGCGGCGACCCGGAACCGCTCGCCGAGCAGGGTGAGGGTCCGCTCCAGCAGGGTGGTCTTGCCGGCACCCGGACTGGAGACGAGACTCGCCACGAAGACACCGGCCTCGCGGAAGCGGTGTCGCAGCTCGCGGGCGACGAGGTCGTTCTGCTTGAGGATGTTCCGCCGCACTTCGACGAGACGAGGCTCGTGGCTCATTGCTCGATCTCCAGGGCGACCAGCTCCAGCTCCCGGCCTTGCTCGATCCGGGAGACCGGAGCGCCGCATTCGGGGCAACTGAAGCACTGCAGGCTCTCCAGGGGTCGTCGCGCCTCGCACCGCTCGCAGAATACCACGACGGGCACCTCCTCGATCATAAGCCGCGACCCTTCCAGCGGTGTCTCCGCGCATGCCATCTCGTACGAGGCGAGCAGGGCTTCCGGAGCCACACCCGCGAGCGCCCCGATCCGGAGGTGGACGGCACACACCCGCCCGCCCTGGCGACCCGCTTCCTCCCGGGCCAGATCCACCACGCTCAGCGCGATCGAGAGCTCGTGCATGGTCCCAATGCGCCGAGCGCGGCCTGGCCCAAGCTAATCCCGCCATCGTTCGGCGGCACCAGGTGGTTGATGAGGAGCGTGATCCCCCCCGCCTCGAGCGACCCCGCCAGACGCTCCAGCAGCAAGGCGTTCTGCATCACCCCGCCGGAGGCGACGGCGGTGTCCAGTCCGTGGCCTCGGCACAGGGCGGCGGTCGCGTCGGCCAACCCGCTCGCCAGCCCGGCATGGAAGGCGCGGGCGATCTCCGCCGGATCCCGCCCCGCCGCGCGGTCCTCGATGATCGCGTACAGGAGCGGCCGCCAGTCGATCTCATCGCCGATCACCGGACAGCGATAGGGCTCGACCTGCGGAGCGGTGCGGGCCAGCCACTCGAGCCACATGGCGGCTTGGCCCTCGAACGTCACGGGACGGGTGAATCCCAACAGCGCGGCAGCGGCATCGAACAGGCGGCCGGCGGAGGTAGTGGAGAAGATTCGAGTGCGACGCTCCAGCAACCGTCTCGAGCGGCCGTACTCCGAAGGAAAATCGAACGGCCCGCGGGTCAGGTCCGGCGTCTCGATCTGGTCCAGGAAACCTGCGGCCGCCTGCACCGGGTGGCGGGCCGCGGCGTCTCCGCCGACGAGAGCCGCGGGCCGCAGGTGGGACACGCGGTGGAAGCCCTTCCGGATGCTGCCAAGGAACAACTCGCCGCCCCAGATGGCGCCGTCGTCCCCGTAGCCGGTGCCGTCGAGCGCGAGCCCCACGACCATCTCGGACCACGCCCCCCGCTCGGCGAGCACCGACGCCACGTGGGCACGGTGGTGCTGAACCACCGCCACCTCCGACTCGGAGAAGCTCGAAGCGGCCCCGGTGGAGCGGTATTGCGGGTGCGCGTCGCGCACCACCAGCAGCTCGGCGGGCGGGACCTGGTACACGGCCAGCAGGTCCCGGATGGATTCCTCCAGCGCGCGCCAGCAGTCGTAGTGCTCGAGGTCGCCCAGGTGCTGACTCCCGAACGCCTGGCCGTCCACCACCAGGGTGATGGCGCTCTTGAGGTCGGCGCCGAGGGCCAGCACCGGCCGGGCGGAGGGCAGCATCGCGACTACGCTGGGAGCGTAGCCCCGGCTCCTCCGGAGCACCACGGTCCCCTGCGGTCCGGTGCGAACGACCGAGTCCTCCACCCGGCGGGCGATGGGACGCTCCCCCACCAGGAAGGCGTCGGCCACACCGGCCAGCCGCTCCCGCGCATCCTCGTCCCGGTACGCGATCGGCTCGCTCGAGCGATTGCCGCTGGTCATCACCAGCACGTCCGGCGCTCCCGCGGCGAAGAGCAGGTAGTGGACCGGCGTGTAAGGGAGCATGACGCCGAGCTCGTCGGTGTCCGGCGCGACCTGGTCGAGCCGCACCAGTGCCGGTGCAAGCACGATGGGGGCCGCTGAGCCGACGAGCAGCGCCTCCGACTCCGGCGTGAGTCGCACCAGTGTCCTGGCGGTGGTCAGGTCCCGCACCATGAGCGCGAACGGCTTTTCCTTGCGGTATTTCCGGTCGCGAAGCGATCCGACCGCCGCCCGGTTCCGCGCATCGCACGCGAGGTGATAGCCGCCCAGGCCCTTCACCGCGAGGATGGCTCCTCCGCGGAGCAGCGCGGCCGCGTGGGTGATGGCTTGCCGCGATTCACGGATCGTGCCCGCGCCCTCGAGCAGTGTCACCCCCGGTCCGCATGACGGACACGCGTTGGGCTGGGCGTGGAACCGACGGCTCCCCGGGTCGTGATACTCATGATCGCACGGGGAATCCATCGTCCAGGCCGCCATCGTCGTGGACTCGCGATCGTAGGGCACCCGGGTCACGATCGAATAGCGCGGGCCGCAGTCGGTGCAGTTGATGTACGGGTAGTGAAACCGCCGATCCGCGGGAGCGAACAACTCGCCGAGGCAACGGGCGCAGACTGCCAGGTCGGGTGAGATCGGGGCGCTGCGGTGGTCGCCGCTCCGACTGGTCCTGATCTCGAACTCCTCGAGACCGCTCGGCTCCGCCAGTGCCACGGCGATGTCCGTGATGCCCGCCGCGGCGGGAGCCTCGGACCGCAGCTTGCGGAGAAAGGCGTCCACGCGCTCCCTGGCGCCCTCCAGTCGGATCTCCACCCCCTCGTCCCCGTTCAACACCCAGCCGGCCAGGGTGTTGGCCCGCGCCAGCCGGTAGACGAACGGCCGGAAGCCGACGCCCTGAACCACGCCGCGAACAGTGACCGTGCAGGCGCTCGTCGTCATCGGCTAGTCGCTCACGGTACAGCCGCGACCCTGCCAGCCGATCAGCACGACCGCCCCATCCTCCACCAGAACCGGGACTGTCCGCTGGGTCCCCACCAGCGTGCGCATCCGGTCCCGGGCGCCGCGGTCCGCCTCCACGTCGTACTCGACGAAGTCACTGCCGCGGAGCTCCAGCCATTCGCGCATGTCCCTGGTGTAGGGACAGTCGGGAGTGCCGTAGAGCTCAAGCCGCTTCATGGTCACCCAGGCACTCGCGCATGAGGTGATAGATCGAGGCGTGAATCTCCTGGATCCGGGGGATGTAGTCCGAATTGACCACGATGCAATGGTCGGCGAGCGACTGGCGGCGGATTTCCCCGCCGTCGTAGCCCAGCAGCGCCACCGTCAAGAGCCGCCGCTTGCGCGCCTCTGCGAGCGCGGCAATCACGTTCCTGGATCCACCGCTGGTGGAGATCGCGATCGCGACGTCGCCCGGCTCGGCCTGAGCGATGAGCTGGCGCAGGAAGATCACCTCGGAGCCCACGTCGTTCGCGATCGCCGAGACCGTGGCGGGCTCCATCGCGAGCGACAACGCCGGCACCGGGTGATGCCCCCGCGGCGGCGCCACGCAGTCGATCGCCCAGTCGTTGGCGTCGGTGGCGGAGCCGCCGTTCCCGAACAGGAGGAGCTTTCCTCCGTGCCGCAGCCGCGCGGCGATGGCAGCAGTGGCCTCGGCGATCGCGTCCGCTTCCTCGCGCGCGACCTTGGCCCTGAGGGCCGCGTCGTCGGCCACCTTCATGAGGATGGACGACTCCACCTGACCGACCAGGTCGGCCGGCCTCTGCTTCTCACTCCCGAGGAAGGGGTACAGAAAGCCGGCCGGTCCGACATCCTGCCCCAGCTCGCGGTGCTCGAAGAAGACGTGCACGGTCTCCCACAGCGTGTGGTAGAGGATCTCGATCAGCTCCTGGTGAACGAACGGATCCGGGTCGGTCGAGGCCAGCGCGTACGACCCTCTGCCGCCGGGCAGGGTGAAGGTCATGGCCCCGCGCTGTCCCGCTCGCCACAGCGCCCGGTTGACCTCGGTGTCTCCATCGGGAGGACCGAAGCCCATGACCATGTCCTCGGGTCGGACCAGGGTGTCGAGCCAGGGGTCGAAGAGGACGCTCAGGTCGAGGGCGGGGAGCGCGCGCTTGCCGACGATCACCGGGTGCACGAACTCGACCGACACGTGCTGCGCGTCGGTGGAGTAGGGCCCCCGGCCGAAGGCCAGGAGCCTACCGCCATTGAGGAACCGATCGGCCATCTCGCGGCAGGCGGCGGCGAGCCTGGGGGCCTCGCGCGCGAAGAACGTCTCGGCGAGGGCGTTGCGGGCCAGGAGCCGCTCCTCCAGCCGGGACGCGAGGCTCACGATGGTCGGCACGCGACGCTCAACAGATGCGGGGCAGCGGATCGCCCACCAGCATGTCCACGATCCGCGTCCCGCCGTACCGGCTGCCGGCGAGGACGGCGGCCCGCGGCTCCTCGCGGACTTCGCCGATGATCACCACCGAGTCTCCACCGGGAACGGCGTGGATCGCCTCCAGGGCGCGGTCCGCCGCCTCGGCACCCAGTACGGCGAGGAACTGTCCTTCGTTCGCGATGTGCAGCGGATCGAGCCCCAGGAGCTCGCACGCTCCCCGGACCTCGTCCCGCACCGGTATCGCTTCCTCCGAGATGTGGATGCCGAGCCCGCTGTCCAGGGCGAGCTCGTTGAGCGAGGTGGCGACGCCGCCGCGGGTGGGGTCACGCATCCATCGAAGGGAAGGGCCCGCCGCGGCGGCCAGCGCCTCGACCATGGGGAACACCGAGCGGGTGTCGGATCGGAGGTCGGCCTCCAGGTCCAGCTCGCCCCGCGCCAGCAGGATGGTGATGCCGTGGTCGCCGATGGGCCCGGAGAGGAGGACCCGGTCTCCCGGCCGCACCGAGCGCGCGCCGAGAGTCACGCCGGGCAGCGGGTGGCCGATGCCCGTGGTGCTGATGTAGAGCCGGTCCACCTTGCCGTGCTCCACCACCTTCGTGTCCCCGCCTACGATGGCCACGCCGGCGTCGCGGGCGGCCTGTCGCATGGCGCGAAGCTCGGCCACCAGGGTCGCCGTGGGGAGCCCCGCCTCGAGAACCAGTGTCGTCACCAGCGCCACGGGCCTGGCGCCGCCCACCGCGAGGTCGTTCACCGTGCCGTTCACCGCCAGCTCTCCGATGGATCCGCCGGGGAACGCGAGCGGCGTGACGACGAAGCTGTCGGTGGTAATCGCGATGGGTGCCCCGCCGACCAGCACGCGGGCGGCGTCCGCCAGCCGATCGCCCTCGACCGGGTCGGACTGCCGGTAGAGCAGGGGAGCGAGCAGGCCGTCCACCAGGCGCCGCGAGGCCTTGCCTCCGGCCCCGTGCGCCATCTCGATCTGGGGGTCGCGAAAGCGGACGGTGGGCTCCGCGGTCAGGCCGGCGTCAGGATCCGGAGCTGCCCCGCGGTCTTCCGGTGTTCGTAGTTGTAGTACGCTGCGCATGAGCCTTCCGATGACACCATCAGTGCGCCGACCGGGTGCTCGGGCGTGCATTCCTTGCCGAACAGCTTGCACTGGGCGGGCTTGAGGACGCCTTTCAGCACCTCGCCGCACTGCGCCGCCTTGGGATCGGTGACACGGACGCCGGCGACGCTGAACACCCGTTCCGCGTCCCACCGGGCGTACTCTTCCCGGAGCCGGAGCGCCGATTGGGAGATGAAGCCGAGCCCCCGCCACTCGAAGTAGGGCCGCAGTTCAAACACCTCCGCCATCGCGGCCAGTGCCGCGCGGTTCCCCTCCCAGGGGACGACACGCTGGTATTGGTTCTCCACCTCCGCGCGCCCATCCCGCAGTTGCCGCAGGAGCATTACGATCGATTGCAGCAGATCGAGCGGCTCGAAGCCCGAGACCACGATCGGCTTCCCCTCGGTTCGCGCGATCCACTCGTAGGGACGGCATCCGATCACGGTCGAGACGTGTCCCGGGCCGATGAACCCGTCCAGCCGCATGTCCGGCGAGTCCAGAATGGCGCGGATGGCGGGAATGATGGTGACGTGGTTGCAGAAGACCGAGAAGTTCCCGATGCCCTCCGCTCTAGCCCGCATCAGCGTGAGGGCGGTGGAGGGCGCGGTGGTCTCGAACCCGATCGCGAAGAACATCACGTGCCGGCCGGGATTCGAGCGGGCGAGCTTCAGCGCGTCGGTCGGTGAATACACGATGCGGACGTCCACCCCTCGCGCCTTGTGCTCCAGCGGGCTGCCATGCGCTCCCGGAACCCGCATCATGTCGCCGAAGGCGGCGAAGATCACGTCGGGTCGGCCGGCCAGCTCGAGGCCATCGTCGATCCGCCCCATGGGGAGCACGCAGACCGGGCAGCCGGGACCGTGGATCAGCTCGAGGTTGGAGGGGAGGACGTCCTTGAGGCCGAAGCGGTAAATCGCGTGGGTGTGGCCGCCGCACACTTCCATCAGCCGATAGTGCCGAGCCGGATCCGCGAGCCGGCGGATCTCGTCCCGGGCGCGGGTGATGAGCTCGGAATCACGGAACTCGTCCACGAACTTCATGGCTCCCGGCCCTCGAGGCCGTAGCCACGCACTTCCTCCATGGCGGCCTCATCCTCCCCCAGCATGGCGATCATCCGCATCTGCTCGGCGGCCTGCTCCTCGCTGATCCGGCTCATCGCGAAGCCCACGTGGATCAGCACCCAGTCGCCGACCTTCGGCATGTCGTCGTGCAGCAGGCCGAGGTCGACCCGCCGGCGCACTCCGGTGACCTCCACCAGCGCCAGGGGCACGGGATCGGACACCAGCTCCACGATTCGGCCGGGAATGGCCAGACACATGATGACCTCGTCCTTTCCTATGTGGGGTCGAGACAGGCGGTTGTCAACCTTACCCGGCCCCGTCCCGGCGCGCCACGATATCGAACGTCACTTTCACCTCGTCTTTCACCTTGAGCATACCCCCGGCCACCGTCACCGGCCGAATGCCGAACGCGGATTGCCGGACGGTGGCCTCGCCGTTCCCCCGCAGCACGTCCCCGGTAAGGTAGACCCGGGCCGCTACCGGCTGCGGCCGGGTGACCCCGCGCAGGGTGAGGTCCCCGGCCAGCGAGAACTGCCCCGGTCCGCCGGCCGTGACCTTGGACCCCGGGCACTGGTAGACGATCTCGGCGAACCGGTCACTCTCCAGCACCTCTTCTCGCGTCGTGCGCTCGATCTCGCGTCGGTCCCCGTCGCTCACGCTGTCCGTCAGCGTCAGGGAGCGGGCCACGACTGCCAGCCGCAGTGCGGAGGCGGCTGGGGCGTCCGGATCGAAGTCCACCTCCCCTTCCAGCTCGCGGACCGCGAAGCTGGGGTTGTGGCCCATCGCGGACAGGGGACCGCCGGCGAAGGCTCGCGCGGTAAGCCGGCTGGCCGCGGGATCGATGCGATAGCGCACGGGGCGCTCACATGTTGCTGAGCTTCAGGTATCGCTGCACGTCGGGCACGGCCGCCTGGAACAGGTCGCCCGCGCCCACCTCGCCCAGGTACCGGCGACTCAGCGAGCTGGACAGAATCAGGCCCGCGCCCAGGAGGAGGCACGCCGCCCCGCCGAAGAGGAGCAAGGTGTCGTTGTCGCCCGCCTCACCGTTCCGGTTCGTCCTGATTGCCTCCATGGCGTCACCCTCCTCGTTGGTTGAGGAATCGCTCGATCAGCGCTTCGATCACCCTGACCGCCTCGTCCACCGCGGCCCCGACCTCATCGCTCAACCCCAGCTGACCTTCAGGCGGACCCAGGGTCGCCGGCTCGCAGCCGACGACCACGACCGACTTGAGCTCCGCGCCGAGCGAGCGGGCCAGGCGGAGCACGTGTAGCGGGTTCAGGTCGTGGGCGTCGAACCGTCCGGCGACATCCAGGGAGGCCTCCAGCTCGGCGGCGTCCGGCTCCAACACGAAGACGGTGCCGGGGCGCTCGCCCCGCGGGCAGGCATCCACCAGGATCGTGCAGTCGGCGCCCCGCACCAGCGCCGCCGCCAGGTCGTATCCTCGAATTCCGTAGTCCGCGACGGTGACGCCCGGTGGCAGCGTATGCGTCGCCAGACGCTGGACGACCTCGACACCGAAGCCATCGTCTCCCAGGAACAGGTTGCCGATGCCGGCGACGAGCACGGCGGGGGTCGCGAGGGTCGCCGCCGCGGCCTCGGGCGGCAGGGGCGCCACCTCCGCCGGCGAGAAGAAGAATCGATGCCCCGGCTGCCGCAGGAGACCGAGATACGCGCCGGGGTCCTGCTCCAGCACGACCGCGACCTTGAAGTTCCCCTCCAGATCCTGCTCGATGGATTCGACCATGGCGACTTTGCCGTCCAGCACCAGGTCGAACACGTCGCCCCGGCCCCGCGGCCGCAGGACGACCCGGTCGCCGGAACGCACCAGCCAGCCGTCGACCCGGAGCTCTTCGACCGAGCGGTCGGCGTTGAGCAGCCGCCAATCGGCTTCGTTCATGGGCCCTCGCCCGGTAGGCGCACCGGCCGCAGCGCGCCGTGCAGCCGCAGAAGTTCCTCCGCCGTGGACGCCTCGGTGCGCTCGAGCAGGCGCCGAGCCTGCTCGCCCGCGTCGCGCATCTCCCGCTTCTCCTCGTCGGTGAGAGTGAGGATCCGGAGCGAGAGCATCTCGTCCATCTCGGTGCCGTCGAAGAAGTCCCCGGGACTCTCGGGGGCGACGCTGGGGTAATCCGAGACGATGATGGGGGAGGACAGCATCGTGTCCCGTGACTGAGGATCGCCTGCGAGCACCGGCCAGGTGCCGATGTTACGGCATGCCGCAGCGGCCTGCTGAAGCGGCGCGGGAGGATCCGTCAGACTGACGAACTCGCCCTGCTCGACCCGGAGCATGGTATGGGTGGCCACCATCGAATGGAGCAGCAGCTCGTCGCGGCTCGGCTCGCCCGTCGGGGCCGCGGTGAGGTTCTCGATGCTGATGCCGGCACGGAAGCAGCCTTCCGACGCCGGTTCCCCACTCAGCAGCACGCGCCCATCGAGACGCGTCTGCCTGCCGGGGACGTCGCCCACCGGGAAGGCGAAGGGCAGGGCAGGCGGCGCTTCCAGCAGCTCGGCAATGGATGCGGCTGCCTCGAACTCCCGCTCGATGGCTTCCTGCCAGGCCGCTTCCTCGGGCCCATCCGGCGCACGCTCGAACAGGTGAAGGAACCGCACCTTCACCTTCAGCTTGCTGGCACGGTCCCCCTGCACCAGACACTCGGTGCTCATCCGGCACGGCTCGTAACGGGGACCGGGATGAATCACGCCCCAGTTGAACCGCTGCCGGTTCTTCACCGACGACCGCCGGTACGGATACAGGAGGTAGCCCTCGTACAGCAGGGCCCGGGCGACCGCCTCCACCGGCATCACGCTCATACCGTGGTCGCCTCGTCCGCCTTGGCAAGCATCCGCTCGACCGTTTCCTCCCAGGTCGGGATACCCTGGCTGACCTTGTACTGGTACAGTCGATCGAAGACGTCGCGCCGCAGCTGGACCCAGGCCTGGTTGGGGTAATAGGTGTCCATCAGGTGCTGCCAGGTCGCAACGGGCAGACGGTACTTGGCTTCCTCCGACCAGGAGATCGGGGCGACCTGGAGGGGGCCCTCGGCGCGTTGATAGAACACGCTGCCGCTGAAGAGGAACTCGAGCGGGATCTCGCCCTCCTCGAGCCCGTAGAAGTACTTGGTCGCCGCCAGGTTGAAGTCATAGGTGCAGGCGACCGGCAGCTCGGTCAGGATCTCGGTGCTGAAGGAGGGGACCACCGTGCTGGCGTGAGTCCACAGCATCGCCCGGAGCGTCTGCCCCCAGCGGGACGGCTCGCCGAACAGGTCCCTCAACCCTTCTTCCTCGGTGCGGCGATAGCGGCGCCTGGTCACTTCGATCCGGATCTGGCAGCGCAACACCACGTTGTGGATGGTCTCGTTGGGCGAGGCGTTGATCACCCGCAGTCCGAAGCTGAGCAACGGCGCCATCGCGAATGGTGTGATCCCCGCCGACTCGACCCGGAAGCTCAGCTCAGGCATCGACGCTCACCCTGTCGGGGCGGGTTCGGCTCCGGAGATCGGTGAAGAACCGATCGATCCGGTCCCACACCTCCGGGCCCCCGGTGAATCCCTTCCAGTGCATTCGGATGATGCCGACCAGCCGGAAGCACTGGTCGATCGGCACCAGGAAGCAGCCGTTCCGTCCGCCCCCCCGGCGCACCCGATTCACCAGCAGCGCCTGGACATCCGGCTCGAGCTGGAGCAGCGCCGGGTGCGCCGCCCGGATCTCGGACCAGGTGTCCAGCTCCAGCAGTGACTCGGTCGCCCCGGCAGGGCTGGGATAGCAGGCTACCACGCGGCTCTGGGGCGTGCTCTCGTAGAAGAACGCGAGATCGATGGGAAGGCGGAGCGCCTCCCACTGGGCGTCGCTGAGGCTGAGGTCATCGAGCGCGCGCACCTCCCGCGGCACCCGCTTGAGCCGGGTGCCGGCCTGGCCGCTGAACAACACGGCGCAGGGACCGCAGGCACAGGCGAGGCGTCGCTCCGCGGGATCGATGAGGTGCTCGTGCTCCACCCCGATCTCGCGGGCGCAGAGATCGCAGCGCTCTACCGGCGCCCGCGGCCTGGTGAAGCGGCGCAGGACCTCGAGCCCGGCATCGCGCCGATCGGGCGAGCTCATACCGCCGCGAGCTCGGTCGCGGGCAGCCGTGGCGGGAGGGCCACCTGAGTGCATCCGTCGCGGGTGAGGAGGGGGATCGGGGTGAGCTGCAGGTCGGGTCGATCGGCGGCGCGGCCGGCCCCGACGAGGTCGTAGGCCTGGCCGCACCGCGGACAGGTGAGCGTTCGGCCCGCCACGATTGCGCCCCCGACATCCGCCTCGCAGGCGGGGCAGCGGGCGCCGTAGGCGTACAAGGTGCTCTGCACCAGACAGAAGAGCACCTCTCGGCCGTCCAGGTTCCTCCTGGTCGTAGCCCCGGGCAGTGACAACTCGAGATCCCGCACGTCAGTCCAGCCTGATGGGGGTGCCTCATGTCCGTTGTCGCCGTGGCCCACGGAGAGCCCGACCAGCGCAGGACCGCGGGAGAGGGCGGAGTCCGTCCGACCTTCCACCTCGATCGCGCTCACATCGGGTGCGGCCTCGTGGATCGCCTGCTCGATCGCCAGCTTGAGCGTGAGCGAGGAGGAGGGGCAGCCGTGGCAGCTGCCCTCGAGCCGGAGCCGGACGACCCGGGCCGAGTCGATGCCCACCAGCTCCACGTTGCCGTCGTGGGACTTGAGATATGGGCGGGTCTTCTCGAGGGCGCCGCGAACCCGGGTCTCGAGATCCGCGGGGTGGAGGTCGTGCAGCAGCAGCACGCTGGCGACCAGGTCGTCGCTCGTCAGCGAGTCGAGGATCGCGGCGCCCACCGCGCCGCTCCGGCGGATGGCGGCCAGGGTGCGGTCCATGGCCTCCCGGTGAAGCTCCACGACGGCACCCACCAACGTCTGTGCCGCGGCCAGGGCCGCGGGGTCGGATCCCGTCTCCAGGCGATGCACCAACTCCTCGATCGCCGCGATCCGACGCTCGAACTCGGTGTTCCCGGGCATGTCCGCCCTCGCTCGCCGGTTTCGCCCGAGGCGTCTCCTAGCGGTGGTTGAGGAAGAACGGCGAGTGGTGGGTCTCCACCACCTTGCCGTTGCCCAGGTACATGTGAACGCCGCAGGGCAGGCAGGGATCGAAGCTCCGCACCGCGCGCATGATGTCGATGCCCTTGAAGTTTTCCTGGCCGTTCTCCTCGAAGATCGGCGTGTTCTGGACCGCGTCCTCGTAGGGCCCCGGGGTGCCGTACACGTCGCGCACGCTGCCGTTCCATGGTGTGGGCGGATACGGGTGGTAGTTGGCGATCTTCCCGTTCCGGATGACGACGTGGTGCGAGAGCACCCCCCGGACCGCCTCGTGGAACCCGCAGGAGATGGCCTCCTCCGGGACCGTGAAGTCGTTCCAGGTCTTGGTGCGGCCCGCGTGCAGCTCGGCGAGGGCCTTCTCGACAAAGTGGTATGCCGCGGCGGCCGCGTAGACCTGGAAGTAGGTCCGGGCCCGGTCCCGCTCGATCGCGTTGCTCCACTTCGGGATCTTCCACTCGAACTCGGCTTCGGGCTTGGTCGCGGTCTTCGGGAGATACATCTTCACGCTCTTGCCGGTCGCCTTCACGTACCCGATGTCCACCAGGCCCGCGAGCGCAGTGGCCCAGAAGCGCGCGATGGGTCCTCCGCCGGTGTCCAACGCGAGGTGGTCCTTCCCGTCGAACCACCGCGGTGACATGGTCCAGCTGTAGGCGCCGTCGAAGTCCCGCTTCTGCGGCCGCGGAAGCGTGGTCTGGTTCCACGGATGCCGCTGATCCACCGGGTTCCCCAGGGGATCCTGCCGCACGAACATCTCCTGGTCGGCCCAGTCGTCGTAGAACGAGTGGCCGAGGAGGATGCGGATGCCGAGGTTGATCTTCACCAGATCGTGGGTCACCAGCTTGCCGTCCACCACGACACCGGGGGTGACGAACATCGCGTCGCCCCACTTCGACATGTTCTGGTAGGTATAGTCGCAGACGTCCGGGTTGTTGAACGAGCCCCAGCAGCCGAGCAGGGTACGGCGGTAGCCGACCTTCTCGTACCCGGGAAGGGCGTCGTACCAGAAGTCGAACAGGTCGTCGTGCAGAGGCAGGCACTTCTTCATGAACTCCGCGTACCGGGCCAGGCGGACCAGGTAGTCGGTGAACAGCTGTACCGTCGGAACGGTGCCCACCCCGCCGGGGTAGAGCGTCGACGGATGAACGTGCCGCCCTTCCATGAGGCAGAAGGCCTCACGGGTGTAGCGGCTCACGTGGAGGGTCTCGCGGTAGAACTCGCCGGTGAAGGGATTCAGCGCCGTCATGATGTCGGCGATGGTGCGATATCCATGGTCGGCCGCATGGGGGGCCGGCGTCTTCTTGGCCTTCTCCCACACACTCGGGTTGGTGGCCCGCACCATCTGCTCGCAGAAGTCCACGCCCACCAGGTTGTCCTGGAAGATGTTGTGATCGAACATGTACTCGGCCGCCTCGCCGAGGTTGACGATCCACTCACCCATGTTCGGGGGACGAACGCCGAAGGCCATGTTCTGGGCGTAGGTGGCGCAGGTCGCGTGGTTGTCTCCGCAGATCCCGCAGATGCGGCTGGTTATGAAGTGCGCGTCGCGCGGGTCCTTCCCCTTCATGAAGATGCTGTAACCCCGGAAGATGGACGATGTGCTGTGACACTCGGCCACTTCCTTGTTCTCGAAGTCGATCTTGGTGAAGATCCCGAGGCTCCCGACGATCCGGGTGATCGGGTCCCAGTTCATCTCCACCAGCTTCCGCTGTTTGCCCCTGGTTTCCTTCAGCGGTACGGTTGCGGTGGCCATGGACACGGCTCCTTTGGCCTGGTCAGTAGGTCCTGGGGTGATAGCCGGTGGTCAGCTCGGGACGCGTGTGACGCCACTTCGGCTCCTTGTTCACGGTCGCGTTGGTGAACGACCGCAGCGCCTTGATCGTCTTGCCGTAGAGCTGCACGCCCGTGGTCGAGAGCCGGGCGCCGGGTGGCTCGTCCATGAAGGGCATGAACTTGTCCGGGAATCCCGGCATGGTGCAGCCGATGCAGATCCCACCCACGTTGGGGCACCCGCCGATCCCGTTCATCCACCCGCGCTTCGGCACGTTGCAGTTCACGACCGGTCCCCAGCAGCCGAGCTTCACGATGCATTTGGGCGAGCCGTATTCGCTGGCGAAGTCGCCCTGCTCGTAGTAGCCGGCCCGATCGCAGCCTTCATGAACCGTGCTGCCGAACAGCCAGGTGGGGCGCAGCTCGTCGTCGAGGGGGATCATCGGGGCCAGGCCGGCGACCTGGTAGAGGAGGTACAGCAGCGTCTCCATGAAGTTGTCGGGCTGCACCGGACACCCGGGGACGTTCACGATCGGCAGGCCCGCCTTCGAGCGCCATTCCCAGCCCAGATAGTCGGCCAGCCCCATACAGCCGGTCGGATTGCCCTGCATCGCATGAATGCCGCCGTAGGTGGCGCAGGTGCCGATCGCCACCACGCCCAGCGCCTTGGGCGCCAGCCAGTCGATCCAGGTTGTCGTCTTGATCGGTTGGCCGGTCGCCGTGTCGGTGCCCATCGCCGCCCAGTAGCCCTCTGCCTTGATGCTTTCGTTGGGGATCGACCCCTCTACCACCAGCACGAAGGGGTCGAGCTTGCCCTCCTTGGCCTGGTACCACGGCTTCAGGAACTCCGAGCCGACCTCGACGGCCAGGACGGGATTGTGCAGGTGCACCTTGGGCAATCCGGGAATGGCACCGAGCAGGACGTCCTCGATGCTCGGCTGGGTGGCCGCCGTGATGGAGACCGAATCTCCGTCACAGCCGAGGCCGGCGGTCAGCCACAGGACGTGGATGTCCGAGACCGCGGGCGGCTTCTGGGTCACCCTGCCGTAGGGTACAGTGGCTGTCATAGGCTCTCCTCTTGGGCAACGACCATTGCGAGAGGCAGGAGCAGTCGATCAGGCTGGAACGACCACGCGGCGGCCGCACGGGTGGCGCGCGGGGGACGCCGAACAAGGCCGAATCTGGGAACGGGGAGAACGGCCGCAATCGGGCCGGTTCCGCGATGGGGATGGGGAGGTTTCCTACGTCCGGCACCGGGGAATCCCCGATGCCGACGGCCGAATCACTTCATGGCTTCCGCCAGCTTCCACTCGATCGCGCGCTGTACCAGATCGCGGGAGCTCTGGAGGCCCAGCTTCTCCTTTATATGGGCCTGATACGATTCCACGGTCTTGACGCTCAGGTAGAGCTCTTCGGCGATCCGACGGGTGCCGTGTCCTTCGCCGATCAGCCGGAAGACCTCGAGCTCCCGGTCGCTCAGCCGAGCCACGGGGGCCTCGCCCGCCCGGCCGATGCCGGTCGCGATCTGCCGCAGCATCATGCTCGCCACCCTGTCGCTCACGTAGACCTCGCCGCGAAGCACACGCCGAAGCGCGACCAGCACGTTCTCGGTCGCCTCCTGTTTCATGATGTAGCCGTTCGCGCCCGCCCGGAGCGCCCGCTCGGCATACATGGACTCGTCGTGCATGGAGAGCACCAGCACCGGCAGCGTGGGGTGAGCGCCTCGGATCGCCTTGAGCAGCTCGAAACCATCCGGGCCGGGCAGGGAGATGTCCAGCAGGACCACGTCGGGTCGGGCGGACTGGATGACGGCGAGCGCGGCCCGAGCCTCCTCCGCCTCACCGCACACTTCGAGATCCGGCTCCTGCTCGATCATCAGGGTGATGCCCTGGCGGACGATGGGATGGTCATCCACCACCAGCACGCGGTGCCGGGTCGGTTTCATCGTTTCTCCAGGGGGAAGCGGCAGGCGATGACGGTGCCCTTGGGCTCGGCGCGCCGGATCTCCATCGAGCCGCCGGCCATCGTGGCCCGGTAGCTCATGATGCGCAGGCCGAGGCCGCGCGAGGAATCGGACAGCTCCGGGAGGCCGGCCCCGTCGTCCGTGATGGTCAGACTGCCGGTGCCGTCCTCCCCCGAAAGCAGGATCTCGATGTGCTCGGGGCCGCCGTGCTTGAGCGCGTTGTTGACCGCCTCCTGCGCGATGTGGTACAGGTGGGTCGCGGTGCTGATGTCGTGGATGAGAATGGGCGCGGAGCAGTCGAATCGGCAGGAAACGGTGAACAGGTCCTCGACCTCGGCGGCGTACTGCCGGAGCGCCGACATCAGCCCGTGCGAGTCGGAGAAGACGGGCAACAGCCCGCGCGCGAGCTGCCTGGTCCGGTTGATGGCGTCGTTCACCAGGTGCACGATCTTGGCCGCGTGGGGCGCCTGCCTGGCCCCCTCGTCGGCCAGCTGCTGCGCGAGCACCTTGCTCATGAACGCGATCCCGGTGAGGTGCTGCCCCAGACCGTCGTGGAGATCCTGCCCGATCTGACGCTGCTCCCGGCCGCTGATCTCGAGCAGCGCTCGCTCCATCCGCTTGCGCTCGGTGATGTCGGTCCCGCTGCAGATGACGTAGGCCGGCGCGGACCCGGCGGCGGGCAGGATGGTGCAGGACCACGCGATGCGCCGGTGGGATCCCTCGCCGGTGGCCCAGTCGCTCTCGTACTCGCGCTGCTGCCCGGGTCGAAGCCCCGCGAGGACGGCGCGGAACCCGCGGGCCTCCTCCGTGGCCGGAAAGAGCTCCCAGAGAAAGCGTCCCCGTACGCCTTCCGAGGTGTATCCCCCGACCTGCTCGCACATGCGATTGAGCCGGACGATGGCGCCGGACGGGGTCAGCACGGCGACCAGCGCGCCGACCGTGTCGAGCACCGCCGAGAACAGGTTTCGTTCCCGTTCCAGGGCTGCCTCGACCTGCTTGAGCTCGGTGATGTCGAAGCCGACGCCGTGAATGAACCAGGGGCGACCGTCGGCCCGACGTACCATCTTCACCTCGCACTGAAACCACAACACCCGCCCTTCGCGTGAGAGGACCCGGTATGCCGAGCGAAGCGGTTTCCCGGTCGAGAACATCTCGGCGGCTTCGACGCTCCAGCGGCCCTGATCCTCCGGGTGGATGTGGTCGTACCACCGGACCGGATCTTCCAGCCACTCGGCCTGGGTGAACCCCATCAACTCCTCGATCCTGGGGCTCACGTAGGCTTCGCCGATGGCGCGGTCGAGATAGGCCATGAAGACCACGGCCGGCAGCTGCTCGACCAGGGTGCGGTACTTGGCCTCGAGGTTGGGCAGGTGTGGATCGCCGGGGATGTCCTCCGGGACGGTCGTGGTACCTCGGGCGAAGACGGCCGCCAGGTCGCGAAGGATGCCCTCGGCCTCCAGCCGATCCATCGCGATGCTCATGACGCGCCGCTCCGGCCGGCCCGCCAGCTGGGCTCCTGGTTCATCGAGGCCAGGGTGAAGCGACGCAGCGCCGTCATGGCCCGGCCATAGGTCATCACCGCCGCGGACGAGAGCAGCGAGCCCGGCGGCTGATCCATGAAGGGCATGAACTTGTCGGGGAAGCCCGGCATGGTGCAGCCGATGCAGATCCCGCCGACGTTGGGGCACCCGCCGACTCCGGCCATCCATCCCCGCTTGCCGACGTTGCACTGCACGACCGGGCCCCAGCAGCCGAGCTTCACGATGCAGAGAGGTGAGCCGTAGCTGTCGGCGAACTCACCTTGCTCGTAGTGGCCGCCCCGGTCGCAGCCTTCGTGCACGGTGTGGTCGAAGAGCCACCGGGGACGCAGCGATTCATCGAGCGGAATCGGCGGTGCCCGTCCGGTGAACTGATGCAGCAGGTAGAGGAGAGTCTCGGTCATGTTGTCGGGCTGGGCAGGACAGCCCGGCAGGCAGACCACCGGCACATCGCCCGCGGACCGCCAGTCCCGGCCGAGGTAGTCGGGCAGACCCATCGCGCCCGTGGGATTGCCCTCGATCGCGTGGATTCCGCCGTATGCCGCACAGGTGCCTACGGCGAGCACGACCCAGGCCCGGGGGGCCAGCCGGTCGATCCAGCTGCTCGTGGTGATGGGCTGGCGGGTGACCGGGTCGGTGCCGAACGTTGCCCAGTACCCCTCGGCCTTGTTCCGTTCGTCGGGAACCGACCCTTCGAAGACCAGAATGAAGGGGCTCAGCTCGCCCCGGGCGGCCCGGTGAAAGTACTCGACGAACTCGTCCCCGACCTCCGGGGCCAGAAATGGATGGTACAGCTTCACGCGGGGAGTCCAGGGAAGGGCTCCGCTGAGCAGATCCTCCAGGCTGGGCTGGGTCGCTCCGGTGAGGGCGACCGTCTCACCGTCGCAGCTCAGGCCTGCGGTCAGCCAGAGGATGGAGATCTCCGCGCTGGGCGGGTCGGCTTCGCCCCGCCGGGAGCGGGTGTGCGGGTGTGGCGGCATCGAAGCTCCGGCGCTGCTCCTAAGGTAGGGCGGCCGGGCGGCCGGGCGGTAGGGCGGTCGGGCGGTCGGGCGGTCGGACGGTACGTAGGATGTCAGTCTGTGCGGAGCGAAGGCGATCAAGCCGGCGTGGCCCTTCGCTGCGCTCAGGGTGACACAGTTATCGTCGCACCGCCTGACCGCCTGACCGCCTGACCGCCTGACCGCCTGACCGCCCGACCGCCTGACCACCTACCGCCCTCCCGCCCGCCGCCCTACACTTCAACCCGTGTCGCCCTCCGTGGCATCCCGTGTCGCCGCGCGGGACGGGTTCGTCGCGCACGTAGGCCGCCGCAGCCTCGAGACCGCCCGCGCACTCGCCGATGTCGGAACCTGGGGTCCCCTCCTCGTCGGGCAGATGCGCCGACTGGGGGTGGACTCGGTTCCCATCGCGCTCTTCATCGCCGTTTTCACCGGCATCGTCCTCTCGCTCCTCTCGTCCTACATCTTCACCGGCACCGTGCCCCTGTACTTCGTGGGCGCGCTGGTGGGGAAGACGGTGATGATGGAGCTGGGGCCGGTGCTCACCGGCATGGCGCTCGCCGGCCGGGTCGGGGCCAGCATCGCAGCCGAGATCGGCACGATGAAGGTGACGGAGCAGGTGGACGCGCTGGAGACGCTGGCCTACGACCGCAACTCCTACCTCGTCGTTCCCCGGGTTCTGGCGGCCGCCCTGATGTTTCCCGTGGTGACCGCTTTCGCTATGGCCGTGGGCGTCGGGTCCGGATGGGTGACGGCGATCAACCTGCTCGACCTCTCCACCCCGGAGTTCCTCAAGGGGCTCAAGCAGTTCTACCGGTTCAAGGACATCTGGTTCGGATTGGTGAAGAGCGCGAGCTTCGGCGCGGCGGTCGCGCTGATGGGCTGCCTGCGCGGGCTCGACGCACAGGCCGGCGCCGCGGGCGTGGGGCTGTCCACCACCCGCGCGGTCGTGCTGGGATGCGAGGCGATCCTGGTGCTGGACGCGTTCTGGGCGCTCGTACTCCTGTGATCGTGCTCGACCGGCTGATCAAAACCTTTGGCGCGAAGCAGGTGCTGCGGGGCGTCTCGCTGGAGATTCCCGATGGCCAGAACACGGTGATGATCGGTGCGTCGGGCAGCGGCAAGAGCGTCACGCTGAAGCTGATCGTGGGACTCATCGAGCCGGACGCCGGTGCGGTGCGGGTGGACGGCGACGTGGTGCACGAGCTGGATCGCCGCGCGCTGGCGGAGCTGCGGGGGCGGATCGGCTATGTCTTCCAGTTCGCCGCCCTGTTCGACTCGATGACGGTGGCCGAGAACATCGCGCTGGGTCTGGTCAAGCGGAGACTCGACGAGGCCGAGATCCGGCTCCGGATCGCGGAAAGCCTCGCCGTGGTGGAGCTGTCGGGCGTCGAGGACAAGTATCCGGCGGAACTGAGCGGCGGGATGCGGAAGCGGGTCGGCATCGCGCGCGCGATCGCCCTCAAGCCGCACTACATTCTCTACGACGAGCCCACCACCGGGCTCGATCCCGTCACCTCGGCCGTCATGGACCAGCTGATGATCCGCACCCGCGACCTCGGGGTCACCGGACTGGTCGTCACCCACGACATGCGCAGCGCCTTCAGCGTCGGCGACCGCATCGCCATGCTGCACGAGGGAGCCATCCGCCAGGTCGGCAGCGTCGCGGAGATCCAGGCGACGGACGATCCGGTGGTACGCCAGTTCATCGAGGGCCGTCCGGGGTCCCCCGCTCCCGCGCCGGCGTGGAGGTATGAATGAAGCGAAGCAATGAGTTCGCGGTCGGCCTTGCGGTGCTCACCGCGCTGGCACTGGTGATCGGCGGCGCGCTCTGGCTGAGCGAGACCGACATCAACCAGAAGGAAGCCACCTACACCGCCCGGTTCCGCACCGTCGGCGGACTCGGCGTGGGTGCGCCGGTCACCCTCCGCGGCGTGCGGGTGGGGCGGGTGGAGGCGATCCGCCTCGCACCCGAGGACTGGGTCGAGGCGGAGCTCACGGTGGACCGCTCGGTGGAGCTGCCCGCCAAGCCCGCCGTCATCTCCGCCTCCGCCAGCCTCTTCGGCGAGTGGAGCGCGAACATCGTCTCATTCGAGCCGCTCCCCAGCGATCCCATCGTGCGGAACGCGCTGGTCGAGTCCGATCTGGCCGGGGGCGAGGCCTGGCCCGGCGCCACCCTGCCCGACATCGGCCAGCTCACCGCCCAGGCGAGCCGCATCGCCGGCGACGTGGGGGACATCACCGCGCGCATCGGTCAGGCCTTCGACAGCACCGCGCTCCAGGACCTGCAGCGGAGCGTGAAGGACCTGGCGGAGATCTCGCGGCGGATGGTGAAATTCGCCGACGCCCAGACCAGCCGCATCGACCGCGTCAGCAGCAATGTGGCCACCACCTCCGATGCGTTCGCCGGGGTGGCGCGCACCTTCCAGCAGGCGGTGGCGCGGCTCGACACCGCGACGGCCGACGGCCAGCTGGAGGACATCCTCGCCAACGGCCGGTCCTCCAGCGCCGATCTGCGGCAGGCCGCCGCGGATATGCGCTCGGTGATGGCCGCCGCCCGTGCCAACGAGGCCAGCCTCGTGCGGGTCATGCAGCAGGCCGATTCGTTGATGACCCGGATCCAGCAGGGGAACGGGACCCTGGGTCTCCTGGCGACGGACTCGACGCTCTACCGCGAGGCCACCGCGACGGTGGTCCAGTTCCGTGCGCTGCTGACCGACATCCAGGCGCAGCCCCGAAAGTACCTCAAGATTTCGGTGTTCTAGATGAGCAAGCGGAAGGCCGATCTGGAGGTGAGCGCGGGCGGGATCGTGTTTCGCCGGGTGGTGGACGGGCCGCCGCGCTACCTCCTGATCAAGGACTCCTACGACAACTGGGGCTTCCCCAAAGGCCATCTGGAGAACGGGGAGTCGCCGGCGGAGGCCGCGCTGCGGGAGACGGCGGAGGAGACCGGCCTTGGCCGGCTGGCGCTACAGGGACCGATCCGGGTCATCGACTGGCACTTCCGTTTTCGCGGCCGTCACATCCACAAGTATTGCCATTTCTTCCTCTTCGAAAGCGCCGAGGGCGAGGCCAAGCCCCAGGTGGATGAGGGCATCACCGCCTGCCAGTGGCGGACGCTGGACGAGGCGCTCGACGTGCTGAGCTACGACAACGCGCGCGGCGTGCTCAAACGCGCCGGGGAGATGGTCCGCACCTTGGTCGCGATCGGCGCGGGAAGGCCGGCGCGGCGGACGGACTAGCCACGTGGCCGCCGTGGCCGCGCTGCTGGAGAGTCGAACGGCCGTGGCCGCGCTGCGCCGCACGCTGCCGCGGGGTGGCCCCGGGCTGGTGAGCTGCCGCGGCTTCGCGAGCCTGCGGAGGGTTCTGGAGAGCCGGCTGGTAGACGCGGTGGTGCTCGCGCTCACGCCCGCGCTCCTTCCCGAGCTCGCCGAGTTGCGTGGTCGGCTCCCGGGCGTGCCGGTGGTGGTCTACGCGCCGTTCCGGCCCGATGACGGCGAGCTGCTGCTCGCCTGCCGCCGGTACGCGGTGCCGGTTGCCGTAGAAGGCGTGGACGATGCCGTGGTGGGGGAGATGGTGATTCGGGTCTCGGTCACGGCCGAGCGGCGTCGGGCCCTGGCCGAAGCCCCTCGGATCCTCCGCCTCACCGAGCCGCTGCAGCGGTCCGCGTGGACCGTCCTGCTCGGTGAGGTGGAGCGGCCGCTCCGCACCTCGGAGCTCGCGCGACGCCTCGACGTGAGCCGCGAGCATCTCTCCCGCCAGTTCGGCGCCGGCGGGGCGCCCAACCTCAAGCGGGTGATCGACCTCACCCGCGTCGCCTGCGCGGCACAGCTGCTGACGAACCCCGGCTACTCGATTCCTACGGTCGTCCGGCTGCTCCATTTCGCCTCGTCGAGCCACCTGAGCGGCACCGCTCGCCGGATCGCGAACGTGCCCACCAGCGGGCTGGGGGGGCTGGGGCCGCGGGGCGTCCTGCAGGCATTTGCAAGGGGGAATACGCGGAGCAGGGTGTAGGCGGTCGGGCGGTCGGACGGTCGGGCGGTCGGACGGTCAGGTGGTCGGACGGTCAGGCGGGGACGCGGGGGCGGCCGAGCGATGTCAGCCCGAGGAGCGAACGCGACGAGAAATCTTCTTGCCCCGCCTTCGATCGGCGAGGAGGGTCCCTGGCTTCGCTCGGGATGACGGTGTATTTCGGACCGCCCGACCGCCCGACCGCCCGACCGCCTGCCGTCCCGCGGCGTCCCCGACTATCCTTGGCTCACCATCCAAGTCTTGCCCGCGACCCAATTTGTGATTATTTTCACAAGCTAAACATGAATCCGTCCCATTAGCCAGGGCACCAGAACTCATGGCCACTGACACTTCCCTCCGTCCGGGTGAGCTCAAGAACATCCTGCTGCATGAGATCCAGTCGGCTGACCTCGCCGCGGACGACGTCTCCGAGGTCGGCACGGTGCTCGAGGTGCGCGACGGCGTCGCCCGGATCTATGGACTGAACTCCGCCGTCGCCAGCGAGATGCTGGAGTTCACCGCGCAGGAGACCGGCGAAGTCGTCACCGGCCTGGTGCTGAACCTGGAAGAGGACAACGTCGGCGCCGCCATCATGGGCGACTACCTGAAGCTGAAGGAAGGCGACCAGGTCCGTCGCACCGGCCGACTGCTCGACGTCCCGGTGGGCGTCGCGATGCTGGGACGGGTAGTGGACGCGCTGGGCCGGCCGGTCGACGGCCGGGGCGACATCAAGTCCACCCGCACCCGCCAGGTGGAGATGGTGGCGCCGGGCATCATCGTCCGCCAGCCGGTGAAGGAGCCGCTGCAGACCGGCATCAAGGCCATCGACGCCATGATCCCGATCGGCCGCGGCCAGCGGGAGCTGATCATCGGCGACCGCGGCACCGGCAAGACCGCGATCGCGGTGGACACGATCATCAATCAGCGCGGCACCGGCGTCGTCTGCGTCTACGTCGCGATCGGCCAGAAGCGCTCCACCGTCGCCACCGTCGTCGCGCGGCTGAAGGACGCGGGTGCGATGGACTACACCATCGTGGTCGTCGCCTCGGCCTCGGAGCCGGCGCCGCTCCAGTACATCGCGCCGTACGCCGGGTGCGCCATCGCCGAGTATTTCATGTACGAGGAGGGGAAGGCCACCCTCTGCGTGTACGACGATCTCTCCAAGCAGGCGGCGGCCTACCGCCAGCTCTCGCTGATTCTCCGGCGGCCCCCGGGCCGCGAGGCATACCCCGGCGACGTGTTCTACCTCCACAGCCGCCTCCTCGAGCGGGCGGCGAAGATCTCCGAGCAGCCCGATGTGGTGAAGCTGGATGACCGTATCAAGAAGCCGGGCGGCTCGCTCACCGCGCTGCCGATCATCGAGACCCAGGCGGGTGACGTCTCCGCCTACATCCCGACCAACGTCATCTCGATCACCGACGGGCAGATCTTCCTCACCACCGACCTGTTCTACTCCAACGTCCGCCCCGCGGTGGACGCCGGCATCAGTGTCAGCCGGGTCGGTGGCAATGCCCAGATCAAGGCGATGAAGCAGGTGGCCGGTCCGCTGCGGCTCTCGCTGGCCCAGTTCCGGGAGCTGGAGGCCTTCGCCCAGTTCGGCTCCGACCTCGACGCCGCCACCCAGCGGCAGCTCGCCCGCGGCGGGCGGCTGGTCGAGGTGCTGAAGCAGCCGCAATACCAGCCGGTCCCGGTCGAGCGTCAGGTCGCCATCATCTATGCCGTGACCAACGGGTACCTCGACGACGTCAACCTCAGCCACATCCGGCAGTGGGAGCGTGACTTCCTGGAGTACCTCGAGGCTTCCCACGGCCAGGTGCTGACGGACATCCGGACCAAGAAGGCGCTGGATGACGACCTCACCAACCGCCTGAAGGCGGCGATCACCGCCTTCAAGCCGATGTTCAAGGCCGACTGATGGCCAAAGGCCGGCAGCTCAAGGGACGGATCCGCTCGGTCCAGAACACCCGCAAGATCACCCGGACCATGGAGCTGGTCTCCACGTCCAAGCTGAAGCGGGCCCAGGACCGGGTCGTCGCGGCCCGTCCCTATGCCGAAGCGCTGCGCGAGGTGATGGCCGACCTGGTGACGCCGGAGCTGGCCGATCAGTTCCCGCTGCTGCGCCAGCCGGCGGCGCCGGCCAAGGGCGGGCCCACCCGCGCGGCGGTCATCCTGATCACCTCCAACCGCGGGCTCGCCGGCGCGTTCAACTCCAACTTGATCAAGGAAGCGCGCCGCCGGGTGGACGAGCTGGAGCGGGCGGGCTATACGGTGGAGCTGTACGGGATCGGCAAGAAGGGCATCGGCTTCTTCAAGTATCTGCGCCGAAAGCTGGCCCTGGAGCGGATGGATATCGGCGACAAGCCCACCGCGGACCACGCCGCCGAGATCGCGCAGCCGCTGATCGATGCCTTCGCGGCCGGAACGCTCGCGAGTGTGGATCTGGTGCACGCCAAGTTCATCAGCGCGCTGACCACGCCGCCGACGACCACGCGGATTCTGCCGGTGGCGACAGGCGGTCAGGCGGTCGGGCAGTCGGGCGGACACGAGCGGCCCCCCACCGGTCCATCCCGAGACTACATCCTGGCGCCGAGCGCCGAGGCGATCCTGAAGCAGCTGGTGCCGCTGTATGTCCGCAACATGGTCTATCGCGGGCTGGTGGAGACGGCTGCGGCGGAGCACGGCGCGAGGCGGACCGCGATGAAGAACGCGACCGACAACGCGGGCGAGATCCTGGAGGTGCTCAAGCGCACCTACAACCGGCAGCGGCAGGCGGGCATCACCCAGGAGATCGCCGAGATCGTGGGCGGCGCGGCGGCACTGCAAGGTTAGACAGTCGGGCGGTCGGGCGGTCGGGCGGTCGGAACGACGGTGGTAGGGACGAAGCTGGAGTACAGGCCGGAGGGCAGCGCAGTCGACCGCCCGACCGTCTGACCGCCCGACCGCCTCCAAGCACACACGAGGAACCACGCGATCATGGCCACAGCAATCGCCACCGAGAAGAAGAATGCCACCGGCGCCACCGCAAAGAACGTCGGTCGCATAGTCCAGGTCATCGGGCCGGTGCTCGACATCGAGTTCGAGCCGGAACACCTGCCGGAGATCTACAACGCGCTGACCGTCGAGGACGACAGCGGCGGCTTTTCGGTGCGGCTCACCGCCGAGGTGCAGCAGCACATCGGGCAGAACCAGGTCCGCGCCGTCGCCATGAGCAGCACCGACGGCGTCACCCGGGGCATGAAGGCGACCGACACCGGCAGTCCGATCACCGCCCCGGTCGGTGAGGCGGCGCTGGGCCGGATCCTCAACGTGCTGGGCGAGCCGGTGGACGGCGGCCAGCCCCTGCCGAAGGACGTGGAGCGGTGGCCGATCCACCGGGAGACCCCGAAGTTCACCGACCTCGAGCCCAAGACCGAAGTGTTCGAGACCGGCATCAAGGTCATCGACCTCATCGCCCCCTTCGTGAAGGGCGGCAAGATCGGTCTCTTCGGCGGCGCCGGCGTGGGCAAGACGGTCGTGATCCAGGAGCTGATCAACAACGTGGCCAAGGGCCACGGCGGCAAGTCGGTCTTCTGCGGCGTAGGCGAGCGGACCCGCGAAGGGAACGACCTCTACCTCGAGTTCCAGGAGGCCAAGATCCTGGAGAACGTGGCGCTGATCTACGGCCAGATGAACGAACCGCCGGGCGCCCGTCTCCGGGTCGGTCTCACCGGCCTGACGATCGCGGAGTACTTCCGCGACATCGAGGGCCAGGACGTGCTCCTGTTCATCGACAACATCTTCCGTTTCACCCAGGCGGGCTCCGAGGTCTCCGCACTCCTCGGGCGGATGCCGAGCGCGGTGGGGTACCAGCCGACCCTCGCGACCGAGATGGGCGACCTCCAGGAGCGGATCACCTCGACCACCAAGGGCTCGATCACCTCGGTGCAGGCGATCTACGTACCCGCGGACGACCTCACCGACCCCGCGCCGGCCACGGCGTTCGCGCATCTCGATGCGACGGTGGTGCTCTCCCGCTCGATCGCCGAGCTGGGGATTTATCCGGCGGTGGACCCGCTCGACAGCTCCAGCCGGATCCTCGATCCCCAGTTCATCGGCGAGCGCCACTACAACGTGGCCATCGGCGTACAGCGCACGCTCCAGCGCTACAAGGCGCTGCAGGACATCATCGCGATCCTGGGCATGGACGAGCTCTCCGAGGAGGACAAGCTGGTGGTGGCGCGCGCCCGTCGCCTCCAGCGCTTCCTGTCGCAGCCGTTCTTCGTGGCCGAGCAGTTCACCGGCTTCCCCGGGAAGTACGTCAAGCTGGAGGACTCCATCGCCAGCTTCGAGCGGGTGCTCTCGGGCGAGTTCGACCACCTGCCCGAGCAGGCGTTCTACATGGTGGGCGGCATCGACGAGGCGGTGGCGAAGGCCGAGAAACTCGGTAGCTCGTGATGCAAGTCACGGTCATATCGCCCGATGCGTCTATGTTCGACGGAGAGGCAGACGCGGTGGTCGCGCCCGCCTTCGATGGCGAGGTCGGCATCCTGCCGAATCACGCACCGTTCATGACGCTTCTCGGAGCGGGCACGCTGAGCATTCGTCGGGGGGGTGAGGTGAATCGGTTCGCCGTCGAAGGCGGCTTTCTCCAAGTCGTGGACAACCGGGTCAGGGTCGTGGCCGAACACGTCAAAGGAGAACCTCATGCGTCGTAGCCTATGTGGTGGGATCGTGGCGCTCGCCCTGCTGGTGCTTCCGGTGGTCGACTCGGCCGCCCAGGAGACGGCCACGCCGGTCTTCAAGGCGCCCTATCGCTCGTTCGAGGAGCACGAGTTCGGCGCCTCGCTCTCGGATCCCGGCGAGGGCGCCGGCATCGCCCTCGAGGGCTTCTATCGGTTCGGCAAGAACAAGAACGACTTCAGCGTTCGTGCCGGAGTGGCCGACTCCGATGCCGACGACAATGCCTTCCTGATCGGCGGAGACTTCCGCACCCAGGTTGTGAACTACAGCGAGAGCTTCCCGCTGGACGGCGCGCTGACCCTCGGGTTTGGTGGCGTCTTCGGCACCAGTCAGGACGACATCTTCCTGCTGCCGGTCGGCATCTCGCTCGGCCGCCGCTTCGATGTCGAGGGATCCAGCACGACGTTCGTGCCCTACGTCCATCCGAACCTCGTGCCCGTCTTCGGGGGCGGCGACGACCTGCAGTTCACCCTCGGCCTGGGTGTCGACGTGAACCTCGGCGAGCAGTGGGCGATCCGGGCCAGTGGCGGCCTCGGAGATATCGAGGGCATCGGCCTCAGCGCGGCGTACCTCCGCTAGCGCCAGCCATACAGCGCCCGGCCGCGGAAGGGAGCGGCCGGGCGCTCGTGTGTTCGGCCCGGAATGCGTTGACATCGTTCGAAGCGCCCGAGTAGCTTGCTGCGCCCGCAGTTGGGCCTTGTTGACCCCGTGGTTCGCACCGGAGGATCCGCCATGAAACAGGCCGTACTCGGGGCTGTCGCGCTGGCCGCCGCCCTCACGGGTGGGGCGCCGTCCGTCGCGGCCCAGGTGCGCGGACTCCCGGTGTACAACGCCGGGCTGCCCCGCGGCATCGGCATCTATGGCGACGCGGGCTTCCCCAACGACGAGGCCGGCGGCGGCAACGCCTACGGGGTGACCGGCCGGTTGGGCATGGGGGCCTTTGGTGCCACCGCGATGCTCTCGTCGTATGACCCCGATGGCCCCAACGGCTCCGACGTCTCCGTGGGCGCGACGCTCAACTACAGGGTATTCGGCGGGCCGCTGGTCCCGCTCGCGGTCACGCTCCAGGCCGGGGTCGGCTACGCCAAACCCGACGACGAGGTGCTCCCCGAGGGCGGCATCGGTGACCTGTCGGAGCTGCGGTTCCCCGTGGGAGCGGGGTTCGCGCTTACGATTCCGAACCCGGCCCTGGCTATCAAGCCCTGGCTCGCGCCTCGGCTCGACATCGTCCGGCGCTCACCCGAAGGCCTCGAAGCCGAGACCGAGACCGAGTTCGGGCTGAGCGGCGGTCTGGAGCTCAATCTGCTCAACGGCCTCGGCCTGCACGCCAGCTACGACGCCGTCTTCGTGGACGGGGGGAATCCCGGGGTGTTCGGCGTGGGGGCGCACTACACCTTCTCAGTCCCCGGTTTGTGAACCTGCCGCGCCGGGCATTGCCCGCGCTGTTCCTGGTTCTCGTCCTGGCAGGCTGTGCCCATACCTTCGACGCCACCACCGTGGGCGTTCCAGTCACCATGGCCTCTCCCGCGAGCCAGCCCGCCCAGGGCGACCGCTTCCGGGTCGGCGGCAAGTCCGTCTTCGGATTCTGGGGCCTCGTCAAGTTCCGCGAGGCATCGCTACGAAAGGCGCTCTCCGCTCAGCTGGGGGGAGCCAGCGGAGTGGCCGATCTCCGGATCCAGGTCCGCAGCCGATTCACCGACGTTCTCATCACCGGGCTGACCCTGGGACTCATCGTGCCGCGCTCGGTGACCTTCGAGGGCGTGGTGACGAAATAAGCCCGGCCAGCAGCTCCGCGGATCGCACCGAGGCCCCGCGCCCGCGTTCTACCAGGCTCTTCGCCAGCATTCCCGCCGCCGCCGCCCCGTCGGCCCCGTCGATCCAGCCGGACCAGATCCCGACCAGCTCCTCTACCGCCGCGCTTCCGTGAGCAGTGAGCGCGCGCGCGGCACCGGCCTGAAGCAGTGCGGCGGCGTCCCGACTCTCGCCCCAGCGGGGCCCGAAGCTCACCGGGAGGCCCCAGGCCGCCGGTTCCAGCACCGAGTGCAGCCCGGCGCGGCCGAACCCTCCACCGACGTACGCCATCGAGCCGATGCCGTACAGACGCGCCAGCACGCCGACCCGGTCGACCAGGAGAAGCGGCACCGGATGCTCGGCCCCACTCAGCCGCAGCGGCACCGGGAGCCCCAGCCGCGCCGCGGCGCGCTCGACCGAGAGGAGATGGCGCTCGGTCGGCTCGTGGGGCACCAGGACCAGTCGCGCGGTGGGATGTGCCGCGCGCACCCTGGCGAAGGCCGCGAGCAACACCACCTCGTCCTCCGGCCAGGTCGAGCCCGCCACCAGGGTCGGCGCGCCGCGGCCGAACCGAAGGAGCGGCTCGACTTCGTTCTGGCCGGCAATGCGCTCGACCACGCTGTCGTAGCGGGGATCACCCATCACCCTGATGCGCCCAGGAGAAACCCCGAGGATGGCAAGCCGCTCGGCGTCCTCCTCGGAGACGGCGGCGGCGGCCCCCACCGCCTCGTAGCCCGCCCGCAGCAGCGGTCGCGCAGGCCAGCGGAGCCGCCCGCTGCCGGGGCTCACGGTGGCGGCGACCAGGGCGACAGTCGTGCCCCGAGCGGCCGCACGCACCGCCAGCTCGGGCCAGAGATCGAGCTTCGAGAAGACCAGGATGTCAGGCGCGAGTGCGCCGAGCAGCGTCTCGACCGGTCGCGGGAGGTCGTAGGGCAGGTAGTCCGCGACATCCACCGGAAGCCGCTTGGCGAGTGAGACCGCGGAGGGACTGAAATGGGTGTAGGCGTACTGGGCGGTCGGGCACCGGCGGCGCAGCGCGGAGAGCACGCTCTCCGCCTGGAGCCCCTCGCCCACCGAGGAGGCGTGGAACCAGACCAGCGGCCGGGCCACGTCGCGGCTCCGGGCGGCCCACGCCGACAGACGCTCGGCGGCACCCTGCCGTCCCCGATGGCCGGCGGCGAGCTTGGGACTCAGGAGTGCGAGCAGCGGGGCGAGGCCGCTCGCCACCTGTGCGGCCGCCCTATAGATCACCGGCGTGGACGGCATCGCCGGAGAGCTACCGGGTGACGGTCGGTTGCCCCCACCGGGGGCGGCGGACTAGCTTAGGGCAAGCACTCATGTCCCACCTGCTACCGAGGAGGTGATCCATTGTCTACAGAGTCAAGGGTCGCCTGCGGCTGGTAACATAGCTGCACGACGAGCCCAGGCGACGCTTACCTGGGGGGGCCGCCACAGGCGGCCCCTTTCTCTTGCGGGTCAGTTGCCCTGGGATGGGCGGCTGGTCTTCCCGGCGAGGATGGAATCGAAGACCTGGCGGAACACCGGGAGCGGGTGCGCGCCAGGCATCAGGCCCCCCTCGATGTAGAACGTCGGCGTGCTGGTCGCGCCCGCGCGCTCGGCCCCCACCGCCTCGTAGCGGATCTCGTCCTCCGTCGCCGGCGACTTCACGCACTCCACCAGCTTGGGCTTCGAGATCCCCACCGAATCCGCCAGGGACACCAAGAACGGTCCCGGCTCCTTCAGCGGCGCCCAGGTCTCCTGGTGCAGGTAGATCAGATCGTGCATCGGCCAGAAGGCGCCCTGCCGCGCCGCGCAGACCGCGGTGGCGGCGGCCGCCACCGCGTTGGAGTGGATGCTGGTCAGCGGAAAGTTGACGAAGACCCAGCGGACCTTTCCCGGCGCGATGTACTCCTTCTCGATCGCGGGGAAGGTCTCCAGCGCGAACCGCCGGCAGTAGGGGCACTGGAAGTCCGACATCTCGTAGACGGTCACCGGCGCCGCCGGCGATCCCTTCACGCGTGTGGTCGTCGCCGTGGAGGTCGGCTGCTGTGCCGCGACCGTCCCGGCTGCGAGGACTGCGGAGACAGCGAGCGCGAAGAGCCGAAGCGGCACTAGTACCTCCGCCGCTGCCGGCCGGTCCGGCTGGAGAGAAGGATCGTGTCGCCGGTCACCGGCAGGTTCCAGTACCACTCGGTGTTCGGGTCGGTGGCGTCCCACGAGCGGCCGTAGATCCACCAGTCGCCGGGGGGAAGCGAGAAGTGGGCCCAGCCGTCGGCGCCGGTGGTGTCGGTGCGGGGATCCTGCCGGCGTCGCGCGGCGAGGCTGCGCGTGATGCTGTCGTACCCACGGTAGGTGCTATCTTCCCAATGCCTGATGCGCTCGCGCAGCGGATCGCCGCGCTCGGCGAAGGCCGCGCGGGCGCGGTCGAGCTCTCGACGGGCGCGCTCGTTCGCCTTGCGGGCGGCGGCGAGCGTGTCGTCGAGCCTGGAGAACAGCGCATATCGCTCGCGGTACTCCGGCGTGTTGCGCGGCATCGAGTCGAGCGCCAGACGAAACCGCTCCAGCGAGTCCCGCAGTCCCTCGGTCCGCTGGACGGCTGCGGAATAGCTCGCGAACGGCACCTGGAAGGCGCGGAAGAGCGTGTCGAGCGCGGCGGTATCGGGCCGCGGTGAAGCGGCCCGCTCCTCGAGCGCGGCGAGCACGCTGTCGCGATTGTAGGGCAGGGCGATGATGCCGACGCCGGTGACGGGAGTCTCCACCGAATCCGGACCAGGGATGGAGACGCGGACGACGACATCGCGGGACCGCTCGCAGCCGGTCAGCCCGGCGAGGGCGACGAGCGACGCGGCCAGCACCGGGAGTGCTATTGAGCGGGACACGAGCCAAAGCTATCGCCCTGCTGACGGGGCTTCAACTCGCCGCCGGCGTGCTCGCCGCGCAGGATGCCGGCATCAGGGGTCTCTTCCCGGCCCGCCCCACGGGATTCGTCACCGACGTCGCCGGCATCATCGACGAGGCGGCGGAGGCGCGCATCACCGACCTCGCCGAGCGGCTGCGGGCGGCCACCGGCGCCGAACTCGCCGTGGTCACCCTGCCGACGATCGGCGACCGCGAGGAGACCGACGTCGCCCGCGAGATCGGGCGTGCGTGGGGCGTGGGCGCCGCCACGGAGATCGGAGATCAGCGCCGCAACGCCGGGATCGTGCTCCTGGTGGTGCCGCGCCAGGGCGGCCGGCCCGGGACCGGCCGCGTGCGGATCGAGGTGGGCCGGGGCCTCGAGGGGATCGTCACCGATGTGATCGCGGGACGGATTCGCGACCTGATGGGCGATCGGCTCGCCAGCGGCGACTACAGCGGGGCGATCCAGGACGGTGTCGAGGCGCTGGCCGGCATCATCGCGCGGGGCTTCGGGGTGAGCGACTCGGTGCTCACCAACGCCCGGCCTGCCGCGGCGCCCCGGGGGTCGCGGGGAACTCCCCTGGGCGCGCTGCCGATCCTGCTCTTCATCGTCTTCCTGTTGCTCTCGGGCGCGCTCGGCGGACGAAGACGCCGGCGGCGCAATGTATTTTGGGGAGGACCGTGGATCGGCGGCGGCTTCGGCGGTGGTGGGGGGTGGGGCGGGGGAGGATTCGGCGGGGGTGGGTTCGGCGGCTTTGGTGGCGGCGGCGGTTTCAGCGGCGGCGGTGCCGGGGGGAGATTCTGATGCGCGACGCAGTGGATCGGGTGGTCGGCCCCTTCCTGAGCCAGGTGGATTCGGTCCTCGGCAACGGGTACAGTGCCGTGCTCTATGGGTCCGCGGCGCGCGACGACTTCGTGCCCGGCCGCTCCAATCTCAATCTCATGCTCATCACCGATGAGCTCTCGCCGGCGCGTCTCTCCGGACTTGGCGGTGCGTTCGCCACCTGGCGCAAGTCGGGGTACGAGCCGCCGCTGGTGATCCTCCGCTCGGAGTGGGACCGGGCCACCGACGTCTTCCCGATCGAGATCACGGACATGCGGTGCGGCTACGAAGTCCTCCGCGGTCCCGACCCGGTGGCGGGCCTCCGGGTGACCCCAGCCGACCTGCGTCAGGCGCTGGAGCGCGAGCTCCGGGGAAAGCTCCTGCGATTGCGGCAGGGGTACGTGGCCGCCGCCGGTGACGCGGTCCCCCTGGGACTGCTGGCGGAGCGCAGCTCCGGCACCATCCTGGTCCTGCTGCGCTGTCTCCTGGTCCTCCTGGGGCGCTCGGTGCCGCCCGCGCCCATGGAGGTCGCGGCGGCGGCGGCGGCGGCGATGGGGGTGGACGGCGAGCCGTTGCTCAATGTGGTCCGACATCGCGCGGAGCGCGGTTGGCGCTGCTCCACCGCCGAGTTCGAGGGCTACCTGGATGCGGTGGCCCGCGCGGCCGCTTTCCTCGATCAACTTCAGCTCGGAGATCAGCGATGATGCGCTCTGTGGCGGTCCCGACAACACTCCTCGCGCTCGCGCTGCTGTCGAGCGGGTGCGGGTACAACACGATCCAGACGATGGACGAGCGGGTCAACCAGGCCAAGGGGCAGATCGAGACCCAGCTCCAGCGCCGGGCGGACCTGGTCCCCAATCTGGTGGAGACGGTGAAGGGCATCGCCAAGCAGGAGTCCACCATCTTCACCAGCATCGCGGAGTCGCGGGCACGGCTCTCCGGGGCCGTGCAGTCCGGCGACGTGGGACAGATGGCGCGGGCCAACGCGGAGCTGACCCAGGGCATCGGCCGCCTGCTGGCGATCGTCGAGAACTATCCCGAGCTCCGCTCCAGCGAAAGCTTCCGTGCACTGCAGGATCAGCTGGAGGGTACCGAGAATCGCATCTCCGTCGCCCGGCAGGACTACAACACCGCCGTGGGGGAATACAACGCGTACATCCGACGGTTCCCCTACAATCTGACGGCGAAGATCTTCGGGTCGGGCCCCAGGGAGTACTTCGAGGCGGAGCCGGGGGCGGAGGAGGCGCCGGAAGTGAAGTTCTGAACCGCCGCAAGAGGTGAAAAGTAAAAGGTGAAAAGGGTGTCGGCTCCCCTTTTCACCTTGTGCTTTTCACCGCTTACGCTTTCTAGTCCGTGACCACATGCTCCGGCAACACGTACCGAAGCGGATCCACCGGCCGCCCGTTGACATGGACCTCGTAGTGAAGATGCGGGCCGGTCGCGAGACCCGTGTTGCCCACCAGGGCGATGCGCTGGCCCCGGGACACCCGCTGGCCCTCGCGCACCAGGAGCTTCGAGCAGTGCGCGAACTTCGTGACCGTGCCGAACCCGTGGTCGATCACGATCGTGTTCCCGTAGCCGGCTTCCCAGCCGGCGTCGCGCACCACGCCGGCGGCGGGCGCCTCGATCGGCGTGCCCATCGGCGCGGTAACGTCGATGCCCTCGTGGGGCCTCGCGACGTGGAGGATCGGGTGGGAGCGCATGGACGAGAACGCGCTGGTGAGCCAGCCCTGCGTGGGCATGATCGACGGGGTGGCCGAGAGCCGGGCGGAATGCACCGAGAGACTCTCGGCCGCTTCCTGGAAGGACGAGGCCAACAGGTTGGCCCGGCGGATCAGGGCATTGAGGTCGACGCGGACCTCGCTGGTGCGGCGCATCGCGCTGCCCACCTCGCCCTCGACCTCTCCCACCATGGGGCCGCCGATGCCCGCAGCCTGCACCTGGGGGTCGATCGGCTCGAGGTTGGCGAGAACTCTGATGCGGGCGTCGCGCTGGGAGATGCGGGTGAGGGTATCGCTGAGGTTGGCGAGCCGTCCGTTCAGCTCGCCCAGCTGCTGCTCCAGCCGTGCATTTTCTTGCGCCAGCCGAGCCGACTGGGTCAGGTCCACCGTCCGGGAAACCGTCAGGTACCCGAGACCCAGCGCCGCCGCCGCCGCCAGGACCGCCCCGCCGATCGCCGTCTTCACGACACGATAGGAGACCTCCATGATCCTGGAGGGCTCCGCATCGTGCGGAACGAACACGACGGTCCAACGGCGTTTGGCCATCCCTGACGAACCTCTCTCTCATGAAGGGGTCGACGCCCAGACGGCAGCGTCGACTGCGGGGCTGAGAGAATTTGCTACCTGCCGACTCCTCCGGTCGTGATCGAAGTCACGGGGATCCCTCAAGGTGGGCCACGCCGAACCGGATGTCAAGGCCGCTGTCGGTCGGATAACTCTTTGACTGTCAAATAGTTTTGCTCATGCGACCGGCCCACTGCTAAACCTTGCTCGGCTTGGGGAAGAGCGACTCGGGACGGCTCGTCGCAGCACCCCCGACCGGCGGGCGCTCGAGGCTCCCCCAGCCACGGGCTGACCCGGTCACGCCCAACGACTCCAGGATGCTCGCGGCCTTCCCCGGAACAAACGGCTCCGTGATCACCGCGAGCCGGTACAGGGCCCGGGCCAGCGACGCCAGCGCCACGTCAAGCTCTGCGTGGCGCTCGTCCTTGGCGAGCTTCCAGGGCGCCACCTGCTGAATGTAGAGGTTGGCGGTCGCGACCAGCTCCCAGGCGGCCTCGGCACCGGTGCGAAGGTCGCACGCGTCCATGGCTCGAGCGTAGGCCGTTACCGCCTTCGCCCCGGCCTGGTCCAGCGAGGTCGGCTCCTGGGCGACCGGCACGACGCCCTCGCGGTACTTTCCGATCATCGCCAGGGACCGGGAGACGAGGTTCCCCAGGCCGTCCGCCAGATCCGCGGTGTAGCGCTCGTCGAACCGCTCCCAGCTGAAGTTCCCGTCGGCCTCGAATCCGACCTCCCGCAGCAGGAAATACCGCAGGGCATCGGGGCCGTGGCGCTCGATCGCATCGCCCAGGGTCACCGCGGTGCCGGCGGTCTTCGACATCTTGGTTCCCTCCCACTGCACATACCCGTGGGCCCACACCTGCCGGGGCAAGGCTACGCCGGCGGCGAGCAGCATCGCGGGCCAGATCACGCAGTGGAAGCGGGTGATCCCCTTCCCGACCACGTGCAGGTCGGCGGGCCAGAGACGCTCGTAGCCCGGCGAGGGGAAGCCGGTGGCACTGAGATAGTTGATCAGGGCGTCGAACCAGACGTACACGGTCTGGTCCGGATCACCGGGGAAGGGGATACCCCACGCGAGCCGATGGCGGGAGACCGATATGTCCTGGAGACCGTCCTCGAGCAGGCGCACGATCTCGTTGCGCCGGATCGCCGGCTCCACCCGGAGCTCACCCGACGTGATCAGCCGCAACAGCGGGTCGCGGTAGCGACTCAGCCGGAAGAAGTGGTTCCGCTCCCGGGTGGGCACCAGCTCCAGTGTGGGGTGCTCGATGCAGCGGCCGTTCACGATCTGCGCCGGCTGCTTGAACTCCTCGCAACCGGTACAGTAGAGGCCCTCGTAGTCGCCGACGTAGAGATCGTCGGGATTCCGCTGCTCGATCCGGCGGAGCAGCTCGGTCACCGCCTGATGGTGCCGTGGCTCCGTGGTGCGGATCCAGTCGTCGTTGCTCACCTCCAGCCGCGCCCAGAAGTCCGCGAACCGCTCGGCCATCAGGTCCACCCACTCCCGCGGCGAGATGCCGTTCTGCTCTGCCGCCTGGATCACCGCCTGGGAGTGCTCGTCCATCCCCATCAGGAAGTGGACCTCGTCCCCCCGGAGCCGGTGGTAGCGCGCGATACAGTCGGCGCCGACCTTCTCCAGCGCATGGCCGAGATGGGGGTCGCCGTTGGAGTAGTCGATGGCGGTGGTGAGGTAGAACTTGGGCATGCGGAAAAGTAATCAGGTGGGGGAGGGTCACCCTGAACGTAGGCCGTGGCCGTCGATTACTCCTGCGGCTCCCCGCCGCGACGGCGTCGGCGTCTCTCCGGTCGCCCGGGCCCATCTCCATTCGCTCCTTCCGCGGAGCTCTCCACTTCTCCCGCTGCCGCTGCGGCTTCGGCGGCGACCCGCGCGCGGTACTCCGCCGTCACCAGCACCTCGCCCAGCCGCTCGACCTCCTCCCTGAGCTGGAGCAGCGGGATGATACGCGAGCCCTGCTCCTCGCTCCGGAGGAACACCCGCTCCCGGAAGATGTCCACCGCGATCACCCGCTCCGCGCCGACGGCGGTGCGGATCGTCTTCCCTTCCTTGGGAAACCGCTTCCGGGCCGCGACGTAGAAGTCGTGCTCGTACTTGAGGCAGCAGAGGAGGCGGCCGCAGCCGCCGGAGATCTGGGTGGGGTTGAGCGAGAGATGCTGATCCTTCGCGAGGCCGAGATTGACCGGTGAGAGCTCCTTGAGCCAGGAGGAGCAGCAGTACTCCCGGCCGCAGCGGCCCACGCCGGAGAGCCGCGCGGCCTCGTCCCGCACCCCGATCTGCCGCAGCTCGATCCTGGTGCGGAAATTGGAGGCGAGGTCGCGCACCAGCGCCCGGAAGTCCACCCGCTTTTCGGCGGTGAAGTAGATGGTGAGCTTGTTCCGGTCCCACTGCCATTCGGTGTCGCTCACCTTCATCGCCAACGCGTGCGCCCGCACCCGCTGCATCACCTTCCGGCGGGCGTCCTCCTCCGAGCGGCGAACTTCCGCGTGGGACTTCACGTCCTCCGCCGCGGCGCGCTGCAGCACCCGCTTGAGCGGCTGAGGCTCCTCGGCCACGGCGCCCGTGGCGCAGCCGCTGCACCCGCCGCACTTCTTCTCCGCCACGTCCCCGACCGCGGTGACGTGACCGAGATCGCGGCCCCGCTCGGCCTCGACGATGACCGCCTGGCCGATCCGCAACGGCTCCTCGCCGGACCAGACGAAGTACGCCTTGCGCGTCCCCTTGAAGCGCACCTCGACGGTCAGGCCCACTCAGGCCTCGGAGTACACGCCCATCGCGGCGTACTTCTCGGCCCGGCGACGGAGCAGCTTCTCACCGCGCAGCTTCTTGAGCTCGGTGACATGACGGATGAGGGCCTCGCGCAGGGCCTCCCCGGTGGCGTCCGGGTCCACGTGCGCCCCGCCGACGGGCTCCTTCACGATCTCGTCGATGATCTGGAGCCGGAGGAGGTCCTCCGCGGTGATCTTGAGCGCCTCCGCCGCGCGCTCCCGCTGGCTCGCATCCTTCCACAGAATCGCGGCGCAGCCCTCCGGCGAGATCACCGAGTAAACCGAGTTCTCCAGCATCAGGATGCGGTCCGCCACGCCGAGCGCGAGCGCGCCGCCCGAGCCGCCCTCGCCGATGACGACCGCGATGGTCGGCGTGGGGAGCATGGACATCTCCAGGATGTTCCGCGCCAGCGCCTCGGACTGGCCCCGCTCCTCCGCGCCCAGCCCGGGATAGGCGCCGGGCGTGTCGATCAGGGTGATGACGGGCGCGGCGAACTTGGCGGCGAGCCGCATCAGGCGCAGCGCCTTGCGATAGCCTTCGGGGTGCGGCATGCCGAAGTTGCGCTTCAGGTTCTCCTTGGTGTCCCGGCCCTTCTGATGGCCGATCACCATCACCGAGTTGCCCCCCAGCCGCGCCCAGCCGCCCACCACGGCGGGATCGTCGAGGTAGAGCCGGTCGCCGTGGAGCTCGATGAAGTCGGTGAAGATGGTGCTGAGATAATCGAGGGTGTAGGGACGGCGGGGGTGGCGGGCGACCATGACCCGCTGGATGGGCGTGAGATTTCGGTAGATCTCGGCCCGAAGCGATTCCAGTTTGCCCTGGAGGCCCTGCAGCTCGCCCTCGATGTCGATCTCCCGCTCGCTGCCGATGCGCTTCAGATCGTCGATCTGCCGCTCCAGCTCGAGGAGTGGCTTCTCGAACTCCAGGGTGTAGGCTGAGGCCATCGGGCTCATCCCGCCTTGACGTAGTGGACGGAATCCGCACCCAGGAGATCGCGAAGGGCGCGCACGAGATCCTCCTCCGCCGCGACCCTGACGCGGCGGGATCGGAGCAGGACCGCCTCCCCGTTGCCGTCGCTCCACTCAATATAGAGCGGCGTGGGTCCCGGATGAGCGGAGCAGAGTGCGGCGGCCTGCTGCAGCGCTTCGGGGCGCGGCGCCGAGGGCGCGCCCCAGCGCAGGCTCAGCGCCACCGCGCCCGAGGCCTTCAGCTCGTCCATCCGGCGGGCCGACTCGACGATGAACGGGGCGTGGTCCTCCCCGCGATCCCGGTCGCTGTAGCCGCCGGTGAGCAGCAGTGCCGCGTCCGCTGCGATGGTCTGGTTCAGCTTCGCCCAGGCGTCGGGGAAGACGATGGCCTCCGCGGTGCCATGGAAGTCCTCCAGCACCAGCCGCGCATACTCCTTGCCGGTCTTCTTGGAGATCTGCCGCTTCACCGCCGTCACCACCGCCCCGATGCTCGCCTGGTGCTCGCTCCACTCCCCCAGCGTCGCGGTGGTGCGGGTGCCGAACAGCTCGACCTCGTCGCGGAAGCGCTCCAGCGGGTGGCCGGAGATGAAGAAGCCGAGCACCTCCTTCTCCCGGGCGAGCCGTTCGGCCTCGGTCCAGGGCGGGATGTCCGCCAGCGAGATCCGGTGCCGGTGTACCGCGGCACCGCCGTCCGCCTCGCCGAAGAGCGACGCCTGGCCCGCCTCCCGCTCCTGCTGCAGCAGCTGCGCCTCGGCCAGGGCAGGCTCCAGCGCCTCGATGAGCTGCTTCCGGTGTCCGCCGAGCGAGTCGCACGCCCCCGCCGCGACCAGCGACTCCAGCACCCGCTTGTTGCAGAGCCGCAGGTCGATCCGCTCCACGAAGTCGGCCACGCCGGTGAACGGTCCGTCCTGGCGGGCGGCGATGATGGACTCGATCGCCCCCCAGCCCACGTTTCGCACCGCTCCGAGTCCGAACCGGATGCGCCGGTCGCCCACCACGGTGAACTTGAAGCCCGACTCGTTCACGTCCGGGGGCAGCACCTCGAGCCCCAGCTCCCGGGCCTCGTTGATGTACTGGACCACCTTGTCGGTGTTGCCGATTTCCGACGAGAGGAGCGCCGCCATGAACTCGGCGGGGTAGTGGGCCTTGAGCCACGCGGTCTGGTAGGAGAGGACCGAGTACGCCACCGAGTGGGACTTGTTGAAGCCGTAGCGGCCGAAGGTCTCGATCTGCGCCGCGAGGTCGTCCACCAGCCTCCTCGAGTGTCCCAGCGCCATGGCGCGCTCGGTGAACCGGCCGAGCTGCTGCTTGATCAGCTCCGGGTCCTTCTTGCCCACCGCCTTCCTGAGCACGTCGGCTTCGGCCAGGGTGAAGCCGGCGAGCACGTTGGCGATCCGCATCACCTGCTCCTGGTAGGTGATGACGCCGTAGGTGGGCTCCAGCACCTCGCGCAGGGAGGGATGGGGGTAGACTACCTTCTCCTGGCCCAGCTTCCGCTTGATGAACACCGTATGCATGCCGGCGTCGAGCGGGCCCGGACGCATCAGCGCGTTGGAGGCGACCAGGTCGTCGAACCGGTCGCACTTCATCGCCCGGAGCATGTCGGTGGCCAGCGGCGACTCGAACTGGAAGACGCCCGCGGTCCGGCCATGGCGCAGCAGCTCGTAGACCTGTGGGTCGTCGAACGGGATCGCGTCCACGTCCACATCCACCCCGGTGCGCCCCGCGATCATCAGGACCGCGTCGTGGATGACGGTGAGCGTCTTGAGGCCGAGCATGTCCATCTTGAGCATGCCGACCTTCTCCAGCGCGCCCATCTCGTACTGCGTGATGATGGCGTCCTCCCCGTCGGCCGCGGCGCCGGCGCCCCTGGTCGGTGCGGTACACACCGGCACGTACTCGGCCAGCGGCCCCGGGGCGATCACCACGCCGGCGGCGTGCACCGACATGTGGCGCGAGATGCCCTCGATCCGCGAGCTCAGGTCCAGCAGCCGCTCGTACGCCGGATTCGCCTTCACCAGGTCGCGGAGCTCGTCCACCTTCTTCCGCGCCTCGTCCACCGTGAGCGCGTAGGCCGGCCCCGAGGGGATGAGCTTGGTCATCCGGTCGGCCTCGCCCGGAGGGATCCGCAGCACCCGCGCGACGTCCTTCACCGCGGCCCGGGCCTTCATCGTCCCGAAGGTGACGATCTGGCCCACGCTGTCACGGCCGTAGCGCTCGCGGACGTACTCGATCACCTCGCCCCGACGCTCGAAGCAGAAATCCACGTCGATGTCGGGCATGGACACCCGCTCGGGGTTGAGGAACCGCTCGAAGAGGAGGTCGAACTTGAGGGGACAGACGTTGGTGATCCCGAGCGCGTAGGCCACGATCGAGCCCGCCGCCGAGCCGCGGCCCGGGCCTACCGGGATGCCGCGATCCCGCGCCGCGGCGATGAAATCCTGCACGATCAGGAAGTAGCCGGCGTAGCCCGCGCGGTTGATGACGCCGAGCTCGAACGCCAGCCGTTCCTCTACCTCCGGTGGGAGCGGCGTCCCGTACCGGCGCTCCGCCCCTTCGCGCGCCAGGTGTTCCAGCAGCACCTCGTCGCTGGTGTAGCCGGCGGGGCGGGGGAAGCTGGGCAGGAAGTACTTCTTCTCGAAGTCGAACTCGCAGAGGTCCGCCACCCGCGCGGTGTTGGCGAGCGTCTCCGGCTGGTCCGGGAACAGCGCCCGCATTTCCTTCTCCGACTTCACGTACGATTCCTGGCCGGTGAAGCGGAACCGCTTGGGATCGTCGAGGTCGCTCCCGGTGCCGATCGCGAGCAGAACGTCGTGCGCCTCCGCATCCTCCCGCCGGAGATAGTGCGCGTCGTTGGTGGCGACCACCCCGAGGCCCAGCTCCCGGCCCAGACGCAGCATCCCTTCCGCCACCACGCGCTCCTCGGGAATCCCGTGCTGCTGAATCTCCAGCCAGAAGCCGTCGGAGCCGAAGGTGCGCGCGAACCACTCGGCGCTCTTCTTCGCCTCGTCGTACTTCCCCTGGCGGAGGTGCAGTGACACCTCGCCCGAAAGACACGCCGCCAGGCACACGATGCCCTCGGCATGCTCGGCCAGCACCTCCTTGTCGATCCTCGGACGACGGTAGAAGCCCTCGGTGAACCCGATCGAGGTGAGTCGCACCAGGTTCCGGTACCCCGTGCGATTGCGGGCGAGGAGCACCAGGTGGCTGTAGGCGGATGGCGCCCAGGCGGGCTTTTCCCGGGCCTGCCGCGGGCCGTAGGCGAGGTAGGCCTCGAAGCCGAGGATCGGGCGGATCCCCTGGGCCTTGGCTTCTTCGTAGAAGCTCCAGGCCGCGTGCAGGTTCCCGTGGTCGGTGACGGCGAGGCTGTCCATGCCCAGCCGCTTGACGTGGGCCACCAGCTCGGGAATCCGGTTGGCCCCGTCGAGGAGCGAATACTCGCTGTGCGTGTGGAGATGGACGAACATATGAGACGTTGTCGGCTATCAGTTCTCAGCTATCGGAGTGCTCAGCGAGCGCCGCGATCTTCGCGAGCACCTTGAGAGCTGATAGCCGATGACTGATAGCCGACAATCATTTCCCCCTTGATTCCAGCTCGCGTAAGACGGCGTCCAGCGGGACACCGCGCGCCTTCAGCAACACCAGCAGGTGAAACAGCAGGTCCGCCGCTTCGGCGGCGACACGGGCATCATCCTGCGAGTTGGCGGCGACCACCAGCTCGACCGCTTCCTCCCCGACCTTCTGCGAGACCGCAGGGATCCCGCCATCCAGCAGCCGGGCGGTGTAGGACCCCTGGGGCCGGTCGGCGGCACGGGCATCGATGACGCCCGCCAGGCGACTCAACAGGTGGCCACCAGGGTCCTGGCCTTCCCGCAACCGGGGCGGGTGCCCGTTGCCGCCCGCGACGGCCGACGAGAAGCAGGTGCGGGCGCCGGTGTGACAGGCCGGCCCGGTTTGCTCCACCCGGTAGAGCACCGTGTCGCCGTCGCAGTCCAGCCTTATCTCCGTCACGCGCTGCTCGTGGCCGGAGGTCTCGCCTTTGCGCCAGAGGATTTTCCGGGAGCGACTGAAATAGTGGGCCAGGCCCGTGGCGAGGGTGCGCTCCAGGGCCTCGCGGTCGGCGTATGCCACCATAAGGACGTCCCCGGACCTCCGCTCCTGGGCGACTACGGGGACCAGCCCATCGGGACCGAACCGCACCGCCGACAGCCAGTTGTTCTCGGACACCCGGAGAAGCTACCGGCAGGTCGTGCGATTGTCAAAAGCCGTTGTCGCTCCTTATCTTGCCAAGTTCTTGCCCCTCCCGGATCCCGTCGACCCCGGAGCATCCCGGTGACCCGTCTCCCCCGGTGAAACCCATGGTTTTCCTTATCGTTGTCGCCACGATTTTCGCGGGCTACGGCACGGCCTACCTCGCCAGCGACGACGTCCGCTACGTGACTCGCGCGGGGCTCGAGGAAATCAACATCCTGCAGAACCGCGAGCCGATCGCCGAGCTGGTGGCCGACCGGAGGACCGACCCGGCGGTACGCCATGCCTTGCGCCTGGTGCTGGAGAGCCGGGACTACGCCGCCTCGATAGGACTGGAGGCGAAGGAGACGTACACCACCTACTCGGATGTGGGCCGGGATACGCTGCTGCTGGTGCTCCAGGCGGCGCCCAAGGACTGCATCTGCCCCTACACCTGGAAATACCCGATCGTGGGGCAGATCCCCTACAAGGGGTTCTTCGATCTCAAGGCCGCCCGCAGGGAGGCCGACCGGCTGGAGGCCCAGGGGTACGACGTGTACCTTCGCCCTTCGGCGGCGTTCTCGACTCTGGGATGGTTCAACGATCCGCTGCTTTCGACCGCGCTCACTCGCGACTCGGTGGAGCTGGCTGCCACCGTGTTTCACGAGATCGCTCACAACACGCTCTACGTGAAGAGCGCGACGCCGTTCAACGAGAGCTTCGCGCAGTTCGTCGGGTATCGCTCCGCCGAGTCCTTCTTCGCGGGGCGCTCGGACACGACCAACGCGCGTCAGGCCGCGGACCGGCTGAACGATGAGATGGTGCTGGGGGAATTCTACGCCGCGCTGATCGCGCGGCTCGACTCCCTGTACGCCACCAAGCCGGACTCAGTGGCGTTGACAGGGGGACGGGCGGACGCGGCGGCCTGGGCCCGGGCACAGCTCCTCGGACCGATCAGTGCCCGGCTCCGCAGCTATCGCCTGGGAACACTCCCCGAGCGCCCGATCAACAACGCGCGGCTCATCGGCGCCATGATCTACCGGACCCGGCTCGATCTCTTCGACCACTGGTTCCAGCGACACAATCATGACGTACGCGAGAGCGTGCGGGGGCTGGAAGACCTGATGCGGGGCGCGGAGGGGGACACCGCGTTCGTGCGGCTGGAGCAGGCGGTAGGGCGGTAAGGCGGTCAGGCGGTCAGGCGGTCAGGCGGTACGAAGCTGCCTGTCATCCCGAGGAGTGCAAGCGACGAGGGCGTTCTCACCCCGATGTCGATCTCCTCGGAGTATATCCCTAGTGCTCGGGATGACGTTCTACGCTTCGGTCCGCCTGACCGCCTGACCGCCTGACCGCCCGACCGCCCGACCGCCTCCTACCGCGCGCTGTCGGCCGCTGCCGGTCGCTCCGAGCGGTAACCATCGCCCTCGCCGATGGTGTCGTGTTGCAGGCTGTCGTGCGGGACGCTGTCGGCGGCCGCCGGGCGATCGGGCCGATAGCCATCTCCCTCGGCGGTGTCGATCGCGGCGCTGTCCGTCCCCGTGCGCTTGGGCGGGAACATCGTCGTGTCCCGCTCCATGCCGCGATATCCCGGTGGGTTTTGCACGCCCGAGGTGTCGGTCGTGTCCCTCACGGCCGACGTATCGGTGACCGCCGAGGTATCCGTTCCGGCCGTATCGATGGCGCCGGCAGCCGGCTGGGTGGTGTCCATCGGCGCGCCGCCCATGTCGGTGGTATCCTGCGCGCGGGCGGCGCCGGCCGCTCCGAGCGTGAGCGCGGCGACGAGGGCCAGTGCACGCCTGCCTGATGAGTACTGCATCCTTCCTCCACAGCTATGAGTTCACGCGCCGTTGACGGCGCCGGGATTGGTCCAACCGGAGGCTAGGCCCGGAGGCGGTGCCTCTGCCGTGAGATGGCTCACCCGCCGCCCTCGCGTCCGCGCCGCGGCGCCGTATACTTTTCCTTCTCCCATCACGGCCGACCGCAACCCGGGTGCGTACCATGGATCTCGCCTTCGTCGATCGAGAGCAGCCGCGGCTGCTCCAGGAGCTGTCCGACTTCCTCTCCATTCCGAGCGTGAGCACGCTTCCCGCTCACGAGACCGACACCCGCCGGGCGGCGGAATGGCTCCGCACCGAGCTCACCCGGCTCGGCTGCCCGGTCGTAGACCTGATCGAGGGGGCGGGGCACCCGGTGGTGTGGGCGGAAGGCCCCGTCGTGCCGGGACGACCGACGCTCCTCATTTACGGCCACTACGACGTCCAGCCCCCCGATCCGCTCGAGGAGTGGGAGTCTCCGCCGTTCGTGCCGACCGTCCGTGACGGCAAGCTGTACGCCCGGGGCGTCACGGACGACAAGGGACAGGTGTTCTGCCTGCTCAAGGCGTACGAGGCGGTGCTGGGCGAGGACGGTCGCCCTCCGCTCAACGTGCACTTCATCTTCGAGGGTGAGGAGGAGTGTGGCGGCCGCGTGATCTATGACCTGCTCCGTGCCGAGCCGGAGCGGACCCGGGCCGACGCGGTGCTGGTATCCGACAGCTCCTTCTTCGCTCCCGGGCTCCCCGCCGTCTACACTGCGCTGCGCGGGATCTGCTACGCGGAGATCTCGGTCCGCACCCTGCAGCGGGACCTCCACTCAGGGACCTACGGCGGCGTGGCACCCAACGCGCTGGAGACGCTGGTCCGAATCCTGAGCCGGCTCAAGGGCGCCGACGGCGAGATTCGGATCCCCAAGCTGTACAAGGCGGTGCGGAAGCCCTCGAAGAAGGAGCTGAAAGCCTGGCGCAAGCTCCCCTTCGACGAAGAGACCTTCCTCCGCGACGAGGTCACCGCGCAGGCCCTCACCGGTCTCGAGGACTACTCCGTGCTGGAGCGGACCTGGGCGCTGCCCACGCTGGAGATTCACGGGATCCGCGGCGGCTTCGTGGCCGAAGGGGCGAAAACGGTCATCCCCGCTACCGCGACGGCGAAGGTGAGTCTGCGGCTGGTCCCGGGTCAGCGGCTCGAGAAGGTTGCCCGGCAGCTCGAGCGGGCGGTGGCCCGTCTCGCGCCTTCGTGGGCGGAGGTGCGCGTCACCCAGCTGCACGGCGGCGATCCGGTGGAGATCCCGGTGGACCACCCGGCGTTCGGCGTGCTCGACGATGCGTTCGAGGAGATCGTGGGTCGGCGCACCGTGCCGGTGCGCTCCGGCGGGTCCATCCCCATCGTGCCGGAGCTGGGGCTCGCGGGCGCTCCGGTGATCCTCACCGGCATCAGCCTTCCCGACGACGGCCTGCATTCACCCAACGAGAAGCTCGACCTCGCCCAGCTGTGGACCGGGATCCGGGTGTTCGGACGATTCTTCGAGCTGTTCGCGGAGCGGGGGGGCACCCCGGTGAAGGCGAGTGAGGAGGAAACCGGCAAGGCCGAACCGCAGGAAGGTGACGCCGAACCGGAAGCCGTGGAGACGGTCTAGAGCTCTTCGTCGTCCGGCGCCACCCGCTTCATGGGGCCGGAGTAACGGGCCTCGGTCCGCGCGTGCAGCTCGTCCACGCCGATCAGCGCGCGGGCGGAGGCGATGATGCCGGCGACGACGTCGTCGGCCCAGTAGGAGTCCGGGCGCTCCCCCTGCGGCAGCTTGGCGGCGCAGCTCTCGAGATAGCGGATCGCGGTGGTGATCCACTCGTTCTGGGCCGAGGCGACGGTGGCCCAGGAGCCGGTGGAGCGGAGCTCCAGCTCCTCGAGGCCCTTGAGGTGCTCTTCGACCCCTGCGGTGACTTCCCGCGACCGCAGCTTGTCCGCCACCATCGTCAGCACCGCCCGGCGCTCACTCTCCTGCGGCTCGGGCAACGGGGCCAGGTAGTGGCGCTGGTCCGCGACCATCTCTGCCAGCCTGATACAGACCGCCCGGATCGCCGGCATCAGCGCCTTCGGCGCTTCCCTGGCCCAGCTGTCGGCCGCGCGGAGGATCTCCCGGATTCGCTCTTCGGCCTGCGCCTGGGGAGCCGGGCGGCGAGGTGATTCAGCCATGATAGACAGAAAAACCGGGTGGGGTGGGAAAGGCAAGCGCGGCCGGAATTATCTCGGACCGCGCCTCATCCTCACGGGATCGGGCCGCCCGAACCGCTCCTCCGCCCAGGGGTCCCCCCGCATGTGATAGCCGTTCTGCTCCCAGAAACCGGGGTAGTCCTCCTCCAGGATCTCGAACCCTTTCACCCACTTGGCACTCTTCCAGAAGTAGAGGTGCGGCACCAGGAGCCGGACTGGACCCCCGTGCTCCGGGGCCA
>DATBJH010000055.1:0-5049 GCA_036556505.1 Gemmatimonadales bacterium
ACACGCCGGCGGCGGTCACCGTCGTGCCCATGCCCCGCACGTCGGGGTGCTCGCGGGCATAGAGGTAGATCCGCTGGTTGGCCAGCTCCACCGCTTCCTTCATGCGGAAGGCGAACCGCGCCCCGCTGACGTCCTCGTCCCGGGCCCAGGTGGTGGAGAGATGTCCGTAGATCACTTCGGCGGCCATCGCGCTCGCGACCTCACCGGCGGCGGCGCCGCCCATGCCGTCGGCCACCATGAAGAGCGAGCCGCGCGGCCCCACCTCGTGGTCGCGCACCTCGGGATGCAGGCTGGCGTTGCCGGCGCTGAGATCGGCGACGAGGAAGGTGTCCTCGTTGTGATCCCGGGTGAGTCCCAGGTCGGTCTTGCCGAACACGGACACGCGGACCGGGGCGCTGGTCACTCGGGCGAGGCCCTCCAGAGTTCCATTTGGTGGCGGAGTGTCCCGAATCTAGGAAGAGGCGCCGGGAGCGTCAACTTCCGCGTGGCGTAAGTGATAGTCACTAGATACCTTGCAGCCATGGTTTCAGCCTGGCGTTGCGCTGCGCTCCTGCTGCTGACCGGAACGGCCGCGTGCGCCCGCTCGAGCTCTCCCGCACCGACCCCCCCAACTTTGGACATGCGTCCCGCCGTTCCCGGCCGGGACACGGCGGCCGTAGCCGGAGCCCTGCCCGCGGTGCCACGAGTCCGGGGTCCGCTCCAAATACGGGTCGTGTATCCGCCGCCCGACGCGGTGGTGACCGCCAGGGATTCGAGCTTCCTGCTCGGCTCGGTCGGAACCGGCGGCGCCACCCTCACCATCAACTCCCACCCCGTGAAAGTCTGGCCCAACGGCGCCTGGCTCGCCTGGATCCCGCTGCCGCCCGACAGCCTCATGCGGTTCCACTTCGTCGCGCGCGCGGATGAGCAGTCGGCCGAGCTGGATTACGACCTCCGGCGCGGCGGCTGGATGCCGCCGCGTCCTCCCGGCCTCTGGCTCGATTCGGCCTCGCTCTCGCCCCGCGGCCGTGTCTGGTGGCCCGCCGACGAATATCTCACCCTGGCCGCGCGCGCGAGCGAGGGAGCCACCCTGCGGATGGTCCTCCCCGACAGCACCGTGGTGCCGCTGGTCCCGCAGTCCCGCCTCGAGGAAATCCCGGAGGCCGTCCGCGCCTTCGACCGCGACACCGCCAACCTCACGACGACCTTACGCCGCGACCGTTATATCGGCGTGATCCGCGGCCGCGCCCTGGGGCCGAGCCCCGGTCCGGCGGTGCCCGACCCCCTGGCCGTGCCGGTGGCCGCGGGCCTCCTGCCACCTCTCGCGGACTGGCCGGTCGTCGAAGCGATCCAGGGAACGGACACGGTGCGGGCCCGCTGGCCGCTCCAGGTCGCGCTGCTCGACACCATCCCGCTGGTGATAGAAACGGAGGACAGCTCGGGCACCGACCGGATCACAACGGGACGAGCCGTGCCCGGCGGTACCTACAACTGGTTCTTCCCCGACGGCACTCGCGCGACGGTGACCGGACGGATGAACGAGTTCCTCAGGGTGCAGCTCGCCCCGGAGTCGGAGGCCTGGATCTCCGCGGCGGAGGCGCGCATCCTGCCCGGGGCGACGGCCGCGCCGGCGGTGGTCGGCTCGACGCGGCTCACGCCCTATGCCGACCGGGTGCGGCTCCGCATCCCGCTCAGCTCACGAGTCCCTTTTCAGGTCACCGAGCGCGAGCGCGGCCTCACCCTCCGGCTCTACGGCGCGCGCGGCGACGTGAACTGGATCCAGTACGGCTCGACCGACTCGCTGGTGCGCCGCGTGTCCTGGGCACAGGATCGTGGAGAGGAGGTGACCCTCTCGGTAGAGCTCTCCGAGCCCCTCTGGGGCTACCACGCGAGCTGGGAGCGCGGCGACCTGCTGCTCGACGTTCGCCGCCCGCCGCACAAGCGGGGGGGAGGCTCGCTCGAGGGCTGGCTCATCGCCGTCGACCCGGGCCATCCGCCCGCCGGCTCTACCGGTCCCACCGGCCTGCGCGAGGCGGAGGCGAACCTCGCCATCGGTCTGCAGGTGAAGCGGCTGCTGGAGCAGGCGGGGGCGAAGGTGTTCATCACCCGGACCGAGGACGTCCCGATCGACCTCTGGCCCCGGGTGGACGCGGCGGAGCGCGCCGGCGCGGACCTGCTCGTCTCCATCCACAACAACGCCCTGCCCGACGGGGTGAATCCCTTCACCAACAACGGCGCCAGCGTCTACTACAACCAACCCCGCAGCGTGCCGCTCGCCCGTGCGGTCCAGGCCGAGCTGGTCCGCCGGCTGGGCGTGCGTGACCTGGGGATAGGGCGGGGGGATCTCGCGCTGGTCCGAACTACCTGGATGCCCTCGATCCTCACCGAGGGCCTCTTCATGAGCGTCCCCGAGCAGGAGGCGGCGCTCCGCTCCCCCCAGGGCCAGCGCCTCTATGCCGAGGCGGTGGTGGAGGGGATCCGCAGGTTCTTGCGGGAACGGGAGGCGGAGTCGTAGCCTTCCCCGTGTGGTCCGGTGGCTGCCCGGGGCGTCTCCTGTAGCGAACCCCAACCAGCCGCCGTGCCTCAGGGTGAGTCGAATGAGGATGCTGCAGATCCAAGCCCCCGCCAGAGCCCGCGAATAATGCCCGTGCCAGCCTCCAACCGACCGCCTGCCTCCCTGCCTTCGCCGACCAAGTGGACCCTCCTCCGCCCGGCCCGGCTCGTGGTGGCGCTCGGCCTGGTCCTGGTGGCGGCCCTGCCGGCGCGGGCGCAGGAACCGGCCCAGCGGGCGGAGCTGGACGCGTTCCGGGACTCGCTGGCGGCGACGGTGGACTCGGTGGGGCTGCTGGCGCTGGAGAAGCGGTTGATCGAGCGAGCCAAGGCGGACCGCAACAACCCGATGAGCCACCTCCGGCTGGGCTTCCTCTCGCTTCGGCTGGGCGAGCTGGGGGGACAGTCGCACTATGAGGACGCGGCCTCGGAGTTCCAGTGGGCGATAGACCTCCAGCCCCAGTGGCCCTACGGTCACTACGGGATGGGCTTCGCCGAGTACGGCGTCGGGGACTCCCAGATCTCCTTCGTCACCGGGATCAAGACCATGCTGGGGAAGGACGCCCTCACCCGCTCGGCGATGTCCTTCGCCCGGTCGGCGGAGGTCGACCCAAGCTTCGACAAGGGTCTGGTGGACCTCGCCAACACCGCCCTCAGGCAACGGGTGAACATCAAGCTGGGCGTGGCGCTCGACGCGCTCCGGCGCGCGTCGTCCACCGAGGCGGCCTCCCACCCCGAGGTCATGCTGGCCCGGGGACGGGTCGAGCGGGAGGTGGGCGACGGCGACTCCGCGCTGGTCGCCTTCCAGGGCTATCTGGAGAAGGGCGACAACCGGAGTCTCGCCCAGCTCGAGGTGGCGCGGACGCTGTTCCTGCTGGGCCGGTTCGACGGGGTCGAGCCCTACTTCGAGGCCGCGGCGTCGGACGACTCAGCGACGGTGGCTGGCATCCGCTACGATCTCGCGACCTTCGCGACCGACAGCGTCCTCTCCGAGCTCGACCGAACCTCGGGAACACACCGCGCGGCCTACCTCCGGAACTTCTGGGGCGAGCGCGACAAGATCGAGCTCCGGGCCGACGGCGAACGGCTGCGTGAGCACTACCGCCGCCTCTTCTACGCCCGCAAGAACTTCCAGCTCACCTCCCTCAACCGCCACTACGACATCGTCGAGCGCTATCGCTCCAACAGCCGCGACTTCGACGACCGGGGCATCATCTATATCCGCCACGGCGAGCCGAGCAGCCGGGCCAGCTACGCGGCGCCGGGGCTGGAGCCCAACGAGTCGTGGCGCTACAGCCGTCCCGACGGCGACATGATCTTCCACTTCATGGCCCGCGAGGACGTGCAGGACTACAAGCTGGTCGAGAGCCTCTTCGACGTCCTCGGCTTCAGCAACGCGCTGGCGCTCAAGGGTGACGGGCTGGGCGGGGCCGACGTGGATCCCATGGCGCAGCAGCTCCTGCTCTCGCGCGAGCAGCTCTCGCCCATCTACGGGCGACTCCAGGCGGCGGGGCGGATCAGCAGCGGCCGCTACCAGGACGAGGAGCGGCAGGTAGGGCAGGAGAGTATCGCCGAGGGGACCACCACCGACAGCTACGAGCTGCGGTTTCCGGACGAGCTGAAGGTGAAGACCGAGGTGCTCGCCGTGGGCCGCGACTCGACCGGCCCTCAGCTCCAGATCGCCTACGCGGTGTCGGGCTCGACGCTCGAGCCCGTCCTGGTCACCCGCGGCTATCTCTATTCAGTGCGGGTCCGCTTCGTGGCGACCGACCGGCTGGGGAAGGTCGCGGCCACGATCGACACCACCCGGCACTTCGTTGCCCCGGCCCCCGTGCCCAACGGCGAGCACCTGGTCGGGCGGGTGGCGGTCCCGGCGCATTCCGGCCTTCTGCATTACCGGCTGGCGATCCAGCAGGGCGAAGAGTCGGGCATCCTCCTCCCGACCGACACCGTGCGCGTGGGCCAGCCGACCTCGGCCTCCCTCTCGCTGAGCGACCTGGTCCTCGGGAGCCGCAACACCAACCTCTTCTGGCGCCGCACCCCGCAGGACACGGTTGTCTTCAATCCCCTCCGCACCTACAAGCGGAAGGAGGAGATGGAGCTGTACTACGAGGTCGAGGGCCTGAGCGCCGGCACCCAGTACACGGTGAAGATCGCCGTCCGCAAGCAGGGCGGCAGCGGCGGCATCTTCCGCAAGGTCTTCGGCGGCGGCGGCGCCCAGATCAGCCTCAAGTTCGACGAGAGGGCTTCCTTCCCCGTCACCAACACCAGCCGAACCCTGAAGCTCGACAAGCTCAAGCCGGGCAACTACACCCTCGAAGTGCAGGTGGAGGACGCCCAGGGCCGGTCGGACCATAGGGCGCAGGAGTTTCAGGTTGTGGAGGAGGAGGAGAAGAAGGAGGGATAGGGGCGGACAGGCGGTCAGGCGGACAGGCGGTCAGGCGGTCAGGCGGTAAGGCGGAACGAAGAAGGGGCCCGGCGCTGTGAGGGCCCCTTTTGCTTCCTACCGGGTACAACCTG
>DATBJH010000056.1:0-4443 GCA_036556505.1 Gemmatimonadales bacterium
CAGGTCTGCGAGCAGGAACGGCAGCAGGTCCTGGCGCGCCTGAGCGAGACCCTCGCGCCACCGGTCTCGCCCTAGCCCCGCCTCGGTCACGATTCCGTCACGAAGCGCTCGAGAGCTTCTTCTCCAACTCCTGCGCCATCTATCGAGACCACTCGCGGGCGGGTTCTTGCCCGCCTCCGGCGGGGACCTGCCACGGTCGAGGAGCTGGCCCAGGCCCTCGACCTCACGGACAACGCCATCCGAGCCCACCTGACGGCCCTGGAGCGGGACGGGCTGATTCGACAGACGGGTGTGCGCCGGGGCCCGGGCGCCGGCAAGCCCGCGTCCGTCTACGACCTCACCGGCGACGCCGAGACCCGTCTCTCACGGGCGTACGCCCCGGTGCTGACCGCGCTGCTGGAGGAGCTGAGCACCAGGCTTCCGGCCTCCGACGCGGAGGCCCTGATGCGAAAGGCGGGCAGCCGTCTCGCCGCGGCGCTGCCGGCCCGCTCGGCTGCCCTGGAGGACCGGGTGCGAGAGGCTGCGGCGCTGCTCAACGAGCTCGGCGGCGACATCACGATCGAGCGCGGGGCCGAAGGAATCCGGATCCGAGGCAGCGGGTGCCCGCTCTCGGCGACCGTAGCCCGGCGGCCGGAGGCTTGTCGCGCCGTGCAGGGTCTGCTGGCCGAAGTCATCGGCACGCCGGTGACGCTCTGCTGCCAGCGCGAGCCCAGGCCGCGCTGCTGCTTCACCGTCTCCAGCGCCGCCTGAGCCAGCCCTAGGGCGCCGAGGCCGCCGTGCGGAGCCGCCGGACCGCCTCGATGATCGCATCGGGACGCTCCTCGTACACGTGAAGTCCGGCCCCCGGGACGCTGTCCACCGCAAAGTCGGGCAGCCCCTGCTGCAGCGCCTCGAGCTGGCGCTCGGGAATGCCGCCGTCGTGCGGTGCGGTACCGATCACCAGGCGAACCGGGCAGCGCACGGCTCCCAGGTTCGGCACCAGGCGCTCCGCCTCCTTCGACTCCGCCATGCGCAGGTAGGCCTTCAGCGTGCCGTCGAGATCCTGGCGGGCACCCGCCGTGTAGCCGTCCACCACCTCCTCCGTGACCCAGGTGGTGTCGCCGGAAGTCTCGATGAGGCTCTCCTTGATCTTGGCCCGCACCCGCTTCACACCGCCCATCCACTTGATCCACGGCACGTACTGCATCGCCCGCCGGAACCCTCGGCTCGTCGCCCGCTCCGCCGGCCCGCCGTCGAGCGACACGATGCCGGACACCAGAGTGGGTTGACGGTACGCGAGCCTGAACGCCATGGAGGAGCCGGTGGAATGCGCCACGACCGTGGCAGGGGCGATGTGCAGCTCGTGCAGCACCGCGGCGATCCGGTCCGTCTGCCGGGTGAGGGAATAGTCGCCCTTCTCGGGGCGGGCCGACGTCCCGATTCCGAGCGGTTCGATCACGATGGCCTGATAGCCGGCGGCGGGGAGCTGTTCCAGCAGGTGCCGGAAAGCGTAGGCCGACCCGAACAGACCTGGGATCAGGACGACGGGCTCGCCCTCGCCGGCCGTCGTCACCTGGAGTGACTCCGCCGCCTCCAGCCGCACGAAGAACCGGCGGGGCGATGCGGACAGCGGTCCTTCCCGCCCCGCGGCCGATGTCATGGCGACCAGGGCGAAGCAGAGCAGCCTGGCAGCGCTCATCGCGTCGGAACCGTTCAACCCGCGAGCGCGGCGTAGTACTTGGAATCTCCGGTCTTGAACAGTCCGTACCAGGCCTCGAGCACCTTCTCCTGGTAGACGTCCAGCCGAGCGAAGATCTCCCGGGCGAACTCCAGAGACTTCATGGCGCTCGCCGTGGTGACGTTCCCGTCGGTCACCACGTCCGCCTCCCGATACAGGTGAGCCCCGCGATACCTCGTCGCGGCGAGGTATTCGGGCGCATTGCTGGTGTGCATTCGGGTGTCGAGCACTCCGCCCCGCGCCAGCCCGGCGGTCGCGCCGCAGATCGCCGCCACCGGTGTACCGGCCGCGAGAAATGTCTTGGCCTTCTCCACGGCTTCACGATTTCCTCCCTGGTCCCAGGTGTCGCCGCCCGGGAGGATGAGCATGGCGCTCGCTTCCGGTTTGAGCTGATCCAGGGATGCATCCGGCTGGATTCGGACGCCGCCGATCGTGGTGATTGGCCCGCGAGTGAGGGCGACCGTGCGAACCTGGAAACGTCCGGGGACCTTCTGCCCGTCGGGATTGTTGAGGCCGGCCACGACGAAGCCGGGCTCCCAGTCCGCCAGGCTGTCGAAGACGAAGAGGTGGACGATCTGGGACATGGGACCTCCAGGGGACGGGATAGGGGAGACGCTTCATACTAGCGTCTCCCCGTTCGCCGCCGTGAGGGGCCGCGTGATTTGTACCCCCGCGGAGCCCCGGCTAGATTCCCGGCAAATGACCCAGATCACCATCGAGAAAACCGCCGAGGATTCCGCCTCCAAGTCACTCCGGGTGACCGTCCCGGTGGACCGGGTGCGCGAGGCCGAAGCGAAGGCCGTGAAGTACTACGCCAAGCGCGCCCGGCTGCCCGGCTTCCGGCCCGGCAAGGCGCCCGAGGCCGTCGTCCGCAAGCGGTTCAACGACGCCATCCGGCAGACGATGCTCGAGGAGCTGCTCCGGGAGAGCTGGGAGACCGCCAAGACCTCCGAGTCGCTCAAGCCGATCGCCGACCCTTCGGTCCGCAACCTCAAGTTCGAGGAAGGCAGCCCCGTCGAGTTCGACCTGCTGGTCGAGGTCCGGCCCGAGATCAAGCTGGAGCGCACCGGGGGGTTCAAGGTGCAGCGGCGTCTCGCCCCGGTGGCCGACGCCGCCGTAACCGAACGGCTCGCTTCGTTCCAGGAGGCCAAGGCCGCCTGGATTCCGCTCAGCGGGGAGAAACCGGCCCCGGGCCACATGGTGCGGGTCGAGGTGGCGCCGATCGAACACGGCACCGCGGGGGCCGCGCAGCCCTACGACCTGGTGCTGGGCCAGAACCAGGCCATCCCGGAGGTCGAGGAGCGCATCATGGAGATGCTCCCCGGCGAGACCCGCGAGTCCGAGGTGCGCTTCCCCGAGGATCACCCGGACGAGAACCGCCGGGGCCAGAGCCGTCGGGTGCGCATCGCGCTCCACGAGGTGAAGCGGCAGGAGCTGCCCCCGCTCGACGATGCCTTCGCCGGCGAGATGGGCGACTTCGAGAACCTCGACGCGCTCCGCGCGGCCGTCCGCCGCGACCTGGAGCGCGAAGCCGAGCGCGACGCCGACGCCCAGGTGCGCCAGGCGCTGCTGGCCCAGGTGGTCGAGGCCAACAACATCACGGCTCCCGAGTCGCTGGTGCACCGGCTCATGCACGGCTACGCCGAGATCTATCGCGTTCCGCGGGAGCAGCTCCCCGCCTTCGAGGGGCAGTTCCACGAGCTCGCCGAGTCGCAGGTGAAGCGGGATCTGGTGCTGGACGCGATCGTGGAGCAGCAGGGGCTCCGCGCCACCGAGTCCGAGATCGACGCCCGGGTGCAGGCGATGGCCGAGGCGCGCGGCGTCTCGGCGGGCGAGCTCTATGCCTCGCTCCAGAAGTCCAATCGACTGGCGGAGCTGGAGCGCGGGCTCACCGAGGAGAAGGCGTACCAGTACCTGCTCGGGCAATCCACTGTCGAAGAGGCGACGACCTGACGATGGCTACGCTCTATCCTCCGTACATCATCGAGCGCTCCAGCCGGGGCGAGCGGACGTACGATATCTTCTCGCGGCTGCTCATGGACCGGATCGTGTTCCTGGGCGCCCCGATCAACGACGACGTCTCCAACATCATCATCGCCCAACTGCTGTTCCTCGAGGCCGATAATCCGGACAAGGACATCTACCTCTACATCAACTCGCCGGGCGGCGTGGTGTCCGCGGGGATGGCGATCTACGACACGATGCAGCATCTGAGGGCGCCGGTGAACACGATCTGCATGGGCATGGCCGCCTCCATGGGCTCGTTCCTGCTGGCCGCGGGCACCAAGGGGAAGCGGAGCGCGCTGCCCCATTCGCGGATCATGATCCATCAGCCCTCCGGCGGCGCTCAGGGCACCGCGGCGGACATCGAGATCCAGGCGCGGGAGATCCTCTACCTGCGCTCCAAGATGAACGCCCTCTACGCGCTGCACACCGGGCAGCCGATCGAGACCATCGAGCGCGACATGGACCGCGACCGGTTCATGAGCGCCGAGGAGGCCAAGGCCTACGGCCTTATCGACGCGGTGTTTACGCCGCGCAAGGAGCTGGTGCCGCACGGCGACGGAAAGGACGGGAAGAAGGACACTTGACGCCCCCGGGGGCCGGGAACACCTTTCCGGCACCCCTCCATCACCAGGCGAAGTGGGTTCCATGTCCAACGACAAGCACCTCCGCTGCTCCTTCTGCGGCAAATCGAAGGACTCCGTCCGGAAGTTCATCTCCGG
>DATBJH010000057.1:0-9582 GCA_036556505.1 Gemmatimonadales bacterium
GCCGCTGGAGACCAGCGTCGTGCGGATCAACTACGCCCACGCCGGCTCGCTGGAGAAGACGGTCGAGAGCATCCTGACCAAGGGCCGCGGCCGCGTGGTGGCCGACACCGGCTCCAACTCGCTCATCATCACCGACACCCGTACCCGGGTGCAGAACGTCACCGAGTTCGTCCGCGGGCTCGACATCCGGACCCCGCAGCTGTCGATCCAGGCCAAGATCATCTTCGTGGACCGGACCGACATCGAGGAGCTGGGCCTCAAGTACGACCTGGGTGACAATAACCAGTTCTTCAACAAGCTGGTGCAGCGCACCAACCCGAGCACCGGTCTGCCGTTCGACCGGAACGTCAACGTGATCAACCTGGGTGGTAACAGCGTGTCCGCCATCGGTAACGCGGACGCCAGCATCACCGGATCGGCCCTCGACCTGGTGTACTCCACCAGTATCGGCGGCTTCAGCCTGACCACGTTCCTCAGCGCGCTGCAGACCTCGCAGCTGGCCGACATTCAGGCCGAGCCGGTCATCACCACGCTGGACAACCGGCAGGCGGACATCCTCGTGGGTCAGGAGACGCCGGTGCGAGTCATCGACGCCTCCTCCGGCGCCTCCAGCGCCGCCCGCGCCAATGTACAGTTCAAGGAGACCGGTATCCGGCTCACCGTCACGCCGCACGTGACCAACGACCGCCGGATCCTGATGAACCTGCATACCGAGCGCTCCGCGATTCAGCTGCTGCCCGAGGCCGACCTGGGCTTCGTGTTCGCCAAGCAGAAGGCCGACAACCAGCTGCTGGTGGACGACGGCGAGACCGCGGTCATCGGCGGCCTCACGGTCACCGAGGTCGAGAAGAACCGGACCGGCATCCCCCTGCTGTCGGGGCTGCCGATCGTGGGCAAGCTCTTCAGCTTCAGCGAGGAGCGGGAGAGCCGGCGTGACCTGATCATCCTGGTGACGCCCCGGATCACCGACGACGGGGTGACGCAGGAGTAAGTCGGTAGGGCGGTAAGACGGTAAGGTAGTACGGCAGAACGGCGGAATGGTTATCCTTCCGCCGTTCAGCCATTTTCACCCGGCGATCGCTGCCGCCGTACCGCCGTACCGCCGAGGGCAAGCATGCACCTGCGCTTCACCACCGCCGGCGAATCCCACGGCAAGGCCTTCGTGGCCGTGGTGGAGGGGCTGCCCGCGGGGCTGCCGGTCTCCGCGGAGGTGGTGGACCGCGATCTCGCCCGCCGGATGCAGGGCTATGGCCGCGGCGCGCGGATGAAGATCGAGCGCGACTGCATCGAGTGGCTCGCCGGAGTCCGCGCCGGAGAGACCCTCGGGTCGCCGGTCGCGATGCTGATCGCCAACCGCGACTGGGACAACTGGCAGGACGTCATGGCGCACGGGGCCCTCGAGCCGGGGGAGCTGCGCCGCCGGCGGGTGTCCCGGCCCCGCCCCGGCCACGCCGACCTGGCCGGGGTGCTCAAGTACGACCGGCTCGACGCGCGAGACATCCTGGAGCGCGCGAGCGCGCGGGAGACCGCGGCGCGCGTCGCCGCGGGCGCGCTGGCGAAACGATTACTCGACGAGTTCGGCGTGGAGGTGGGAAGTCACGTGGTCAGCCTGGGTGGGGTGATGGTACCGCGGTCGGCGGAGTTGCCGGTGCCGCTCAACGACACCGCGGATCGCTCCGAGGTGCGGGTGCTCGACCGCTCGGTCGAGCCGGAGATCGTGCGCCGCATCGACGAGGCGAAGAAAGCGGGTGACACGTTGGGCGGTGAAGTGGAAGTGGTGGCTCGCGGCGCCGTGGTCGGGCTCGGCAGTCACGTGAGCTGGGACCGCAAGCTCGACGGGCGGCTCGCTGGCCTCCTGATGTCGATCCCCGCCGTGAAGGCCGTGGAGATCGGCCTGGGCGTGGAGGCCGCGCGCCGGCCCGGTTCCCAGGTGCACGACGCCATCCATGCGCAGCAGCCGCTTCCCCCGACCCCGGGAGACCGCCGCGGCGGCTTCCGCCGGCAGAGCAACAATGCCGGTGGCCTCGAGGGCGGGATCACCACCGGCGAGCCCGTCGTGGTTCGCGTGGCGATGAAGCCGATCTCCACCCTGATGTCCCCCTTGCCGACCGTGGACCTCGCTTCCGGCGAGCCCGCCAACGCCCAGAGCGAGCGGTCGGACGTCACGGCGGTGCCGGCGCTCGGCGTGATCGCCGAGGCGATGGTCGCCATCGCGCTGGCGGACGCGATGCTGGAGAAGTTCGGCGGGGATTCCCTGGGAGAGATGCGGCGCAATCACCAGGCGTACCTGGCGTCGGTGGGCTCCCGCTGGAGCATGGCCCGCGCCGAGAGGAGGGACGCCTGATGCCCCGCCACCTGGTGCTGGTCGGCCTTCCCGGCTGCGGCAAGAGCGCCATCGGGCGCCAGGTCGCCGAGGCCCTGGCCGCGCCCCTGTTCGACATCGACCAGCTCCTGGTGCGGGAGATGGGCATGCCGGTGGCCCAGATCTTCGGCATGGTGGGAGAGCCCCGCTTCCGCGAGATGGAACACAAGGCCGTGCAGTCGGCCGTGGCGGCCGAGGAGCCGGCCGTGATCGTCCCGGGCGGAGGATGGGCGGCCCAGCAGGGGCACATGCACTGGGCCGCGCAGTCCCACTGCCTCCGCATCTATCTCCGCTGCCAGCCCAAGACCGCCGCCAACCGGGCCGACCAGGGCGAGGCTCGGCCGATGCTCGCGGGCACGGACCCGCTGGAGCGGATGCGGAAGCTGCTCGAGCTCCGGGAACCGTTTTACAAGCTCGCTGATTTTGAGGTGGCGGCGGAGAAGGATGCCGCGCACGTGGTGGCGGGTGTGTTGGACGTGGCCCGTAGGCACGGAGGGTGGTAAACGCCAGCATTGCAACGACTTACCAGGTATCGCCTTGCGCCCGCCCGCTCCCGCCCCTTTTTTGCTGTTCCCGAATTGACCACTTGGTGACACCGGAGATTACACTCCAGACATGGCGACACGACGTAAGCGAGCCGTAAAGAAGCCTGCCCCGAGGCACAGCGAGGGGGCTGCCTCGAAGCCCGCCAAGGCCCGCGGCGAGAAGGCGCTGGTCGCGCCCACCGACCGCGCGCCCAAGGCCAAGTCCCCGCCCCGGGCGAAGGCGGCCAAGGCCGCCCGCGATGGCGCGGCGGCGGTCCGGGGCAGGGGTGCGCTCGTCATCGTCGAGTCGCCCACCAAGGCGAAGACCATCGGGAAATACCTGGGCTCCGGCTACGACGTGAAGGCCACCATCGGCCACCTCCGCGACCTTCCCACCCGGGAGCTGGGCGTGGACGTGGAGCGGGGGTTCGAGCCCAAATACGTCACCATTAAAGGAAAGACGAAGACCCTCTCGGAGCTGAAGAAGGCCGCCAAGGCCGCCGGCACCATCTACCTCGCGACCGACCCCGATCGGGAGGGCGAGGCCATCGCCTGGCACGTCGCCGACCAGATCAATTCCCAGGTCCCGGTGCATCGGGTCCTGTTCGAGGAGATCACCCGCGACGCCGTGCTCGCCGCGATGCGGGATCCCGGGAAGATCGACGAGCGCAAGGTGGACGCCCAGCAGGCTCGCCGGATCCTCGACCGGTTGGTGGGTTACAAGGCCAGCCCGATCCTCTGGCGCACCATCAAGACCGGTCTCTCCGCCGGCCGGGTGCAGACCGTCGCCCTCCGCCTGCTCGTGGAGCGCGAGCGCGAGATCCGCGCCTTCAAGCCGCAGGAGTACTGGACCATCGAGGCCCTCTGCGAGGGCAAGGGGCAGACCTTCGAGGCCTCGCTGGCCAAGGTGGACGGCCACAAGCCGCAGCTCCACAGCGAGGCCGATGCCCGCGCCGTGGTGGACGCGGTCCGCACCCTCCCGTTCGTCGTCACCAAGGTGGAGCAGCGCCGACGGAACAAGCGCCCGGCCGCGCCGTTCACCACCAGCACGATCCAGCAGGAAGCCGCCAAGAAGCTCGGCTTCTCGTCGCGGCGGACCATGCGGGCGGCCCAGGATCTCTACGAGGGCATCGATGTGGGCGAGGAAGGGCCGGTCGGCCTGGTGACCTACATGCGGACCGACTCGGTCCGGGTGGCGGACACCGCAATCGCCGCCGCGCGCGACCTCATCGGCGAGCGCTACGGCAAGGCGTACCTCCCCGCCCAGGCGAACACGTACAGCGATCGGAAGAACGCCCGGGTGCAGGGCGCCCACGAGGCGATCCGGCCCACCGACGTCCGCCGGCATCCCGACCAGGTGCAGTCGTACCTCTCGCCCGACCAGTTCCGGCTCTATCAGCTCATCTGGCAGCGCTTCGTCGCCTCCCAGATGAACCCGGCCGTTTACGACATGACGGTGGTCGAGTTCGATCTCGGCCGCTACCTGTTCCGCGCCACCGGCTCGGTCATGGTGTTCGACGGCTACCACGTGCTGTACACCGAGGGGCGGGAGAAGGAAGAGGGCCGCCAGGTGGAGGACCTTTCGCCCATCCCGCCGCTGGTCCAGGGCGACCGGGTGGAGGTGAAGGAGATCACGCCTTCGCAGCACTTCACCGAGCCGCCGCCGCGCTACTCCGAGGCCAGCCTGGTGAAGGAGCTGGAGCGGCTCGGCATCGGCCGGCCCTCCACCTACAGTGCCATCATCTCGACCCTCTCGGCCCGGGAGTACGTCCGGGTGGAGCAGCGGCGCTTCTTCCCCACCGAGTTGGGCGAGCTGGTGGAGAAGATCATGGTGGCCAAGTTCCCCGAGATCTTCAACGTCGAGTTCACCTCCGGCATGGAGAACGAGCTCGACCGGGTCGAGGAGGGCGAGCTGGGCTGGCAGGAGGTGCTGGAGGACTTCTACGGGCCGTTCACCAAGGCCCTGGACTCGGTGGATATGACCGCCCTGGTGGCGGACGCCCACGGCCTCGACCCCGCGGAGCTGGCCAAGGAGCGCTGCCCCAAGTGCGGTTCGCCCATCGAGCTCAAGACCGGGCGCTTCGGGCCCTACCTCGCGTGTACCAAGTACAAGGACACCTGCGACTACGTGAAGTCCCTCAAGAAGCAGCGCGCCCCCGACCGGCCCACGGACGAGAAGTGCCATCTCTGCGGCTCGCCCATGGTGATCAAGACCGGCCGCTTCGGCGAGTTCCTCGCCTGCACCACCTACCCGGCCTGCAAGGGCACCCGCGCGATCCCGATCGGCGTGAAGTGTCCCAAGTGTCTCGAGGGCGACCTCGCCGAGCGGCGGACCAAGCGCGGCAAGTCGTTCTGGGGCTGCGTCCGCTATCCGGCCTGCGACTTCTCCACCTGGAACCGTCCGGTGGTGGAGACCTGCCCCGAGTGCGGTTGGGTCGGCATGGAGAAGAAGGTGAGCAAGGCCGAGGGTGAGACCCGCACCTGCCTCCGCTGCAAGCACAAGATCGTCCTCGCCGAGCCCGAGGAGGTGGCGCTGGCGTGACCGCTACCGCGCGCGCCACCGTAGTCGGCGGCGGGCTCGCCGGCTCGGAGGCGGCCTGGGCGCTGGCGGAGCGTGGCGTCCGGGTGACCCTGCACGAGATGCGGCCCGTCGTCCCCACCCCCGCGCACCGCACCGATCGTCTCGCCGAGCTGGTCTGCAGCAACACCTTCAAGTCGGTGGACCTCACCAACGCCCACGGCCTCCTGAAGGCCGAGCTGCGCGCGCTGGGGAGTCTGCTGCTGCCCTGCGCGGACGAGGCGCGCGTGCCCGGTGGCACCGCGCTCGCGGTGGACCGGGAGATCTTCTCCCGCACCGCGCACGAGCGGGTGACCTCGCACCCCGACATCACCGTGGTGCGCGGTGAGGTGACCGAGCTGTCGTCGCCGGCAGTCGTCGCGACCGGCCCGCTCACCTCCGACCGGCTGGCGCAGGCGATCGCCGCCCGGCTGGGGACGACGTCGCTCGCGTTCTACGACGCCATCGCTCCCGTGGTCGCCGCCGACTCGCTCGAGCAGGGCCGGCTGTATGCGCTCTCCCGCTACGGCAAGGGTGGTGGCGACGATTATCTCAACGTGCCGCTCGACCGCGAGGGCTACGAAGGTTTCCTCGACGCACTGATCGCGGCCGACCAGTACCAGGGTCACGACTTCGACCAGGTGCCCTACTTCGAGGGCTGTCTTCCGGTGGAGGAGATGGCGAAGCGCGGCCGCGAGACGTTGCGGTTCGGCCCGATGAAGCCCGTAGGGCTTCCCGATCCGCGCACGGGGCGGGAGCCGCACGCGGTGGTTCAGCTTCGGCGGGAGGACCGCGCGGGGCAGATGTGGAACCTGGTCGGGTTCCAGACCCGCCTCCGGATCGCGGAGCAGCAGCGAGTCTTCCGGATGCTGCCGGGGCTCGAGGACGCCGAGTTCCTCCGCTATGGGAGCATCCACCGGAACGCGTACCTCAACAGCCCGGCCACCCTCGGCCCAGCACTGGCCGCGCGCGACGACGACCGGCTCTTCTTCGCCGGCCAGCTCACCGGTGTTGAGGGGTACACCGAGTCCCTCGGCACCGGGCTGCTCGCCGGGATCAACCTCGCCCGGCGGCTCTGCGGACATCCCGCCACTGTGCCGCCGCCGACGACGATGCTCGGGGCGCTCTACCGCTACCTGCGGGACGCCGATCCGAAGCACTTCCAGCCGATGAACGCGAACTTCGGGCTCCTGGAGCCGTTGGAGATCACCGGGCGGATCTCGAAGGATCACAAGAAGCAGCTGCTCGTCGAGCGGGCACAAGCGGATTTCTCGGACTGGCTTGCGGGGGTCGGGTGAGCTCAGTAATGAGGCGGACAGGCGGACAGGCGGTCGGGCGGACGGGTGATCGTTGGAGTAATTCCGCCTGTCCGCCGGTCCGCCTGTCCGCCCCTCGCTGAGCTCCCGCGATGCGCGCCAAGCCGAGGAGAGAAGTCTCGGAGTTCCTGACCCACCTGGAAAAGGAGAAGGGTCAGTCTCCTCACACGGTAAAGGCCTACGGCCGCGACCTCTCGGCGTTCACGGAGTTCTGCGATCGGCACTACGGCGGCCGCTGGAGGTGGAGCACGGTTGACCGGCTCGGCATGCGCGGCTTCCTCGGTGAGCTCCAGCGGCGCGGCCTCTCCAAGCGCTCGGCCGCCCGCTCCCTCTCGGCCGTGCGCACGTTCTACCGTTACCTCCAGCTGCATCACGGCATCGCCAACGCCGCCGCGCGTGCGGCCAAGGTCCCCAAGATCGATAAGCGGCTGCCCACCTATCTCGACCGGGAGCACACCGAGCGGCTGTTCGAGTGGGCGGAGGGGCGCGCCGCCGGCGACGAGCTCGCGCCCACCCGCGATCTCGCCATGCTGGAGCTGTTCTACTCCACGGGCATCCGGCTCTCCGAGCTGAGCGGGATGAATCTGGAGGACATGGACCTCCTCTCGGACCAGGCGAAGGTGCGGGGCAAGGGCCGGAAGGAGCGGATCGTCCCCCTCGGCTCGCGCGCCGTCCTCGCGCTCAGGCGCTATCTTAACCTCCGCGAGGAGCTGGTCGGGCGGGTGGGCGGCGACCGGCGGGCGGTGTTCGTCACTCGCCGGGGCCGGCGGATGCCACCCAGGGCGGTGCAGCGGGCGGTGCACGCGATGTTCGACGCCGTAGGTGGCGAAGACCTCCGGGTCCATTCGCTCCGGCACACCTTCGCCACCCACATGCTCGACGCGGGAGCGGATCTCCGGGCGGTGCAGGAGCTGCTGGGCCACGCCTCGCTCAGCACGACACAGGTCTACACGCACACCAGCGTGGAGCGATTGAAGAAGGTCTACCAGCAGGCGCACCCGAGGGCGTGAGATGACGGCGGTCAGGCGGTCAGGCGGTCAGGCGGTAGGGGGATCGGGGCGGACGCTTCGGGCCCGGAGCCGAGTCACGCCCATCACCACCTACCGCCGTACCGCCGTATCGCCTGACCGCCTGACCGCCCGACCGCCCGACCGCCGAGTACTGCCATGAGTTTCCACGGAACCACCATCCTCGCCGTCCGTAAAGACGGGCGAGTCGCCCTCGGTGGGGACGGCCAGGTCAGCATCGGCGACACCGTGGTGAAGTCGCAGTCCAGCAAGGTCCGCACGCTGAAGGGCGGCAAGGTGCTGGCCGGATTCGCCGGCTCGGTCGCCGACGCGCTCACGCTCTACGAGAAGTTCGAGGAGAAGCTCGATCGCTATCCCGGCAACCTCCCGCGGGCGGCGGTCGAGCTGGCCAAGGACTGGCGCAGCGACCGGGTGCTCCGCCGCCTCGAGGCCCTGCTGGTGGTCGCCGACCTGGAGCACAGCTTCCTGCTGAGCGGCTCTGGCGAGCTGATCGAGCCGGACGACGGGATCGTGGCCGTCGGCTCGGGCGGCAACTTCGCCCTGGCCGCGGCGCGGGCGCTGCTGCCGGTCTCCGGGCAGAGCGCCCGGGACATCGTCCAGCGGTCCATGGAGATCGCCGCCGACATCTGTGTCTTCACCAACAGACATATCACCATACTCGAGCTTCCCAACGGAAAGGCGTGAACGGCAAAAGGTAGGAAGTGAAAGGGAGCTCGATCCCCCTTTCACCTTTTTACCTTTCACCTTTCACGCGGTTCTCAGGCCATGACCGACACCGCCCTTACTACCGAGCCCGCGTCCGAGTCGCCGACACCTCCTCCTTGGTTGGAGGAGATGCCCCCCCGCCAGATCGTCTCCGAGCTCGACCGCTACATCGTCGGGCAGGACGCCGCCAAGAAGGCCGTCGCCATCGCGGTCCGGAACCGCTGGCGCCGGGCCCAGGCGCCCGACGACATCCGGGACGAGATCACGCCCTACAACATCATCATGATCGGCCCCACCGGCGTCGGAAAGACGGAGGTCGCGCGCCGGCTGGCCCGGCTCGCCGGCGCGCCCTTCATCAAGGTGGAGGCCTCCAAGTTCACCGAGGTGGGCTACGTCGGGCGCGACGCGGAGTCCATGGTGCGCGACCTGGTGGACGCGGCCATCAACATGGTGCGCACCGAGCGCGAGGACGAGGTCTTCCCCCAGGCCGAGCAGCGGGCCGACGAGCGGCTGCTCGACCTCCTTCTCCCACCACCACCGCTCCCCACCGGGGGGACGGGGGGACGGCGGGACGGCGGGACGGACGCGTCAGCCGGATCGTCCGTGTTTGTCGTCGGCTCCTCCGGCCAGGCCAGGCCGGAGCAGGCCGCCGCCGCGGACGACGAGCGCCGGGGCCGGTCGCGGGAAAAGCTCCGGCAGATGCTGCTCGACGGGAACCTCGACGACCGGGAGGTCGAGATCGAGGTGACGCCGCAGAGCTTCCCCATGATGGAGTTCATCCAGCCGCCCCAGGGCATGGAAGGCGCCGACATCAACTTCACCGAGATGCTGCAGGACATGCTGCCGCGGCGGAAGAAGCGGCGCACGGTGAAGGTGCCCGAGGCCCGCCGGGTGCTGGTGGACGAGGAGCTCAAGAAGCTGGTGGACATGGACGACGTGGTGAACGAGGCGCTCGACCGGGTGGAGAACCACGGCATCATCTTCATCGACGAGATCGACAAGATCGCGGGCGAGCGGGGTCACGCCGCCGGGCCCGACGTCTCCCGCGAGGGCGTCCAGCGCGACCTGCTGCCGATCGTCGAGGGGTCCA
>DATBJH010000058.1:0-31284 GCA_036556505.1 Gemmatimonadales bacterium
CAGCTGGCTCGCCGTCTCGGGGCTGATCCCCAGCTTGCCGAAGGCGGCGTTGAGCCCGGCCTCATCGGTAATCGGGCCGGTCACGCCACCGGCATCCTTGGCAGCCTGAATGTTGTCGCCGGCCCCGGGGATCGCGGCCGAGATCTTCTGGAAATCCGTCGAGGGCAGCGCGCCTTCGGCGTAGGCGAGTATGGCTCCCACGCCGGCCTTGGACTGGTCGGGCGACAGCCCGAGCTTGCTGCCGAGCATGTCCGTGAGGCTTCCCGTCGCGGCCGGTGCCGCAGCGGCGGCGGCGGCGGCCTGGTCTGCTCCGGCGGTGTCCGGCGTCGGCGCGGCACCGGTTTCGCTGGAAGACTTGCCGCAGGCGACTCCCGACATCCCGGCTATCATCGCATAAGCGAGGAGTGCATTGCGCATGGTAGAGGCTCCTTTCAGACTGCGAAATAGGACGCGCCCGGTGCGGCCTGAGAGAAGAAGTCTCCCACGCCCTGCCTAGGGGCCGTCCATCATTGCGACTTGTCTCCGATCATCGGCATGCTTGCCTGCAGGTTGGCACTGATGATCGCATCCAGTGCGTTCTCGATCTGGTACAGGCGCGCGACCTTGACCGGTGGCAGTACCTTGCGGTACTTGCCGACGTACTTCTTCTGCAGATCCAGCTGGCTCTTGCGCAGCTTGAAGGCGTCGTCCAGCAGCTTGTCGGCCTGCTCGTCCGTCAACCGGTCGGCGTTCGCGAAGTAGGTCTCGATCAGTGCGACCCGCTGGTCCCCGAGCTTGGCGGCGTCTCGCTGGTAGTCCCGATAGACCGGCCAGAAGCCCTCGCTCTCCTGTGGCGTCAGCTCCATCAGCTCCTTCACGATTTCCTGCCGTCTGCTCTGCACTTCGGAACGGGTCAGCTCGATCTCGTCCTTCAGGTTGGCCTGGGTGGCCTGGGCCAGGCACGGCGTGGTCGTGGCGGTCAGACCGCAGGCCAGGACTGCAAGAACGGCACTTCGCATGTGTGGCATGGGGAGGGCTCCTTTGGATGCGCCCCAGGATACCGGGATGGGGAGGGCCGACCTATTGGACTTTCGTGCAGGGCCAGCGCGCCAGACCCCTACCCGGCGCCGGCTTCACCGAGCCGGCCCGTCACGCAGCCGATGGCGAACAGAAGGGAGGAATCGTCGAACGGCTTCCGAAGGCAGATGATTTCTTCGGACCGTCGGACCATGGCCGCGATGGCGGCATCGTCGTGCGCGGTCACCAGGACGGTGGGAGGCACCCGTCCTGAGGCGGTGAGCTCGGCGTGGAGATCGCTGCCGCTCATCCCGCCGAGGTACACGTCCACGATCAGGCAATCCAGCTCGGCGGGTCGGCCGAACTCCAGGAATTCCTCCGCCGAGGCGAAGATCTGGACCCCGTACCCGCTCACCCGCAGGAGACGGCCGAGGGCTCCGCGTACGCCGGCATCGTCGTCCACGACGGCAACTTGCATCACGTTGTTGGGCTCGGGTAGCGGGCCTGCACTCATATCCAGGCCTGAGATTGTCAGGAAGGGAAGCTTGGCGCCCGCCGGATCGAACGCCATTGTCTCTTAGTTCAACCCGGCTGGTCCTCGCCCGTCGGCACGGGAATGGGATCGGCGCTCCCGGCGGGCGGTTGGCGGAGACGCTCGGCCATGAGGACCAGCTGGGCCAGGGAAGGCGCCCCCATCTTCTGCATCACCCGGCCGCGATGCACCTTGACCGTCTGCTCGGTAGTGCCCAGACGGCCCGCGATCTGCTTGTTCAGGTTCCCCTTCACCACCAGGGCGAAGACCTCGCGTTCCCGGGGGGTGAGCAGGGCGAAGCGCTCGTTGGCCGCCTCTACCTCCGCCCTCAGCCGTCGGGCGCTCGCGTCCCGGCGCAGCGCCCGCCCAACCGCACCGAGCAACTCGTCCTCATCCACCGGCTTGGTCAGGAAGTCCACCGCGCCGAACTTCATTGCCTTGACGCTGGTCGGCACGTCACCGTACCCGGTGATGAACACGATCGGAATGCGGTGCCCCGACAACCGCAGCATCGCGAAGAGATCGAGCCCGTTCATCTCGGGCAGCCGGAGGTCGCTGACCAGACAGCCCGGCCGGTCGCCCGCCATGGCGCGGAGCAGCTCGTCCGCGGTGGCGAGCAGCTCCACGCTGTGCCCCGCCGAGCGCAGGAGCCGGCCGAGCGCACGCCTCACCCGGGCGTCGTCGTCCAGCACGTAGATGACCGGTTGCTCGAAATCGGGCGGGTCGCGGTTGTCGGACGACTGAGTCGTCTCCCGTTGGCCTCTGGTCACGACTCGGATGCGGAACTCCTTCCCCAGCGGCCTCCCGGGGAGTAGGCGCCAGCGTGAGACAACCTCTGCAAGGATCGGGTCGAGAGCACACCGACATTCGGCCCGTTGCCGAGCCGGGGTAGTGCGGCACTGTCAGGCGGCGGTCGCATGCAGGTCTCGTTGGGCCAAATATCCGGCGCGCAATCGGTTGGGTCAAGGCGCCGTGGGGAGGGCCTCAGACCAAGGTACAGTAGCCTCGGGGCCACGTCCGGCGTAATGTCCTCCGGTCGGCCTGACGCCCTTCCCCAAGGACAACCCCTTGGCCCGCACCGCGACGCGCGTCCTCCTCGGCCTGCTGACGACGGGGATAATCGTCGGCGGCGTTCTGCTCGCCGGCCTCCACCTCGGCGGGGCGACCTGGGTAGTCAACCGGGTGCTGGCCGCGGTGAACCCGTATTCCGGTAGCACGCTTCGAAGCGCGCGGGTGGGTGGCAACCTCTTCCGGGTCATCCGGGTCTATGACGCCCGCTTGACCTGGCCTGACGGCGAAGTCGCCGGCCGGATCGACAGCCTCACCCTGCGATACGATCTCTCGAGCCTGCTGGGTGGCGGCGTCGTCATTCGGCATGCACGCCTCGATGGCCTGAGCGTCCTGCTGCGCCAGCGGGCCGACTCGCGCTGGGATCTCTTCGATCTGCCGCGACGCTCTCCCGACTCCGGCCCATCGCGTTCGGCCGGACCCGGAATCACGATCGAGCGGCTTTCGATTCACCGGGGCAGCGCACGGGTGCGCCTTGCCGGCTCGCAGCGGGACCGAGGTCATCGCCTCGAGAACCTCGAGGCGGAGGGCACCGGTCTGGTCATCGGACCCGGCATCCGGATCGGGCCGACTGAGCTCAGGGTTCGCGTCCTGCCGGAGGGCCGAGCGCCGGAGTGGGTGTCCCTCGAAGCTCGAGGCTCGCTTCAGCGGGGACACCTCGAGCTCGACACGCTCTCCCTTCGGTCCCCGGCGAGCGTCATCGCCGCCAGGGGAACCGTTCCCCTGCCCCCCGGCGGTGGCCGGCAGCTGGATTTCAAAGCCCTCGACCTGCGGCTTTCCGCTCGTCCCTTCGCGTGGCGTGATCTCCGCCTCCTGAAACCAGACCTCGACCGATCAGGCACCGTCTCGCTGAGGCTCGATGCCCGCGGCGAGGGAAGTGGGGCCAGGCTGCAGCTGACGGCGGAATCTTCGGACGGCGGGAGTGCCGCAGCGAAAGGGTTCCTGAGCTCACCGGGCAACTCCCCCATGGTGTATCGGGGAGAGGTCACCCTTCGAGGATTGGACCCCAGGCTGGTTACCCTCAGCCCCAGCCGCGGCGAACGGCTGAGCGGGGACATCCGCTTGGATGTGCGTGGTCCGAGCCTGGATCGCCTGGACGGACGGGCGCAGGTTCGGCTCTACGACTCTCGCTACACGGCGTTCCGCACCCGCCGGCTCGTGGCGAACGCGGAGCTTGCCGCGGGCCGCTCCGACGTCGAGCTGGAGGGCGAGCTCGGGCCGACGCGGTTGGTGGCCGAAGGCTGGCTCCGGGCCTTCGACACCGTCCCCACGTACGAGCTCGCCGCTCGGGTCGCTCCCGGAGGCCGGGGCGAGCCGTCGGTCTGGCTCGATCGACTGCTCGGGCCCGGAGGCTCGCGCGTTCTTCTCCACGTGAGTGGTCGCGAGTTCGACCCCGACCGGGTGGACCTCCGAGCCGCGGTGAGCGTGGTGCCGGGCTCTACCTCTCCAGGGTTGCTGGACTCCGGCTTGGTCCGGGTACGGCTGTCCGGCGGCACGCTCGACGTACGCGGGCACGTGGGCGCGACCGGTGGCCTGATCGCGCTCCGCGGGACCGGCAAGCTCGGCGCAGAGCCGCGCTACCGGATCGAGGGCGAGGTCGCGCCTGGTATCGATCTGGCCGCGCTCCTCGGCACCGGCCCGACCAGCGCGCTCGCCGGCAAGTTCATCCTGGACGCAAGCGGCGCCCGACGGGAAACTCTGCGGGGCCGCTTGGGGCTATGGGCCCATGGTTGGTACGGATCGCATCAGCTGGCGGCGACCCGGCTCGATCTCAATCTCGTGAGCGGGACAGCCCGTCTGTCCGGGCACGGCTACGTGGACGGGGCCTCGATAAGACTGGGCGCCGAGGCGCGGCCGTTCGACCCGGAGCCGGCACTCACGGTTCGCAGCCTTCGCTTCCGACACCTGGATCTCGCCCGCATCGCTCCCGGGTCCGGGCTCAGGACCGATCTCACCGGTACGGCAACCGCACGCGCACGCGGCCGTCGGCTCGACCGGCTGCGGCTGAATACCCGGCTGGTCCTGGAGCCCTCACGAATCGGGGCGAACCCGATCGACAGCGCGACCATTGCCGGCTCACTCACCGGCGGCGACCTCGATGTGCATCTCAGTGTGGCTGCGTTGGCGGGTGGGGTCACTCTCACCGCAGCGGGGCGTCCGCTCGACTCGGTTCCCCGGTACACGGTGCGCGACGCGACCTTTCGCGACCTGGAGCTCGGCACGCTGCTGGATGTGGACGGGCTGCACACTCGTTTGGCCGGGTCGCTGCGTTTCGAGGGGAGTGGCCGCCGCCGCGAAGACGCAAGACTGAACGGCACGCTCCGTCTGGCGCCGTCCACGGTGAACCGGGCCACGATTGGAGAGGGCGAGGTCCGGGCCGGCCTCGCCGCAGGGCGGTTGGACCTGACGGGCACATTGAGGGGCGAGAGGGACAGCGTCCTGATCGACGCGGAGATCGAGCCGTTCGCGAATCCCCGGCCCGTTCGCCTGGCGAGCGTGGTGGACCTCCAAGATCTGGGCGCCGTCCTTGCCCGTGAAAACCTCGACGCCCGGCTCGCCACTCGGTTCACGGTGGAAGGCGTATGGGGGCCAGGTGACTCGACCCGGCTCGAGGCGACTGCCCTGGGAAGCGGCCGCTATCAAGCGCTTTCCCTGGACTCCTTCCGAACCAGGCTCGGACTGTCCGCTGGAACGCTGAGAGTCGACTCGCTCGACGTTCGGTCCAATCTGGGAGCGGCCATCGCAGCCGGAACCATCGGGCTGTTCGGTCCCGGCGCCTCGGCACCATCGTCGCTCAAGGTCCGGGCCAGCCTCTCCGACCTCGCTCCCCTCGACTCCACCTTCGGACTCGGCGGACTGGGCCTCGACTCGGGCGAGGTGACCCTCTCGGTCGAGGGCACTCGGGGCCGGCCGGCGCTGCGCGCCGACCTGGAGGGCAGCGGCCTCGCGTTCGGCGGGCGACGGGTCGGCGTCGTGCACGGATCCCTTCGTGGCGAGCTCGCGCCCGATCGCTCGATCGCCACCGGCGATGCCGACCTCTTCCTGGAGCGGGTGTATGCCCCGGGCAAGCCGGCCAGCAACGTCCGCCTCCAGGGCTCCTATCGCGAGGAGAAGCTCGACCTGCGCGCGCAGGTGGACCAGTACGGTCGGCGCGGCGTTCGGCTGGCCGCCAAGGCGTACCCGGGGAAAGGCGGAGGACGCGTGGAGCTGGATACCCTGGACGCCCGGAGCGAAACCGAGAGCTGGTCGCTGGCTCACCCAGTCCGAATCACCTACGGAGCTCAGCTTCTGGTGGATGATTTCATCCTCAGCTCGGGTGGCCGGCGGATCGCGGTGGACGGCACGGTGGATCGTGAGGGTGAGCAACGGCTCACCGTTCAGGTCGACTCCTTTCCGGTGGGCTGGCTGACCTCGGTCGCCGGGCTGCCTCCGCTGGAGGGCGAGATCAACGGCTCGGTGGCCCTCAGCGGAGCCGCCGCGAGCCCTCGGCTGGCCGGCGGGCTGGATGTGGCACTCGAGTCTCGGGGCAAGGCGGTCGGGCGCACCCATGCCAGGGTGAACTGGGCAGGATCGAGCGGGCTGGGTATCGATCTCGGTCTTTTCCATCCCAAGGGGGACAGCCTGCGAGTGACGGGTCACATGCCCCTGGCTTTCTCCCTCGCCACCGACTCGGCGCTGGTGAGCCGGATCCCGGATGGCACGCTGAAGCTCGACGCCCGGGCCGATGACTTCCGCCTCGACCTGTTCGAGTCGCTGCTCGACCCCGTCATCGTAAAGACTCTGAGGGGGCGACTCGACGTGGACGCCCACGCACGGGGAACGCTGTCGTCGCCCGAGCTCAGTGGACGGATCCACCTTGCGGATGCCAAGGTCGTTCTTCCCCGGCTCGGGGCCACCTACGATGGCCAGGTGCAGGTCACGCTGGAGGGGCAGGGCGTTCGACTGGATGAGGCACGGGTCAGCGCCGGCGATGGGCAGGCCGAGGCCCAGGGAACGGTCCGGTTCGAGGAGTTTCCCCGAGCCACCCTCGAGATCGGGGCCACCCTGACCGATTTCCGCCTGGCCGATGGCGAGAACCTTGGCAGCACCGTCTCAGGGAAGGTGCGGCTCACCGGGACCAGCGCGTCCCCGCAGCTCGGTGGCGCACTGGACCTCCGCAATACCGATCTCTATTTGCAGGCCGCGAACCGGGAGAGCTCGGCCGATGAGGTCGAGCTCACGGCGGAAGACCGCCGCACGCTGGAACGGCGCTTCGGCGTGACGCCGGACCGGCGGCGCCGGGATGCGCTGGCCCCATGGGCCCTGGACCTGGGGGTGAAGCTGGGCGAAAACACCTGGGTGCGGAGACGGACGAACCCGGCCGTCGCGGTGGAGGTGAGCGGTCAGCTCGAGGTCCGGAAGGCACCGCAGCAGGAGCTCACCATCTTCGGCACCGTCCGGCCGCTCGCGGGGCGCAGCTTCGTGGACATCCTCGGCCGGCGGTTCGAGGTCACCAGCGGTGAGGTGGCCTTGAACGGCCCGCTCGATTCGGTCCGTCTCGATGTGCAGGCGGAGTACCGTGCCGACTCGGGTGGAAGCGACACGCCATCCGGCGTCATCATCACCACTCAAGTGTCGGTGGACAGCGGCCGTCTGGCCGTGACCCTCGGCTCACGTCCGCCGATGAGCATGACCGATATCAGGTCCTACTTGGCGACCGGCCGCCCGGCGGGTACGGACCCAACCCGAGCCAGCGATCAGCCCGACGTCGCCACCACCGGCGCGGCCCTCGCGATGGGCGCGGCCCTGGGGACCCTGGCCGGGGGCGCGGGCCAGAAGCTGGGCTTCGACGTGATTCAGATCCTGCAGGACCGGGGTGGAGGGCAGACGCTGGTCGCCGGGAAGTATGTCTCGGCACCCCTGTACCTCGGCTTTCGCCAGCCGATCGTCGTCAGCGAGGACGATACCGGGCCGGCAGGGACCAGCGGCAACATGGAATGGGAGCTCGAATACGCCGCCTTGCGGCGGGCGCTGCTCAACGTCCAGGGTGCCGGCAACGAGCTCCGCGTGTTCCTGCGGCTCCGGCGGTGACGCGCGCCGGTGCGATCCTGCTGACCTTCTCTCAGCTCCTCGGCGCCGGGTCGGCGGTGGCGCAGGATTCGCTCCTCGCCATTCGCCCGGACGCGCAGGTGGGCTCGGTCGAGTTCCGCTTCTCCGGTTCTCGGAGCTTCTCCCAGGCGGAGCTGGGCACCCGCATCGCGCTGCGAGGGCGGGGCTCGATCTACGATCTGCGGCGTGCCCTCGGAAAGCTGCCGCTGGTGCCGTCACCCGGCCGCTACACGTTCGATCCCGTCGAGCTGCAGAAGGACGTCGTCCGCCTGCGGCAATTCTACCGGCGTGCCGGCTTCGCCCAGCCCCTTGTGGATTACGAGGTCCGGACCAACCGGCCCGGCACCGTGGTCGATGTCTCCTACGTCATCGAGGAAGGCCCCGCGGCGGTGCTGCGCACCTTCCAGGTCGTCGGACCGGACGGCACCGCCTCCATGGACGTTTCCGATTCACTGAGCGCGAGCTGGGATGCGTTCGAGGCCCGCCTCGCGGCACGCCGAGGGCAACGCTTCGGCGAGGCCGATCTCACGGCGGCGCAGGACAGCCTGATCGGATGGCTGCACGACCACGGATACCCGTTCGCGGACGTGCGATCGACGCGCTTGGTGGATACGGCGCAGCAGGCCGTGGATGTGCGGCTCGAGGCGCATCCCGGACCGCCGACTCGGATCGGGACCATCACCGTCGAGGGGAACAGCTCGGTGGGTGACCAGGTCGTGCTGCGCGAGCTTCCCTTCCGCACCGGCGACCTGTACTCCGCCCGCACGCTGGCTTCAGCCCGGGCACGGCTGCAGGCGGTGGACCTTCTCGCGCGGGCGGTGGTGGACGTGGACTCGCAGCCGGCGGCCGACTCCACGCTGGCGGTGCGGATCCAGGTCCAGGAGACGCGGCCCCGCCTCACCCTGGCGGAGGTCGGCTATGTGTCAGAGGGCGCGGGCCTCACCGGGCGGGTGCAATGGACCAACCCCAACTTCACGGGGGGCGCTCGGAGCCTCACGACCTCGCTGGAAGCGCAGAGCGGAGCGGGAGCGGTCGGCACCGAGGCCGAGCAGCTCCTGCGCGCCTCGGTGAGTCTCACCCAGCCCTATGTGTTCATCCCCCGCCTGTCGTTCATCGTCGGGCCCTACGCCGAGTACCGGAATGACCTGAAGGATCAGTCGGTGGCGATCGGCATGAACGCTGCTCTCGTCCACCGGCTCGCCGCGCTCTCGTCTATCGCGCTCGAGTATCGATTCAGCCGACGGCACATCTATGAATACCACTTCGGCGCGGTTTCCTCGGGAGACATCAACCTGGCGGAGCTCCTGGCGCTCCAGTACCCATCCCTGGTCGACTCGCTGGGATACGACGAGAACAAGAGCACCCTGGCCCTGTCCGGATCGTTCGCCGCTGTGGACAACCTGACGGACCCACGGCGGGGATGGATCGTCCGGCCGAGCGCCAAGATCACCTTCCCGGAGGCCTGGACCACGGCGCAATTCGGTCGGCTCGACCTTTCCGTCTCACGATTCCAGCCGCTGGGGCCCAACGTCGTCCTGGCCGCGCGCCTGTCCGCGGGACGGCTGCTTCCGTTCGGCAAGAGCGTCCCCTCCGAGGGCAGCGACCCCATCTTCTCGTTCATTCACCTGCGGGACGAATCGATGACGGCCGGCGGGACCAACGACGTGCGAGGCTGGGGCGATCGGAAGCTCGGCCCCAAGGTTCCCGACGTGGAGGCGCACATCGTGGGGGCCGACACCGTGCTCACCGCCGATCAGTACGTCCCGATCGGGGCCCTGGCCCGGGTCAGCGGCTCGCTCGAGCTTCGCTTCCCCACGCCGGGCATGACGCCCGCCTGGAGGACCCAGGTGTTTCTGGACGCCGGCCGGGTGTGGACCCCCGACGAGCGCTTCTCCCAGACCGCCCTGCTTCCGGAGAACAGCGAGCTCCGCTGGTCGGCCGGCGTGGGGCTCAGCTATCAGACGCCGGTCGGGGCGATCGGATTGAGCCTCGGGTACAAGCTGAACCCGTCCCCCCTGGACCTCCGCAGTGCCGACAAGGTCCTGGACGCCTTCGAAGCGGGACAGCCGATCGAGAGCGTCGAGACCGACGCGCTCAGTCGCCTGCACCTCCACTTCTCCTTCGGCGTCGCGCTCTAGCCATGGCCTCGCGGACCCTCGACCAAGGTGCAATGGGCGGAGCACCATGAGGGGGGTAGCGTGCGCCATGCCGCTCTTCCGGCACCCTGTGCTGGTGGCTCTGCTGTTGCTCCTCCCGAGCGAGCTCGCACGAGCCCAGACCGGGGCGCCGGACAGCGCACCGGCCGTTCCTCAGCGCGACCTGATGGACCTGTTCGCCAAGGTCCTGGGCCGCGAGCCAAAGGTGGTGGTGGACAGTCACCCGCCGCTGGTGCTGTCGGTGCTGCCGGCGTTCTCGGTCAACCCCGCATACGGCGTGCTCTTCGGAGTCGCCACCACGGCGTTGGTGCGTCTCGGGCCGCCGCCCGAGACGAGCGCCTCCACCGCCGGGGTCACCGTCAGTTACACCACCAAACAGCAGTTCAACGTCGTGGCGCGGGCGAACATCTTCGGGCCCCGCAACAAGTTTCTCCTCCAGGGCGACTGGCGCTATCAGGACACGTCGCAGCCCACCTATGGACTGGGCCCCGCGCTGCCGGAGGAGCTCGAGGACAACCTGGAGTACCAGATCATCCGCCTGTATCAGACCGTGTATAAGCCGGTAAGCGGGCAGCTGATGGCGGGCATCGGGTACCACTACAGCGACTATTTCGACATCGTGGACCCGCTCGCGGAGCAGGGTCTCCCGTCTCCGGTGGTGGACTACAACGACGGCGAGGTCGTCACCCGGATGGTCTCATCGGGCGTGTCCCTGAACATGGTGTTCGACAACCGCGACAGCCCGATCTATGCCACCCGCGGCTACTACGCCCAGGGCAGCTTCCGCACCTTTCCCACCTGGCTGGGAAGCGACACCGACTGGCAGAGCTTCCAGACGGACTTCCGCACCTATGCTCCGACGCGACTCCCCGGGCGTGGGGTGTTCGCCGTCTGGGCCACCACCTGGTTCACCTTCGGCCGGCCGCCTTACCTCGAGCTCCCTGCTATCGGCTGGGACACCTACCAGCGGAGCGGCAGGGGGTATCCCCAGGGCCGCGTGCGGGGCGAGAATCAGATCTACCTCGAGGGAGAGTACCGGATGACCCTGTCGCGCGACGGGTTCTGGGGCGCCGCGGCCTTCGTCAATCTGCTGTCCACCAGCGACCAGACCTCGCGGGCGTTCGAGAAGGTGAACCCCGGGGTCGGACTCGGGCTGCGGATCAAGTTGAACAAGCGGTCCACGACCAACATCACCCTGGACTACGCGGTCGGCGCCGAAGGGGCCAACGGCCTCTTCCTGGGAACGGGAGAGGCATTCTGATGAGGCGGTCGCTGCTCGCACTCCTGCTGGGCCTGGTGCTGGCCCCCGCGCCGGCCGCGGCCCAGGGCGACACCGTCAGTATCGACTACGAATGCCCGTCCTGCGCCGGAGGGACGAGGCTCGGGATCGCCTTCCTCGAGGACGTCGGGCTCCAAATCGGGGTGAACTTGATCAACCAGTTCATCATTGCCGACTCGAGTCAGGACGTCACCCCGGAGACCTGGGGGAGGAACCTCCGGGAGGGCTGGGAATTCGACGACAATCACTTCTCGACCAACCAGTTCGCCCATCCCTACCACGGGAACATCAACTTCAACACCGCTCGCTCGAACGGGCTGGATTACTGGTCGTCCATTCCCTTCGCCGCCCTCGGGAGCCTCATCTGGGAGTACTTCGGCGAGATTCACCGGCCGTCGCTCAACGACTACATCAGCACCACGGTGGGGGGCGTCGCGCTCGGTGAGCTGACCTTTCAGCTTTCCAGCCTTGTCCTCGACAACCAGGCCACAGGCAAGAGTCGTTTCTGGAAGGAGATGGCGGCCCTGGCAATCAATCCGGCACGGGGAGTGAACCGGTTCTTCTACGGGGACTGGACGCGCGTCGGTCCGAATCCTCCGGACCGCAACCCCGAGCTCCTGAAGGGCCATATGCGAGTGGGCTTCCGCGTCGTGGATGAGGGCGCCGGGCTCGATCAAGGCAGCGGCCGTCTCTTCCTGGCGTTCGACTTCGTCCGCGGCGATCCGCTTGCGCAGCCGTACCGGAAGCCGTTCGACGTCTTTCTCTTCAGCGCGCAGATCAACGCGGCGGAGGCCAAGGTCATTGGACGTCTGTCGGCTTACGGCAGGCTGTACGGAACGCCACTGGGTCAGAGCGAGCGGCCCCGTCACGCGCTCATCGTTACCCAGGACTACGACTACTACAACACCGAAGCGTTCCGGCTGGGGGGACAGAGCGTCAGAGTCGGCGTGATGTCCCGGTTCGAGCTGAGCCCCGAGTGGCTGCTGTCCACCAGCGCGGGCGGGCAGGTCATCATCCTCGCCGCGGTGAACTCGGAGTTCGAGGACGGCCCGAACCGCGACTACGACTTCGGTCCGGGACTCGGATTCTCGCTGGGGGGTAACCTCTCCCGCGCAGGGCACCAGTTCCTGCGACTCAGCTACGCGGGCCAGCTGATCCACAACGTGAACGGGCTCGCCGGCAACCATTTTCTGCAGGAGCTGGTCGTCGATGCCTCGGTGCCGATCGGCCGCACGATGAGCGTCGGCGGCCAGGGAATCTTCTATCACCGCCGGAGCGACTACCGGACCTTCCCCAGCGTCAGCCAGAACACGCCGGAGCTCCAGGCGTACCTGCGATGGAGGTTCTGATGAGGAACCCCCTGGCCCTGATCCTGACGCTGGTCGTGCTCGCTCCCGGTTCGGTCGCCGCACAGGACGGCTTCTGGGTGTCGGTCGGCGGTGGTGCGGCAGGGAACCGGGTGGACTGCGAGACCTGCGAGGAGATCAATCGGTACTGGGGACCCAGCGGGTTCGTCCGCGCCGGAGGCACCGTCAGCCCCCATATCAAGGTCGGGGGCGAGCTGCACTTCTGGCAGGCTTCCATCGAAGACACCGAGGCCTACGTTCGCGGGATACAAGGCCTGGTCACCTGGTATCCCTCGACGTCCGGAGGCTTCTTCGGCCAGGTCGGGCTCGGCCTGTCCCGGATCAGGAGCTCCTTCGATGTCGGCGACGAGGTGGTGGGCGCCGCCGAAGTCGGCCTGAGCGTGTCCGCCGGCGTCGGCTGGGACGTGCCGCTCAAGGAGGGCGTGTACCTGACCCCCCGGGTCGCGAGCGTCGTGGTGCCGGTCGCGACCATCGACACACCAGCCGGCCCGCTCGACAACGTCGTCAGCACGATCTACCGCTTCGAGCTCGGTCTGACGTTCCGCTAGAGGATCCCATGCTCCGCATCGCCCGAGCCCTGCTGCTGTTCGCAACCGTCCTGGCCGCTCCTGAGCCCGCCTTCGGGCAGGGATCGGGCAGCAAGTTTGCCGCTCTCGTCGGCGGCCTGGTCCACAGTGATTTGGGCAGCTTCGTGAACACCGGCGGCCGCTGGGGCGGCACCGCCGGGATCCTGGTCGGCGTGAACGCCTCCTGGACCTCGATCACGGCGGAGGGGAACTGGATTCAGAAGGGCGACGAGACCACTCGCCTGGATTACATCGAGGTACCGGTTACAGTGGGCGGCGTCATGCTGCTGAGGGACGGTAAGACTCGCGCACGTCTCTACACCGGTCTCAGCCTCGGCTTCAACACGAGCTGCGAGTCCGAGGTTCTCGACTGCGATCAGGCTGAAACCACGGAGCTGGGCTGGCCGCTGGGGGTCCAGTTCGCCACGGTCCGGGGTACCAACACCTTCATCGGGGTCGACCTCCGCTATTCCTATCCGCTGATCGAGGTCTACGACGATCTGGATGCCCACAATCGCCCGTGGCAGTTCCGAGTCATGGTCGGCAAGGCGTTCGGAACGCCCTCCAGATAGCTAGCCACTCGCGGCGGCATGCTCCGCCGAGATGGGCTCGGCGCTGAGCTTGAGGTGGAAGGTGGCCCCACCTTTCTCGTTGTTGTCCGCCCAGAGCTTGCCGCCGTGCGCGGTGACGATCGACCGGCAGATCGCGAGACCGAGCCCGAGCCCGTGCGGCTTCGAGGTGACGAAAGGCTCGAACACCCGGTCCATCTCGTCCGGCGGTATGCCGGTTCCCTGATCCGCGACCGACAACTTCACCTCACCCGCCTCCGTCTCCGCGGTCACGATCGTCACCTGCTTCTCATCACTGCTGTCCGCGACCATCGCGTCGCAGGCGTTCAGGAGCAGGTTCAACAGCACCTGCTGGAGCTGCACCCGGTCGGCGAAGACCGCCGGGAGGCCGACCGCGAGGCGGGCATCCACCGTCACCCCGCGCTGGATCAGGTCGCTGTGCACCAGGCCGAGCACCTCGGTGACGACCTCATTCAGGTTCAAGCGGCCGGGCTGGAGGTCGCCCTTCCGCAGGAATGCCCGCAGCCGCTCGATGACCTCGCCCGCCCGCCGGTCGTCGTCCGCGATGTCCGTGAGGATGCTCCGCAGCTCGTCCAGGTCCGGCGAGCCGAGGCGCAGCAGGCGCTGAGCGGCGCGGGCATTCGCGAGAATGGCGGTCAACGGCTGGTTCAGCTCGTGGGCCAGCGCCCCGGAGAGCTCCCCCAGCATCGCCACCCGGCTCAGGTGAGCCACCTCGAGCCGCTGCTGCTGCGCGTCCGCCTCGGCCCGCTTTCGCTCGGTGATGTCGCGAATGAAGGTGATGTAGCATGCCTCGCCGCCCATCTCGACGGTGTCGGCGCCGATGACGACCTGGCGGATCTCACCGCTCAGGGTCCGTAGGTCGATCTCGAAGTCACGCACCGGAGACTCGGTATCCAGCAGCTCGCGGAACCGCGCGCGATCGGCCGCCCGCCACACCCCCAGCTCGACATGCGTCCTCTCCAGGGCCAGGTCGCGCCGGTGGCCGAACAGCGACTGCCAGGTGTCGTTGACCTCCAGGATGCGATCGTCCTTCTGGCGGGTGATCACGATGGCGTCCGGGCTGGATCGAAATGCCTTGGAGAAGCGCTCCTCCGAGCTGCGAAGCGCTTCATCGGTGCGGAGTCGCTCGGTGACGTCCTGAAGGAAGCCCACCATCCTGAGAATGCGGCCTTCGGCGTCGCGGAAGAAGTGTCCCCTGTCCTCCAGCCAGAGGACCCCGCCGTCCTTGTGGTGAAACCGATACGTGAGGCTGAACATGTCGTCGGCGGCGAGTACTCGAGCGATCTCTCCCTCGAACGCCGCGCGATCATCCGGGTGGACCTTCTTCACCCAGCCGCTCAGGCCCCCTTGCATCTCCTCCTTGCCGTAGCCCAGGATGCCCTCGGTATCGCCTCCGTACGTCACGTCGTTGGTGTGAGGATCCCAGTCGTAGAGCACCTGGTTGCTCGACAGGACCGCGGCCTCGTATCGGCTCTTCCACTCACTGAGCGCCGCGGGACCCAGTTTTCGCTCGGTGATGTCCGCCCTCACCCCGAGGAGCCGGGTCGGGCGGCCCGCGCCATCGAACAGCGCGACGCCCTTGGACTGTATCCAGCGAGTCTTCCCGTCCGGACGGGTGATGCGGTACTCCGTGTCGTAGGGGGTACCGTCCTCCATGGCGCGTCTGGTCGCCTCGGCGACCGAAGCGCGATCCGCCGGGTGGACCAGCTGGAGGAACTCGTCGAGGGTCAGGTTCTCCGGGGGGCGCTCGAGGCCGAAGATTTCCCTCGATGTCTCGGACCAGACGGCGCGGTCGGTGACGACATTCCACTCCCAGGTGCCCATCTGCGCGGCATCGAGCGCCAGCTGGAGGCGCCGCTCGCCCTCCCGGACCTCGTCCTGGGCCCGAAGCCGCTCCCGCGTGACGGCCGAAAGCGCCGTGAGCGGGACGGCGATCACGATGAGGAACAGCTGCATCGAAAACGCGTTCTCGGCCGGCGTGCTGGCGACGAATGGTCCATCACCGCCGATGGCGCCGTCGATGGCCAGCAGCGAGACGCCCAGTAAGAACCCGCTGGTGGTCGCGGGACCGAAGCGCACCGCCGCCCAGAGCAGAAACGGCAGGGGCGCATAAAGCAGCGCCGGGACCGTCTTCGGTCCGACGGGCCGACTGAAGACGGAATAGCACACGACCAGCAGGATGGCGGCCAGCAGCGCACCCTCCAGCAGGCGCCTGGCCGGTGGCGGGCGGGAGGCCTCCAGGGCACCCCTACCCAGACCGACGATCAGGGGCACCAAGGTGAGTGTCGCCAGGATGTTGGAGAAGAACCGCATCCGCCAGTTGTCCCAGTACCCGACCGAGCCGAAGGCGTTGAGATGCACGAACCAGGCGTCGAGGAACGAGGACAGCCCGACCGAGACGAAGGTCGCGACCACCAGGACGCTGTACCGCCGAAAGCTGTCGAAGCGGACCGGCCCCGGGCTGAGCCACCGCACCAGCCCGGCACCGATGATGGCATCGATGGAGTTGCTCAGGAACCAGCTCATGACCATCGGGAGCGGGATTCCGTGCCGAACCTCCACGGCAACGTGTGCGGGGAGTGCTGCCAGCAGCACCGCCCACCAGAGGCGAGGCGGTGTGAGCAGCAGGATCGCCATCACCACGGCGTTCGGCGGCCAGAGGGTGGACACCGGCGCCGGCCGCATGGTGAGCGCGATGCCGATTTCGGCCGCCACGAAGTACGTCGCACTGATCAGCAAGCCAAGCGCCGCCGGGCGCGCGAGCTCCGCCAGGGGACGGCGGGGCGAAGCCAGTTCGGCGGGTCTCGACACCGCTTCAGGCATGGAACGTGTCCTTCACCTGCCGGAGGCGAGATGCATCACGGAACCTGCCGACAGCGACGATGACGGGGAGGAAAGCGCGTGTGTCTCAAATATCCGGTCCGGCAAGGTGCCGGTCAACGGCCACGCTACAAGGCGCGTACCCGCACCAGGAGCACGAAGTACACCCCGTAGAGGATCAGTCCCGCGGCGGCGGCGCCGAGCGCCCAGGTCCCTTCACCGAACCTGGCGAGCAGGCCGAGCGCTTCGTCCCAGCCGCCGGCCTCCGAGGGATCGTACTCCAGCGCCACCCGCAAGAGCGACCAGCCCACCAGGAGCGAGAGCACCCCCAGGGCCATGTAGCCGATTCTCCCGCTCACGATCGCGAGCGTCCGCAGCCAAGGTGCGAGGTTCCGCCGCAGATCGTGCCGGAATCCGGCGCTGAGGCCCAGCCGTATCTGCAGGACGCCCGCGCTCATCACCGCCACGCCCGCGAGGCCTACCAGCCACCGGCCGAACACCGGCGTGAGCACGCTCGCGGCGAGGTCGTCCAGGTCGAGGTTCGAGCCGGCGCCGTTCCCCATCAAGAGGCTCAACGACCCGAACGCCAGTGCGGCATACCCGATGCCGGTGACGAAGAACGCCGCCCGCTCCACGATGCCGGTGATCCGGGTGCCCTTCCCCTGAGGGTCCACGAACGCGGATACGAACATCCACACCGCGTAACCGGCGAGGCCCACGGTCAGCACGATCAGCGCCGCCAGGCCGAACGGCTGGTCCCGCAGCGCGCGAATCGCGCCTTCCTGTCCGGTGAGTCGGCCCCCATGACCGAGCGCATGGCGCATGGCGAGCACGCCCACGATGATCGTCAGCAGTCCCTTGGTGGCGAACCCCAGCCGCGTCACCCGGCCCAGGAAGGGGGCCGCGTCGCCGGCCACCCGCTCGAGGCCGGCGCCGGTCATCTGCCGGCCGCTGTCACCGCTGGCATGCCTGCACCCGCGTGACGTCGACCGCGGCCATGACCGCGTGGAATCCCTTCGCCTGGGCCCGCCGGAGCCGGGAGCGGATGTCGTCCTCCAGCTTTTCCAGGAGACGGTTGAGGCGATCAAGGCCGGGTGAAACGATCCCCCGGCGCTTTGCTCCTCGGGATGACAGGGGTGCCACAGACCGCCCGACCGCCTACCGCCTCGCCCTGATCCGCTCGTACAGCGCGATGTGCTTCTCCGCCATCGCCGCCTGGGTGAATTTGGCGGCCACCCGCTTCCGGCCCGCCTCGCCCATGCGCTTCCGCAGAGCCGGGTCGCGGGCCAGCGTCTCCAGCGCCTGTGCCAGTGCGCCCACATCGCGTAGCGGGACCTCGAGCCCCGTCTCGCCGGGCGCGTTCACCTCCCGCACCGCGCTCGGGAGCGCGGTCGTGATCACCGGGCGGCCGGCTGCCATCGCCTCCAGCACCACTAGGCCGAACATCTCCTCGACCGTAACGGAGGGCAGGACCAGGAAGTCCGCGTCCGCCATGCGGCGGGGGAGGTCCTCGTCCGGGTACTCGCCGTACCAGCGCACCCGGTCGGTGATCGCCAGCGCCTGGGCCAGGGTCCTGAGCCGCGGGCCCTCCGGGCCGGAACCGACGATGTCGAGCCGCAACTCCGGCACCCGCTCCATGGCGCGGAGCAGGATGTCGAGCCCCTTGTAGCTCACCAGCCGGCCGATGAAGATCGCGCGCGGGGACGCGCCGGGCGGCGGCGGCGGCACCATCTCCCACCGAGTATGGTCGATCCCGAACGGAATGACCTCGACCTTGGACTCGAACCCGATGAGCTCGGTCGAGAGCGCCAGGTGCGCCCGGCTCGGCACCACCACCGCCGCGGCCCGCCGGAGCACCAGCCGCGTGGCCGGCCGGTACACCGACCGTCGCGAGTCGGCGTGCTGGGTCACCACTACCGGTGTGCGGCGGGCCCGGAGCAGACAGGCGACGTCCGCCAGCGGATGGGGATGATGGACATGGATGATGTCCGCGCGCTTCCACGCGGCCGCGATGTACCCGGGGGCGATTTCCTGGTGCCCCAGCGCCGCCAGCGAGAAGGCCCGGGTCACCGAGGATCGCTGGCGGGACGAGCCGCCGGCCCGGCCCAGCGTCTCGACCGCCACGACCTCGACCTGGTGTCCCAGGCTCGCGGCCCCCTCGGCCAGACTCTGCACCACTCGCTCCATGCCCCCGGAGCGCGGCCAGTAGTACTTCGCGAGATGAAGGATGCGCATGGAAGACTGGCCAAGTCTCACCATGGACCGCGACCGGTGTCAACGCCGCCCCTTGGTCGTGAGGACCCGACGCGCCAAATTACGGCGCCGAGCCCCCTCGGCGTCACCGCGCGCCCACCTCTTCCCCCGGTTCCATGCCACGTCCCCGGATCGCCCTCTGCTACGGCACCCGCCCGCAGGTCATCAAGGCCGGCGTGCTGCGACGCCGCCTGGCGATGGACTACGACGTGCTCGCTGTGGACACCGGACAGCACTACGACTACGAGCTCAACGCCCTGCTCTACGAGCAGCTCGGCGTGCGAGCGCCAGACGCGATCCTGGAGGTCGGCTCGGCCGGCCATGCCGAGCAGACGGCGGCCGTCCTCGTGCGGGCGGGGCGGGTGCTGGAGGAGCACCGGCCCCGGGCCGTGGTCGTGATCGGGGACACCAACTCGACTCTCGGCTGCGCGCTGGCCGCGGCCAAGCTGCGCATGCCCCTGGTGCACGTGGAGGCGGGACTTCGCGCGGACGACGCCTTGATGCCCGAGGAGATCAACCGGCGGGTGGTCGACGCGATCGCCCAGGTGCTCTGCACCCCGTCCGCGCGCGCCACCGAGCGATGCAGGGCCGAGCGACGCGACGCAGACGTCGTCCAGACCGGCGACGTGGCCTACGACGCGCTCCTCGCCCAGGCCGAACGGCTGCCGGCGCCGCCGGTGCCCGGCGACGGCCCCTTCTGCTTCGCCACCGTGCACCGCGCCGAGCTGACCGACCGGCCCGCGGTGCTGCGAGGAATCCTGGAGGCGCTGGCCGCGCTCGACCGTCCCGTGCTCCTCGCGCTTCACCCGCGCACCCGTGCCGCGCTCCAGGCCGCGGGCATCGAGCCCCGCTTCGGCGGCGGACTCACCGTCGTCCCGCCGGTGGGCTACCTCGAGAGTCTGGCGCTGGCGCGGGCGGCGGAGATGGTCTTCACCGATTCCGGCGGACTACAGCGCGAGGCCTACTGGCTGGGCACTCCCTGTGTCACCCTGCGGCGCGAGACCGAGTGGCTGGAGACGATCGAGGAAGGCGCCAACATCACCATCGATCCGGCAGCGGGAGCGGCCGGGCTCGCCCGCGCGATCGGAGAGCACCGCCGTCGCTGGAACGACGGCATCCGGTGGTCCGGCTCGGCTTACGGCGTCGGCGACGCGGCCGAGCGCATCGCGGCGTCCATCGAGCCGCTGGTGCGCTGACGTGCGTGCCATCGTGGTGTCGCGGGTCTACGCCGATCCCTCGACCCGAGGCAAGCTCAAGGCACTCGCCGGCCTCGGTGTCACCGTCGCGGCAGCGGTGCCCGACCGCTGGTCGCCCGTGGGCCTGGGGGCCGAGCAGCAGACCAGCTATGGCGACGACGCCGGGGTGCGCACCGTCCCCATCCCGGTCCGTGGGAGCACCGCCCCCGGCGGTGATCTCACCTGGAACCGCGCCCTGCTTCGGCGGCTCCTCACCGACTTCCGCCCCGAGCTGATCCAGATCGAGGAGGAGCCCTGGACTCGGGCGGCCTCGGCCGCCGCCGCGCTGGCCCGCCGTCTGCATATCCCCTACTTCGTGCTCACCCGCGAAAGCCTGCCCGGTTCCCCTGGGGCGATGGGCCGGCTTCGCCGTTCCAGCGTCCTGCGCCATGCGAAGGGCCTCATCGCCGTGAACGAGCTGGCGGCCAAGCTGGTGGCCCGGCAACAGCCGTCACTGACGCTCAAGGTGATCCCCCAAGTGGGCGTGTCCGTTCCGCTCCAGACGGCGCGTACCGGGCGGCCTGGTCTCACCATCGGATTCTTCGGCCGACTGCTTCCGGAAAAGGGGCTGGACCTGGTCTTCCGCGCCTGCGTCAAGCTCCTCGGGCGCTGGAGCATCGTGGTGGTCGGCACCGGCCCGGCCCAGGAGGAGCTCGAAGGACTGGCGGAGCGGTTGGGCATCGCGGGCCGGGTCACCTGGTTCGGAGCCCTCCCACGGAAGCGGGTCGAGGAGGTCTGGCCGCTGCTGGACTGCGTGGTCCTGCCGTCGCGCACGGCTCCGCACTGGATCGAGAGCGTCCCCCGTGCCGCGGTCGAGGCCATGGCCCACGGAGTGCCCGTGGTCGTCACTTCCGCCGGCGCGCTTCCAGAGACCGTGGCGCAGGCCGGAGTCATCGTGCCGGAGGAAAACGTGGATGCCATCTCCGAGGCGCTGCAACGCCTGCACGACGACCCGGCCGAGCGCGAGCGGCTCGCCACCGAAGGCCGGCGTCGCGTGATGAGCCAGTACACCGACGCGGCGATCGCCGAAAAGACCCTCCGCTTCTGGCGTGACACTATCGCCGCAAACGCTTGACATCCTGTAACTTACGGGTGAACTTCAAGGCCCCATGCCGATGAGAGCCCTGCGACGCCTCTGCCGTCCGTTCCGGCGGACGGCGCTGTCCCTGTCCGTCCTCCTCGCCCTCGTGTCGGGAATCGCCGTAGCCCAGGTGCCGGTGCAGGTGCGGCCCGGCCAGCAGCTCCCCACACCCGACCAGGCCAGGGACATGCTCCAGAACCAGCCCGACCTGGTCCGCCAGCTCCGGGAACGGCTCCAGCAGTCCGGACTCACCGAAGATCAGATCCGCGCCCGGCTTCGGGCAGCCGGGTATCCGGAGAACTTCCTGGACCAGTACCTCTCCGGCGCGGACACGTCCCTCGCGGTGCGCCCCGGCCCCCGCACGCTCGACGCGGTGACTGCCCTGGGCATTCTCTCGCCCCAGGAGCTCGACTCCCTCCAGCTCACCGATTCCGCCTATGCGATGTCGGACTCGGTGCGGCAGCTGCTCGACTCGCTGCGCTATCTCCACCAGGACTCGCTCCGGGCGGACTCCCTGGCGGACTCGCTGGAGGCGATCCGGCCGGGCGGACTCGCGCTCTTCGGGGTGCAGACCTTCCGCAAGCTGTCCACCCAGTTCGAGCCCATGGACGCGGGCCCGGTGGACGAGAACTACCGGTTGGGTCCCGGCGATGCCCTGGTGCTGATCCTCACCGGGGACATCGAGCAGGCGCACATGCTGGAGGTCACGCGCGAAGGGTTCATCGTGATCCCCCAGGCGGGGCAACTCTACGTCGCCAACCTGACCATGGGGCAGCTCGAGAATCAGCTGTACGACCGGCTGGGCAAGGTGTACTCGGGGGTGCGTCGAAGCCCCAACGCCCGCACCCGATTCCAGATCTCGCTGGCCAAGCTCCGGAAGATCCAGGTGTATGTCGCGGGAGACGTGGTCCGGCCGGGTGCCTACCAGGTCTCGGCCGCGGGCACGGTGCTCAACGCGCTGTACGCCGCCGGCGGCCCCACCACGAACGGCAGCTTCCGGAGAGTGGATGTCCGTCGGGGCGGGGTGCTGGTGGACAGCGTGGACGTGTACGACTACCTGACGCGGGGCATCAATCCCTCCGGCGTGCGGCTCCAGGCCGGCGACGTGGTATTCGTGCCGGTGCACGGCGGTCTCACCAAGGTGGCGGGGAAGGTGAAGCGTCCGGCCGTGTACGAGCTCCGGCCGGATGAGACGCTGAGCGACCTGCTCCGCTATGCCGGGGGCTTCGACCCGAGCGCCCAGGCCCGGGTGACCATCAACCGCGTGCTCCCGCCGTCGTCACGTGCGGGCTCCGGTCGCGCCCGCGTCGTGATCGCGGTCGGTGCGGACCAGTTCGTGAATGGCGAGGCGCCTGCGATTCCCATGGCGCCGGGCGACTCGGTGACCGTGCACGAGGTCGCGCCGCGGCTTCGGACCGTGACGGTCCGGGGCGATGTCTGGGTGGAGGGCGCGGTCGGTCACACACCGGGGATGCGACTGAGCGAGGCCATTCGGCTGGCCGGCGGTCCCAAGCCGGACGTCTACCTCGGCCGCATCCTGGTGACCCGGGTTCGCGAAGACTCCACCATGCTCCAGCTCCGCTCCGCCTTCCGGGACAGCACCGGCGCGGTCACCGACGACCTCGTGCTGGAAGAGGAGGACGAAATCCGGATCTTCTCCCGCTCCAGCTTCAGGGCCGAGCGCTACGTGGCCGTGGTAGGCGGGGTGCGCAAGCCGGGGCGGGTCCCTTACCGCGAGGGCATGACCGTGCGCGACGCGGTGCTCCTCGCCGAAGGTCTCACACCCGACGCCTATCTGCAGGAGGCGGAGATCGCGCGGCTCGCGCAGGACTCGCTGCCGGGCGCGCTGGCCACCACGATCCGGGTACCGCTCGATTCCACTTATCTGTTCGGCCGGAAGCCCGGTGACCCCTACGACGGGCCTCCCGGCCTGCCCGCGCCGGCCAGCGGCTCACCCGAGACCGAGCTGCAGCCGTACGACAACCTGCTGATCATGCGCCAGCCCGGCTGGGAGCTGCAACGGAGCGTCGCCATCACGGGTCAGATACGCTATCCGGGCCGCTACTCGCTGCTGACCAAGACCGACAAGGTGAGCGATCTCGTCGCCCGCGCCGGCGGCCTCACATCGGAGGCCTACCCGGCGGGAGTGCAGTTCTACCGCTCGTACACCGCGGGTCGCCCCACCGGCGGCGATCCCTACTCGCCGAAACTGGACACCCCAAGGCCCTACGTGACGCCGCGCGGCCGCCAGCTGGCTGGCGACTCGGTTCGACGCAGCGTGCCCGAGCGGGTCGGGATCGACCTGCCGCGGGTGCTGAAGGACACCACGTTCCGGGACAACATCGTGCTGATGGGCGGGGACTCGATCTACATCCCCGAATTCGATCCGGTGGTGATGGTGCGGGGCGCGGTGAACTCGCCGGGCGCGGTCGCTTACGAGCCGGGGAAGAACCTGGACTGGTATGTGGATCGGGCCGGCGGATACACCCAGACGGGCGATAACGACCGGCCGTACGTGACCCAGCCGAACGGAGAGCGGGAAGGCGTGAAGCGGCGAACGATCCTCGCCGACCGCGTGCCCCATCCCAAGCCCGGCTCGGTGGTCTATGTGCCGGCGAAGGTGATCCGGGAGGACCGGGGCACAGCCAACGCGGTGCTCGGCACCGTGGCGCAAGTGCTCGGCTTGCTCACGACGATCATCGTGGTGGCGACGAGGTAGGCGGTCGGGCGGTCGGGCGGACCGAGTCTACTCCCGTCATCCCCAGCGAAGCGAGGGATCTTCTCGGCGGTCATCGAGACCGAGTGAGAAGATCCCTTGTCGCTTTCGCTCCTCGGGATGACACGCAGCTTGGTATCGCCTGACCGCCCGACCGCCTTACCGCCTTACCGCCCTACCGCCCTACCGCTACCGCCTCGGTCTCGATCTCGACCTCGGCCACCTGGAGATCCGGAACCAGACGGCCCATCACCGACCGCAGTTGCTCGTCCTTCCATCCGCGGCGGGCGCCGTCCACCAGCAGGTCCACCGTGGTGGCCAGACCCGCGGGGAGGGCGCCGTTCTTGGCCCGGAGCACCTTCGGGTGGTCGGTCGGGAACGCGCTCTCCGAGTCGAAGAACAGCTCCTCGTAGAGCTTCTCGCCCGGCCGGGTGCCGGTGAAGCGGATCTCGATGTCGTTTCCCACCTCGAGACCCGAGAGCCGGATCAGATCGGTGGCGAGATCGAGAATCCTGACCGGCTCCCCCATGTCGAGCACGAACACTTCCCCGCCCTTGCCGATCGCCCCCGCCTGCAGCACCAGCTGCACCGCCTCGGGGATGGTCATGAAATAGCGGCGCATCTCGGGATGGGTGACCGTCACCGGACCGCCGCTCTGGATCTGCCGCAGGAACGTGGGCACCACGCTCCCCCGGCTGCCGAGCACGTTGCCGAACCGCACCGCCACGAAGTTTCGCTCCGTGGCCTGGGCGATCTCCTGCACGATCTGTTCGGCGATGCGCTTGGTGGCGCCCATGACGTTGCTGGGCCGCACCGCCTTGTCGGTCGAGATGAGGACGAAGTGCTCCACCCCGTACTCCGCCGACAGCTCCGCGATGTTTCGGGTGCCCAGCACGTTGTTGGTGATCGCCTCGGGGACGTTCTCCTCCATCAGCGGCACGTGCTTGTGGGCCGCGGCGTGGAACACGGCGTAGGGCCGGTACTGCTGGAACACCTGGCGCATCCGCTCCCGGTCGCGCACGTCGCCGATGATGGGCACGGCGTCGAGGCTGGGGAAGCGCTCGGTCAGCTCGGCCATGATGTCGAACACCGAGTTCTCGCCGTGGTCCACCACCAGGAGCTGGGCCGGCTCCAGCCGCGCCAGCTGACGACAGAGCTCACTGCCGATGGAGCCGCCGCCCCCGGTGACCAGCACCGTCTCTCCGGTCGCCAGCACCCGCACCTGCTCCAGGTCGGTCTGGATCGGCTCGCGGCGAAGCAGGTCCTGGATCTCCACCTCGCGCAGCGACGCGACCGCGACGCGGCCCGAGATGATGTCGGAGATGCCCGGAACGGTTCTGGTCTGGGCCCCGACCTCCATTGCCGCCTTGACCACCTGCCGGACGACGGTGCCCGTCGCCCTCGGCATCGCGATGATGACCTGCTCCACATCGTAGCGCCGCACCAGCTCGGGGATCTGGGACAGGGCGCCGTGAACCGGCAGATCGCACAGCCGGTGGCCGTGCTTGCTCCGGTCGTCGTCCACGAAGCCGATCGGGTTCAGACCCAGCTGCGGGTGGCTCAGCAGCTCCTTGACGATGATCTCGCCCGCGGCGCCCGCGCCCACGATGAGCACCCGCTTCGCGGTCTCCAGCCGCCGCCACTGCTTGCGCCTGCCCAGCAGCCGGATGAAGAGCCTGGGCAGGGCCACCGCGCCGGCGCAGAGGCAGGCATCGATGAAGAGCACGGAGAGCGGTACCCGGTAGGGCGTGATCCCCAGGCCCGGGAGCACACCGGCGCCGACCAGGCCCGAGATGGACGCCGAGATCGCCGTCGCCACCAGGATGTGCTCCATCTCGGCCACGCCGGCGAACCTCCAGAGGCGCCGGTAGAGACCGACGTAGAGCAGGACACCCAGCTTCAGAGGGACCGCCACCGCGATGTAGACCAGGGCCGTCGTGAGATGGGCCGGCCCCCAGTCGAAGCCCTCGAAGCGCACCAGGTACGCGACCAGGGTACTGAGCCCGAGCAGGACGGCATCGAGCAGGAACAGGTACCGGTTCCGGAGGTGGCGGGGGAATTTGAGGCTCATGTCGGTTTCAGCGGATTGCGGGGCCGATATAACCGGTCAAGTCGTTGGGATACGGGAACTTAGTTGACGATTCCAGGCTCATTCGGTGTCCGGTTGCGGTCCGTGAAGTCGCGTCGTTTCGCGACACTGCTGTCATCCTGTCACCACTCGAGCCCTCGGGATCGAGTGGCTGCAAAACTTGACAGTGCCTGCCGGGCGGCGCTGTGACGGACGCCGCCCCGGTCCGAGGTGCATCTCGTGGACCCGCACTGCCATCTCTGCGTGACCATCGCCGGCTCCCGCGGCCAAACGCGGGTGTCCAGAATCGGTCGGCGCCCTACCGCAGAAGTGCCGAAAGGGGCGTAAGTGCAACCTCCGTGCCCGGATGGGGCACGGAGGCCGGATGAAGAGGGGGAGAATTTGGTAGGGGAAGAGTGCGCCGGTCCGGCCGGTCAGCCTCTGCCAAAACCGAGCAGCCGCCAGGGGCGGCGGATGTCCTGCGCGGCCGCTCGCTTCAGCCGGCGGAACTCGTCCAGTTCGTCCGCGGTGTCGGCGCGGCTGGCCCGAACGAAGGCCAGGAAGAAGGCGACCAGGGCGCCCAGCAGGGCACCGGCCACCAAAGCCAGCACCCCCCGGAGCAGGAGCATCCGGGGGTCGGGGAGAGCCGGTGGCGAAGGCTCCTCGACGATGGTGATGACCGGGATGTCCCGGACCTCGTCGATCCGGGCCTGCTCGTAATTCTGTGCCAGTGCGCTCACTACGGCTTGCCGGATGTCTACTTCCCGCTGGAGACGGTCCTGCCGGAAGCGGAGGAGGGGCGAGCTCCCGATGTCGCGGTTGGCCTCGAAGAAGGCCTGCAGCCGGTTCTCGACCTCCAGCAATTCCCGCTTGGCTTCCGCCAGCCGAACCTCGGTGAACTTCCGTTCCGCACCAGCCTGGGACTGCCGCGTCTCCAGGTTGAACCGGTTCAGGAGATCCAGGAGCCGCCGGGCGATCTGAGCCGACAGGTGGGGGTCCTCGGTCTCCACCGAAAAAGTGACGACGCTGCTGGGGCGGTCCAGCTCCGCTTCCACCATCCCGCTGAACTTCCGCAGGGCCATTTCCTCCCGCTCGCCCTCGGTTTCCCCTTCGACCTCGAGGATGTCGATCAGTGTCCCGCTGACCTCACCTGTGTCGGATGGAAACGTGTACTTCCCCTTCAGCGTCTCGGTCAGGATACGGCGCGACTCCAGCAGCTCGACATAGAAATCCGGGTTGGCACCGGCATCGGCAGAAGGAAGCTGCACGCCGAACTGGGCGGCTATGCCCGCCAGGTTGGAGGGCATTCGCTCGGACTGGGGGGTGAACGAGGACTCCACCGTGTACGTGCGGGGGAGCAGGAGTGTGACCACGACCACCACGACGAACAGGGCCAGCGAGGTCGCCGCGACCAGGGACCGGTGGTCCAGCACGATGTTGATCAGCCGGATCAGGGAGATCTCCGACCCGACGGGATCCGGCCGGCGCGGCGGGCGTTCCCGAGCCTCCTGGCTCTCAGGCGTCATCGCGGGCTGGCATCCTGGTCATGGGAGCGTGGGGTCGGGGGCGGCGGCGTACATCGGCCGGCGCCGTTCGATGGCAAGGTAGAGTACCGCGAGCACGACGGTCCCCGCAAGCACGGCCGCCGCGACCGAGAGGTAGCGCATCTGCGCCACCCAGGCGAGCGCGCCGAGCACGAGGTTCACCAGCAGTACCAGCCGTGCGACCCATGCATGGCTCAACCCGGCCTGCACCAGCCGCTGGTAGGCGTGCAATCGGTGCGCCTGGTACCACCGCTCGCCTCGCGTCATCCGGCGGAGCAGCGTGACCGTGGCGTCGAACAGGAACACGCCCAGCAGCAGTAGCCAGAGGGCGAGCGGCACGGCGCCGGCGCGGTGCGAGAGCAGTGCCAGCGCGCCGAAGGTATAGCCGAGAAACCCGGACCCTACGTCGCCCATGAAGATCCGCGCCGGCGCCCAGTTCCATGCCAGGAAGCCTGCCGCCGCAGCGGCGACGAGCAAAGCGACCATCGCGAGTGTCGTGTCGCCGGCGGCGAGCAGGAGCGCGCCGCCGATCGCACCGACACTCACCGCCTCGCCGGCCGCCAGGCCGTCGATGCCGTCCATGAAGTTGTAGAGATTGACCGCCCAGACGATCCCGAGCGCGCCCAGGATGGCGCCGATGGTCGGCTCGCCCCAGATCCACCCGACCGCCCAGGCTCCGGCGAGCGTGTGTACCGCCGCGCGCAGCGGCGCACTCACACCTCGCCGGTCGTCCAGCCAGCCGACGACAGCTACCAGCGCGCCGCCGAGACCCAGTATCCACCCTACGGGTGCGGGTATCACCCTCGCGACGACCAGTCCCACCAACCCGGCGATCGTCACCAGCACGATGGCTACCCCGCCCCCGCGTGGGGTCGGTGCTCCATGCAGGCTCCGCTCGTTGGGCACATCCAGCAGCGCGGAGCGAACCGCATACGCGCGAACCAGCCCCGTGAGGATCGCCGAGGCGGCGGCCGCGCAGGACAGCGCCACCAGGAGGTAGATCATGCCGAGGACCGCCGCATCGTGCCGCGGTACCACTCGGCTGTGGCCCGGAGTCCCTGCTCGACGGTATAGGTCGGCTTATAGCCGGTCGCTCGCGGGAGGCGGGAGGCGTCCACGGCGAGCGAGCCGATCAGTCGACCAGCCTCGGCGGGAGGAAGCAGGAGGCGAAGCAGGCCTGGCGGCACCGGCAGCAGTCTCGCCGGACGACCCAATGCGTCTCCGATGAGCCGGATCAGATCCGGGAGCGACACGTCCCGCAGGTCGGTGGCGAAGAAGGCGCGGAAGCCCGGCGCCGGCCGCTCCAGCACGGCTCTCACCGCGGCGACCAGGTTGCCGACGTAGAGCATGCTCCGCCGATTGCGGACCGCGCCGAACGGCAGCGGGATCCCCCGGTCCACCAGCGCGAAGAGCCGGAGCATGTTGCCCTTCACCTCCGGACCGTAGACCAGGGGCAAGCGCAGCGCGCTCACGCCGGTCGCGCTACGCTCGGCCAGCTCCCGTAGCAGCCGCTCCGCCTCGAGCTTGCTCCGGCCATATGGGTCCGCCGGCTGCGGCGGCGTGTCCTCGGTCCAGGGAGTCATGGTCTCCTCACCCACGGCCTTGACCGTGCTCGCGAAGACGAGATGGGATACACCCGCGGCGGCCGCCTCCTCCCCCAGAACGCGAGTAACGTCGACGTTGGCCCGGCGGAACTCGGCGAGCGGGTCGGCCGCGGTCTCGCGCATCACGTGCACCCGGGCGGCCAGGTGCACGATCGCATCTGCACCGGCGACGGCGGCTCCGACCGCGCCTCGGTCGAGCGGGTCGCCGATCTGGATTCGCTCGACACCGGCGATCGGATGTCGCCCGCCCTGTCTCGAGCTCCCTCGCACGGTGGCTCCCGACTCCAGCAGCGCACGACACAGCGGCCGACCGAGGAATCCGGTGGATCCGGTGACCAGGATGGTGCACCCGGCGAGCGGGCGACCGGCATCAGGCAATCTTCCACCCGTGGGTGCGGAAGAACCGCAGCGCGGAGGTGAGGAACAGGCGCACGTGCGTCCGTCCCTTCTTGGCCGCCTCACCGCCGTGATGAACGATGCGCACCCGGTTCACGTAGGCGATGCGCGAGCGCCGCCGCAGGCGGATGCTCAGGTCGTAATCCTCGAAGTACAGGAAGTAGTCGGGCGAGAATCCGCCCACCGCCGCCAGCTCATCGCGCCGCGCGAACATGAAGCAGCCGCTCGCGAGGGGCACGTCACGGAGCACTTCGGTGTCCATCCGGTCGCGCAGCTCGTAGCGGTCGAGCAGCGACTGGAAATGGCGCCGGATCCAGCCGGGCGCGAAGCCTCGGAGGAACAGCACCAGCACGCTGGGGTACCGGCGGCAGAGATACTGGCGCTCGCCCTCGGCGCCCCGCACTTCGGGCGTGAGCAGCCCGACGTCGGGGTTGGCGCGGAGGAAGCGCAACGCCTCGCCCAAGGCGCCGGACTCCAGGATCGCGTCGGGATTGAGAATCAGGTGGTAATCCGCCGCCGAGCCCTCGAGGGCGACGTTGTGCCCGCGCCCATAGCCGACGTTGCCGTGCCCCCGGCGGATGTCGATCGGGATGCCGCGCTCGGGCGGAAGCGCGGACCGCGCGGTCCGGTCCAACGCCGCGGCGTCGGGCGAGCCGTTGTCCACCACGGTCACCGCGACCGAGTCCAGCAGGCCTTCCGCCCTGGCGAAGTCCACCGCCGTCGCCAGGGAGCCGAGGGTTTGCGCCAGCAGGGGCAGGTCGGAGTGATACACGACCACGCCGACGGACAGGCTGGCCGGTGCCCGAGCGTCCATCGTCACCCGAGGGCCGGCTCGCCGTACTGCTGCCGCATCCACGCGCGATAGCTGCCGTCCATGACGCCGCGCCACCACGGCTCGTGCTTCAGGTACCAGGCTACCGTCTTGCGCAAGCCGGTCTCGAAGCTTTCCCGCGGCGTGAAGCCGAGCTCGCGCTCGATCTTGCGGGCGTCCACGGCGTAACGCCGGTCGTGCCCGGGCCGGTCTTTCACGAACGTCACCAGCTCCGCCGACCGGCGGCCCTGGGCCGCGGGGCTGTTCGGGAATCTGGCGGCGAGCGACCCGTCCGACGCGAAGGCTTCATCCAGCAGGGTGCAGAGGAGCTGGACCACATCCACGTTCCGCCACTCGTTCCGGCCGCCCACGTTGTAGGTCTCCCCCACCCTCCCTCCGAGCACGACCTGCTCGATGGCGCGGCAATGATCGGTGACATAGAGCCAGTCGCGCACATTGCCCCCGTCGCCGTACACCGGCAGCGGCTTCCCCAGGAGCGCGTTGACGAGCATCAGGGGAATGAGCTTCTCGGGAAACTGGTAAGGCCCGTAGTTGTTGGAGCAGTTGCTGGTGGTCACCGGCAGCCCGTAGGTGTGATGGTACGCGCGCGCCAGGTGATCCGAGGCAGCCTTGCTCGCCGCGTAGGGCGAGTTGGGCGCGTAGGGCGTCGCCTCGGTGAAGGCCGGATCGGCCGGACCCAGCGACCCGTACACCTCGTCGGTCGAGATGTGATGAAAGCGGACGCCCTCGGAGAAACGCTCTCCATCCGTCCAGGCGGCGCGCGCCGCCTGCAGCAGCTTCTGGGTGCCGACCACGTTGGTGCGGAGGAACTCCTCCGGTCCAACGATGGATCGGTCCACGTGGGACTCCGCGGCGAAGTGCACGATCGTGCTGATCCCGCGCTCGCGGAGGAGGGCGGTGACCCGGTCCTCGTCGCAGATGTCGCCCTGCACGAACTCGAAGTCGGCCCGGCCCTCGTGGGGCCGCAGACTGTCGCGGTTGCCGGCGTAGGTGAGCGCGTCCAGCACCACGATCCGGTCGCCCGGGTGCGCGTCGAGCCAGTACTCCACGAAGTTCGCGCCGATGAACCCGGCGCCCCCGGTGACGAGCAGCG
>DATBJH010000059.1:0-10819 GCA_036556505.1 Gemmatimonadales bacterium
CTGATCGGCAACAACGACGGCGACGGCGACTTCACCATTCCCCGGCGGCCCGCCCGGCGGCGCCTTCACGGTCTTCCGCGGTTCGTGACCGTGCGCGGCGGCGAATACTGCTTCATCCCCGGGCTGCGGGCGCTGCGCTGGCTCGCGGCTCTTGGCTCGTCGAGCGCGTGAACATTGAACGCAGTCGAAAGGAGAATGCATCATGGCAACCGCAACAGCCAGCAAGCCGGAATCGGATCAGGCACTCGAGAAGAAGATCCAGCGGGTGCGCGAGCTCTTCGCAAAGGGCCCGGAGCTGGGTAGAAAGGCCCTGGAGGCCCAGCTTCAGGAGATGAAGTCAACCGCAGCGAAGGAGCCGGCAACCCGGATGTCGAGCGCTGGTCGGATCGGCGTCCGTCAAGGGAAGGTCTCGGAGCTGGTCGTCATCGCCCCATTCGCGCCCGGCGGAGCCGAGCGGCTGCGCGCGGTGCTGGACTTGAGGGATGGGGACTTCAGCGACACGGACAGGGTCGGCACCGTCCACGATATGCGCTTCGTATTTCTGGACAACGACACGAAGTTCCTCTTCGCCACGGCCTACGACGGCGACTGGGATCCGTACATCGAGGACTTCGCGGCGAAAATTCCGGCCCAGATGGACGTCCTCTTTACAGCGTTCGAAGGCTGGCCTGGGATTAACAGCGGCCAGGCGGTGAAGGACTGGATCGCCAACCACCAGATCCCGGCAGTCGGCTGGTATGTCGCCTACCCGGACCTCACGGTACGGGACATCCTCCGGCAGCAGCGGGTCAGCAAGGCGGTCGACGAGTTCCTCGACAAGATCAGCTAGGGCGACCGAAGGGATGACGCCCATGAAGAACGCGAGACCCCGGTCATGAAGCCCGAACGCGTGCGCCTGTGCGCGGCGGCGCCTGCCTGCGTCACAGCCATGGCATTGGCCGGGTCGGGACTCCGGGCACAAGCGTCCCCTTCCCCGATCATCTTCAACAACGGATCGTGGCAAGTCAGCCTCGGCGGTTATTTCAAGCTCAGCTTGATTCACGATTTCAATGCGATCGGCTCCCCGGACGTCTTCGACCTGCGCAGCATTCCGGTGGACGGCAGCAAGGGCACTAACACAAGGATCACGGCCCGGGAAACGCGACTCTCGCTGGGGATCAAGGGCCCGGTCGAACCACCCGGTTTCGATTCACCGGCGGCCGCGGGCACATCCAACTGTCGGGATTCGTTGGGCGGACCATCTTCAGAGCTCCCACCGGAGCCGCGAACACCGTGACTATCGGGGGTATGCTCGCCTCGACCCGACTGCGGCTGTTCGACCGCGACGCGGCATATGTCGAACTCACGTATGGTCCCGGCGCGGGGCGGTACCGGGGTGCAGCCAGCGCCGTGCTGGATGCGGCCGGCCGATTGCAGACCCTGGACGTCGTCGGTCTCACCGCCGGGTGCCTGCGCTACTGGGGCCGACGCTGGTCATCCAACGACGTGGTGAGCCCTGCCTGGGTGGTCAACGAGACAAGCGATGCGGCACCAACGGACGACAGCTTCAATTACGTCGCTGTAAATCTGCTCTACTGGTTCATCGATCAGCGGGCCTGGGCCGGTGGCGAGTACCTCTATGGACGCCGCGAGCTACCCAGTGGCGTGCATGGGTCCGGCAACCGAATCCAGTTAGCAACCCGCTTCAACATCTTGCAATGAAACCAGCCCCCTGCGCCCAGCGCCCGGCCTACGGTCGCTCCGCACCCGTGACCAACACCCTGGAACTCGAGCAGGGCAGTCCAGCTGCGACTGACGGGGAGATCGCCGCGATCAACCTGGAGAGCGCTCGCCGCAGCGCCTGGGCCCGGTTCGCCCGCGACCCGCGCCTCCCGGGAGCCGCCGAGGCCGTGGTCGATCATGAACGCCTGGTAATCCAGTTTCTCGGCGATTTGGACGCGCTCGACCGGCTGGAGGGGCTGGCCGCGCGATTCGCCGAGGTGGATGCCTCGTACCGAGCGGCCCTGGTGCAGGCCGAGGTTGCTTCGGCGGCGCATCGCTTTGCCGAAGCCCGCAACCACCTCGCGCGGGCCGCGCGGCTGGGCGGCCCGGCAGAGGACACAGAGCGCCAGATCCTGGCCATCGACCAGGCCTGCGGGGTCGGGCTCGAAGCGGTGCTCGCCGCTCGCCGCCGCATCGCCGCGGCGAGCGGAAGGCCCGAGGACCTCGTCCCCCTCGGCGCGGTGCTGGCCGATCTGCAGCGCTTCACCGAAGCGGATGCGGTCTACCGCCAGGCGTTCGGCAGATACGACGCCATTTCGCCCTTTCTGCCGGCGTGGACCTGCTTTCAGCTCGGCATGCTCTGGGGAGAGCTCACCCCGGTATCGGCGCCGAGCCGCGCCGCGCTCTGGTATGGACGGGCTCTGGCTTACCTGCCGGGCTATGTGAAGGCCCGGGTCCATCTGGCGGAGATCTGCACCAGCCAGGGCCATACCGGCGACGCCGAGACCTTGCTCCTGCCCGCGCTGGCCAGCGGGGATCCGGAGGTCCGCTGGCGTCTGGCCGAGGTGCTGATGGCTCAGGAGAGGTTCGAAGAGGCCGAAGTGCAGCTCGAGGCCGCGAGGTCTCGCTTCGAGCAGCTGCTGAGCAGACACCTGCTCGCCTTTGCCGATCACGCCGCGGAGTTCTACGCCGGCCCGGGCAAGGATCGCCGCCGGGCCCTCGAGCTGGCGCGGGCGAATGTCGCTAATCGTCCGACCCGCCGTGCGGTCAAGCAGGTGCTGGCGATTCGGAGGAGACGATGAACGACCTGCTCGAAAGCGCCATCGCTGCCCATGGAGGGCTCGAGCGGTGGACCATGCTGCAAAGCCTCACGGTCACGGCGGTCAGTGGTGGTGGGTTGTTTGCGGTGAAAGGCGTGCCCCAGGATTCGACTCCTCGCGAGCAGACGGTCACGCTTCACGAGGAGACGGCGTCGGTCTTTCCGTTCGGACAGCCTGACTGGCGCACGCGGTTCACTCCGGACCGCGTCGCGATTGAAACAACTGTCGGAGTGGTGGTGCGCGAGCGCTCGCATCCAAGAGGCGCATTCGACGGACATGACCTGCTGACGCCCTGGGATCCGCTGGATCGGGCCTACTTCAACGGGTATGCGATGTGGACCTATCTCACGACCCCGTTCCTTATGACGATGCCCGGGTTCGACGTCACGGAGATTGCGCCCTGGCAAGAAGGTTCGGAGCGCTGGCGCGGGCTGCGCGTGAGATTTCCCGACGAGATCGCCAGTCACAGCACGGAGCAGGATTTTTACTTCGGCGAGGACTTCCTCCTGCGCCGACACGATTATCACGTGGACATCGCCGGCGGATTTCCGGTCGCGCAATATGTCGGGGACATTGTGTCTGTCGACGGGATGCGATTTCCCACGAAGCGTCGTGCCTACATGCGCGCGCCGGACCGGAAACCCATCCGCGATCTGTTGTTGGTCGCGATCGACTTCAAGAACTTCCGATTCACGGCGTGATGTTCCGCGCCTATCGCAGGAGAGCAGCCATGATCAAAGTCAGCGTGATGTATCCCAACCGCGCCGGGATACGGTTCGACCACGACTACTACCGCGACAAGCACCTCCCGCTCATCAAGGCCAGGATGGGCGGGGCCCTGGAGTACTACGCTATCGACAAGGGAGTGGCCGGCGATGCCACGGGCAGTCCAGCCTATGTCGCCATGTGCCACCTGATGTGCGATTCGGTCGAGACCTACCAGTCCGCGATGGGGCCGCACGCGGGGGAGATCCGGGGGGACATCAGCAACTTCACCGACGTGACGCCGGTGACCCAGATCAGTGAAGTGGTGGTCGAGAACAGTTCACGGTCCGTCCCGCGGGAACCGGTGAGAGCATGACACCCGTCACCCTGACCCTGACCTACGACGTGTTCGTCAACGAACCGGTGCCCCAGCACAATGGGTTGTTGCCCAACGGGGAACCCAAGCTCTTCACTCCGCAGGCGAGCACCCTCATCTGCGGAACTGAGACTGCGGTGCTCACCGACCCGCCGATGACGGCGGGTCAGGCCCAGCTGCTGGGCGACTGGGTGGCCGCAAAGGGCCGCAAAGTGACCGACATCTTCATCACCCACGGTCACGGGGATCACTGGTTCACCGCCGGGATGCTGGCGGAACGGTTCGGGGCCCGGGTGGTCGCGACCGCGGGGACCATCACTCAGATGCACGCCTCCGCTGCCGGCCGGGCGGCCGTTTTTGACAAGGTGTACCAGGGCATCCCGCCGACGGCCATCACGGCGGTGACCGTTCCTGACAACCGTCTTGCCCTCGAAGGCCACGATGTGGTGATGCACGACGTCGGCCACAGTGATACCGACCACAGCAGCGTGCTCCACGTCCCCGACCTCGAGCTGGTGGTCTCCGGCGATGTGATCTACAACGGGGCTCACATGTGGTTGGGCGAGAGCGCGGCCGCGGGAAACTTCGATGCCTGGCGAAGCGCGATCGACAAGGTCGAAGCCCTCAAGCCAAGGCATATCGTCTGCGGCCATCAGAACAATCAGCTCGACGACGATGCCCAGCGGACCATCGGGGAAACCCGGCAGTATCTCGACGACGCGGAGGAGCTGCTTCGAACCGAGCACAGCTCGCTCGGCTTCTTCACCGCCAAGACCGAGCGCTATCCCAGGCACCTGGGCCGGACGGTACTCTGGGCCACGGCCAGGGCGCTCTACGCTGAGCGCGAGCATCCCGGGGAGGACGCCGCCATGATCCGCCGCACGGTCTGGCTCTGACAGTCGTCATGGCGGCACGGCCTATCAGCCGCCGGCCGACTCGCGATGGGATGAATTATGGAACACAAGGCACTCGACGCGTGAGCGACCTATTGCGGGTTGTGGCCGCGCTGACCCGGGCATCCCGTACCAACCAGGCGAGCGTGCTGGCGACGTTGGTGCGGACCGAGGGCTCGACCTACCGCCGGATCGGCGCCCGGCTGGTGGCATTCTCCGACAACTCGCATGTCGGCACGGTCAGCGCCGGGTGCCTGGACACCGACGTGATCCTCCGGGCCGAGCGGGTCCGGGCCGCCGGGCGGGTAGAGCTGGTCACCTACGACACTCGGACTCCCGAGGATCTCGTCTGGGGCTCCGGCACGGGCTGCGGTGGCAGGTCCGAGCTGCTCCTGGAGCCACTCGATCCGGAGCAGGCGGCGGCAAAGGCGAAACTGCTTCGCGAGGTCGCCCACCTGCGCGAGTGCAGTGTGCTGGCGACGGTGGCGCGGGCATCGGGCGTTCGGCTCGAGCCGGGAGATCAGGCCGTGCTGGGGCAGGGGAGTCCGCGCCTGATCGGGTTTGCTGACCTGCCGGCCGAGCTCCGCGCGGTGGTTGAGGCGACTGCGCGCAACAAGTTGCGACTCCGGTCGCCCTCCGCCGTGCTTCACACCTGGGCCGCGGCGGAGCTGGACGTCGCCTATGAAGTATGCCGCCCTCGGATGCGCCTGTGCGTCTGCGGGGCTGGCCCTGACGCAGTCCCGCTGGCGGCTCTCGCGACCCGGATGGGATGGCAGGTGACGCTCATCGATCACCGCCCGGGGATGCTGTCCTCCGACCAGTGGCCCGAGGTGGACCGCATGCCGGTCCACTCCCCGGCCGAGGCCGCGGCGGCGATCGAGCAGGCCGACTGTGATGCGGCTGTGGTCATGTCCCACTACTACGAGTGGGATCTGGAATGGGTGGGGGCGCTGCTCGCGGCCGGTGTCACCTACGTCGGTGTGCTTGGCCCACGGCGCCGGACTCGGCGGATGATCGAGGACCTGGGCGTGAGTGAGGCGGACGCGGCACGGCTGTACGCTCCGGTAGGTCTCGATATCGGCGGGGAGACGCCGGATGAGATCGCCCTCTCCATCGTGGCGGAAGTGCAGGCGGTTCGGGCGGGCCGACCAGGCGCGCCACTGCGCGAACGACCAGGTGCCATCCACGAGGAACCTCTCAGGATGCTGTCTCCCGAGGCAGTGGCCGCCGCTGGCTGCAGGCTATGAGGAAACGGGTCGCTGCCGTGGTGCTCGCCGCGGGTGACTCCTCGCGGCTGGGGTGTCCGAAGCAACTCGCGCCGCACGAGGGCCTCCCGCTCGTGGCTCGTGCGGCGCGAGCGGCGCTGGAGGCGGGGGCGGCTCCGGTCGTCGTGGTGCTCGGTGCGCACGCGGAAGCCGCGCGTGCGACTCTGTCCGACCTTCCGGTCATTCCGCTCGTCAACCCGGAGTGGAGCCGGGGCATGGGGACGTCGATCGCCACCGGGGTGCAAGCGATTCTTGGTCATGCCCCACCCGTCGATGGCGTCCTCGTCATGCTCGTCGACCAGCCGCTGGTGAATGGCACGGCCGTCCGAAGACTCCTCGACACCTGGACATCTTCCGCTGCGCGTTCCCGCGATGGTCTCGCGACCATCGCCGCTGCGGCCTATACAGGCACCATCGGTGTCCCCGCCGTTTTCGGGCGCGGCCATTTCGACGCCCTCTGCTCTCTTCCCGCGGAGGCAGGGGCGGCCCGGCTCCTACGCCAGGCAGATGTGCAGGCGGATCGAGTGGTCATGCCGGAGGCGGCCCTGGACGTCGATACGCCGAACGACCTGGAGCGGCTTCGTGTCCTCGGCCTCAGCGATCCGCGCCACTGGTCCGAACGGACCGTGACGAACCCTAAGGCAGGATGCAGAGGGCGTTGAAGAGAGGCTTCCAGACTCGAAGCGGGGAACTGGAGCTGGCGCGGACGTTGGGTGAGCTGACTGCTCGGTGAACCAAGGAGAAGCCCCATGACTGGTCTCGCTACCGGTGCGTTCCGCACGCTCGGGCCGGGCAACGCCGTTCCCAGCGACTTCGTCGTTCCCTACTATCTCGACGATCGCAGGCTGCGGATCTCGATCGCGCGTGTCGCCGACCGTCTTTACGCCTTCGACGACCTCTGCACCTGCGCCAACGAGGCATGCCCGCTCTCTGGGGGTCTGCTCACGGGCACGACGATCATGTGCCAATGCCACGGCTCCCGGTTCGACATCACCACCGGCGCCGTGATCGGCGGTCCGGCGACCGAGGCACTCCGCGTGTACGAGGTGCAGGAAGTCGAAGGCAGCATTCGAGTCCGAGCCTGACCGCCATGCGATCCGGATGGCTCGCCTGGACGCTGGCTCTGGGAGTCTCGCTTCCCGTGAGGGCTCAGACACCGCTCAGCTTCCGCGACGCGCTGGCGCTCGCCCAGCAGCAGAACCAGCAGCTCCGCGCGGCCGACGCGCAGGTCCAGCGCTCCCGCTCGGATCGGGCGGCCGAGCGCGGCCTGTATTTCCCCACGATCAGCGCGATCGGGGGCTACCTCCACATGAACGATCGGCTGTTCGTGGATCTCAACGACCTTCGGCCGCTGCTCTCCGCGCTCAACCCCGCGGTTCCCATCCCTCCGCTCACCGCGACAGTGCTGGAGAACGATCCGTACCGCGCCAGCCTGACCGCGCGCTGGACCCTGTTCGCCGGCGGCCGGATCCTCGCGGCCAACCGGGCCGCCCAGGCGGCCGTCACTGCGGCCGAGCATGAGCGCCGGGGGGCCCAGGCCGACATCATCACGGAGCTGGTAGACCGGTACTTCAAGCGTCGGCTGGCGGCCGACGTGCTGGTGGTCAGACGGCGGGCCCTCGAGACCTTCAACCGACATCTGGACGATGCCCGCCGGTTGAAGGCCGCGGGCCAGATCGCGCGGACCGATGAGCTGCGGGCGGAAGTCGCCCGGGCCGAGGCCGACCGCGAAGTCAAGAAGGCGGCTCGCGACGTGGACCTGGCCTCGGTCGCACTCAAGGCCACCCTGGGGGGCGAGGTGGACGCCGAGCCGACGACGTCGCTCGCCGTGGTAACCGGCGTCGAGCCCCGCTCCACGTTCACCGCCATGGCGGATTCGGGGAATCCAACGATCGGCCGCCTGGCGGCGCTGAGGGAGCAGGCGCATCAAGGGGTCCGGGCGGCGCGGGGGGAGTTGTTCCCGTCGGTGAGCGTGTTCGGCACCGCCGAGCTCATCGAGAAAGGGCTCAACAGCACGACCGACCCGAAGTGGGTCGTCGGCGTCGGCGCGCGCTGGGAGCTGTTCGACGGCCTGGCCCGGCTCAACCGCCTGCATGCGGCCCGGCACCAGGAGGAGGCGGTCGGCTTCGTGCACGACCATGCGAGGGACGAGATCGCCACGCTGGTCCAGCAGCGCTACGACGAGTACGAGTCGGCCCTGGAGCAATATCAGTCGCTCGAAACCACGGTGGCGCTGGCCGAGGAGAGTCTGCGCGCGGAGCGGAAGGCCTATGAGGCGGCGGTGGGCACGTCACTGGACGTGATCGATGCGCAGCTCTCGCTCTCCCGCGCGCAAGTCGATCGCCTGACCGCACTCTACGAGCTCGCCCTGGCCCTCGCCCGGTTGCTGGCGGCCAGCGGACAAAGCGATCGGTTCCTGGACTATCTCGACCGGGCAGTACCTGCGGAGGACCTGCGATGACTCCTTGCTCCGAGGGCCCCGTGCCGCCAATGACCGCTCTCATGCTGCTTGGTGTCCTGTTGCTCTCCGCCTGCGGGGGCGATCGGGTGACGCTGCAAGGCGAGACCGATGCCAAGCACGTCAACGTGGCTGCCAAGGTCTCGGGCCGGGTGGACTCGCTCTATGTGCTGGAGGGTGACAGCGTGCAGCGAGGTGAGATCGTCGCGACCCTCGACGGCCCCGAGATTCGCGCCAAGGCGGCGCAGGCGGTGGCCGCGCGCGACGCGGCGCGCGCCCTCCGGGACAAGGCGCAGCACGGCTCCCGCGAGCAGGACATCCGTGCCGCCCGCAATAACTGGCTCCGTGCGGTCGCCTCGGCCACGATCGCGGAGACCACCTACGTCCGCCTGGATCGGCTCGAGCGCGAGGGCGTAGTGCCGGCACAGAAGCGGGACGAGGCCGAGGCTTCGCTCCGCGCGAGCCGAGAAGGGGCCGAGGCCGCGAAGGCCCAGTACGACCTGGCGATGGCGGGAGCCCGGAGCGAGGACAAGGCCGCGGCCTTTGCCGATCTGCGCCGCGCGGAAGGAGCAGTCGCAGAGGCCGAGAGCTACGTGAGCGAGAACGTCCTCCGCTCGGCCGTCGATGGGCAGGTGCTCAACAAGATCATGGAGCAAGGCGAGCTGGTGTCGCCGGGCCAGCCGGTGATCACGATCGTGGACCTCTCGGACCAGTGGATTACGCTCAACCTGCGCGAGGACCGGCTCGCGGGGCTCCGGATCGGTGACACCCTGCTGGCAACGATTCCGGCGGTGGATTCGGCCGCGCGCCGCTTCGCGGTCTATTACATCTCGCCGCTGGGGGCCTTCGCCACCTGGCGCGCGACTCGTGAGGCCGGCGGGTTCGACGTGCGCACGTTCGAGGTGCGGGCGCGGCCCGTCCGACCGCTTCCCGCGCTCCGGCCAGGGATGAGCGCGCTGGTGGAGTGGCCGCCGAAGGCCCGCCGATGAACGACGTGGCCCAGGTCGCGCGCCGGGAGATCCGGCGACTCGGCCGGCTCCCCGTCCTCTGGGCGCTGCTCGGTCCCATACCAGCGGCGATGACACTGTTGCTCATCGGCGTGTTCGCGACCGAGGTGGTTCGCGACCTGCCCGTGGCCGTGCTCGATCGCGATCGGAGCGCCACCTCGCGCATCGCCGCGCGCTGGCTCGACGCGACCCGCAGCTCGCGCATGGCGGGCTACGTGGAGGATCTGGGGGCCGCGCGATCGGCCGTGCTCGAGCGGGAGGTGTACGGGGTGCTGGTCGTCCCGCTCCACTTCGAGCGCGACCTGCTCCGGGGCCGTTCACCCCACCTGACGTTCCTCTTCAACGAGGAGTACCTCACGGCAGGCGGAAACGTGTCGAACGACGTTTCCCGTGGAGCGGCGGCGGCGGCTGCCCTGCTCACGGCGTTGCGCGGCCGGGAGGCCGCACCGATCCGGGTGGACCTGCGGTCGCTGTTCAACCCGGCCGTCAGCTATGCAGGAGCGCTGGGGTTCGTCTTGATCAGCGGGTTGCTCACGCTGGTGATCGGCCTGGCGACGATCTACGCCGTCGGGCGCGAGCTGGCCGATAAAACCGCCGCCGAGTGGCTGGAAACGGCCCGGGGCTCGACCGCCGCGGCATGGCTCGGCAAGCTCGCACCGTACACCGCGTTCCACTGCATCCTGGTGGTGGCGCTGCTCGGGCTCTTCGGCGCCTGGTACGGCATCCCGGTGCGCGGGCCGGCCTGGCTGCTGGCCGTCGCCACGATCGCGTTCGTGCTGGCCAGCCAGGCCTTCGGCCTTCTGATCATCGCGTGGACGGCGAACCTGCGAGTGAGTCTGGGGATGGGCACGGTGATCCTGGGCCCCGCGGTGGCGTTCAGCGGGGTCACCTTTCCGCTGGTAGCCATGCCGGTGGGGGCCCGTATCTGGGCCCACGCGCTCCCGCTGACGCACGCCATGAAGCTCATCCGCGCCGGCATCAACGTCGGCGCGCCGGAGACCGCGGGCGGTCCTCTGCTCGCACTGGCTCTCACGACGGCCATCGCCTTCGCGCTCGCGCTGCCCCGTCTGCCGGCGCTCCTGCGCAACCCGGTCTACTGGGGGCGGGCATGAGGGCCCTCATCCGCGCTGCACGGCGCGCGTTCCACACCATCACGCACGAGCAGGAGGTGCTCACCCTGCTCGTGGGCGCCTCGGTCCTCTATAGCCTGTTCTACCCCACGCCGTACCTCAGGCAGGTGCTGCGCGACGAGCCGGTGCTGGTGGTGGACCGCGATCACACGCAGCTGAGCCGCAGGTTCGCACGCTGGCTCGA
>DATBJH010000060.1:0-28728 GCA_036556505.1 Gemmatimonadales bacterium
CAGCCGCTTGGGCTGGCGCAGAATGATGGCCAGCTCTTCGCGGTCGGGACCTGTAAGTGAAAGGGTGCCGAGCAGTCGCAGCTCGATCATACCCGGTCCAGCCAGGTGGCTCTGAGTGACGCGAGATGCAGGCGGGTCGCAGGCGAGACGGGGGCGAGAGTCGCCTCCGATCCTGCTCGAACCTACGTGCGGGTCCGCCCGGGAGCAACGGCGCTCAGGTGGACGGCATCATCTCCACCTCAGTCGGAGGGCTGGAACATGAGAAGGTCGTTCGCCTGGGCCGTGCCACTGCTCACTGCATGCGCCGTGTTTCGTGGCGGCGGGGCTCCGGTGGATACGGAGGTCTGGGTCCGCAGTCACAACGCCAGCGACGTCGACGTTTATCTGCTCTGCGGGGACAGGGATGCCCGATGGCTCGGCACGGTACCGCCGAAGAGCGGCGCCAGTTTCGTAATCCCGACAGCGCAACGCATGTGCGCCAGCGGGGTCAATTTCTTCCTCGTCGTCCAGAGCCAGGGACGGGGGTACTGGGTGGGTCCGATCCGCGGCCAGCAGACGGACGGCATGGTCCTGGTGATCGAGAAGTACGCGGGTCTGTCGAGCCTGAACGTCCGGAGCGGGGGATTCTGATCCGGGCAACCACCTGGCATCATCGACTAGAGGCGGGTCTTACCTCGGACGCCAACGGCCGCTCTTTCAGGCCCGCCGATCCCAGCGCCCCACTGATCGCTGGGCGGCGTCACTTCACAAGCATGCAAAACAAAAGGCAATAGAGAGGCACCCACCAAAGTACAGGCGAACTACAGTGAGTCTCAGCGAAAACGAGAAAGCGCGTTGGGCCCTGAGCGGCCCAACGCGCTGCGACGCTAGTGCTTGGAGCAAACTCCCGAGGAGGGACTCGAACCCCCGACCCGGTGATTAACAGTCACCTGCTCTACCAGCTGAGCTACTCGGGAAAGCGCAACAATTGTAACGGGTTACCCCGCTCGCCTCAACCCCGCCCAGTCCCGGCCCACACTCTGAGCGGGGTGGAATCTCTCGGTCCGTTCCGGCCGGGTCAAGCCGGAGCTGCCGGCGTCGTTGAAGGTTCGTCCGGACGGACTACTCTTCGGTCCATGTCTGTCGCCGATGTCCAGCGCCGCACCCTCGGTGTCCTGTTCACTACCCAGATCATCGGCGGCGTCGGCTCCGCGATCGGGGCCTCGGTCGGTGCCTTGCTGGCGGCGGACATCGCGGGCGTGGCCCCCTCCGGCTTGGCACAGAGCGCGAACGTCATCGGGGCCGCGCTGTTCGCGGTTCCCGCCACGGCGATCGTGCATCGCCACGGCCGGCGTCCCAGCCTCGCGGCAGCCTACTTCGTCGCGACACTCGGAGCGCTCATCGTGTTCGTGGCCGCGATTCGGCGGTCGGTTCCCCTCCTCTTTCTCGGCTTCTTTCTCTTCGGCGGAGCGTCGGCCGCGGGGTATCAGGCCCGCTATGCCGCCGTCGACCTCGCACCCGCGATGGTCCGTGGCCGCCACCTCTCGCTCATCGTGTGGGGCACGACGCTGGGCGCGGTCATCGGGCCCAGCCTTGCCGCCGGCGCCGGCACCGCCGTCGCGCGCTACGGCGCCCCCACGATCGCCGGCCCATTCTTCTTCTCTGCCCTGCTGTTCGGGCTCGCGACGCTCCTGCTCCTTCTCCTGCTCAGACCCGACCCGGCGGTCGTCGCCCGCCAGATGGGTGCCGGCGCCGGCGGCGAAGTGAAGCCCCCCGCCGGCGCGGGCATGGGCGCCGCCCTGCGCGCGGTCGCAGGCCGGCCGTCGGCCCGGCTCGGCGTGATTGCGATGGCGACAGGACATCTGGTGATGGTCGGCGTGATGGCGATGACGCCGGTCCACATCCGGAGCGCGGGTCACGACGCCACCCACACCCTTCGCATCGTCGGCGTGGTGCTGAGTCTCCACGTCGCCGGCATGTTCGCCTTCGCGCCGGTCATGGGCTGGCTGACCGACCGGCTGGGCCGGCGCCCTGTGGTCATCGCCGGGATCGCGCTGCTGCTCTCCGCCTGCGCGGTGGCAGGCACGGCGGGACATGGCTCGGCGCGACTGGCGATAGGCATGATGCTGCTGGGGCTCGGCTGGTCGGGCACCATGGTCGCCGGGTCCACCATGCTCAGCGAGTCGGTGCCGGTCGAGCTGAAGGCGTCCGCGCAAGGATTTTCCGACCTCACCATGGGCCTGGCCGGCGCTCTGGCCGGCGCTGCCTCCGGGCTGGTCCTCGAAGGCTGGGGGTACCCCCGGCTCACCCTCCTCGCCGCCCTCGCCACCGCACCGCTGCTGGTGCTCCTGTGGGTGAGCGTCAAAGTCCGGGACGAGGTGAACATTTCTGCGCTGCCGGGGGCGTGATCGCAGAATCAATTGCCGACACCCGCGCCGATCGTTGCGTGCTTTGTGGCATAAAGCGGCTACACGAAACATGCCTAACACGTTGTTGATAAACATGTTACAATAGTCGCCCTGTCTTTTCCCCCACCTCGCCTTACCTTCTGGCCATGTCTTTGCCGCCCCTGGTCGGGCACCTGGAAACCCGGCGTCGGCTGGCCCGCTCGGTGCGGGCCGGTACCCTGCCTCAGGTCCTCCTCTTTACAGGGCCGGCAGGAGTAGGGAAGCAGCGTCTGGCGCTCTGGCTCGCCCAGCTGGTGCTGTGCGAGCGGTCCGGCGACGAGCCGTGCGGTAGCTGCCGAGCTTGCCGCCTGGTGGAGGGGCTGGCCCACGCGGACCTGCACTGGCTCGTGCCGATCCCCCGGCCCAAGGCGGGGGACCCGGACAAGCAGGTGGACGAGGCGGCGGAGACGATCGCGGGGGTCATGGAGGAGCGTCGGAAGCGTCCCCTCTACACCTCCCCGGACGGCATGGCGATCCACTCGATCGCCACCGTGCGGCTGCTGCAACGGCGGATGGCGCTGACGTCGGTGGAAGGCGGGCGCCGGGTGTTCATCGTCGGCGAGGCGGACCGGCTGGTGCCGCAGGAGTCGAGTCCGGAGGCGGCAAACGCCACGCTGAAGCTGCTGGAAGAGCCGCCCGCCGGCGCGCTGATCGTGCTGACGACGCTGGACCCGCGCCGGGTGCTGCCCACGATCCGCTCCCGGGCGGCGCCGGTGCGGCTGAACCGGCTGAGCGACGACGACGTTCGCGACTTCCTGGCGCGGCACACCGAGCCGCGCTGGAGTCGGGAGAAGATCGAGGAGCGGGTGGCGCTCGCGTCCGGATCCATCGGCGCCGCGCTGAGCGAGGGCGAGGATACGGGGAAAGCCTACCGCTCCGCCGAGCAGCTGCTCACGGCGGTGGTCGAGGGACGGGGAGCGGCGCTGGAGCGCGCCCTGGGTCAGGCCACCTTTGCGGCCCGAGGGGACTTCGCCGCGATGCTGGACGCGCTGGCGGAGACGCTGGGCGAAGCGGCCAGGGGCGCCATGGGGCAACCGGTCCGCCGGACCGTACCCGCCCCGCTGCTGCGCCACCGAAGCCCGGAGCCGCTGCTGCTCGCGATGGAGAAGGTGGCCGAGGCGAGGGAAGCGGCGGCGGGCAACGTCAACCCGCAGGTGCTCCTCGCCGTGCTGGGCGAGGACCTGGCGGAGGTGCTGTGAAGTTGAGCCATCTCGACGCCCAGGGCCGGGCCCGGATGGTGGACGTGAGCGACAAGCCGCTCAGCGATCGGACGGCGGTGGCGACCGGCGCGGTGCGGATGTCGCGCAAAGCCTATGAGCTGGTGGCCGGTGAGGGCGTCCCCAAGGGCGATGTCCTGAGCGTGGCGGAAGTGGCCGGAGTGATGGGGGCGAAGCGGACGGGGGAGCTGATCCCCCTCTGTCATCCGCTGGGCCTCGATCACGTGCAGGTCGAAGCCCGGCTCGACCCTGAGCTGCCGGGGGTACAGGTGACGGCGGCCGCCCGCGTGACCGGGCGCACAGGAGTAGAGATGGAGGCGCTCACGGCGGTGGCCGTGGCCTGCCTTACCGTATACGACATGGTCAAGGCAGTGGACAGGGGGATGGTCATTCAGGACGTCAAGTTGGTGAGCAAGGCGAAGCGGCCTGCTCACGGCACATAGACAGGAGGAAGCCTTGCTGAGACCGACCGACGGGTACGGCGAGCGGCGTGGCGGGATTCTGGAGCGGTTCCTCATTCGAGGGGGGCTGCTTCTGGTGACCGTCGTCGTCATCGGCGCTCTGGCCGGCTGGACGAAGCGAGTGAAGGCCGCGGACCACGTGGCACCCGTCGACACGCGGGTGGTGGCCCACAGGCTCGGGGGCCTCGAGCAGCAGCTCAACGGCACCCGGGGAGAGCTCGATCTGGTGAAGCTCCAGCTGGAGCGCACCAGCGCGATCCTCGAGAACTCGGCCAGGTATCAGATCCCGGCCGATCTCGCCGAGGACATCTATGACATCGCCCTGAGCGAGGGGATCGATCCCGCGCTGGGGTTCCAGCTGGTGAAGGTGGAGAGCAGCTTCAAGGCGACCGCGCGCTCTTCCATGGACGCCTACGGCTACACCCAGCTGCAGCTCCCCACGGCGCGTATCTATGATCGCGACCTGAGCGTGCGGGATCTGTACGACCGCCAGACCAACCTCCGGATCGGCTTCCGCTTCCTGCGGGACCTCCTGGAGCAGTTCGACCACAACATGGAGCTGGCCCTGGTGGCGTACAACCGCGGCCCCGGGCGCGTCGCCGGCATCCTGGCCACCGGCGGTGATCCGGCGAACGGGTATGCGGAGGCGGTGATGGAGGGATGGCATCCGGCGGGTGGGACGGGCGGACGGTAGCCGCACAAGACGTGAAGAGTGAAACGTAAGAGGTGAAAGGGACGGTCGATCCCTTTCACCTCTTACGTTTCACCTTTTACGATTCTCATCTCTTCCGCTTCTCATCCCGGAATCTTCAACGACTCCCCGGCTTTGAGCGTCTCCCGCTCCGACATCCCGTTCGCCCGCCGCAGCTCGCTCACGCTGACGCCGTACCGCTTGGCGAGGCCTGAGAGCGTATCGCCGCGGCGGACCAGGTGCGTGCGCGCACTGCTCGCCTTCGCGCCCGGCTGGGCCACCCGGAGCCGCTGCCCGGCCCGGATGCTGCCCTTCGCGTCCAGGTTGTTCCACGCTCTCAGGTCCCGCTGGCTCACCCCGTACTCGTCCGCGATCTCGGAGAGCGTCTCGCCCCAGCGGACCCGGTGATAGCCTGAGGTGTTGGTGCCCGCGGCCGGCTTGGGATCCGACATGTGGCGCGCCATGGTGCTGCTGATCGCGCCGCCGGTCGGCACCACCAGCCGCTGGCCGACCCGGAGCCGGCGCGGGTTCACCCGCGGATTCGCCTCCTGGAGTAGCCGGCTGCTTACCCGGTACTTGCGGGCGATGTGGCCCATCGTCTCGCCCCGCTGCACGTAATGCTCGACGAAGGTCACCCGCTTGTCCGGCGGCAGCTCCGCGTAGGCCGCCACCGTCATCGAGCCCCGGCCGGGCGGCAGACGCACCACCGACGCGGTCGCCGGCGGAGTGGCGAGACGGAGGAACTGCGGATTGAGCTCGCGGACCGCCGCGACGGTCGTGTCGGCCAGTCGGGCGATGACATCCAGGCCCGTCATGGTGGGCACCACGATGGAGTCGTACACCAGCGGCTCGGCCGGGGTCACGGTGAAGCCGTAGCGCGCGGGCTCCTTCGCGATCAGCGCCGCGGCGATCAGCTTGGGCACGTAGTCCTTGGTCTCGCGGCGGAGCAGGCGGGTGTCGTACAGGCGGAAGAACGTCGCGTCGGCGTTGGTCTCCTCGGGGTCGGGCCGGAGCTTCCGGAGCCCGCGCGACACCCGGCCACCGCCCGCGTTGTAGGCGGCCGCGGCGAGATAGAGCGAGCCGAAGCGCTCGTTCAGGTCGCTCAGGTGCCGCGCCGCGGCGTCCGTCGCCCTGTAGGGATCGCGCCGCTCGTCCACCCACGAGTCCACCCGCAGGTCGTAGAGCTTCGCGGTGCCCTTCATGAACTGCCACATCCCGACCGCCTTCGCGCGGCTGGTGGCGGTGTTGGAGAAGCCGCTCTCGATCAGGGCGAGATACACCAGGTCGCCCGGCAGCCCTTCGCGCGCCAGCCGCTCGCGGATCATCGGCTCGTACCGCTGCATGCGGTTGAGCCAGGTGCCCATCCGCTCCCGGCCCTTGCCCTGGAAGAAGCTCAGGTACCACTGGACCCGGTGGTGGCTGTTGTAGGTCTCGACGTCGATGTCCCAGGTGACCGCTTCCGCGAGCTTTTCGCTGTCGTCGCCCGCGATCGTCGCCTTCGCGCCAGCCACCTCCTCCTCCGTCGGCTCGGCGTCGGCCAACGCGTCGAGCACCTCCTCGTCGGCGGCGGAATCGGCGGCCTCGTGCAGCTCGGCCGCCAGCTCTTCAGGAGGGATGAGGGTGTCGACCTCGGGGGCCGGCGGGAGGGCGACGGAGTCCGCTCTGGCGTGCTGCTCCGGAGATCCGCCGGCGGTCGAGCGCTCGGGCGCCGGCTTCCCCGGAGGCGTGGCCTGTTGCGAGCCGCCGCATGCGATCAGGAAGGTCAGCAGCAGAAGAGCCGGGGATCGACGCATTACCGCTCCGCTTCGGGGTACATTCGGGGTGCATTCCGCGGGGCGGAAGGCGTTCTGAGGCAGTGTCGGCGCGAGCGCCGGCTAACGCATGAAAAGCCTGTTGCCGAGGATGCGATTGGTCGCGTTGAGTACGGCCAGGGCAGCGGCCCGGGCGGGATCATCCTCGGTCAGGACCGAGCCGACGACCCGCTGATCGTTGGCCTCGCCGCCGCTGGTTGCCAGGGAAACAATGACGACGGTTGCATCGAATGCCCGCACCGCCTTCACCCCCAGCAGCTCGAACCCCAGGCCGCTCTGGGCGACTGCCTGGCCCAAGGCCTTCACGCAGGCTTCGGCCGCGCAACGAAGTTCACCGGCCTGCGAGGCCAGCCCCTCGCTCTCCCCGCAGAACGCTTCCGAATCACGCCACGTCAGGCCCACCTTCGCGCGGCAGCGCCCGTTGGGCAGGCGATCCAGCACGAACTCGGCGAAGCGCAGGCGCTCGCTGAGGGGGTTGGAGGCGGCCATGACCGTCCTGGGAAGGCGAGTTCAGTGACTGGCGACGGGACCCGAGGAGGGGCAAAGCCTATGCCACCCCCCACTTGGGGACCGTTCTCAGGCCAGACGTTGGGCGAGGGCAGCCGCGAGGGCGTCGTTGGTGAGCTTGTCGGCCTGGGCGAAGAGCGCGGCCTTCGAGGCGGAGGAGAGCGGATAGGTCACCCACACCGATTGCGGCTCGGTGCCAGCGCACCGAAACGAGAAGACCAGGTTCCATTCCGCCGAATGCGCGCGGCGCTCGGCGGCGACCGACACGTTCCAATGGCGGTCGCCGTGCTCGACCACTCTCCAGACCATGGACGACTCCACGAAGTCGACCGGAAGGTCGGCCAATATGAGACCGGGCCGCGAATCAGGTCAAGAGCCGTTCGGCTCTCGCGTGCTCCATCGTCTCGACGATCGTGAGCGGGCGCAACTCGCGCCACGCGACCCGCAGGTGCGCAAGGCGCGTGCGCGTTTCCGCCAGCGCGTCGCTGCCCCAGGGCAAGCCGGTGAAGACGTCGGGCAGCGGCGGCATGCCGCCGATCAGGTAGCAGCCTCCGTCGGCCGTCGGACCGATGACCATCTCCCCATCCTCGGCGATCGCGGCCGCTTCGCGCAGGATGGCGGCGTCGATACCGGGACATTCGGCCACCAGCGCGATCCACGGCCGGCCACTGTCCGCGGCCCGTGCCGCGGCCCCGAGCCGCCTGCCGAGACTGCCGGACGCCTGCGGCCGCGCGTTGCAGTCCTCGCCCAGCCAGTAGCGCATCTCGGGACCGGCGTCGCCCGGGGCGAACCAGACCGTGACTTCCAGCCCGGCCTCGCGTGCCGCCGCGAGGGTCCGGGCCGCCATGATGCGGTAGAGTCGGAGTGCGTATCGGTGGCCCAGCTCGGCGGCGAGGAGGTGCTTGACCGTGCCGAGCCGGGGTGCGTGGAGGAAGACGGCGAGCGCCGCCGCGGCGGGGGACCGCGGCGTGCTCAGCTCCGGACCAGCGCCTGGAAGCGGGCGCGAAGGTCGCGCGTGATGGGACCCGGCTTGCCGCTGCCGATGACCCGGCCATCCACCTGGCGGATGGCGATCACCTCGCTGGCCGTGCCGGTGAAGAACGCCTCGTCCGCGGTGTAGACGTCGTAGCGGTTGAGGGTGGTCTCCTGCACCTCGTACCCCGCGGCGCGGCCCAGCTCGATGATGGTGTCGCGGGTGACGCCCTTGAGAATCCCGGAGTAGATGGCGGGCGTGCGAATGACCCCGTTCTTCATGACGAAGATGTTCTGGCCCGACCCTTCGGCCACGTGGCCCTCGCTGTCGAGCATGAGCACTTCGTCCGCGCCGGCCTGGATGCCCTCGACCTTCGCGAGGATGTGCGCGAGGTAGTTGAGGGACTTGACCCGCGGCGAGAGCGACTCCCGCTGCGGGATCGGCGTGCCGGCGGTGACCACCCGGACGCCGGTCTCGTAGACCTCTTCCGGGAAGAGCCGGATCGTGTCCACGATGATGATGATCGAGGGTTTGGGGCAGTTCCGTGGGTCCAGCCCCAGGTCGCCGACGCCCCGGGTCACGAGGTGCCGGATGTACGCCTCGGAGATGCGGGAGCGGCGGACCGCCTCTTCGGTGACGGCCGCCATCTCGCCCTTCGATATGGGGATCGTGAGCCAGATCGCCTTGGCCGAGTCGTACAAGCGGTCGAGGTGCTCGGTGAGCTTGAAGATCTTGCCGCCGTAGACGCGGATGCCTTCGAACACGCCGTCGCCATACAGCAGGCCGTGATCGTAGACGGAGACCGTGGCGGTCTCGCGATCGTACCATTCGCCGTCGAGCCAGACAGTGGGCGTACCCGCTCCAGTCCCCGGCGAGGGCTTCGAGGGTTTCAGGGTCGTGGACATGTGCGCAAATGTATCCCGCGGTACGGGAGAGGCCAAGGCGGGCGTGCAGTCACTCCGGTGCAACCCCACTGGCCTGGGAGAGGCCGGGAAGCGAATTTCTGGCATGCGACCGAATCGCTGGAGCGAGCCGCAGCTGGATCGACGGAGCTATCCCCGGGCGGAGTACCGCCGCACGGCTCCGGCTCTCCTGGAGCTGGAAGGCTACCGCTGCGCAGTGCGAGATCTTGCACCCGGCGGGCTCCGGATCGAGCCGGCCCCGGCCGCGCGGGTCTGGGAAGCGGGCGAGCGGGTCAGCGGGGTCCTGCACCTGAGGACCGTGGGGCGTCTGTTGATCGATGCCGTGATCGGCCGGATCGACCGCTCGGGTCTGGCGCTGGTACCGGACGATGGGCCCTGGCCCGAGACCCCGATCATCGACGCCGAGCGCTCCTCCCTGGTGCGCTGGCATCACGAGCGGCGCGGCGCCCCGCGGCTGCCGCTGCCCCAGTTGCCCGGCCAGGGCGGCACCCCCCTCCGCGACGTCAGTGCCACCGGCCTTCGCTACGCGCTCGGGCCGACCGAGCGCGCGCCGGCCACCGGCAGTCATGTCGAGGGCGAGCTGCGCCTCGACACCGAAACCGTGATTCCCGTGCGCGGGCAGGTGGTGCGGCATATCGGACGCGAGATCGCGGTGGCGCTCGATCCGCCGGGCCTGACTCCCGAGGTGCTGGCGCTGCTCCGGCGGCGGTTCTTCCCCGAGGGGGTGGATAGCACGTTGCCGTGAATGCTATTCGCTATCCGCTATCAGCGATCCGCTATCAGCCACGCGGGCCCCGCGCTCAGCGCGTCACCGTCGCGAGCAACCCCGCGATCTCCTCCAGCGGCAACACCAGGCTCGCTCCCCCCCGCCGCACCGCCGCACGCGGCATCCCGTAGACCACGCAGCTCGCCTCGCTCTCCGCGATCGTCACGCCCCCGCCCGCGCGGATCGTGGCCATGCCGTCCGCTCCATCCTCCCCCATTCCCGTGAGCAGAATGCCCAGCGCCCGCCCGGGCCTCGACCGCGCGGCGGAGCGCATGGTGACGTCGATGCTGGGGATGTGCCGCGCCTCGGACGGCTCGGGCGTCAGCACCAGCGCGAGGCCGGAGCTGATCCGCAGATGCCGCCCACCCGGGGCGACCGCCACGTGGCCCGGCGCCAGCCGCATGCCCTCCACCGCCTCCGTCACCCGCAGCCGGCAGAGCGCGTCCAGCCGCTTGGCGAATGCGTCGGTGAACCCCGCCGGCATGTGCTGCACCACCACGATCGGCAGCGGAAAGCGCGAGGGCAGCCGCTCCAGAATCCGCTGAATCGCGGGGGGCCCGCCGGTGGACGCGCCGATGACGCAGAGGTCGCAGTGGCGCAGCTCTTCCAGCACCGCGTGATCGGCGGACTCCGTCGAATGAGTGCCGTTGCCACGCACCGTGGCGCCGCGGGCCGGGACCAGCGCCTGCATCCGATCCACCACCTCGCGACGGAGGAACTCCAGGTCCATCACGTTGAACGCGCGCTTGTCGATGAAGTCCACCGCCCCAGCGGCAAGCGCGGCGACCGTAGCCGTCGCGCCCTCGTGGGTGTGCGCGGACAGCATCACGACGCGGAGCGAAGGCTTCCACCGCAGCAGGGCCGGGAGAACCTGGAGCCCGTCCATCCCCGGCATCTCCACATCCAGCGTGACGAAGTCGGGATCCGCGGCGGGCACCTTGGCCAGCGCCTCGGACCCCGACTCCGCGGCCCCGACCACCTTGAATCCCGGCTGAGTCGCCAGCACCCGCGTCAGCGCGCGGCGCACGAAGGGTGAATCGTCCACTACGAATACCCGGATCATGCCGGCGGCTTCCGGTAGACGACTGATCCCCCGACTACCAGCGGCACCAGCTCGGTCGAGCGTTCGAAGAGCGACTCGGAGTGGCCCAGGAAGAGATAGCCCCCGGGAAGCAGCGCGCGGCCGAGGAGGCCGATGGCCCGCTCGAACGCCGCATCGCAGAAGTAGATCAGCAGGTTGCGGCAGAGCACGGCGTCGTAGGCCCCGCGCTCGACGGCGAACCCGGGTGACAGCAGGTTCGCCTGGAAGAAGCGGATGCCTGTCCGATAGCGTTCCCGCAGCCGATACCGCCCGCCTTCCCGGGCGAAGTACCGTCGCCGGGTATCGGCGTCGCAGGCCCGGAGCGAGCTCTCCTCGTACCAGGCCTCCTTGGCGCGGGTGATCCGCTCGGGGTTCAGGTCGCAGGCATCCATCTCCCAGATCCGTCCCGGCGCGTGGCCCGCGTTCTGGAGCGCGATGCCCACCGAGTAGGGCTCCTCGCCCGAGCTGCAGCCGGCCGAGAGGATCCGGAGCGGCCGTCCCGCGGCTGCCGCTCGGCGCTCCGGCACGACGTGATCCACCAGGATCTCGAACTGTCGGGTCTCCCGGAAGAAGTAGGTCTCGTTGTTGGTGACCAGCGCGGGGAGGCGGTCGAACTCGGCGTCGCGCTGGGGATGGAAGCGCAGGTACTCGTAGTAGGCGCGGGGAGAGTCGAGGCGCAGCTCGCGCAGCCGGGGGACCAGTCTGGTCGCCAGGATGTCCTGCCGCACGCCCTCGAACGTGAGTCCGAACCGCTCCTGGATCAGGTCGCCCAGGAGCTTGAGGTCGGCGGCGGGAAACGGGCTCACGCCGCGTTGGAGACGGGGACCTGCGATTGCTCCAGGGCGGCCCGGGCGGTGGCCGCCACCACGGATTCCACGTCGCGCGCAAGCGTGAGCAGCACGTCACGCGTCTCCGAGGTCCGCAGCCGGCCTAGCCCGCGAGCGGCGGAGTGGCGGATGTCCCAGTCGGCGTCCTCCGCCAGGCTGCGGAGCATCGGGAAGTGCTCCTGCCCCGCCGTCTCGGCCAGGCCTTGCGCCGCCGCGCGGCGCATGTCGAGGTCGGGCGACTCCAGACGGAGCAGCAGGAACTCGGGAAGCCATGGCGGCGCGATCCGCAGCAGCGAGGAGACGATCTGGAGCTGCTCGTGGGGCCCGCACTGGGGAAAGAGGTCGCGAAGTCTCGTCGCCGCCGCCTGCGCCCGGCACTGCCCCAGCGCGCGGATCACGTGGAAGCGGAGCGAATCCGCGGTGCCCAGCATGGCGACCAGCGTCGTCACCGACTTCTCGCCGCCTCGGCGCACCAGCAGGTCCAGCGCCTCCGCCTGGATCGGAAGGTGGCGGTCGGCCAGGGCGCGCATGAGCGCGATCTCGGCCTTGGAGCCCGCAACCCGCGAGGCGGCCCGGAGCGCCGCCAGGCGAACGTCGGGGCTTCGCGACTCGGTGAGCCGGAGCACGCGCGGCTCCAGCGCCGGTACCGGCGTGTGAGCCAGCACACCGAGCGCCTCCACTACGACCGGTTCGGCCACGCCCGGCTCGAGACAGCCCTCCAGCTCGCCGAGGACATCGGGCGAGAGCCGCGAGAGGCCCTGCCCGGCCGCGGCCCGCTCCGCCGGCTCGCCGTTCCGGAGCCGCTCCAGCAGCAACGGCGCGGCGGCACCGAGGCCCATGCGTCCGAGAGCGAGGCAGGCCGCCGCGCGCACCGGCGGGCGCGAGTCGGCAAGGTGGCTCGCGACGGCAGGAAGATCAGCGGGACCGAAGGCGCCGACACGGAGCGCGCCGCAGCGCACCTCGGCGTCGGGGTGCTCGAGCAGATCGGCGAGCCGCGGCGTCATCCGTTCCGGGAAGCGGCCCAACAGCCCCTCGATCCAGTGGGCCGTTTCGTCCCGCGCGAGCCGCGCCAGCAGCACCGGCTGCAGCTCGGTGATCCCCGCCGCCGCGACCACCGTCGCGGCCGCACGGAGCAGGCTGTCGCTCTCGTCCGCGTCGCCCTCGGCGGCCTGCGTTTCCAGCAGCTGGCCGAGGTACGCGACGAGGTTCCCGCCATCCACCACCACGTCGCGTTCCAGCCGCCGCAGCAGAGGCTCGGGAGCCGGGTGCAACTCGATCAGCACCGCGACCGCGAGCAGCAGCGGATCGCGCAGGGACCGCTCACGCACCGAGAGCAGGAGCGGGAGGAGCGGCTCCAGCGATTCCGGCGCGGCGATCCGGCGAAGCGCCTGGACCGCGGGCTCGGCGAGGATCGAATCCGGCACGAATGCCATCAACGGCTTCACCGCATCCGGATGCCCGATCTCTCCCAGCGCGGCGATGGCCGCGAGCTGGAGCCAGAGGTCACCTTGGAGCAGGCCGCAGAGCGCCGGCACCGCCTCCTGGAGGCGGAGCTTGCCGGTCGCCTCGATCGCCGCCTGGGCGACGTTGGGACCGGAATGGCGGATCAAGGGGAGGATCGCGGGGGCCGCCGCGGCATGACCGATCCGCGAGAGGCTCTGGAGCGCGAACAGCAGCAGTTCGGGATCCCGGCCCGCGAGCATGCCGACCAGGTGCGGCACCGCGTAGGGGCCCTGGCGCTCGAGGGCGCTGAGGCCGGCGTTCCGCCGCACGGCGTTCTCGCCGTCGGCGACCAGCGCGCCGAGGACGGACGGCTCCAGATAGCGCGCGGCCAGCCTGATCGCGCGCTCGCGCACGCTCGTCGCCGGGTCCTCCAGCGCGGCCAGGATGGCCCCTTCGCCTCCCGGTTCGCGGGCGGCCGCCTCCAGCGCGGCGATCCGCTGCGGGAGAGGGAGCGTGGAGGCGGTCATACCTGCAGCAGGGAGACGCGCTGCTTCAGGGCGTCGGACTCGCCGGCCAAACTCTTGGCCGCGCCGCTCATCTGCTCGACCGCGACGAGGTTCTGCCGCGAGACGACCGCGATCGCTTCGACCGCCTTCACCACCATCTCGCCGCCGTGCTTCTGCTCGGTCACCGCCTCCGACATCTGGTGGGTGAGCTGATTCATCTTCTGCGCCGCCGCGCTGATCTCCTGCGCGCCAGTGGCGTTCTCCGAGATCGAGCTGGCGATCTGTCGCGCGAGGTTGGACATCCGCCCGACGGTCGCGAGTACCTCGCGGGCGTCCGCCGCCTGCTCGTCCGCGGCGCCGGCGGCCTCGGCCACGAGACCGGAGGTCTTGTTGATGGACTCCAGGATGCCGGCGAGGACGTGCTCGATCAGGGTGACGGCGCGTTTGGTGTCCTTCTGCACCGTCTCGATCACCGCGCCGATCTCCTGAGTGGCGCTGACCGACCGCTCGGCCAGGCGGCGGACCTCGTCCGCCACCACCGCGAAGCCCTTGCCGGCCTCGCCGGCTCGGGCCGCCTCGATCGCGGCATTGAGAGCGAGGAGGTTGGTCTGGTCGGCGATCCCCTCGATCACCTTGACGATCTTGCCGATCTCGTCTGATCGCTGGCCGATGGAGGCGATGGACTCCTGCAGCCGCTCGCCGTTGTCGCGGGTCTCCGCCACCGACTGCTGGCTCACCTGATCCACCTGGTGAATCCGCGCCGCGATGGCGCTGACCTGCTCGATCATGGTACCGAGGGTGCCCGTCGCCTCCTCGACCGCGCGGATGAGCACGGCCCCGTTGTCGGAGGTCTGGGTGAGGGTGGCGCTCATCTCCTGGATCGAGGCGGAGGTCTGGTCCACGTTCGCGGCCAGCGCCTCGGCGCTGCGCGCCAGGTTCTGCATCTGGGAGGCGATCTCCACCATGGTGGACGAGGTCTCCTCGGTCGAGCTGGACTGCATCTCGGCGCCCTTGGCCATCTGGGACGAGGAGGCGGAGATCTCCTCGGCCGACTGGGCGACGGCGCGGGAGGATATCGCGATCTGGGTGGCGATCTCGCGGAGATTCTTCACCATCTGCCGCATCGAGTGCTCCAGCCAGCCGATCTCGTCCCGCGACTTGCTCCGGATGTCGGTGGTGAGGTCGCCTTTGGAGACCTGTTCCGCCAGGATCCCGAGCTGGGTGAGGGGATCCGCGATCAGCCGCGCGAGGCCGAGGGCGAGGAGCACGCCGGCGCCGATGGTCACCGCCAGGAAGACCATGATCGCCATCCGGGAGTCCTGGAAGACCTGCTCCGCGGCCCGGACCTCGTTGCCGGCGGCGTTCAGCCGCTCGAGGGCCCGGATGGCCTGCCACCCGAGCGCCGTCGTGAGGACGAGCACCAGGGCGAATCCGGTGAGGATCTTCCGGCGAATCGTCCAGTCCTTGATCGTCTGCTGCCAGCTGTTGGCCATCGTCCGGCGTCCTTGAGAGAGGAGCACTTCGGCTATCCGCTATCCGCTATCAGCCAGCTGATAGCCGATAGCCGATAGCTCTTCACATGAGCAGCACCTTGTCCAGATCGAGCAGCATGATCAGCCGCGAGTTCCACCGCGCTACGCCGGTGAGGAAATCGGTCTCGGCGGTCACGACCTCCTCGGGCGGCGCGGCGACGCTGTCCACCGGCACCTTGGTCACCTGGGAAACACGGTCTACCAGCAGGCCCAGCGCCCGGCCCAGCACCTCGACCACCACGATCCGGGACGACGGGGTGATCACCGCCGGCGTCAGGCCGAGCCGGGTGCGGATCTCGACCACCGCGAGGATCCGGCCCCGCAGGTTGGTCACGCCGCGGACGTGCGCCGGCACCTGGGGAACGCGGGTGATGCCGTCCACCCGGATCACCTCGCGCACCTGAGTCACCGGGATGCCGAACTCCTCGCGGTCCAGGGAGAACGTGAGGAGATGCAGCATGGCAGCCGGCGCGGCCCCCTCGCCCGCCGGCGCCGGCAGCGAGTCCGCGAAGCCCAGCAGAGGGTCGGCGGCCAGGCGCGCGTCAGTTGACATGTCCGGCTCCATCCAGAATGCGGACCACGTCGAGGATGCAGGCGACCCTGCCGTCGCCCAGGATGGTGGTGCCCGAGACCACGGTCGGCCGCCCAAGGGCGGGATCGAGCCCCTTCACCACGATGTCCTGGTGCCCGATGAGCCGATCCACCAGCAGACCCCGGCGCTTGGCGCCCGCGGTCATGACGACGTAAAAGGGACGCCGTCCCCGCGACGACTCGGGCGTGCCGAGCACGGCGCCGGCATCGGCCACGTGGATCAGGTCTCCCCGCCATTGCGTGACTCCCTGGTTGTTGATCTGGCGAATCGCCTCCGGCTCCGCCCGCACCGTCTCCGCCACGTGCGAGAGCGGCACCGCGTAGCGCTCCCGGTCAACCTCGACGATCAGGGACCGCACGATCGCGAGCGTTACCGGGAGGCTGAGGGTGAAGGCGGTCCCCTGCCCCTTCCGGCTCTCCACTTCGATCGTGCCGCCGAGCGCGTGGATCACGTTGGCCGCGACATCGAGCCCGAGGCCGCGGCCCGCGAGGGTGGTCACCCGATCGGCGGTGGAGAGCCCGGAGACGAACACGAGGTTGTGCAGCTGGGCCCTGTCGGCATTGCGGACGTCGAGACCGAGGACCTCGGCCTTCGCGCGGATGGCGTCCTCGTCGAGCCCACGGCCGTCGTCGCTCACGTGCATAGTCACCCGGCCGGAAACGGAGGCCGCGCGGAGCCGGATCTGGCCTTCCGCGGGCTTACCCGCGCGGGTCCGCTCCTCGGGCCGCTCGAGGCCGTGCGCCACGGCGTTGCTCACCAGGTGCAGCAGCGGCTCGCTCAACCGGTCGAGCACCGCCTTGTCCAGCGAGGTCTCGCCACCACTCACCTCCAGGCGGACCTTCTTGCCCTCCGCATGGGCCACGTCGCGCACCAGCCGCGGGAAGCGGCGCAGCACGGTGGAGACCGGCAGCAGGCGGGTCTCCATCAGCGTGGACTCGAGCCGGGTGAGCGTCTTCTGCAGCGAGAGCACCGTCTGGTCCAGCTCCTCCAGCTCGGCACACGCGCCCACCTTGCGCGAGAGGCGGCGGTACAGCTCGACCAGGGAGGAGTGCTGGATCAGGCCTTCGCCCAGCACCTCGAGCATCGCGTCGAGCCGGCGGAAGTCGATCCGCACGGTGTTGCCCGCCGTCTCATCATCGCTGCGCGGGCCTCGCCGCTCCGCGTGCCGGCGATCGCTGCTGGCCTCGGCCGCGCCCGGCGCCGACCCGAGGTATCCGCGGACGCGCTCGACGAAGGCCGCGGCCGGCGCTGGATCCAGCTCCGGCGAGGCGCCGCCGACCAGCTCCACCAGGAGTCCGCCGCCCGCCACCAGCAGCGCTGCCGCGTCGGGCGTGCGGGCGTCGGGCGCGCGGCCGAGAAAGCCGCAGGCGTCCTCCAGCGCGTGGGCCACGTCCCGCGCGGGGCCGATGCCCATCATGGCCGAGTTGCCCTTGATGGTATGGAGCCGGCCCTTCACGGTCGTGAGCAGGTCGTCGCCCGCCTCGCCGGCCTGCCAGCGCCGCTCCAGCTCCACGAATGCGTCGCCCACCTGCTCCGCCAGGGGCAGGCACTCGACGAGGTAGTCCTGCAGCAGGTCCCCGAAGGGATTCTCGCCCGCGGTCATGCCGCGCCCCGGCTCCGCCTCTTCTCGCGCGCGCGTCGCACCAGCGCCTGGATGTCGGACGGCTGGAACGGCTTCCGCAGATAGTCCCAGGCGCCGACCGCCCGCCCGCGCGCCTCGTCCTCCTCGCTGGCCTCGGTGGTCACCAGCGCGATCGGGACCTGCGGGTGCAGGTGCTCGGTCTGCCGGCGGGCCAGCACTTCGAGCCCGTTCATCTCTGGCATGTTGAGGTCGAGCAGGACCAGCGTGAGCTCCGGATGCGCGGCCAGCAGGGCATAGCCCTCGCGCCCGTTGACGGCGTAGTGCACCGTGCTCCCCGCCAGGTCGCCCTGCGAGAAGATCAGCCGGTACATCTGGTGGAGCAGCTTCGAGTCGTCGATGACGAGAAAGGATTCGGGCATGCGTTACCTTGTCGGGGAATCGATGACCTTCTGCACCACGGCCCGGAGCGACTGGGGCGACCACGGCTTCTTCACCACCGCGGCCACCCCCAGCGATCGAGCCTGCGCCATGAGCGCCGAGTCGTCCGGCTCGGCCGTGGTCACGATGACCGGTGTCCGCCCGTGGACCGGCTGCCGCCGGAACGCCAGGAGGAACTCGACGCCGTCCATGTCCGGCATTCGGAGATCGAGCAGCACGGCATCGAACGGCTCCGGCGTACTCGCAAGCAATTCCATCGCTTCGCGGCCGTTCTCGGCCGGTTTGAGATCGTTCAGCTGATGGGGGAAGGCGAGACCGAACATCTTTCGCAGGAGGGGCGAGTCCTCCACCACCAGGAGCTTCATTCGCCTGGCCTCCGCCTGGCTTCGGGTCGCGGTCGGGAACCAACGGCGCCGAGTGCAGTGCAAGAGGCAGACCCGGCACCGGTCAGGGCGACAACTCTTCCTGCGTGAAGGGGTTGGGTGACCGGAAACTTCTGCCGGTGGGCCTGAAGGCGGGTCGTGTTACAAGCCTTCAAGGGATCTGCAATGGGTGGCGCTTCGAGCCGGGGCCGACGAGCAATCGGGAAATGCCCTGAGTGCGCATGGCCACGGCCGTCGCGGCCTGGCTTATTCTAGCTATCCCAATCCGGGAGCCGATATCAGCGACAGGTGGCGGCAGGAGCTGCGGGAGCTCGCGGCCTCGCTCGGGTACCGGGTCCGCCGCGGCGCGAGCGCGCTGGAGCGGCTGGTGGACCGGGACCCTTACCAGGTGGCGCCGTACCGCGGCTATGGCCGTCCGGGTCGCATCCTGGTGCTCGCGCGGGTGCACGAGGACGAGGGCCTACCCGCGCCCGACGTCCGCCACGGCAAGGCCCGCAACCTGCTGGCGATGCTCAAGCGGCTGGAGAGCGATCCGCTGCCGCGTGCCCGCGTGCGCGCCTCGCTGCCTGGGAGCGATCGCGAGCTGGTGGCCGACGACGAGGGTTTCGTGCGCGAGTGGCTGGACGCGCACCTCGCCCCCACGGCCGATGGGTGGAGCAGGGTAACGCTCCAGCTCCTCCACCCTTCGCAGGGCGCCGGTCCGGCCGCCGTCGCGCCGATCCTCCTGCCGCCGGCTTCCGCCGAGTACGGCGTCATCAGCGACATGGACGACACCGTGCTCCAGTCCGAGGTCACCAGCTTCCTCCGTGCCGCGCGCATGGTGCTGCTGGAGAACGCGCGCACCCGGTTGCCCTTCGCCGGGGTCGCGGCCTTCTATCGCGCGCTGCGCGACGGCGCCGGGGGTGCGGGCAATCCGGTCTTCTACGTCTCCAGCAGCCCCTGGAACCTCTACGACGTCATCAGCGGGTTCCTCGAAGCGGAGGAGATTCCCGCGGGTCCGCTACTCCTGCGGGACTGGGATCTCGGCCTCTCCCTGCTGCGGAACGAGGCGCACAAGGCCTCCCACATCCGCGAGATCCTGGAGACCTATCCGGGGCTGCGGTTCATTCTCGTGGGCGACAGCGCGCAGGAGGACCCCGAGATCTACGCCCGGACGGTGGCGGCGCATCCCGGCCGCATCCTCGCGGTGTACATCCGGAACGTCGAGCCTCGGCCCGAGCGCTCCGCGGCAATCGCGCGGCTGGCCGATGCAGTTAAGGCGGGCGGCTCGACCCTGGTGCTCGCGGACGATACGCTGACGGTCGCCTCGCACGCGGCGGCGCACGGCTGGATCCGGCAAGAGACCTTGCGGGAGATCGCCGGCGAGAAGCGCGCGGACGAGGGCGAGGGCGGCAAGGCGGACGCGCCCGGCGTGCCGGCGCATCCTTCGGGGCCGACGGTGGTCGTGGACCCCGACCTCGGCCGCGGAGACCTCACCTAGCGTGCGGCGGACCGTCGGGTTCTTCCTCGCGCCGGTGGTCTTCCTCACGCTGCTGGCCCTGCCGCTCGCCGGGCTCTCTCCCGAGGCCCATCACCTCGCCGCCGTCATGGCGACCGTAGTCGTGCTGTGGGTGACGGAGGCGCTTCCCCTCCCGGTCACCGCGCTGCTCGGCGCGTCCGCCTGCGTGGTCCTGGAGGTGGCGCCGGCCAAGGAGGTCTTCGCGCCGTTCGCGGACCCGCTGATGTTCCTCTTCATCGGCGCGTTCATCCTGGCCCGCGGAATCTTCCTTCACGGACTCGACCGGCGGGTGGCCTACGCCGTGCTGTCGCTGCCCTGGGTCGGCGCGCGGCCCACCAGGATCCTCGTGGCCTTCGGGACCGCGACCGCGCTCATCTCCGCCTGGATCTCCAACACCGCCACCACCGCGATGATGTTCGGCATCGGGCTCTCGATCCTCGCCGCCCTCGGCTCACGAGCCCCAGGTGCCGCGCTCGATCCCCGCTACGCGAGCGCCCTGATGCTGATGACCTCGTTCGCCGCCTCGGTCGGCGGACTCACCACCCCGGTAGGAACGCCGCCCAACCTGATCGGCATGGGATTCATCCGCTCCCAGCTCGGAGTCGAGGTCACCTTCTTCCAGTGGATGCTGATCGGCATTCCCGTAGTCGCGGTGCTGTTCGCCTTCCTGGCGATCTATCTCAACTGGGTGGGACCGTCCGGCGTGCGCGAGCTGCCCGCCGGAGCGGCGCTCATAAGACAGGAGCGAGAGCGGCTGGGCCCCTGGACCGCGGGGCAACGGTCGGTCGCTCTCGCGTTCGGTGTCACGGTGGCGCTCTGGGTCCTGCCCGGCGTGGCGGCGCTGGTCTGGGGTGGGAGCAGCTCCGTCTATCTGACACTCTCTCGCCGGATGCCCGAGGGTGTCGTGGCGCTGCTGGGGGCCTCGCTCCTCTTCGTCCTGCCGGGCAAGCAGGGTCCGGCGATCACCTGGCGGGAAGCGACGGAGATCGACTGGGGCGTCGTGCTGCTCTACGGCGGCGGCTTCGCGCTGGGGGTGCTCTCCTTCCAGACCGGCCTGGCCGAGGCTATGGGCCGAGGGCTGACGGGCCTCCTGCCGGCGCACGGCGGCCTCGGGCTGCTCGCGGCATCGGTCGTGCTGTCGACCATCCTCTCGGAGACGACGTCCAACACCGCCTCGGCCAACATGGTGGTCCCCGTGGTCATCGCCATCGCACGTGCGGCCGGGCTCGATCCGCTGGAGGCGGCGCTGGGCGCGACGTTCGGCGCCAGTCTCGGCTTCATGCTGCCGGTTTCGACACCCTGCAACGCGATCGTCTACGGCTCCGGCTACATCCCGCTGAGCCGCATGATGCGGTGGGGACTGGCATTGGACGTGGTCGGGGTGGTGGTCATCATCGCGCTGGTCCGGTTGCTCTCTCCGCTGGCGCGCTGAGCGAGGCCTGGTTGACATCGGCCCGGTGCCGGCCCTGTTTCCTGCGACTTCAGGAGCGCCTTTGACTCTCGATCCACTGCTCACGCTCGCCTCGTTCGGCATCGGCATCGTCGTGGGACTCACCGGCATGGGGGGTGGGGCTCTCATGACCCCGGTGCTGGTGCTGTTCTTTCAGATTCCTCCGCTTACCGCGGTGTCCTCCGACCTGGTGGCGAGCGCCATCATGAAGCCGGTGGGCTCCTTCGTTCACCTGCGCCGGGGCACGGTGCACCTGGGACTGGTGAAATGGCTGTGCGTCGGCTCCATCCCCGGGGCCTTCAGCGGGGTGCTCATCGCCCGCGCGCTCGGCCAGGGCGAGGAGGTGCAGCAGGTGGTGCGCACGGCGCTTGGCGTGGCGCTCCTCCTGGCGGCGGTCGGGCTCATCGTGCGTGCCTACCTCAGGCTGCTGGAGCACGCGCGGCGGCGCGACGGCCGGGCGCCGCCGCTTCCGCAGGGCAAGCCGACCGTGAACCTCAGAGTGTGGCAGACGATCCTGGTGGGTATCGTGGGCGGGGTGGTCGTGGGGCTCACGTCGGTGGGCTCGGGCTCGCTCATCATCATCGCGCTGATGATGCTCTATCCGGCGCTCAAGGCCAGCGAGCTGGTGGGGACCGACCTGGTACAGGCGGTTCCGCTGGTGGCCTCTGCGGCGTTGGGGCACATCCTCTTCGGCGATTTCAAGCTCGACCTCACGACCTCGCTGCTGGTGGGCTGCATCCCCGGCGTCTACATCGGCGCCCACCTCTCGGCGGTGGCGCCGGGCGGTCTCGTGCGGCGCGCCCTGGCGTTCGTGCTGCTGGCGTCGGCCCTCAAGCTGTTCAACGTCCCCAATACCGAGACCGGAATCATCCTGCTGGTGACGCTGCTGTTTGCGCCTGTTCTCTGGATGGTAGTGCGCCGCCGGATGGGATACCCCGCGCTCGCGCGCTGGGGTGCGAGGGTGAACCGGACCTGAGCCCGTGTGGGGTGACCGAACGGAGGGCGAAGTGCGCCGGGTGGGACTCGAACCCACGACCTACGGGTTAAAAGCCCGCTGCTCTACCAACTGAGCTACCGGCGCGCAACCCCGCTTGCCGCCGAAACCTACAAGCGAAAGTGACGCTTGTCACCGACCGGAGTGCGCGCTCCGCGCTACCAATCCCGGGCGAAGCTCACGGCCCGGTCTCCAGGTTTCGATGGATAAGGACTCCTCCTCCCCCGACGTCCCGCTGATCCGCACCGTCCTCGTCGTCGACGACGCCGGCGTGGTGCGGCGACTCTCATACCGCGTGCTCTCCGAAGCGGGGTACCGCGTCTTCGAGGCGGCCTGCGCCGTGGAGGCGATCGAAGTGCTGGCCATGCTCCGCGGCAAGGTGGACCTCGTGCTGGTGGACGTGATCATGCCGGAGGTGAACGGTGTGGATCTCGTTCGGCTGATCCGGGACGAGTGGGAGGCTCCGGCCATTCTGTTCATGTCCGCCTATCCGGCGGAGATCCTCGCCCGGGAAGGGCTGAAGGATCTGCGGGTGCAGTTCCTGGCCAAGCCGTTCACTCGCACCGAGCTCCTGCACGCCGTGGAGCGGGCGCTGGCGGCCCATGCGAAGAGTGGGTCGGCCCGACCCCATCAGACTTAACCCTCGCCGTCGGCCCCCGCCGCGCGGGCGAGCTCCAGCGCCGCCTCCACCAGATCCCCGACAGCAGCATAGCGGGCACGAGCCCGCGCCACCCAGGCCTCGGGAAACGGCGGCCCGTGCTCGGACTCGAGCCGGCCCTGGCCCCTCTCCAGGGCCCGCTCGAGGTCCGGGCCCTGAAGCGGTTTGGCGAGGCATCGCCAGCCATCCACGACCCCGGCCACGGCACGGCTCGACATGCAGAGCGTGGGCAGATCGGGGCGGAAGATGTGGAGGGTTTCCGCCAGCACGGTACCCGAGATGCCCGGCAGGTCGAGCTCGGTAAGCACCAGGCGGAAGCGCTGTGGCAGGCGCTGAATCAGCTCCAGGGCCGCGATGGCGTTGGAGACCTGTACCACCTCCATGCTCAGCAGTTCCAGCATGTGCCTGGCATGGCGCCGCGACTCCACGTCGTCATCCACCAGCAGGATCAGCCGGCGATGCTCGATCCGGTTTGGCTCCCCCATGGCGTCCCTCCCCTCGTGGTCGCCGCGAATGTGCGTCAGCCGCCTGGAACATCTCAGCGGCTGCGATCACTTCGGATGTGTGCCGTGCCGATTCTGGCCCTTTCATCCGTGAGCCGCCGCACGACGAGCGCGTGCGCCATGCCGCATATCGCTGCTTCGAAGTGTCGGTGGTGTTCCCAGCGGGGGATAGAAGCTCGGGGTGCCGCCCTGCGATCAGTTCGAGCTGGATTGACCCGTCGCCTCCCCGGCCCATTCCCGTACCCAGCCACGCGAATCGCGCAGCAACCGGCCGAGCGCGGCCTTCGCCGCCTCGTCACCCCGGCTCGCTAGCGCGGCCAACGCCATCGCCGGCAGCGGCTGCTCGCCGGCCACGGCCTCGAGCGTCGCCACCAGAGCCGAATCGGGCTGCTTGATCGCCGCGGCGATCGCCGCGTTCTGGATCGCATCACGGTACGACTTGCTCCGCAGCCCCGTCGCGATCGCTTCGCGGGAGGCTTCCGGCACCAGGCGCACCAGCGCCATGAGCGCCGAGGCCCGTACCTGGTCGCTGGGGTCCTCGGCCCAGGCTCGCCGCACGGCGTCGGCTCCCCGGGAGTCGCCGATGCGCCCCAGCGCCTCCACCGCCGCGACCCGGACGCGCGCGGACGTATCGGCCATCGCGCTCGCCAGGACGGGAAGCGCCTGGTCCACCGGGAAACGCGCCAGCGCCGCCGCGGCCTCCGCGCGGGTGAGATCGTAGTCGGCATTCGCCACCGCGTGGGCCAGTGCCGCACCCGCCAGAGTATCGCCCTTCCGGGAGGCGAGCTGCCCGATGGCCCAGCTCCGGTTCCACAGGTTCGGATGGCGGTGGAGGAGGTTGGCGAGCCACGGCGTCGGCTGATGAAAACTGAGCGTCTTCAGCACGGCGTTCTCGTCGTCGAACACCACCATGGTGGGCGGCTCGGGCACGTTCTCGACCCGGATGGTCTGCTCCCGTGTTTCGACCACCACGCGCGCAACGATGTCCCCCTTCGAGGTGCCCACCCGCACCGCCAGCGGCGCGCGGAAGACCGTCGGCGTGGTGAACCGCACCCCGGCGGCGTCGGGCTCCGTGGTGTCGGCCTGGGTTTGCCGGACGGTGAGCGTGAGCGCACGTGCGGCGGAATCATACGCCGCGGACACCTGGAACTGGGGGTGACCGGCCTGGTACATCCACTGCGCCCAGAACCAGGGCAGGCTCTCGCCGGTCGCCTCGAGCACCGCTTGCCGCAGGTCGTCGGTTGTGGCGCTCCGATAGGCGTAGCGGGTGAGATAGCGGTTGATCGCCTTCCAGAAGCGCTCCGGCCCCAGGTGCTGTTTCAGCATCTCCATCACCAGCGCGCCCTTCGGATATACGACGCTGGAGTTGTAGGCGGCCAGCGGGGTCCGGCGCTGCGCGTCGCGCTCCAGGTACTGCCGGTACTCGCCCAGATAGAAGTCCTCCTCCGCGTGCCGGCCCTGCTTCGCGCCCCAGTACTGGCCCGGCATGAACTGCGCGAGCCCCTCATGGAGCCAGTAGTTGGCCCAGTTCTCCGCGGTCACCAGGTTGCCGAACCACTGGTGAGCCAGCTCGTGCGGGATGAGGGTGACGCGATACCAGGGGCGGTCGCGGTAGGCCCGAGAGTCGGGCAGCCAGTCCACCAGCGTGGTCGCGCCGACGTTCTCCATCCCACCGATGAAATCGGCGGTGGTGACCTGGGCGTACTTGTTCCACGGGTACGGGACGCCGGTGAGACGGGAGTAGGTCTCCATCACGTCGGGCGTCATGCCGAACAGCGGCCGTGCCAGGGCGCTGTCCTCGGGGTAGACGTAGTAGGAGAGAGGAATGTCGCGCCAGCGGTCTCGAATCCGCACCAGCGGCGCCGCGACCAGGGAGATGAGGTAGGTGGAGGCCGGCTTCTCCTGGGACCAGTGGGTCGCGCGGAGCCCGCCGGCCACTTTCCGGTCGCTCACCAGGCGGCCGTTGGACACCACGGTGAGCGCGGAGGGCACGGTGGCGATCAGCTCCCAGGTCGCCTTGTCGTGCGGGGCGGCCACAGTCGGCAGCCAGCGCGGGTTTCCGTCGGTGCCTCCGCCGCTGTACACCTGTTGGGGTCGGTGCGGGCGACCGGCCTCCGCCTTGAAGAAGTAGAGTCCCCTGCCCTGCACGATCGGCGCGTGGTAGTCGACGGTGAAGCGTACGGTGTCGCCGAGCTTCGCGGTCCGGGCGAGCCGCACCACCAGCGAGTCGCCCGGACGGTCGTACGCCAGCGTCTTGCCGGCGGCCGTCACCGACCGCACCACCATCCGGCGCTCCATGTCGAGGGCCACGACGTGAAGTCCGGGCCGCAGGCTGGCGACGGTCGTGGTCACCCGGCCGTCGAACGAAGTCGAGTCCCAGTCGAAGTTCTTCACCTCGATCCGCTGATGGAGCAGGTCGAAGTCGTGCGAAGGCGTGTAGTCGCCGTTCACGACGCGCTCGAGATTCGACTGCGACTCGGCCGGGATCGGGGTGCCCGCGAGCACGCTCGCGGTCAGGATCGCTGCTGTCAGGCGCACATGGGCTTCCGGGAAAGCTCCTGGAGGTTCACCACAGGGAGCTCAGGTAATCACGGAACTATGCGAAGAGGGTGAACTGTGCGAGCGGCGCGAAGGTGAGCCGGTGGTGCCGGGTGGGGCCATGGAGCTGGATGCCGACCTGGTGCTCCTCGGTACCATAGCCGACGTTCGTGTGCCAGCCGTACCCGGGATGGCGAGGCGCGAGGCGCTGCATCAGGAGATCGCGGCAGGTCTTCGCCAGCACCGCCGCCGCGGCGATGGATTGGCACTTGGCGTCGCCGTCCACCAGCGCGTCGTGCTCATAGCCGATCTCGGGCAAGGGGAGACCGTCGATCAGAATGCGGTAGGGGCAACCGCCCAGCAGGGGATCCCGGCGCATCAGGCGACGGATGGCGCGGCGCATGGCCAACGCCGTCGCGACCCTGATGTTCAGGCGGTCGATCTCGCGGGAGGAGGCCGCACCGATGGCGAAGCCGAGGGCGCGCTGGCGGATCCGCTGCGCCAGGCGGAGCCTGACTCGGGCGGGAAGCAGCTTGCTGTCGCGGAGGCCGCGCACCGCGGCGCAGCGGACCGGAAACACGACGGCCGCGGCGACCACCGGTCCTGCCAGTGGGCCGCGGCCCGCCTCGTCCACGCCGACGAGCAGCCGCTCGTCGGCCCAGGCCACCCGCTCCTGTTTCAGCGAGGGGCGTGGGGCCATCGCTCAGCCCTCGCGCTTCTCCCGAATGCGGGCGGCCTTGCCGCTCAGCGCGCGGAGATAATAGAGCTTCGCCCGGCGAACCCGGCCGCGGCGCACCAGCTCGACGGAGGCGATGGTCGGGCTGTGCATCGGGAAGAGCCGCTCCACCCCCACGCCGGCGGAGATCTTCCGCACGGTGAAGGTCTCGCTGATCCCGCCGCCCCGCCGGGCGATCACCAGGCCCTCGAAGGCCTGGAGCCGCTCCTTGTCGCCCTCGCGGACGCGGACCATGACGCGGATGGTGTCGCCGGGGTCGAACGCAGGAATGTCCGTGCGCAAGCCCTCACGGGCCACTGCTGCCAACCGTTCCATGGTAGAGCCTCCGCGCTGTTGTCCCGCATTGAACTTGTCGAACTGCACCGCCGTCCGCCACTGCCGTCACCGACAGCGACTACTCCCCGCCCGTGTGCCGCTCCCACAGCTCCGGCCGCCGCTCCCGCGTGAGCCGCTCCGCCTCCGCCTGTCGCCACGCCGCGATCCGGGCGTGGTCACCCGACAGCAGCACCTCGGGCACTGCGAGCCCCCGATACTCCGGCGGCCGGGTGTAGCTCGGCGGACTCAGCAGGCCGTCATAGTGCGAGTCCGAGCTGGCCGACTCGTGGTCGCTCATCGCGCCCGGCAGCAGCCGCACCACCGCGTCGACGACGCACAGGGCCGCCGCCTCGCCGCCCGAGAGCACGAAGTCGCCGACCGACAGCTCCTCCGTGGCGAGCCCGTCCGCCACCCGCTGGTCCACGTCCTTATAGTGGCCGCAGAGCAGCGTGAGCCGCTCGCCCAGCGAGAACCGCACCGCGTCGTCGTGCCCGAACCGCCGGCCCCTGGCCGAGAGCAGCACGATCGGCCCGGTGGTGCCGAGGCTGTCGACCGCCTCGAAGAACGGCTCGGGCTTCAGCACCATCCCCGCGCCGCCGCCATAGGCGTAGTCGTCCACGGTCTGGTGGCGGTCGTGGGTGAAGTCACGCAGCTGGACCAGGTTGTACCGGACCAGCCCCGCCGCCGCCGCGCGTCCCGGAATGCTCGCCTGCACGAACGGGGCGATGACTTCGGGGAAGAGCGTGACGACGTCGATCACGAGAGGCGGTCGGGCGGTCGGGCGGTCGGGCGGTCGGCTCACAGGTCCCTCGACCCTCTGTCTCCCCAGGCGCCCATCATTGCGCGATCGCACACTGCGAACACCTTCTCCTGACCGCCTGACCGCCTGACCGCCTGACCGCCTGACCGCCTCTACTCCACCAGCCCCTCCGGCAGCGTCACCACCAGCCTCCGGCCCTCCCGGTCCACGCTGCGCACGAACTCCTTCTTGTACGGCAGCAGGAACTCGCGCTTGGGCCCCTGCACCTCGATCATCAGTCCGGCCGGCAGCTCATAGACGGCGGTCACCAGCCCGAGCGGTGTCTCGTCCGGCAGCCGGACCGAAAAGCCCTCCAACTCGTGCAGGTAGACCTCGTCCTCTGCCGGCGGCGCCAGCTGCTCGGCCGGCATCGCGAGGAACAGCCCGCGCCACGGCTCCAGCGCCTCTCGCCCGTCCGCCCCCTCGAACTTCACCAGCCATTCGCGGTGATAGGCCCGGCTCCGCTCGATGGTGAGCGGCCCCGCCACTTCCTCGCCGTCCAACCCCACCAGCCACACCGGACGCCCGGGCGCGAACACCGCGGCGGGATCGTCGGTGAGGGGGAAGAGCGTGACGTCCCCTTTCAGTCCGTGCGGCTTCCTCAGCCTGCCCACCACCAGGTGGCGGGCGGGTGGCATCAGACCGCGGTCGGCTTGAAGACCCCGGCCTGCTTCAGCAGTGACTGCACCGTGTCCGAGGGCGTGGCGCCGCGCGCGATCCAGCCGCGCGCCTTCTCCGCGTCCACCTGCACCTTGTCGGCGGCAGTCTGGCCCTTCGGGTTGTAGGTGCCGATCACTTCGATGAAGCGCCCGTCGCGGGGCGATTCCTGGTCGGCCACCACGATGCGGTAGAGCGGGAGCTTCTTCCGGCCGACGCGACGCAGGCGAATCCGTGTTGCCATGTCCGTTCCTGTGAGTGCGGGTTACCCGGGGAAAGGGCCGCGGCCAAACGGGAGCTTGAGCCCGCCCACGCCCCCGGTCTTCCCCACCGTCTTCATGACCTTCTGCATCTGCTTGAACTGATTCAGCAGCACGTTCACTTCCTGCACCGAGCGGCCCGAGCCCTTGGCGATCCGGAG
>DATBJH010000061.1:0-45022 GCA_036556505.1 Gemmatimonadales bacterium
TACAAGTAGGCGGCGTCGGCCTCGTCGGCGAGGTGGTGGAGCCAGTCGGGGGGAGGGACGGTCATGAGGTGAACCTAGTCGGTCGGGCGGTCAGGCGGTCGGGCGGTCAGGGCGGTGAGGCCGTCAGGCGGACACGCGAAAGGTGGACCGCCCGACCGCCTGACCGCCCGACCGACTAGGTTCACCTCATGACCGTCCCTCCCCCCGACTGGCTCCACCACCTCGCCGACGAGGCCGACGCCGCCTACTTGTACCGGGAGCTGGCCTTGGCCGAGCCCGACGCCTCCCGGGCCGACCTCTATCGCCGGCTCGCCGAGGTCGAGGACCGCCACGTGGACATGTGGCGTGAGTTGATGTCGCGGCAGGGGCACAGTGTGCCGGTGCCGCCTCCCAGCCGGGGCGCGAAGCTCCGTGCCTGGCTGGCCCGGCGGGTGGGCACGTCGGTGCTGCTGCCGATGCTCCTCGCCGAGGAAGGACGGGAGGTAAAGGGCTACCTCCAGCTTCACGACGCGACGCCGGACGGTCCGGTGGCCCCCACGGCCCTGCGGCTGGCCCAGGAGTCCAAGGAGCACGCCCAGGCCCTGGCGCGCCTCAGCGGCAAGGAGGGTGAGCCCTGGCACCGGACCGGCGCCGGCGGTTTCCTCCGGAACGTGGTCTACGGCTTCAACGACGGGCTCACCGCGAACTTCGGCCTCGTGGCGGGGATGATCGGGGCCCAAGGGAGCATGGAGATCGCGAGCCACACCGTGGTGGTCGCGGGCCTCGCGGGAACGGTCGCCGACGCGCTTTCCATGGGAGCATCGGGCTACCTGGCCGCCAAGAGCGAGCGCGAGGTGTTCGAGCACGAGATCGCGATGGAGCGGGAGGAGATCCGGCTCATGCCCGAGCTGGAGCGGGAGGAGCTGAGCCTGCTCTATCAGGCGAAGGGAATTCCCTCCGAGCAGGCTGAGGCGCTCGCCACCCAGCTCATGAGCGATCCCGAGCGGGCGCTGGACGAGAAGGTGCGGGAGGAGCTCCGGATCGGCGAGGCGAGCAGCACGCCGATGCGCGAGGCCTGGGTGACCGGTACCGCCACCGCGCTGGGCGCGTTGATCCCGGTCGCACCGCTGCTGCTGAGCACCCGACCCTGGGCCATCTGGACCTCGTTCGCCGTCGCCATGCTCTCGCACTTTGCCGTAGGAGCCGCCCGCAGCGTCTTCACCGGCCGCAGTGTCCTCCGCAGCGGAATGGACATGTTCCTCGTCGGCCTGGGTGTGGCGGTGGTCGGCTACGCGCTGGGGGATTGGATCGTCCGCTTCCTGTGAGTCTTCGCCTCGGCCTCTGCTGCCAGTTCCTCGATTCGCCGATCCGCTTCCGCACCGCCACGCACCGTTTCGTCTCCACGCTGTCGCGGGCCGCTCGCCGCACTTACCTCGCGACCATCGCCGCGCACAATGCCGCCGCGCTCGCGGCGGCGGTGGAGCGCTGCGCCGAGCTGGGCATCGGCGCGTTTCGGATCAACAGTCAGATACTGCCGCTCGGGACTCATCCGGTGAGCGGCTACGCGCTGGAAGCGCTGGACAGGAATGGCGCGATCCGTGAGGCGTTCGGGCGGGCCCGCGACCTCGCCCGCGTGCGCGGCATCCGGCTCAGCTTTCACCCTGACCAGTTCGTCGTGCTCAACTCGGAGCGGCAGGAGGTGGTTCGGTCGTCGGTGGAGGAGCTGGAGTACCAGGCCGGCCTGGCTGAATTGGTAGGCGCGGACACCGTGGTCCTGCACGGCGGAAGCGTGGCCGGAGGGGTCGCCGCGGCCGTGGAGCGACTCGCGCGCGGACTCGAGCTGCTGAGTGACCCCGCGAGGCGGGTAGTGGCGTTGGAAAATGACGATCACAGGTTCACGCCGACGGACCTGCTGCCGCTCTGCCGCCGGACCGGAGTGCCCTTCGTCTATGACGTGCACCATCACCGCTGTCACGGGGACGGTCTGTCGGTGGAGGCTGCCACGGACCAGGCCGCGGCGACGTGGGGTGGCCGCGAGCCCTGGACCCACATCTCTTCGCCACGAGAGGGATGGAAGAAGGGCAACCCGCGCCCGCACGCGGACTACGTCGATCCCCGCGATTTCCCCGAGGTGTGGCGCGGACGGCGGATGACGGTGGACGTGGAGGCGAAGGCGAAGGAGCGGGCGGTGCTGGCCCTGATGGGGTGGCTCACTCCGGAGTTGGCGGCGGCAGCACCGTCACCCATCCCGACATCCCGACGCCTCCCGGGCCACCGTGCACCGCGCAGTGGTAGTGGTAGACACCAGGGTTCGCGAAGGTGAAGCTGAGATACTTCGGGTAGTCGGCCGGTGCCCCGGAGGTAGCCGGCGCGTTGGCGTCGTCCGGCACGATGTTGTGGCCCTCGCTCCCGACCGGCCAGAACCAGTTGACGACACCTCCCACCGGCACCGCGATGCTCGCGGGCTCAAATCGGTCGTTCAGCACCAGGACGGTGTTCGGAGCGTCGGGATCGGGGTACGCGAGCGCGGTGTACATGATCATCCCCGGCAGGACCGAGCCGGGCACCCTGGGACCGGTGACCGGATCGAGGCTGGCAAAGGCCTCCTGCTCCAGATACCGGCCCTGTGTGGTCCACCTCGAGGCGCTGACTCCCTCGGCATCGGTGACCGCCTCGGGAGGATCCATCGTCCCCTGCATCGTGGTCCAGTAGACGGTCACGCCTGCCACCGGTCTGCCGTCCCGCGTGACCCGCGCCTGGAGATCCTCGGGCAGTGGATCCCCCGCGACGCCCACCTGTTTGTCACCGCTCTCGAGCGGTTTTTCGATCACAAAGTCGGCCGAAGTGGGGGCCTGACGGTCTTCCGAGCCACAGGCGCCGAGAAGGCCGATCGTGGCGGCGAGCAGCACGGCTTTGGACATGCCTTGGAGACGCTCAAGGGGCCCCAACTTTGACGCGGACCTCCGCCTACCTTGCATCATGCCCTGGACGGACCTACCGCCCCGGATCCTGCTGGTCATGCCGACCCAGTGGCCGCGAGCACTGCTTCGCGCGGCGCTGAGGGAGATCGGCTACGACGCCATCGGCACGCGCACGGTGCGAGGAGCGCGCAGGCTGCTCGCGTCAGATGAGGGGCGTGGGCCGGTGCGCCTGATCCTGCTCGACCAGGACGCCCTCACCGAGGATGCCCAGGAAGATCTGGCCCTGCTCCGCCGAGCCTCGGACGCCGCCATGGTGTTGTTGGCGCCGGCAACGCGACGGGCCGCGCAAGGAGAGTGGACGGGGGTGCTCCGTCGTCCTCTCACCGTCGGTGAGCTGACCCAGGCGATCGAGCGATTGGTGCCGCTGACACCCACGGCGCGTCGGTCGGTCGACTAACGCGGCCACAACCAGGCCGCACCCCGCACGCCGCTCGAGTCGCCGTGCAGGTTCGGTGCGACCACGGTCCGAACCGTGTCGGTGAAGACGTACCTCGGCAGCAGCGTGGAGACGGACGGAACGAGATCCGGCAGGTTGGACATCCCGCCGCCGAGCACCACGATCTCGGGGTCGAGGATGTTGATCACGCCGGCGAGGCCGCGGGCGAGGCGATCGGAGTAGCGACGGAGCGCCCCGATCGCGGCGGTGTCGGCCCCGGCGGCGGCGCGGACGATGTCGTGGCTCGAGCGCGCGATGCCGGAGCTGCGCTCGTAATCCCGCTCGAAGCCGGGACCGGACAGAAAGGTCTCGATACACCCGGTCTTCCCGCAGTAGCACGCCGGCGCGGCCGCCCGGTCCTCGTCGGTCATCCAGGGCAAGGGATTGTGCCCCCACTCGCCGGCGATCTGGTTGGGGCCATCGTGGATCTGGCGCCGGATCGCGATGCCGCCCCCGACGCCGGTCCCGAGGATTACGCCGAACACCGTGTCGTAGGCGCGGCCGGCGCCGTCGCTCGCCTCCGAGAGCGCGAAGCAGTTCGCGTCGTTGGCGACGCGGACCGGCCGGGCCAGGCGGGACTCGAGGTCGGCCTGCAGGGGCCGGCCGTTGAGCCAGGTGGAGTTCGCGTTCTTGACCAGGCCGGTTCCGCGGGTGACCACGCCGGGAATGCCGACCCCGATCGTGCCGCTGCGCCCGGTCTCCGACTCCATCTGGCCGACGAGACGGGCGATGGCGTCGAGTGTACCAACGTACTCCCGGGGCGTGGGGACGCGCCGTCGGGCGGCAACGAGGCTGTCGGAGGCGAGCGCGACAGCTTCGGTCTTGGTACCGCCCAGGTCGATGCCGATCTGCATCAGTCGGTCGTTCGGTCGGCCGCGAGCCAGCGGTGCTCGAAGAGGTGGCTGATCAGGTCGACGCCGAGCTTCAGCAGCACCATCGCCCCCGCGAACGCGGCATGACGTCCCACCCCTGGAAGCACGCCCGCGATCGCCAGGCCCACCAGCAGCGTCACGGCCACAAGCGACAGGCGGACATAAGGCCAGAACGCGAGGCTGACGACGTCGATGCGGTCGTATTCCCGGCCTGCGAGGAAGTTGCGAACGAAGGAGACGCCGTGACTCAGGCAAAGCACGCCGGCAGCCGTGAGGAAACCGGGTCCGGCCGCCAGCAGTGCCCTGTGCAGGCTGGAGCCGGAACCGTCGCCTTCGACGGCCAGGAACGCGGGCAGCAGGAGCACGAAGAGGCCGATGCTGAGGGCGAAGGTGCCGAACTTGACCACGAAGAATCCGACGCCGATCGCGGTCAATGCGAGCCGATTCAGCGTGCTGCCCAGGTCCACCCAGCGCGCGGCCCAGGCGCCCAGCGGCGCCGCGCCGGCCACACCGACGACCAGCATGCGGAGCACGTTGTAGCATCCGAGAATGATGACCTCGACCCAGTAGATCAGCATCACCTCGTAGTACCCCCACTCGTGCCGAACGGTCTGGAAAGCCACGCATGCGTTGGCGATGACGAGGGCGACGAGCGCGGGTCGGCTCACGGCCCGGAAAGTACCCGGCCGGCCCATCGGGACGAAGCGCGAGGTTTTCTTTAGGAATGACCGCAACCGGCGAGCAGCGCTCGGCCCACCACGGCCCGGACGGACGGTTCCGCAACCCCTGGCCCAACAGCGAGCCGCACGGGCTCGGTGCCCTCTTGCGCTGGTCGCGTGAGCGTCGGTCGCGACGACCGCTCCCATCGCCTTCGCCTGGCTCCTTCCCTACCGCGACACCCGCGATATCGAGTCCACGGGGGAGCTCGGGAGACTTCACCGCGACTTGGATCGGGCACTCCACCGTGCTGCTCCAGGCCGGCGGGCTGAACCTGCTGACCGATCCGGTGTTCAGCCGGCGGGCGTTCCCGGTGCAGCGGATGGGACCGCGACGACTCATGGAGCCCGCTGTCTCGATCGACGCCCTGCCGCCGCTCGATGTCGTGCTGCTGTCCCACAACCACTACGATCACCTCGACCGGCCGGCGGTGAAGCGGATCGCGCGCTCTCACCCGACGGCGACCTGGGTCGTGCCGCTCCGTCTCGGCAGGTATATCCGACCCTGGGGCGTGCGGGACATCATCGAGCTGGACTGGTGGCAGGAGGCCGTATCGCACGGGCTCCGCGTCACGGCCACTCCCGCTCGGCATTTCAGCGCCCGCCGAATGGGCGACCGGAACCGCTCGCTGTGGTGCGGGTTCGCCTTCGCGTTGGACGGCATGCGCGCCTGGTTCGCGGGTGACACCGCCTACCACCCCGAGTTCGCCGAGATCGGGACCCGTTGCGGCCCGTTCGACTTCGTCATGATCCCGATCGGCGCCTACGAGCCCCGCTGGTTCATGGAGCGCGTGCACGTGAACCCGGAGGAGGCAGTGCGGATCTACCAGGACGTGCTCGCCGCCCATCCGGCCGCAAGGCCTCCACTCATGCTCGGCGTTCACTGGGGGACCTTCCGACTGACCGACGAGCCAATGGATGAGCCGCCTCGGCGAACGCTGGAGTTGTGGCTGGAGAGAGGCCTGGACCGGGATCGGCTCTGGATCGCGCGGTTCGGCGAGACGCGTCCTATCGGGTTGGGCGGTGCTTGAATCGGCTCAGCGTTCGCCGAGGAGCCGCTGGAACCGCGGGTTGCTCCGCAGCGGCCGGAACGTCGGATCCAACCGAAGCCACCCGGGCGAGAGGTAGAACGGCATCCGCAGCAGCGGCTCGAGCTGGTCCAGTGCCTTGTCCGTTTCGCCGGCGAGCAGGTAGATCCGCACCAGCTGGGACTGGTTATACGGCCCGATATAGGCGTCACGGTTGATCGGCAGCAGCGCCACGCCACGCAACCCTTCCCGCTCGGCTTCCTCCCTCCGCCCCAGATACGCCAGCGTCAACCCGAGCAGCACGCGTCGCTGACCGTCCTCGGGCGCGGCCCGCGTCTGTTCCTCCAGGGCCAGCCGCGCCGAGTCGGCATAGGCGACCATGCGCCGCCGGTCGCCCCGGAGCTCCTGGAGCCCGAGCTGCACCAGCCCCCAGACCGCCCGGTCGCCGTCGAATGCGCTCGGTGGCGCCGCGAGCACCTCGCGCCGCTCGGGCTCGTCCAGGACCCAGTACATGTCCTGGTAACTGGCGATGAAGGTGTACACCGCCAGAGGCTCGATCCGCTTCGCCGACTGCCGGATGACCGCGCGGGCGCTGTCGAGATCGCCCCGGCCGACGGCGATCAGGACCTTGAGCGAGACCAACGCGGGACTGGTCGGCGCCAGTGCCATTGCCCGGTCGGCGGCCGAGTCGGCTGAGGCGTACTGCCGCAGGAAGAGGTTCACCGTGGCCTGACGGCGGGCCACGGTGGTCGAGCGTGGATCCAGGCGCGCCGCCCGCGCGAGCCACGCCGCGGCCCCGGCCCAGCGTCCCAGGCTCGTCTCGGCCATGGAGAGGGCGCCGAGCAGGTCCACGTTGTCGGGCGCGAGAGCCAGGCCGCGCTCGTACGAGGTGACGGCCCGCTCGTTGTCGATCGGGTTGACGCTCCCGAAGAGATCGCCGAGGGCGAGGTAGACCAGCGGATCCGTCGGGCGTAGCGCCAGGGCGCGATCCGCCGCGAGCCTCGCTTCCTCACCGAGTTCCGGGTCCGGCACGCCATTGGAGTAGAGCGACGTGCGGGCGCGGGAGAGCTGGCTCCACGCCTGGGCGAACGACGAATCGAGGGCGACCGCACGCTCGAAGTAACTGATGGCCCGCCGCAGCCCGGCCTGATCCGCTTTCATCCCCTGCGAGGCGGCCTCGCCTTTGAGGTACTCGTCGTACGCGGCCAGGTTCTCGGTCGGCTTGGCCGTAAGGTGGAGCCGCGCGCTGTCCCCCAGGACCACGCCGAGCGCGTCGGCCACCTTGGCGGCGATGTCGGCCTGCACGGTGAACACGTCGGTGAGCGCGGCATCGATCGGCTGCTGCCAGCGGGTGGTCGGCAGAGTGCCGGGCGCCAGCCGGATCAGCTCGGGACTCACCCGCACCCGGCTCGAGCCGGCCGAGCCCCGCTGCCACCGGATCTTCCCCACCAGCAGGTAGTCCACGCCCAGCTCGCGGGCGATCTCGGGCAGCCGCCGCGTGCTGCCGCGATAGTCGTTGGAGCTCAGGCTGGCGACGACCTCGATCCCCGGCACCTCCGCCAGCTTGCCCCGCAGCTCGTCGGTGACGCCGTCGGCGAAATAGGCGTCGGCCGAGTCGCCCAGGTTCTCGAAGGGGAGGACGGCGAGACGCGGCGGTCCCATCGCGTGGGCTGGCGGGTGCGGCCGCCGCCAGACGAGGAACGCGGCGAGGAGCACCAGCACGCCCAGCGCCGCGGCATGCGGAACCAGGGAGCGGCGCGCCTGCGGGGCCGGGGCGGTGACGCCCGACGGTGCCGGCACGGAGGAGGCTGAGCTCGGCGCCTCGGCGGCCAGTTGCGAGCGGGCCGGAGGGGGCGGGGTCAGCTCCCCCCGGCGGATGCGCTCGGCGAGCGCTTCGACCTCCGGATCGGGCGGCAGCTCGAGCTCGTCCTGGCGGATCTGGTGCACGATGTCCGCGTGGCGGAGCGCTCCCGGGGCATCGCCCGCGATGGCCAGGGCGCGCATCAGCCCCAGGGCGGCCGGAGTATCGGCGGGATCGACCGCAGCCAGGCGCCGCCACCAGAGCACGGCGCCGCCCCGGTCGTCGCGCGCGGTGGAAGCGGCGGCCGCGGCCTCGAGCAAGGTGCGGTAGTCGGCCGCGATCTCCTCCCGCTCACCCTCGGCCCAGCGGGCGAATTCGGGCGCGCCCGACAAGTGGAAGTCTCCCAGGAACGGGCCCGCGTACAGCCGGGCCGCCTCCTCGAACGCGCCCGAGGCCCGCGCGGTCTCGAAGGCCGCCAGATCCACCTCGATCAGCTCGGGATTGAGCCGCAGGTCGCGGGTGCCGAGGATGGCGTCCTCGGAGCCCAGCTCCTGGCGCAGGGCGTAGAGCGCCTGGTTGAGACTCCGCCGCGCCCGCTCCTCTTCCACCTCACCCCACAAGAGCCCGACCAGCCGGTCGCGGCTCACCCCCCGATCGCCGGCGCGCGCCAGCACGGCGAGGACCGCCAGCCGCCGGGGCTGCTGGGCATTGCCTCCCAGTGGCAGCGGACCCTCGAACACCGCCAGGCCGCCGAGCGTCTGGATGCGTTTCACGAGTAACCCCGTGTCGGACTTCGCGTTGGGCCGAATATCCGACCCCTCCGCGGCGGTCACAAGGGGGTCTCGTGAGAATCTCGTGATCGGGGCGTGAGGGCGCCGGGTAGCCTGGTCCTCACAACGGCGCCGGCACCGGCCGGCCCGGTCCGAGACCCAACGATCTGGAGGCGTCATGTACTTCCGCACTGCTGCCACCGCCACCCTGGCCGCGGCCACACTCGCGCTCGCCTGGCGCTCGGCACCGACCTACACCCTGCAATCCACCGGCGCGGTCACCCTGAATGCCAACGGCAGCGAGGCACGGTTCGGCGTGGTGCCCCAGGCCGTTCGCGGCCGTCCGATCCTGATCGTGTCCCTCGGCGCCACCGCGTCGGCGGGCGCCCTGCAGCTCACCGTCGCCGGCGACCGGCCGCCGGCGCCGGGCCGCTATCCGATCCAGTCCTCCTGGGACGAACTGGGCACCGACCCGACCTCGTTCCACGCGTCCTTCATGCCCGGCTCGGTCGCGCGTCCGCTGGGCTGGTATCACGGCGAGTCCGGGTCGGTGACCATCACGGACGCGAGCCCCCGCCGGATGTCGGGGACGTTCGAGGTGCGGGCCCGCGGGTTCACCGCGGCCGACCCGCTCGACGAAGAGCAGTGGGTCACCGTGCGGGGCAGCTTCGACGCCGCCGGCGACAGCACCGTCGCGAGCATCACCGCGATTCGATAACCCAACAGTTCACCCACACGCAGAGGAAAGGGGAGCACGATGCGGAGGAGCGAGAGGATTCGACGGCTGTCGCGGCTGGTGCCGTGGCCGACGCTGCTGCTGGCGGCGGCCTGCGGCGGCGGTGACAAGGGGACCGGCCCGGACACCGGAATGGAGGCGATCACTTACGACCTGGTAGCGCTCGGCCGGATGGGACTGCCGGCGGACGCGCAACTCGAAGATTGCACCCTCACGCGGTTCTATACCGGCGGCTTGCGCGTGACCGACGACGGGAGCTGGGAGGTCAGACTCCAGGTCCACGATGACGTCGACGGCGATTGGGGCTACGCGGACGAGGGCGAGGTCGAGGAGGACGGCGGGGCGTACTGGTTCGTGTCCGACATCTCCGGTTCGGTCTACCAGGGCACACTCGACCGAGCAGAGGCGACGATCATGTACGACTGGTGCTACGACGGCGTGCCGGACGTTCAGCTGGTGTTCGACCGATGAGCGCGCCCGCCAGGTTTCTCGCGCTCACCATCGCGTTCGCCCTGGCCGGCTGCTCCGGCGGCAGCCGCGACAGCACCGGGCCCGACCTTCCGGAGCCACCGGCACCCGGGCCGCAGCCCCAGCCGCAGCCACCGACACAGGATCCGGGGCCGCCGGCGCCGGCGCCGCAACCAGGCGTCCAAGGCAGCTACCTGCTGGAGCGGATCAACCAATCGCAGCCCGGGCAGCTGGTGACGATCGCCAACCCCGATGGCCTGGTCATCGGCCTGTACCGGTTCGAGGCGACGGCGATGAGCATGGACCCGCTCCAGACGTTCGCCTTCTCCCTGAGCTACACCGACGACAAGTCGCAGTTCAGCATCGACGACGCGGGTGAGTTCAAGCAGGCCGGCCCGATCTCTCAGGATGGCGCGCTGCCGTTGACGTTCTACTCGGATGTCTATGGTGACCAGTTCACTGGGGTCGTCCTCAACGGCATCGTGGCGATCAAGTACGACTTCGACGGCGACGGACAGCTCGACACGTCGTTCGGGTTCCGGCGAGTCGAGTGACACCCACGCACTCAACCCAGGAAAGGAGCACTTGTATGCAGCGTATCATCCTCGCCGTCGTCGCCGCCACTCTCGGCTTTGCCGGCTCGGCCTCCGCCCAGCACTCGCAGAACCTCGCCCTGCCGTCGTCCCGCTGGGTGCTTAACGGCCACTCCACCGCGGCGCTCGGCACCTCCGTGGGCGACGATTTCAGCAGCATCGACACTCACAGTGGGCTCGGAGCCGGCGTCGAGGTCGGCTACCGGCTCACCCCCCGGCTCCTGGCCTATGCCGGGGTGGACATCGCGAAGCAGGGTATCAACGAGGTGGGGCTCGACGGCGACTTCGGCCTCACCCACATCGAGGCCGGCGCCCGGCTCAGCTTTCCGATCACGGGCAGCAGGTTGATGCCCTACGTCGGCGGCTGGGTGGGCCGGCGCAGCCTCACCACGACGGTGGACGACTTCGAGACCGGGGCCAGCTCGGACCTCTCGCTGTCCGGCTTCGGGGGTGGCGCATCGGGTGGCGTGCAGTACTTCGTGTCGCCGAGCCTCGCCCTGGACGGCGGGGTCAGCCTCGGCATCGGCAAGATGGGGAACGTGAAGGTGGATGGACGGAAGGAGGATTGGGGAACGCCGAACAACACCACCACCACGCGGCTCAGATTCGGGGCGAACTGGTATCCTTGACCCGGGATGACCTTTGGCACGCGACAGGTGTGAGAGCAGTCACGGCATGACCCGCCGGCCGCGTGCCAGTATGGCGGGGTCACTGCAAGCAGAACCAGACAGGGATCCCTGAGGAGGCGATATGCTGAAGCAGTTCGCGGTAGCGTTGACGGTCGTGGCACTGGCGGGAGCCTGCAAACCGGCGGACCGCGACACCGGTGCGGTGGACAACGATCGCTCGGGCACGGACACCATGGTCAATTCCGAGACCGTCAAGGACACCACCGTCGTCCAGGCCGACACCAGCATCGACGTGGACACCACCAAGCAGACCGACCACGCCGACGAAGCGAAGGACAGCAACTAAGCCGCACGACCATCTCGCCCGAGCGCCGGTTTGTGGCCGCGCTGGGGCGAGAGCTGTCTCTAGGCCCCCGCTGTTACTCCCACTTTCTTGCCAAGCAGCTGCCGCACTCGCGGAATCACCTCGCGGCCATAGAGCTCGATGCTCTTGAGCATCAGCTCGTGCCGCAGCGTGCCGGCGCTGTACTTGAGGTCGAAACGGGACGCTCCCAGCGCGCGGGCGGTTGCCGCGATCTTGTGCGCAACGGTCTCCGGCGAGCCGACGTACAGCGAGCCCTCCGCGGCCTCGTGCTCGAATTCCGCCCGGCTGGTCGGCGGCCAGCCGCGCTCGGCGCCGATCCGGTTCCGCATCACCCGATACGGCTCCCACAGCTCCTCCCGGGCCTGCTCGTCGGTCTCGGCGATGTGTCCCGGCGAGTGCACGCCGACGGGCAGCGGCTCCGACCCCAGCTGTCGGAGCGCCCGGTGATAGAGCTCGACGTAGGGCGCGAAGCGGCGTGGGTCGCCGCCGATGATGGCGAGCGTGAGCGGCAACCGGTATCGGGCCGCGCGCACGACCGACTCGGGGCTGCCGCCCACACCCACCCAGGTGCGGAGCGGCGGGCCCTCGACCGGTGGATGGATGCGCACGCCCTCGAGCGGCGGCCGCACGGTGCCCTTCCAGTGGACCGGCTCGCCGGTGACGTTCGCGTCCCGCAGGGCCGCGAAGATCGCCAGCTTCTGCTCGAAGAGGTCGTCGTAGTCGTCGAGCGAATAGCCGAAGAGCGGAAAGGACTCGGTGAAGGATCCACGGCCCAGGATGACCTCGGCCCGCCCGCCCGACACCGCATCCAGGGTAGCGAACCGCTGGTACACGCGGACGGGGTCGTCGGTGCTCAGGATGGTGACGGCCGTGCCGAGCCGGATGCGGCGGGTCCGCGAGGCGATCGCGGCGAGCACGACCTCGGGGGCGCTGATGGCGAAGTCCGGCCGGTGGTGCTCACCCACGCCGAAGAAGGCCACGCCCAGGCCGTCGGCCAGCTCGGCCTCGGCGACTACATTGCGGAGGACCTGCGCGTGCGGGAGAAGGCGGCCCCCGGCGTCGGCGGTGATGTCGCCGAAGGTGTCGAGGCCAAGCTCGATGGTAGACATGGCGAGGTAACCTACGGACAGGGAGAAGGGTTCCCGTGGGCCCCGGGGTTCGCGTTGAGCGGATTCCTGGAGCAGGCCCGCGAGGCGTTTCAGCGCCGGGTGTGGGGCGACGCGTACGACCGGCTCGTCGCCGCGGACCGGGCGACTATGCTCCCCGGAGAGGACCTGGAGCGGCTGGCCGTCGCGGCGCACCTGACCGGACGGGTGCTCGAGAGCGACGGTCACTGGGCCCGGGCCCACCGAGCGTTCCTCGCGGAGGGCTCGCCGGACCGGAGCGCGCGTTGCGCCTTCTGGCTCGGGATCGGTCTGATGGAGCGGGGCGAGACCGCGCAGGGCGCCGGCTGGCTCATGCGGGCCCGGCGCACGCTGGCGGAACGAGGCGGCGAGTGTGCCGAGGTGGGGTACCTCCTGCTGCCTGATGCGTTGCGACTGCTCGGGGAGGGAGATCTCGAGAGCGCGGCGGCGGCCTTCGAGCAGGCGGCGTCGATCGGTGAGCGGTTCCGCGATCACGACCTCGTGGCGTTGGCTCGCCACGGGGAGGGCCGGGCATTGATCCGCGCCGGCCGCTCGGCCGAGGGCGTCGCCCTGCTGGACGAGGCGATGGTCGCGGTCACCGCCGGCGAGTGCTCTCCGATCGTCGCGGGCGACGTGTACTGCGGTGTGCTCTCCGGCTGTCACGAGCTGTTCGACTGGCGGCGGGCCCAGGAGTGGACCGCGGCGCTCACTCGCTGGTGCGGCGAGCAGCGCGATCTCGTTCCCTACCATGGCCAGTGCCTCCTGCGTCGCGCGGAGCTGATGCAGCTGCACGGCAGGTGGAGCGACGCGCTCGTGGAGGCGCGGTTCGCGTGCGAGCGGCTGGCCGATCCGCCCGGCCAGCAGGGTCTCGGCGCGGCCTTCTATCAGGTGGCCGAGCTTCACCGGCTGCGGGGCGAGCCGGCGGAGGCCGAGGAGGCGTACCGGCAGGCGAGCCTGCATGGCCGCCGGCCGCAGCCGGGACTGGCGCTCCTTCGCTTGCTCCAAGGCGACGTCGCCGCCGCGCTCGGCGCCATCCGCGTGGCCGCGGAGGAGGCGACCGAGCGTCGGACCCGGCCGCGGATGCTGGCGGCGCTGGTCGAGATCGCGCTCGCCGCAGGGGAGCTCCAGGCGGCACGCAGCGCGGCGGAGGACCTCGCCTCGGCGGCAAAGGAGCTGGGGGCGCCCTACCTGCACGCCATCGCTCGGCAATCCGTCGGCGCGGTGCTGCTCGCCCATGGCCGCGCTGCCGACGCGCTCGCCCCGTTGCGCGAGGCCGAGCGGCTCTGGCGCGAGCTGGAGGCGCCGTACGAGGGCGCCCGTGCCCGCGTGCTCGCCGCCCGTGCATGTCGCGAGCTGGGCGACGAGGCCGGGGCGCAACTCGAGCTCGACGCCGCTGCCGCCGCACTGCAGGCGGCCGGCGCGGCCGGCGACCTCGACCGGATTGCACGGCTGCGGCAGGCGCCGGCCGCTTCGGCCCAACCGCCGCTCACCCCTCGCGAGGTCGAAGTCCTTCGCCTGGTGGCGGCGGGCCTCACCAATCGGCGCATCGCCGACCGGCTCGGCATCAGCGAGAAGACGGTCGCCCGCCACGTCAGCAACCTCTTCGTCAAACTCGGCCTGGCGAGCCGCTCCGCCGCCACGGCGTACGCCTTCCGGCACGGGCTCGTCGCTACATAGAAATACCCAGCCGCGACGCTTCCTCCCGCTGCACCGTTCTCCCGATGCGAAGTGCTCGTCCCATCCTCACCTTGGGGTCACACGCTCAGGGAGGAATGATGACGCACGTGGTACTGCAGGGCCGTGAGCGGCTGCTGGAGGGATTGCCCGTGGTCGAGCGGCGGCTGGATCTGGCGGGCATCTCCACGCCGATCCTGGAGGGGGGTAAGGGACCTCCGCTCGTGCTACTGCACGGACCCGGCGAGCACGCGCTCAAATGGCAGCGTGTGCTCGCGGGCCTGGTTCGCCGGCACCGGGTGATCGCGCCCGACCTGCCGGGACACGGAGCATCAGCCGTGACGCACGGGACGCTGGACGCGGATCGGGTGCTCCGCTGGCTCGGCGAGCTGCTGGAGGAGACCTCTCCCGGGCCGGCGACCGTCGTCGGCCACGTGATCTCCGGTCCGATCGCGGCACGGCTCGCGGCGAGCCGGCACCGCCGCGTCGCCCGGCTGGTGCTGGTGGATTCGCTTGGACTGGTCCCGTTCCAGCCGTCGCCGGAGTTCGGCGAAGCGCTGGGCGCGTTCCTGGCGGCGCCGGACGAGACGACCTTCGCGGGCCTCTGGCGGTACTGCGCCCACGACGTGGATCGGCTGCGGAGGGACCTGGGAGAGCGGTGGGACACGTTCATCAACTACTCACTCGAGCGGGTGCGCTCCCCCGAAGGCAGCCGTGCCCTGCACGCGGTCATGGAGCACTTCGGCCTGCCGGCGATGCCGGCGTCGGAGCTGCAGCGGATCGAGATCCCGGTCGCGCTGATCTGGGGGCGGCACGATCTGGCCACCAGCCTGTCGGTGGCGGAAGCGGCGAGCGCGCGGTACGGGTGGCCGCTGTACATCGTGGAGGGCGCCGGGGACGATCCGGGGCTGGAGCAGCCGGAGGGATTCGTCGCGGCGCTGGAGGCAGCGCTGCGGGATACGGGGTGAGGCGGCAGTCCGACCTGTCCTGGTGGACGCCTGTGATGAGGTCAGTGGTGGTGCCCGTGGCCGCGGTGCGCATGCAGGACTGCGTGCCCTTGCCCGCGGGCGATCAGCCAGCGGTTCACGGGAAAGGCTGCCACCACGGCGACCAGCGAGAGTGATGGATGCCGTGTCGGAGGCAGGAGCCAGCCCTGAGGACGACCGAAGTCCCGAGCCCCGAGGCCAGCAGGGGCCGCAGCGTGAGACCGTAACCGAACAGGAACGCGAGCACCACCGACACCACGATGGTCGTGGAGTTGCTCCAATGGAATGCCGCGCCCAGTACCATGCCCAGCACCTCGCCGATCGCGCAGCCGGTCAGGCAGTGCGTGGTGGCGGAGAGCGCCAGCCGATTGAGGGATCGCATCAGGAGACCAGACGCACCGCCCAGCCCGCGAACGCGAGCCACGCTCCGGTCGCCGCCAGCTTGAACCGGAGCAGCTGGTTGAGGATCAGCGCGGCTCCGCCCCACATGGTCACTGCATGCGGTCGGCCCCGGGACGTCACGTCCCAGACGATCATCGGCACCAGGAACAGATCTACACAGAGCTCGATCATGCCGAGCCCCGGCACCGGGGACGGGCTGTTCATGACCGCGAAGGGCCAGCGGCCGACCCCGGCCTCGATGAGCACGATCGAGGCGAGGATCATGAAGCGCTTGTGACTCTGGGGCCGCCGCCGGTTGGCGAGGGCGAGCGCGACGAACACCGCGAACAGGACCATGAGGTTGAAGGGAACCACGAGGAAGTGCAGCGGCGGCACCGGAATATCGATGAACCCGGTCGGCCGGGCGGCGGCGATCAGCGAGCCCACGATTCCGAGGACGACCATCACCACGGCGAGCACGGCACCGGCCCAGCCGAGCCGGCGATGCACATCCACGCGGCCGGCGGTGACCAGCGACGTCTGGGCCAGCAGCAGCAGGAGCCAAAAGGTGAAGGCGACGCCGTGGACGTAGAAGATGGTCTCGGGTGCGCCGTGCGCACGGGCCCAGTCGGGATACCACTGCCGGAAGAAGAACGTCCGCGCGAAGCCGAGCACGACCGCGGCCGCGATCGCGACGGCGAGGCCGAGATAGACTCCGCGCTCGGTCGCCCAACGGAGTCGCACGCGCCTGGCTCCGCCGTGGAGCGTTGTGGGCACGGTGCCGCTGCTCATGAGGCGTCCCCAGTCGAAGGTGAGGGCCTTTCGGTGACGGCCGTGATTCGTCGGCCGACGACGTAGATCAGGCTTCCCGCCAGCAGGACCACGCCCACGGCCAGAAACTCTGTCCCCGAGCTGTGAGAGGCCACCCAGAGTAGCGCGGCAATCGCCAGCAGGGGGACAGCCGCGGCGACAGGTCCAGGGCGCTCAGACAGCGCCCACGCCGCCGCGCAGCAGCCAAGATAGACCACGATGATGGCGACGCTGGCGATCGGGGCCAGCACCGCGAAGGAGCCCGTCATCGCCATGAGCGCCGCGGCCAGGGCGTGCACCACGATCGCGAGGTGCGGGGCGCGAGTGACCGGGTGAACCGCTGCCAGCTGTCGAGGGAGGAGACCGTCCCGTCCGAACGCGAACAGGATGCGCGACGCCCCCAGCGTATCACCGGCCAGGTAGCCGAACATCGAAATGCCGCCGACGGTGAGCAGGAGCGCTCGACCGCCCTGCCCGCCCATCGCGAGCGCGTCGGCCAGCGGCGCCTGGGAATCGGCGAGCGCCGCACCGAGCACACCTTGGGCGACGAGGTGGATGGTGAGGTACAGCAACACGACGAAAGCGAGGGCGGCCCCGAGCGCGCGGGGCACGGTGCGGGAGGGATCGCGGATCTCACCACCCGCGCAGAGCGGCACTTCCATGCCGGCCAGCGCGAACATGGTGAGCACCGTGGCCCGGCCCAGACCGCCGACGTCGCTCGGCCAGCTCCAGTCGAGGTTGTCGGCTCGGACGAAGCGGACGGCGAGGAGCACGAACAGGAGGAGACCGGCGGACTTGGCGATCGCCGCGGCGGAGGCGAGCCGGGTGCCGGCCACGACTCCCCTGATGTTGACCACCGCCAGCACCGCGAAGAGCAGCAGCAGCGCGGCCCCGCGCGCAACCGGCGCCGCGAGCACCGGCAGCATCGTGCTGAGCGAATCCACCAGCGCCGCTGCCACCGCGGCGCAGGCGAAGACCACTGCGAGCCAGGTGAGCAGTCCCGCCAGAAACCCCGGGTATCGCCCGAAAGCGCTCTCCACGTACGCGTAGGGCCCGCCGCTGCGGACCGTCCTCCGACCCGCCTCGGCGAAGGCCAGAGTAACCAGACCCATCACCACGGCACCGGTGATGTACGCCGCCGGGGCGCCGGTGCCGAGCTCGCGGGCGAGGACGGCGGGAAGAACGAAGATGCTCCCGCCCACCACGATGTTGACGATGCTGGCGGCGAGGCCGCCGGTGCCGATGACGCGTCGGAGGGATTCGTCCGGGGCTGGAGGCACGACCGCCTAGGATCCCGCCTTCAGATCGCCGAGCGCGCGCAGCTCGGCCCGCACGCTGTCGAGCTGCGGGACCCGCGACGGCTCGGGATCCACGCGCAGCCGGAGGTAGTTCCGGTAGGCCCGCATGGCGCCGATCTTGTCGTCGGCCAGCGCGGCAAGCCTTCCCTCCAGACGGTAGGACTCAGCGAGGCCGGCCGGCTCCGGCTCGCCCATCGGCAGCCAGCGGCGGCGCACCGCGCGGAGCGCGCGGTCCACGCGCCCCTGCTTCTCGTAGAGACGCGCCAGCTCGAACGAGGCCCAGACCGACCCCCCTTCCCGCCCGACCCAGAGCGAGTCGGCAAGGTCCACCAGCCGCACAGCTGCTGGATCCCGGCGATCGCTCGCCAGCTTGGCCTCGAGCAGGGGTGTCGCCCGGCTGAGGAAGCCATCCGTCGTGTCCTTCGCGGCCCGGTCCCGCCAGGCCGCCAGCAGGCGCTGGCCCGCCGCGACGTCGCCCTGCCAGGCATGCCAGGAGTCGAGCTGCTCGGGCTCCATGATCGTGGTATCTCCCGCGCCGCCGCCGAACCAGAAGGCGCCGAGCAGAGACGCCAGTCCGGCCTGCTCCCGGTTCAGCGTTGCCAGGGTATCGATCCACTTCGCCGCCTCGTCGGGGCGCCCCAGATTGAGGAGGTAGTTGGCGCGGTCGCCAGCCGTCTGGGTGCGCTCCGGTTTCGTCGCCGACAGGCGATGCATCGCATCGAGCAGGGCCCCGCGCTGCGCGATGGTGACGCTGTCGAGGGTTCCGAAGAACATGATCGCCTGCGGCACCTGCGCCGGTCCCCTATCGAGCCCCTTGAGAAACGCGGCGATGCCCGCGTCGTCGCGAGTGGCCTGGAGCAGGTTCCACCGCGCGCCTGGGACGCCTTCGCCGACCGAATCCAGGGCGATCAGCCGGCGGGTCCAGATCCGCTGCGCCGCGGTGTCGCCCTGCACCCAGGTCAGCGCGGCCATGTGCTGGATCGGCGCGCCGTAGAGAGAGTCGCGCTGAAAGGCCTGCTCGAACGCCTGCCGCGCCCTCATCTCGGGCTCGGGGATGTCCGAGAGGCGGCCGAAATGAAACAGGAAGTCGCCCAGGTTGAACCAGGCGTCGGCGCTCTCGGGCATCACTTGCACAGCATGCTCGGCGTCCGCGATCCGCACGCTCCACGGCGTGCTCTTCGGGTAGCGCGAGCCGAGCCGGAGCGAGAGGAAGATCTGATCCTGCGGATTGAGCCGGTCCCGGTACCGCCACGCGAGGCCGCGGACTCGCCGCATGTCCGTGGTCGCGGGATGCCAACCGTCGGCCTCGAGCAGAGCGGAGAGCGCGAGCGCGAAGGTCGAGTCCAGCTCCACCGCCCGACTCAGGAGCGGTGTGGCGTTCTGAAAGGCGCCCCGCCGGAAAGCAGCCGCGCCGTCGAGATAGGCGCGGAGCGCGTCGAGGTTGGTCGTGGTGAGCGCACTGAGCTGGGCCGAGCTGGCCCCGGCGCCGAGGGCGAGGAGCTGGGCGGTGAGCCGGTCGATGAGGACGAAGAGACTGTCCCGGGGACCGGCCACGCTGGTCTGCGCCAGCGTCCTGCCGCCGGGGATGGACACCAGCGACGCGTTCATGACCAGGTGATCCGCCGGCCCCACGATGCTGCCCTGCAGCACCCGGCCCGCGCCCACCTTTCGAGCCACCTCGGTGACCGCGTCCTCGGTGAGATCCTGCGTGTCGGTGCCGCCCGCGTCGCGCACGGCGGCGAGCACCGAGCGCGCGTCGGCGGCGCGCGGCCCGCCTTCACCGGTCAGCTTCGCTTGCATCAGGTCCACCATGCCTTGCCGCAGGTACTGCACGCTGGGGTCGGCGCCGGCGGTGCGGAACGGCAGCACGGCGACGAGGTTGGCGTCGAGCGGGCGGGCGCCGGCGCGGGCCCAGGGCTTCCAAAGGAAGAGCGCGCCGGCAGCAACCATCGAGGCAATGCCGGCCGCGTACGCCCAGCGGGGCACTCCGCGCTGCTTCGTCGCCAGCGCCGAGACGGGTTGCGTCTGCGTCGGCGTGGTCCCCCCACTCGGCACCGAGAGGGGCTCGAGCGCCGCGACCAGCTCGTCCGCGGTCTGGAACCGGTCGGCAGGCCGCTTCGCGAGGCAGCACATCACGGCCGCCTCGAGCGCTGGCGACAGGCCCTCCCGATGCTGTCCCACCGGCACCGGCGGTCGGGTGACGTGCGCCGCGAGCGTCTGCTGCGGGTTGAGGCCGGGGAACGGTGTCGAGCCGGTGAGCATCTCGTACGCCATCACGCCGATGGCGTAGATGTCCACCCGGCCGTCCATGTGGGGATCGGCCGTTGCCTGCTCCGGCGCCATATACGCGGGCGTGCCGAGCGCGACGCCTGCGGAGGTGAGCTGATGGGCGCCCGAGGCCTCGGTCACCGCCTTGGCCACGCCGAAATCCATGACCATCGCGTGGCGGCCCGACAGCAGCACGTTCTCGGGCTTGATGTCGCGGTGGACTACGCCGGCCCGGTGGGCAGTCGCCAGCGCTTCTGCGATCTCGCCCAGCAGGCGCACGGCCTCGGGCACCGGCAGCTCGCCCCCGCGCGCGATCCGGTCGCGCAGGGTCTCGCCCTCCACGAACGGCATCACGTAGTAGAAGAAGCCGCCGGCTTGGCCGGAGTCGAGCACGCCGAGGATGTGGGGGTGCTGCAGCCGCGCGGCGACCTCGATCTCGCGGGCGAACCGCTCCGGACCCAGGGTGGCGGCGAGCTCGGGACGCAGAACCTTCAGCGCGACCTTGCGGTGGTGCTTCAGATCCTCGGCGAGGTACACAGTGGCCATGCCGCCCTGGCCCAGCTCCCGCTCGATGCGGTAACGCTCGGCGAGGGCGGCCTGGAGTCGGGTCACCGCTTCGGGCATTGTGGGGCTTGGCTGGGGATGGTGGAAGATAACGAGCGCTGTCATCCCGAGCGAAGCGAGGGACCTTGCCCGCTCGAGCAAGATCCCTCGCTTCGCTCGGGATGAGGGCGTACCGGCTTCAGGGCGCGCGAGTCCCTTCTATGGTCAGCGACGCCATCGAATCCGCCCCCTGACCTTCATATATGGCCGTCGTCGTGCCGACCAGCTTGCCGTCCTGCAGCCGGGTCACGGTCCGGGAGAGCTTGACCTGCACGCCCTTCCGGAGCACGCTCTCGAACTGGCCGGACTCCCACACGACGCTGTCGCCGGTCGCGACGACGCGCAGAGGGATGGGATCGCGGCCGGGGAGCTGGAGAGTCCCGGAGCCATCCTCGGTGGCCACCAGGTTGTAGGTGATGGTCTTGTCGCTCCCGTCGACCGCAGCGCGGACGTTCCAGGTCCCCGCCAGGTCCGCCAGCGAGAGCCCCGCCGGCGCAGCCTCGGCAGCGGGGGCCTCGCCGACGGTGGCGTCCTCCGGCTTGTCGGCCGGCCTTCCGCACCCGATCAGCAGCAGGGTAATGCAGCAGCTCGTGACGGCACGCATAGCTCACTCCTTGTAGAGGTTCACCACCAGGTTCCCAAGCGGTAGAGGAGCACGACCACCCGCGTAGGGCAGCTCGGTCGGTAGATCCGTCGCATGTGTGCGGTAGGTGAGGAGACCCTACGGCTCGGCGACACCTTCGTCAAGAGAGCGGGATGCGGGCGGAGAACCATCAGGCCGGTTCAGGCGTTACTTTCGGGATAGCACTCAACGGGAGCCACCATCATGAAGCAGCAGGAGACGGGGAACCGCTCGGCGGTCGCCGGGCAGCAGACCGAGGTGGCCGTTTTGGCCGGCGGCTGCTTCTGGGGTGTCGAGGAGATCCTCCGCGGTGTCCCCGGTGTGCTGGACACCGACGTGGGATATACCGGCGGCTGGCTGCCGAATCCGACCTATGAGGATACGCACGACAGCAAGTCAGGTCACGCCGAGGCGATCCGGGTGACGTTCGATCCCTCAGTGCTGAGCTACGAGGAGCTGCTGGAAAAGTGGTTCTTCCGGCTGCACGACCCCACGACGCTGAACCGTCAGGGGAACGACATCGGGACCCAGTACCGCTCGGCGATCTTTCCCCAGACCATGGAGCAGCGGGAGATCGCGGAGCGGGTCAAGGCACGGGTGGACGCGTCCGGCAAGTGGAAGCGGCCGATCACGACGTCGATCGAGCCGGCGGGGACGTGGTATTCGGCCGAGGGGTATCACCAGGACTATCTGAAGAAGAATCCCGGCGGTTATAGCTGTCACTGGCTGCGGGATTAACTACCTGCCCCGACACGGCACCGGACCGGACAGCGCATCCTGCTCCGGCCCGTCCCCGTACACGCGAACCCGGCAGGTCCCCTCCGGCGGCGCCATCGGTCTCCATCGCGCCTCCCAGCGCCGGCCTCCGAGCGATCTGACCTCGACCTCCGACTCGTCGTCCCACGCGATCACCTCCGCGCTGTCACCCAGCATTCGCTCTACCGCAACCGTCGGCCGCCCACCCGGTGCGAACCGCTTCGCCTCTGCCCCCTCCCACTCCACACGCAGGGTCTGCTCGATCCGGGTCAGCTCCACGTCGTGGGCCGAGTCGCTGACCCACTCGACCGCACCGAGCCTCGGCTTTCCGCGCGGCGTGGTGCCGGCGTCGGCCGGAATGCGGTCGTGCGAGCCGCCCGGCCTTAGCGTGAGGGGCGGAACCGTGTCCCCCGCACCCGCGTCGAGCTGCGCCGCGAGCGCCGCGGCGTGTCGGGCCACCACCGCCTGCTCCGCCGGTCCATACAGCGTGGACGAGCCCTCGTACGCCTGGACCGAGTACTCCTCCGCCGTCGCCAGGTACGAGTTGTAGCCATTCGCCAGCCCGACGATCGTGACGTCCTCGTCATTCAGTCGGGCCGAGACCGAGTCGCGGATCCTGCGTCCGCTCGTGGTCGTGACCTCGAACGGCAGGGCGACCAGCGTCTTCGGCCCCACCCGCGCGACCAGCATGGCGGCCGTCGGAGGAAACGCGTCCGAGCCGGCGATCACCCGTCCCACCTGGGCCAGACCCTGGTGCTTGGGAAACTGGCAGTCGTCCTTCTTCTTCTCCGTCCTGGCGTAGAGCGTGTCGAAGCCCAGATCGAACAGGCCCAGTACCTTCCACCTGGTAGGCGCGAAGTCTCCCGGCAAGCGCGCGCTCTGGATCTGCCCGGCGGAATCGGCCGGCAGCTTCACGCTCTTGCCTCGCGGCACGTACCGCGTGCGCCCGCCCTCGGCGCCGACCGCCGTCGGGCCGCCGACCATCGGCTCGGCACACGCCTCCTCGAAGCCGGTGACCGAGAACGCAGTGGCGAGCCGCCAATCGGCGGACTCCTCATCTCCGGAGATAGGGCCCATGAGTTCCGTGGCCGCCCCGGTGATCCCGTTCCCGATGCGAAAGAGGTTGTCGAAGTCCAGCCAGCGGCAGAGATCGAACGCCTCGCCTGACTCCGGGCGCCACCAGATGTAGGCCGCGCGCGGCGACCGGGGCCCCAACGGACGGCGGTCCGGCTCGAGCGTGGGCGGCCGGCAGCGCCGGTCCACCGGCAGGTCGGGCGTGACGTCGCCACTCGCGCCGTTCGCCACGATCGCGACGAAGCTGGTGTCCGCGCCCGCCGAATCGCGGGCCCAGCGCTCGACCCCGCGCGCAATCGCCCCCTGGACGTCCGCGTCGTAGAGGTCGTTGGCGTACGAGATGACCGTTCCGTGGATCGCGAACACCAGATAGGCCGCGATCGGGCGGGCTCCGACCGCCGTGTCCCCGACGGCGTCCACTCGCAGCACCGTGAGCGTCGGGTCCACGGCTTCCTGCCGGGGATCGAGCGGCGACCTTCCCCCACAGCCGATCCTGCTCTCGTCCGGGAACGGATTCTCGACCGGCGGATTCGCCCGGTAGGCGACGAAGCTGCGGATCCGGGTGCAGCTCCACAGGGTGTCCGCGCCCCATGCGGCGCGAGCCGGCTCGAGCCGCTGCACCGCCATGCCCGCCGCCCGCGCGATGCCGTCGGCGAGAAACTCCACCACCTTCGCGTCGTAGCCCCCGACCGAGCTGCCGAAGTCGTCGTAGCCCGCGTAGCCATGGAAGTGCCCCGGCGCGCTGTGGGTGTGGGTGGCCGAGATCAGCAGGCGGTCCACGCCGAGGCCGAGGCTGGCGGTCCGCTCGGCGACGCGATGGACCAGGAGCCGCGACACGTGGGCCAGGTCCACCGCCACCAGCGCGAGCCGCCGACCGCCCGAGTCCTCCAGCATCAGCGTTCGGGCATAGAGCCGCTGGCGCCAGCCGGCCGCGCGCTTCCCCTCGGGGCCCCACCCCAGAAGCCCGAGCCCGACCGGCGGTGTGATGTCCACCCGGGCCGCGCCCGCGCGCAGCTTGCCGGTGGGAACGACGGGACCCTCCGCCTTCGGAGCCGGGACCGTGACGAGCGGCGGCTGTCCGCAGGCGGCGAGCACCAGCGCCGCGAGCAACGCACGCCAGGTCTGCCGCGCGATCACTCGAGCTCCCGGTCGCCGTTGGGCGGCGTGAGGCTGAATCCCAGCTCGAGCCACAGCGTGCTGGTGGTGCGCTCGCCGTCGTCGTTCAGCGGCCTGGTGGCGTCATCGATGCCGAGCTGCCAGTGTCCGGTCGTGAAGGCGGTCAGCGGCAGGTTCCCCAGGTGGAACCGGGGGGAGAGGCCGATCGAGAGATCGACGTGGGTGAACGAGTTCCGGTCGAAGTATCCCACATCGCCGTCGGTTCGTTTCTGACTCAGGCTGAACCCGGTGACTGCGCCCAGCTCGAGTGTGCGCAGCGGTCCCACCGGGAGCACAGGGATCCTGCGATACAGCTGAAGCTCGAGGTACCCGCCGTCCACCCGCCAGACATCCCAGGTCGCGACCAGGGTCGGCACGACGAGGCGGATCCCCTCGAACTGGCTCACGCGCACATAGAGCTCCGCGGTGCTGAGCGAGTCGCTCAACCCACCGCTCGCCGCGTCGCCGTTGAACAGGTAGGTGATGGCCCCCACGCTCGCGGACAGGCCGCCGCCAATGAAATCCCGCTGTACCCACGCGTCCCACTCGTGCAGCGCGGATCCGTCCAGCCCGGAGACCGTGGGCTCGCCGGCCGCAGGCGACCAAGGCTCGAACCCGGCCCATGCGCCGGCCATCCAGCCGCCACGCCCCTGCGGGAGATAACCGTATCCCTGGAGCTGCAGTACCGCGCGATCCGTGCGGCTCACGCCGCGCCAGACGTATCGTGTCGCCAGCTCCGCGTCGGCACCGACCCGCACCTGTGCGGCCGACACGTCGGCGACCAGCACGCAGGTGGTGAGAACTCCGCAGACGCGAGCCCGGCCGCTCACCGCCGACGCCTCCTGCGCGCTGGCGCGGGGTTGAAGCAGCGATCCAGGCGCTCTGGGGCCACGTCTCTCCCATCCGGCGCCGGCAGCGCGCTCCGGTCCCGCACGCAATACCAGCCGGCCACCACGCGCGGCGCGCGATGGCCGCTCTCGTCCATCAGCTCGGCATCGCGATAGAGGCGACGCACGAGCTGCCAGATGTGCTCGGGCGCGGTGTTGCGCTGCATCGCCCCGGGTGAGAGGTCCACGCCCGCCGCGTCGTAAGCGAGCTGCACGTAAGCCGCACTCGGCATCGCGACGCCCTCCGCGAGCGGGTTCGGCTGGACCACGGGATCCACGAGGTACTCGAACCAGCGGGCCCGGAGCTGGCCCAGGTCATACCGGGTGGAATCGGTCTCGGGGCGGATCGCACGGGCCAGCACCCTTTCGCGCTCGTCGGCCGTCAAGGCGAGCGCGAGGATCGCGATGTTGGGGACGGCCGGCGGCGCGAGCCGGCGGAACCGCGCGGGCACGTAGTCGGCCGAGGAGCGGGGTGACGCGCCGCTCCGGAATGCCACCATCGTCATCGCCGGGTCCGGCGTGAAGGCCACCTCGTAGAGCCACGGCGCGGTCCGGCGCGAGCGGTAGGCGTTCTGACCGGCGCTCAGCGCGGTGGCGACGAGAAGCGCGTGGGACCAGTAGGAGGGCTGGCGATCGAGCCGGAGGGTGGCCTGCGCCCGACGGAGCCCGTACCCGATATGACCGAATTCGCCCAGCAGACCCACGCACAGCACGCCGCCGGGGTCGATGGTCTCGGGGTAGGCTCGGGCGGTCCGCTCGAGCGCTCGCGCGACGCCGGCCAGGAAGGCGGCGTTATCGCGCCCGCGATACCGCTCCGACCAGTCGAGCACAGCAGGGTTCTGGCGCGCGTTCGGGGCCACCCGTACCGCGGTATTCATCGTCGTCATGGGGTCCCCCTCAGCAGGAACGTGGTCTGGTACAGCAAGGCGGGTGCGAAGGTCGTCAGTCTGACCGGCGGGGCCCAGGCCCGGACGGCGGTCTCCACCGGCGCGGCGGGCCAGGTGCCGCCACAGCGGAACGAGATCGTCGTGAACGACTGTTGCGCGATGGTGGACGTGATCCGTCGCTCGCCCACCCCGGGATCTCCATCGAGCACCCGACGGGTGGCCAGGAGATGCGGGAGCTTGATCTCTCCCTCGTCGGGCGTCGAGGGGATCGGCAGGATGTCCTCGATGTCCGGCGGCGACCGGATGAGCGAGAGCGGTGACGCGACGACTTCGTGCAGCATGAACGGCGTGGGCGGCTGGCGCTCGATGCGGCACACGCGGCTCACGTGGATGTCACCGCCGAGCACGATCACGTGCCGGTGCGCCAGCGCCTCGAAGACCAGCGCGGCCAGCTCGGCATAGTCGGCGGAGTAATTGGAGAGATTCTTGTCGAAGAGCACCATCGGGAAGCTCTTCGGGGGGTCGGCGAAGACCGGTGCCAGCACCAGTATCGCGGGGCCGTCGCCGCTCTGGAGCCAGGTACGGCAGTCGGCCAGGCTCGCCGGATCGATGACGCGCGCCCGCCCGTCCTGGCTCCACACCTGCCGGGACAGGCGCGAGTCGAGGCAGAAGAAGGACAGAGGATCCACGTCTACCCGCGGACTCAGTGCTGGACGCTCGAGGAGCGCGTCCATCGCCGCCGCGTCGTCACGGATGTCGGCCGGATCCAGGTTGAGCGGCGCCTGGAAGAGACGGAAGGCACGGCGCAGGCGTCGGGCCAGATCGCCGGCGGCCCCGCCGACCGTCCAGGCCCAACTGATCTGCGGCTGAGGGAACCCGTTGGGATAGTCGTTCCAGAACTCGTGGTCGTCGGCGAGCGTCAGCGTGGGGCTGCGGGACAGGAACGGCGCGTACTTGGGGTGCGTCCACTCGAACAGGTAGCGGGCGATCGGATCCGGGGGCTGCGAGCGAGGGTTGATGAACTCGCCGAACGGCTCGAGGTCCATGTAGAGCTGGTCGCCGATGAGGAACCGGAGTCGGATGGGGTCCGGCTCGGGGCCGGTCGGCTCGTGCATGGGCGGCGGATAGCTTCGGCCGATCTCCCGCCGGTCGGTGTGGGACGAGTAGCAGGAGGCGACCGCGATCGTGAATCTGAACGGTCCGCCGCCGGTCAGGTCCGGGAGCGTGCGGGAGAAGGCCTGCTGCCCGCGGCGGTCGGGCTGCCGGACACGGAGGTTGTATCGCGTGTCGGGCTGGAGCCCGCGGGTGGCCACGGCATACGCGCCGAGGGTTCCGAGGGGATCGCCGGCTCGGCGGAGGTCGTGCAGGACGATGTCGGCCGTCGCCGGCCGCGGCAGCAGCTCCAGCGACGGGGGGCCGCCATCGGTCAGGATCCACCAGGTGAGACCGGTGGACGACGGGCGGCCGGGAACCACGACGGGTGTGGTCAGACTCACGGAAGACCAGGTGCGGATGTGAGAGAGACAAGGAGAGGCCATCGGAGTCCGACGGCAAGGGCTCAAATGCGACAGGTGGGGCCAGGTTTGCGACACGCGGATTGACCAGCGGCCGCGTTTAAGCTTCGGTCATGGCGCACGGACCCAAGCCCCGCACCGCGCTGGTCACCGGGGGCAACCGCGGGATCGGTCTCGAGGTGTGCCGGCGGCTCGGAGGGCTGGGATACCGGGTGCTGCTCGGCGGCCGGAAGCGCGAGTCGGCGGAGGAGGCCGCGAGCCGTCTGCGCCGGGAAGGTGCCGAGGTGGTCGCCCGCGTCCTCGACGTCACCGACGCCGGCAACATCCGCGAGCTGGCCCAGGCCGCAGAGCGGGAGTTCGGCGGCGTGGACGTGCTGGTGAACAACGCCGCCGTGCTCCTGGGTGAAGATGGCGATGTGCTGACGGCTCCGGTGGATGAATTCCGCGAGTCCATGGAGACCAACGTCTACGGCCCGCTGCTGCTCTGCCAGGCGCTGATGCCCGGAATGCGCCGGCGACGCTACGGACGGGTGGTGAACGTGTCCTCCGGCGCGGGGCAGATCTCGAGCATGAGCGACTACGCGCCGCCCTATTCCCTCTCCAAGGCGGCGCTCAACGCCCTGACCCGGCAGCTGGCGCAGGCGGGTCGCGATCGCAACGTGCTGGTGAACGCGGTGGATCCAGGGTGGGTGCGCACCGACATGGGCGGCCGCTCGGCGCCGCGCTCGGTCGAGCAGGGTGCGGATACGATCGTCTGGTGCGCCACACTCCCGGACCGCGGGCCGACCGGCGGTTTCTTTCACGACCGCCGGGAGATGGCCTGGTGAGGTGCCGGCGTGACACACCGAGGGCCCACCTTCCGTAGAGCCGCCAACATCTCCTTATTCCCCGTCTCCCCGATTGGACACCCATGCATCGTTTCACCCCGCTCGCTCTTGCCCTGGTTGTCGCGACGCCGCTTCCGGCCCAGACCAATGGACCTCGGCCACCCGCCGGCGTGGACCTTGCCGGCATGGATACCACCGTTCAGCCGGGCGACAGCTTCTGGCAGTACGCCAACGGCACCTGGCTCAAGCAGGCCGAGATCCCGCCCGACCGCAGCTCCTGGGGTCCGGCGGACGAGCTCGGCGAGCTCACCGACCGCAGGACCGCGGATCTCTTCAAGCAGGTCGCGGCGTCCGACGCGCCCGCCGGGTCCGATCGCCAGAAGATCCGGGACTACTACGCCGCGTTTCTGGATTCGGTCGCCATCGAGCGGAAGGGCATCGCCCCGCTGAAGCCGGCGCTCGACTCGATCGCCGCGCTCGCCGACCGCAAGGCGCTGAGCCGCTACCTCGGCACCACGCTCCGGGCCGACGTCGACATCTTCAACGCGACCAACCTCTACACCCCGAACCTGCTCGGCCTCTGGGTCGCCCAGGACCTGGACGACCCCTCGCACTACTCCGCCTTCCTGGTTCAGGGCGGGTTGGAGATGCCCGACCGGAGCTACTACCTCGACTCCTCGTCGGCCATTACGCAGGTCCGCGAGCAGTACCGGCCTCACGTGGCCGCCATGCTCAAGCTCGGCGGCGTGGCGGAGCCGGAGGCCAAGGCCGACCTGGTGATGCAGCTCGAGACCCGGATGGCCCGGGTGCACCTGAGCCGGGAGGCCAGCTCCGACGTCGAGAAAGGCAACAATCACTGGCCGCGGGCGGACTTCCCGGCCAAGGCGCCGGGGCTCGACTGGGACGCCTACTTCCAGGCAGCCGGTCTGGAGGCGGTGAACCGGTTCGTGGTCTGGCAGCCGAGCGCCGTCACCGGACTCTCCGCACTGGTGGCGAGCGAGCCGCTCGACACTTGGAAGGCGTGGCTCGCGTTCCACTCCATCCAGGCGCAGGCGGCCGTGCTGCCGCGGGCATTCGGGCGCCAATCGTTCGCTTTCTTCGGAGCGACGCTGTCGGGCACCAAGCAGCAGCGCGACCGCTGGAAGCGCGCCATCTCGGCCACCAACGCCGCGCTGGGCTATGCGGTGGGCCGGCTGTACGTGGAGCGCTACTTCCCACCGGCGGAGAAGAAGCGGGCCGAGGCGATGGTCGCCAACATCATCGCGGCCTTCCGCGACCGGATCGACCGGCTGGAGTGGATGGCACCGGCCACCAAGCGGGAGGCAAAGGCCAAGCTGGCCGTGCTCAAGGTCGGCGTCGGCTATCCCGACCACTGGCCCGACTATTCCGGGCTGGAGGTGAAGGCGGGCGATGCGTTCGGCAATGCCGTGCGATCGGAGCTGTGGGAGCTCCGCCACTCGCTCGCCAAGCTCGACAAGCCGGTGGACCGGTCGGAGTGGGTGATGATTCCGCACCTGGTCAACGCGGTGAACCTGCCGGCGATGAACGCGATGAACTTCCCGGCCGCCATCCTGCAGCCGCCCTACTTCGACCCCCATCGCCCCGCGGCACTGGACTACGGCGCCATCGGCGCCACGATCGGCCACGAGGTGAGCCACAGCTTCGACGACTCGGGCGCGCTGTTCGACTCCAAGGGCCGGCTCCGCAACTGGTGGACACCGGAAGACTTCAAGCACTTCAAGGCATCAGGGGAGCAACTTGCCGCGCAGTACGACAAGTACCGGCCGTTCCCGGACCTGGCGGTGAATGGGAACCTGACGCTGGGGGAAAACATCGCGGACCTGGCGGGGCTCACGGCGTCCTACGAAGCGTACCGTCGGTCGCTGGGCGGCAAGCCCGCCCCGAAGGCGGACGGATTCACCGGTGACCAGTTGTTCTTCATCAGCTACGGGCAGAGCTGGCGGGACAAGGTCCGCGAGCCGGCGCTCCGGAACCAGCTCCTGACGGACGGCCATGCGCCGGGGGAGTACCGGGCGCTGACAGTGCGGAACCTGGATCCGTGGTATTCGGCGTTCGGGGTGAAGCCGGGGGAGGCGCTCTATCTCGAGCCGGGAGAGCGGGTGCGAATCTGGTGAGGCGGGCACTCGGGTCACTGAACGACCCATTTGCTCAGCCCGATATCACCCCCCTTCGCTACGCTCAGGGTGACAAGAGGTACGCGCCTACTGTGCTCGCATCGTGATGACCGGGTCCACCCGTGAGGCCCGGAGTGCCGGAATCCAGCTGGCCGCGATGCCGATGGCCGCCATGAGGACCGCCACGGCGCCGAACGTCGCCGGGTCGTACGGGGCGACGCCGAAGAGCAGGCCCTGGATGGCCCGCGCGGCGAACAGGGCGCCGGGCAGCCCCAATCCCAGTCCGATGAGCAGGAGCGCGCCGCCCTCGCCCAGAATCATCCGCTGCACCCGGGTCGGATCCGCCCCCAGGCTCATGCGGATCCCGATCTCGTTGGTCCGGGTGCTGACCGAGAACGCCAGGACGCCCGCGATCCCCACCGCCGCGATGATCAGGGCCAGGAGCCCGAACGACCAGACCAGCACCGCGTTGAGCCGCCGCGGCGCGACGCTCCGATCCTTGAGCTGCGCCACCGTCAGCACGTTCTCGATGGGAATTCCCGGTGCCAGGTCGCGCACGATGCGGGTGGCCGCTCCCGCCAGCGCCGACACGTTGCTGTCGGCCCGGATCACCAGGCCGCCGAGGTAGGTCAGCTCCTGAGCGAACGGCATGTACATGGTGGCCGGCGGCTCCGCCTCGAGCCCGCCATCATGAGTATCGCCCACCACGCCGACGATGGTACGCCACTCTCCGCTGAACGGAGAGAATCGAAGGACGTCTCCGGTCCAGGCGATGCGACGGTCGAGCGGGCTCTCGCCGGGGAAGAGCTGGCCGGCCAGCGCCTGATTGATGATCACGACTCTGGCCGACCCGTACCGATCCGCACTGGTGAATTCCCGCCCCTGGAGAAGGGGAATGCCGGCGGCGCGGAAATAGTCGGGGTCGGCCGTGCGACTTTCCGCGCGCGGCACCGACTGCCCCGTGGACAATGCCCTGCCCTCCACCTTGACGTCCAGGGCGGAAAAAGCGGAGCTCGTGAGCGGCGTGCTGGAGCCGATCCCAACGTCCACCACGCCGGGAAGCCCCCGGATCTCGTCCGCCATGCGGCGAAAGCGCTCCTTGGCGGCGGCGTCGGCCGCCTTCTCGGTCGCGACCGCCGCATCGCGGAGCGGCACGGGGATAGTCAGCACCTCCTCGGTCCGGAGTCCGGTGCTCACCGCCGACAGCTCCATCATGGTTCGGGTGAGCAGTCCGGCGCCGGCGAGCAGCACCACCGACACCGCGATCTGGGCGACCACCAGCGCACGCTGCAGCCGCTGCTTGCGCGGAGTTCCGGTCAGCCGGTTCGGGCCGGCCGAGACCAGCGCGCCCTCCGAGTCTCCGCGAGGAAGTGATGCCACGAACGAGAGGAGCAGCGCGATGGCGACCGAGAGCCCGAGCGTGAACCAGAGGACCGGGCGGTCCAGTTGGATCTCGCTTGCGCGCGGTGAGTACCTGGCGACGAGACGGACCAGCAGCTCGAGGCCGCCCACCGCGAGGCCGAGGCCCAGCAGGGCCCCCACCAGTGCGAGCAGGAAGTTCTCGACCAGGAGCAGCCGCCTCAGCCGCCCGTGCCCGGCGCCGAGGGCGGTGCGCACCAGGAGCTCGTGGCCTCGGCGCACGCCGCGCATCAGCGTGAGACTGGTGACGTTCGCGGCCGAGATGACGAGGATGAACGCCGCGACCCCGATCAGCAGCCCGAGGGTGAGCTGGGCGCGCTGGCCGATGGCCTGCTTGAAGGGGACGACCGCGATCCGGTAGTTGGCCCCGGGATCGTACGCCTCGGGATACCCGCGCTTGAGCCGGGCGTGGATGGTGGCGACCTCGGTGCGCGCCTCGTCGAGCGACGCGCCCGGTGCCAGCCGTCCGATCAGCTCGGTCATGCGGTGAGTACGACCCTCGATCATCTGCGCGCTCATGTGATGAGGGCTGAACACCATGTTGAGAAAGCCATCCACCTGGTCGGGGAAATACGGCGCGGGCTGGAGCACGCCGATCACCGGCACCGATTGGCCGTTCAGCAGAAGCCGGCGGCCCACGATGCCCGAGTCCGCCCCGAAGCGACGGATCCAGAAGTCGTGGGTCAGCACCATCACGGGTGGAACACCGGGACCGTCGTCGCTCGCCCGGGTGAGGCGGCCGAGCACCGGGGTGAGGCCCATGACCTCGAAGAAATTGCCGGTGACGAGACCGACGTGCAGGCCGATCACGTCGGCCTCACCCTGAAGCGCGGCGTCCCAGGGCGAGTACTCCGCGATGCCGGCAAATGCCGGCGCGCCGGTGCGCAGGTCCCGCACCTCCGGAACCGAGAAGAGGAGGTTCTCGCCGCCCAGCCCATCGGTCGCCTGACGCAGGTATACCAGCCGATCGCCCTCGCGGTGGGGCAGCGGCTTGAGCAGTACGCCCCGCACCACGCTGAAGATCGCGGTCGTGGCGCCGATGCCGAGCGCCAGGGTGAACACCACGACCGCGGTGAACCCGGGATTCCGGCGGAGGGAGCGAAGGCCGTAACGGAGGTCGGCCATCGCGTTCTCGATCCACGGCAGGCCGCGCTGCTCCCGCACTGCTTCGACGGCCCGGGTGAGGCCGCCGGAGGCCAGCAGCGCCTGGCGCCGCGCCGCCTCGGCGTTCACACCACGCCGCATCAGCTCGGCGGTCTCCAGCTCGAGGTGGGATTCCAGCTCCTCGCGAAGATCCTGGTCCGCGCGGTCATCGGCGAACAGACCGCGAAGACGGGCGAGCGCAAGGCGAACCCACCTCATGGGGCCTCCTCGCGAGGTGCGAGGAAGGCGGCGATCAGGTCGGCGGTGCGGCGCCACTCGCGGGCTTCCTGCGCCAGGCGCTTCCGGCCCGCGGCGGTGAGGGAGTAGTACTTGGCCCGGCGGTTGTTCTCGGACTGGCGCCAGGCGGACTTGATGAACCCTTCCTGCTCCAGCTTGAGGAGCGCGGGGTACAGCGTGCCGTAGTTGAGCTGGAGCTTCTGCTTGCTGGTCTCTTCGATGCGGCGGGCCACACCGTAGCCGTGGAGGGGTCCCAGGACCTCGAGCGTCCGGAGGATCATGAGAGCGAGCGTGCCGGGCTGCACGTCCTGCTTGTCGGCCATGGCGCTTCCTATGGGCTTCCCATATGAAGCTAGTGCCGGCGCCCGGATCGCGCAATACTAGCCGACTTCGATGGTGCCCTCGCTCACCAGCACGCTCGCCCCACCGACCCGAGTGGCCACGACCACCCCGCCCCGTTTCTCGGCGCTGGCCTCGAGCAGGCTCGGCCGTCCCAGCTCCACTCCCTGGGCGATGCGCCAGGAGGTGTCGCCATCCTCCGCGGCCTCACAGTGGCTGAGTAATCCCGCGAGCGCACAGTTCGCACTGCCGGTCGCGGGATCCTCCGGTACCCCATCGAATGGGGCGAACATCCGGGCCCGGATATCGAACTGGTCGCGACTCCTGACATACAGGTGAACGTCGGGAACGACGCCCAGAGTGACCAGGGCATCGAAGCCGGGCCCGTTGACCCGCGCACGTTCCAGCGCCGACCGATCTCTGAGCTCGGTCACGACGAACGGCAGGCCGACCGAGGCGACCTGGGGGTGATGCGTGGCGATGACGACGTCAGCCGGGGCGAGAGAGACAGCGCCGGCGAGCACTTCCACGGGGACGATCTTGCCGAGCGACAGGCGCTCGGGCGCGGACAGTTGACACCAGAGCGTACCCTGCCGCCGATGGATCGTGATCGGCACCAGTCCGGCTCGCTCCTCGAACGTCACCCTGAGCGCTGTGTCGATGGGGCCGAGCGCACCGGTGGCCGCCAGGACAAAGGCGGTGCCGACGTTCGGGTGCCCGGCGAATGGAATCTCGGCAGCGGGTGTGAAGATCCTGACCCGGCGCGTGTGCCCCTGCTCGGCGGGGAGCACGAATGTGGTCTCGGAGAAATTGAACTCTCGCGCCACCTGCTGCATCTGACGGTCCGACAAGCCCTGCGCCTCGGGCAGCACCGCGAGCTGGTTGCCGCCGAAGCGGGTGTCAGTGAAGACGTCACAGATGTAGTAGCGATAAACCATCCCCACCTCACCACCTGAACCAAACGTCTACCTGGCCGATCCAACCGGTCGATTGCGCAGTCGACAGAGGCGTCCCGTGCCTCCGGAAACCATTGACGCCGTCCACTCGTCCGGGCCCTGAAAGAACAATCAGTGGCCGACGCCACAGGCGAAAGGATCCAAGGTTATGCTCGTCAAGAATCTAGCTTACGCAGCGGTTAGCGGTCTGTTACTGGGCGCGGTGGGAGCGGCGCCGGCGACGGCCCAGCAGGTGTCCTTGACCTCGGACAGTGTCTTCATCCTGGAAGCCGGCAGCATCGGTCTGCTGCAGGCCAAGCTCGCCAAACTGGCGGAGCGGAAGGGATCGAGCGTGGCGGTGGTGAACTTCGGCAAGCGGATGACGGCCGACTACTCCAAGACCAACGAAGAGATCGCCGCGGCGGCGAAGCAGGCTGCCTACCCGGCGCCCGTGCTGTTGCGGGAGCACAAGCAGGTCGCCGAGCGGTTCAACGGGATGAGTCGCTCGTCGTTCGACAAGGCGTACATGGAGGAGGTCGTGAAGTACCACGACGAGGCGGTGCGGCTGTTCCGGGACGAAGCCCAGGGCGGGCGGGTGGCCTCGCTGAAGCAGTTCGCATCGAGCACGCTCCCCGCGCTGGAGCAGCGTCTGAGCCTCGCGGCGGAGACCGGCAACTCGGTCGGCGCCGACGTGACCTCGAAGTCGGCGCAGGGTCGCGGCCCCAGCGGGAAGTAGGCGCCCCAAGCCACCCGAGGCGCCGCCGGCGGTTGATGTCGGCGGCGCGCTCATCTTACCGCTCCACCCGCTTAGACCAGCACGTCGTCCATCGGCCTTCTCGGCGTGTGGCGCGCATCCTCTCTGGAGGAAAAACCTACCCGAAACAGGTGCTGAGGCACCCACCCGGGCGAAGGGAGCAGCTCGCTCACCGCTTCCCTCAGCTCCGGCCGCCGCATGGTCTGGCTCATGGGATGAATGCTCACGCCCATACCCGTGGCCGTAAGCCAGAGTCGCTCGAAGAGCTGACCGGCCCGGACGTGAGCGAGGTGACTATCGCCCGTGGCACAGATGAGCCCGAGCAGCGCGGCGCTCTCGACGATGGCATGATCGTGCCGAGCCACCTGCTCCCCCAGATCGATCCGGGAGACCGCGGCCTTCTCCAGGCGCGCGATCAGCGGAGGGTCTCCGAACACCCCCTGCCCGATCCAGTGGCTCAACTCCCTCCGGAATGCCGGGTCGGCGAACTCGACGCGGTCGGCCTCCAGGGTGAGCGCGTCGATCCAGCGGTGGAAGTGCCGATCGTCCGTCAGGTACACCCGGAGATCCGACTCCACGCAACAGGCCATCAGCCGCAGGCGAAGCCGCTCAGGGATCGAGGCGGGGCGGAACACGCTGTTGTCGTTGTGGCGCCGGAGGATCGCGCCGAGAGTGGCCCCCACTCTGGCGCCGGACGGCGCCCCGCCCGGCGCGAACTTTACCGTCGCCACCAGCTCTTCGTGCCCCGGGTCGGGGAAGTAGGAGACGCCGTGCTGAAAGCCGAAATGCTCCGCCGCGACCAGCAGGTTCTCCAGGGCACAGCCCAGGCTGATGTAGAGCTCGCGCCGGTCGGCATCCCCGACCGCCTGGCGGCGCGCCAGGTCGGCGAGGACGTGAATGCGATCCTGCTGTACCGAGAAGGCCCACGGCTGGCTGTTCCTGACCGAAGGGGCCAGGATCGCGTAGCGCAGCAGAAAACCGAGCTGGGCCTCGAGCGGCGAGCTCGAGGGGAAGTCGTCCTCGACGACGTTCCATACGTCCTTGGTGAGTATCGACACCGTGCACCTCCGAGCGACGCGCCGAAGTCCTATCGTGAGCATAGCTCCGACATGATGAAGACGGTTTCAGGGCTGCATGAAGCAACATTCATCCTGCCCGCCCGATGTCTTCATGGCGTCGGCGCTACACTGCAGGTGGGCACTGCACTGGGAGGTCTCAATGCGACGTAGACGTGCAAACCGCTATCCACCCACCCTGGTCTACGCGCTGGCGGACCAGGCGCGGGCGGCAGGAGTCGACCTCGATGCGGCGCGGGGACCCTGGCGTGCAGGGCTGCGCCGGCTCGAGCTGGAGGCGATCTCCGTGGTGACCAACGGGCGCACCGCGATACGGGTGGACAGCATGGAGCGCGCCGCCGATGTGGCCGGCCTGCTCAACTGGTGCGGCCTGGAGGATCTCAGGCCCGTGTCGGATCTGGTACCGCCCGTCGAGTCGGAGCCGGTGGAAGACTGGGCGCTCAAAGCGGCGGGTTGATCCACCCTGGCGCTCGGGCCGCAGGACGCACAAGTTGCTGTCTCGAGCCGCTCACCCGAAGTCACTGACCTCGAGTCCCCCATGATCGTGATTCGTCACCGAGAGACCGGGGCGACGCTTCTCGAAGTGCCCGCCGACACCCTCGCCGGCGCGGATCTCGAGGGCGCCATGCTGCTGTGCGCCGACCTCGCGAGCGCGGACCTCCGCGGCGCCCACCTGCGAGTAGTGGACCTCTGCCAGGCCGACCTCAGGGGCGCGAAACTGGACGGCGCCGACCTGCGTGATGCCGACGCCACCCTCGCCAATCTGGTAGGGGCGAGCCTTCGAAACGCCGTGCTCACAGACGCGAGGTTCCAGGGGATCAACATGGGCGCCGGGGCGCCGGCCGGCACCGACTTCCGCGGTGCCGATCTCACCCGGACGTACCTCAACTTCTCCAATCTCACCGGCTGCACGTTCGACGACGCGGTCATGCGAGGCACCGACTTGACCCGGTGCGATCTGTCCGGGGCGACCATGACGGGCGTCGATCTGACCGGGGCGAACCTCAGCAACTCCAGGTTTCCCGATGTCGACCTGAGCTATGCCATGCTCGTGGGCGCCCTGATCAACGATTCCGATCTGCGGCGGGCGATCCTGCGTCAGGCCGACCTGGCCACCGCGACCTTCAGCGGGAATCGCCTCGACGAGGCGGACTTCACCGGGGCCCATCTCTCCAAGACCGTCTTCGCCCGCTGCCACGACCTGCACCAGGTGCGCGGGCTGGACTCCCTGGCGTATTTCAGTCCTTCGTGCATCGACATGGAGACACTGCGGGAGTGTCTCGCCGGACTGCCCGACGAGTTTCTCGAAGGGATGGGTCTGGAGATACGCGAGCTGGAGGCCTTGCGCGGGACGGTCGCCCCGGCGCTCTAGCCGCCGGTCTTGGGGGCAGGTGGAAGCTGGGAGAGGATCCGGGCGACGAGATCGGGCGGGGCCTCCAGCTGGCGCAGCTTCCGCTTCACGCCGTGCAGCAGACTGGCCTCGAAGTTGAACTCCCGAGTGCACCAGGCGCAGACCTCAAGGTGCTCCTCGATGATCCTCAGCTCCTCCGGCGTCAGCCGGTGGTCGAGGAAATCGTCGAGGCGGCGGAACGCCTCCTCGCAGTTGGTCCGATCCAGCCGGCTCATGCGTTGTCCTGGAGCGCGGGTTGCCTCACGATTCCGTCCTCCTCTGCGATCTGCCATAACGCCTTCTGCAGCATCTTCCGACCACGGTGCAGTCTCGACCTGACGGTGCCCACCGGACACTCGAGCGCCTGCGCGATCTCCTCGTAGCTCAAGTCCTCCATGAAATAGAGGGCCGACACGATCCGGTACTCGTCCGGCAGCTGATCGATCGCCGCGACGATCCGCTCGGTCCCCAGCTTGTCCAGCAGCTGTGACGCGGGATCGGGGCCCTGGGTGGGAAAACCGGCCTCACCGGACCGCGCGTAGATGTAGAGGTCCGGCGTGTCGTCCAGGTCCGAGGTCACCGGACGGCTCCGCTCGCGGCGCCGGCTGGAGTAGTAGCTGTTGAGCAGGATCTTGAAGAACCATGCCCGGAAGTTCGTGCCCGGCATGAAGGAGGCGAACCCCCGGTGGGCCAGGAAGGCGGCGTCCTGCACCAGATCCTCCGCGTCCGCCCGACTCCGGGTCAGCCGCATCGCCACCCCGAACGCCGAGGCGGCGCAGGCGGCGAACAGCGACTCGAAGGACGACAGGTCGGTCAGCTCGGGCACGGAGAATGCGACTCCGGGTGTCACGGTGCGGGCGTCACCCTATCCTGCGCCGGCCCGGCCGACTCCGCAAGCGCAACTCGGCGCGATTCCAGGTTCCCGCACCGCGGGCAGGCATGGATCTCGTCGACGAGCTCGGCCGCGCTCTCCCCGTACACCAGCTTCTCGGCATGCCGGTTCATCCCGGCGCCGCACCTGGGACATTGCAATCTGGCCATCCCGTCGTTGCCTCGTCAGTTGAGCGCGATGCACTCGCGACCGTATCGCAGCGTCTTCGCCATCCAGACCAGCTCGCTCAGGAACTTGTCGGTGCGGCGGACGAAGGCGTCGTCCAGCAGGTTGCCGCTCGGGTCGAACACCTTGCCCACGCCGCCGACGTTCACGTCCCAGAAGATCGTGACCAGGCCGAGCTCGCGAAGCACGGGGAGCGAGGTCTCGACCACCCTGGTGCCGCCGAAGGGACCGGCGGACACGGCCACGATCCCGGCCGCCTTGTGGATGTATTCCTTGAGACAGCTGTCGAGCACGTGCTTGAGCAGGCCGGGCATCGCGTGGTTGTACTCCGGCGCCACGATCACGATGCCGTCGGCGCGGGCCATGCAGTCCGCGAATCGCGGGTCGCCCGTGCCCTGGCCGTTGTCGTCGAGGCGGTGCTCCAGATCGGCAATGTCGATCAGCTCGGTGCAGATCCCGTCGCGCTTGCCCAGCGCTTGGCAGACGAATCGTGCCGCATGGGCGCTCATCCGCCCTTTGCGGCTGGTTCCCAGGATCACCGGAATGCTCAACGGTCGGCTCTCACCCACAGGCTGTCCTCGCTCGATGTAACCGTGTAATGCCACCGGCGGTACGGAAGTTCCCTGTCGAAGCCAGGAACCCGGCCCATCGGACCGGCGTTTGACAGGCCGTGAAGTTCCTCGACCATCACAGGGAGGCCTCATGAGAACGCTGGACCTCGCCGCCGAGCGCGAGAAGTGGCGCAACTTTCACCGGGTCCGGCCGAGCCGGATCGTGGTGCCCGGGCCGGGCCAGGAGTCGGTGTGGGACTACCCGCGCCCGCCCCGAGTGGAAACCGTGTCCCGCCGGGTCAGGGTCGAGTTCGGCGGTCGACTGCTGGCCGACACGACCAGGGCGCTCCGCGTCTGCGAGACGTCGAGCCCGCCGGCCTACTACCTCCCTCCCGCGGATGTGGACCTCGGGGCACTCGTGCCCACGGTGCGGACCAGCTTCTGCGAGTGGAAGGGCCAGGCCCGCTACTGGGCCGTCCAGGGCAACGGCCGCCTGGCCATGGATGCCGCCTGGAGCTATCCCGAGCCGGATCCGGGTTACGAGGCCATCCGCGACTATCTCGCCTTCTATCCCCGGCGCATGGACGCGTGCTTCGTGGGGTCGGATCGGGTCACGCCGCAGCCTGGGTTCTACTATGGAGGCTGGGTGACGCCCGAGCTGGTGGGGCCGTTCAAGGGCCTGCCGGGCTCGGAGGCCTGGTGACTCCGGTGGTCAGGGCCAGGGGAGGTGGGGGAGAGCGGCTCGGGCGCTACGGATGCTCGGGTCGGAGCCCCGGCAAACAGCGCCGGGTCTCCTGCTGCCCGAGGGCGGGCACGCCGAGCCACTCAGCGCGACGCCGACTGCACGCCGAGCGCCGGACGGATCCCCGGAATCTGCACGCGGATCCGATACAGCCCGGTGCTCGCCGTGAGATAGAGCGATTTCCCGTCCGCGTCACCGAACGCGAAGTTGGCGTCGTGCTCCGGAGGGACGATGCGCCCGAGCGCCTTCCCGGACGGCGAGAGGATCCACACGCCCCCCGGAGCCGACACGTAGACGTGCCCTTCCACATCTACCTTGATGCCGTCGAGCGCCACCGGCTCGGCTTCGCGGGTGAAGTCGTAGAAGACCTTCCCGCTCCGTAGCGAGCCGTCAGCGGCGACCTCGTAGCGCATCAGCACCTTGCGGCTGAGATCCCAGTTGCCGACGTACAGGAGCTTCTCATCGGGCGAGAAGGCGATGCCGTTGGGCCCGGTCAGCTCCCGAGCGAGCAGCGTCACCTGACCGTTCCGCACCATGTACACCCCGCTGAAGGGAAGCTCCTTCGCCGGGTCCTCGAACGTCTGCGGCAGGCCGAAGGGCGGATCGCTGAAGTACAGCGTGCCGTCCGAGCGGTAGACCAGATCGTTGGGGCTGTTGAGCCGCTTGCCCTGATAGCGGTCGGCGAGGACGGTGATCTTCCCGGTGCGCTCCAGCCGCGTGACCCGACGATTGCCGTGCTCGTTGATGGTCAGGAGCCCGTCCCGGTCCAGCGTCAACCCGTTGGAGCCGGGCTGGTGGTACCGCCCGATGTCGAAGCCGGAGTAGCCGCTCTTGGTGCGGAACACCGAGACGGAGCCTTCCGGCGACCAGCGATAGATGGTGTTCGCGTTGGGGTCGCTGAAGAGCAGGTAGCCGTCGGGATGCCAGACGGGTCCTTCGGTGAACTGGAACCCGCCGGCGAGCTTCTCCATGACGGCTCCAGGCGCCACGATCCGATCCAGTGCGGGCTCGAGCCGTACGATCTCGGCTTTCACGCTATCACCCGAGCCCACCCCGCCGGCCTGGTAGAAGTCCAGCGTCGCCGACCGCACCCAGATGTAATTGGCCGGCGGATTGGAGAGCGGGCCGTTGGCCCCGAAGATGGCGAGCTGGATCTGCTGCCCGGGGCGGGCATCACGGGCCAGCACCACGCGGTTGGGCGCGTTGAATCCGGCGACCAGCGGCCCTCCCGTCTGGCCCAGCACGATGGGGAGCCGCCCGTCGACCCAGATCTCGGCGTAATCGTCGAGCACCAGCTCGAGCACGACCGTGGAGCCGCGGACGTCGAAATCGCCCACCCGCTCCGGCAGAGTGATCCGGGTCCGGTACCAGTTGAAGGCGAGCCTGCCGTGCGACCGGCGTTGCTCGAGGGCCGCGGGGTCGATCGCCTGCCAGTCGGAGTCGTCGAAATCGGCGGCACCGGCGTGGGGCGCGATGTCCTTGGTGCGGTTGGGCGCTCCCGACGCGCGGAGATCGGCCCCGGGCTCGCGGTGCTCGACGTCGACGATCGACACGTCGCGATAGCGCCACTCCGCTTTCACCAGCGCCGCCCCTTCGGCCGTGCGGAGATCCACGACCGCCCGAGGCAGGGGAGCGGGGAGATCCACGGCTTCCCGCCCAGGCACGAACGAGGGCAGCGCTCCCGCCAACAGGAGGCCCGCCGCCGCGAGATGAAGGGCGTGCATCACATCGCTCCTTTCGTGGTGGACCGCTCGGCCTGTCGCACCTTGACCACGTAATAGAGGAAGGGCGCGTCCACTTCCTGGAACCAGTGCGGCACCCCGTTCGGGATCACGACCACGTCGCCGGGCACCAGCTGCCGGGTCTCGCCGCCGGTGATGGCGGCGCCGCGGAGCTCTTCCGGGGCGATGGACTTCAGCTCCACCACCGTTCCGCCGGTCACCAGCGTGGCGGAGCCCCGAAGCACGTAGGCGATGTCGGTATCGCGGGTGTGGACCTCGGCGACACCCGGCCCCTCGCGCCGACTCGCGTGGATCTTGTAGTCGCCGGTTTCGACGAGCGGGGCCCCCCTGGCGAAAGCGGCGGCGACCCGGCCGTGGTCGATCACGGTCACCGGGACATCGTCGTGCGAGACGAACGCCGCCGGCAGCGCGATCAAGGAGATCATCAGGAATGCGGTGCGCATGGCAGTTCTCCGGGTCAGCGGGTGGCGCTGGTCTGGCCGCGCAACGCCGCGGCGCCGGCTGTGGCAATGGCCGCGTCGCGTGCGGCGCTGGAGGCACCGCTCACGCCGATGGCGCCGACCACCTGTCCATCCACCACGATCGGCTCGCCGCCGTTGAGGGGCGCGGACCACGCGTTCAGGAGCGGCGTGCGCCCGCCCACGATCGCATCCTCCAGGATCTTGGTGGGCTTCTGAAACAGCGCCGCGGTGCGGGCCTTCTCGGTCGAGATGGTGGCGCCCATCGGGAACGTGGGTTGGAGCCGCTCCAGATACATCAGGTTGCCGCCGTCGTCCACGACCGCGATCGAGGCGCCCTCGCTGCCTCGCTGCGCCTCGGCGGCCGCGGCGGCGGCCGCCACCTTGGCGCCTTCCAGCGTGAGGACCTTCTTGCTCTGCGTGACCTGGGCCTGGACCGACACGGCCGCTATCGAGAGGGCCAGGACGATCAGAGGCGATGCCGCGAATCTCATGGGACGCTCCTCGCAGATGTTGAGTGAGCCACGTGATGGGCGCTGAAATGCGAGCAGCATGGGAATGGTTCCCTCGGAACTTCCCCGGGTGTGGCGGCATTACACCCAGCAACGAACCCACGAATCCGGAGGGAGCCATGCAACGTTCCTACTACGGGCTGCCGGCGGCGCCCAGCGTCGCCGAGGCGATCATCCAGGCCCAGCTGTTGATCCTCAAGGCCCGCGAGCGCGAGAGCCGGAACCTTTAGGGGCCTGTCATCCCGATCGAACGCGAGGGATCTTGGGGCTCCCTCAGGATGACAAGCCCGTCAGCGACAACCCGATAAAGGAGGCACCGTGTCTGGAGCGGAGGCCGACCGGCTGGCCGAGGACGAGCGCCGGGTCGCGAACTGGAAGCGTTGGGGCCCCTACCTGGCCGAACGGCAGTGGGGCACGGTTCGGGAGGACTACTCCGAGTACGGCAACGTGTGGGACTACTTCCCCCACGATCACGCCAGGAGCCGAGCCTACCGCTGGGGCGAGGACGGTCTCCTCGGCATCTCCGACCGGCAGGGACGACTGTGCTTCGCGCTGGCGCTCTGGAACGAGCGCGATCCCATCCTGAAGGAACGGCTCTTCGGCCTGACCGGCCCTGAAGGGAACCACGGCGAGGACGTCAAGGAGACCTACTTCTACCTCGAGTCCACGCCGACGCATTCCTACATGAAGGCCCTCTACAAGTATCCGCAGCGGCAGTACCCCTACGACTGGCTGGTGCGGGAGAACCGCGGCCGCGGCAAGAGCGACCCCGAGTTCGAGCTGGCCGACACCGGCGTATTCGACGACGGGCGCTACTTCGACGTCTTCGCCGAGTATGCCAAGGTCGGGCCGGAGGACATCGCGATCCGCATCACCGTCGCCAACCGCGGTCCCGATCAGGCCTCCATCCATCTCCTGCCCTCGATCTGGTTCCGCAACACCTGGAGCTGGGGGCGCGAGGGTGAGGGCTACACCGGCAAGCCCCTGCTCCGCCACGCGGGCGCCGCAGTCGTCGCGGCGCACCCGGTGCTCGGCGAGTATGAGCTGCGGGCCGAGGGATTGGATCAGGCCGGTGGCCCTGGCCTGCTGTTTACGGAGAACGAGACCAACGTCGCCCGGCTCTTCGGCACGCCGAACGCCCAGCCCTACGTCAAGGACGGGTTTCATCGGGCGGTGGTCGACGGCGACCAGTCGGCCGTGAATCCGGCGAAGGAGGGCACCAAGGCAGCGCTCCACTACGTGCTGAGCATTCCGGCCGGCGAGGAGCGGGTAGTGCGGCTGCGGCTCAGTCAGCGCGGCGTCGCCGGCTCGAAGGCGATCGGCGCCGACCTCGATCGGATCTTCGAGGCTCGCATCCGGGAGACCGACGAGTTCTATCGTGAGCGGCTCCCCGAGGCCGCAACGGAAGACGAGCAGCGCGTGTTACGGCAGGGATACGCCGGCCTGCTCTGGAGCAAGCAGTTCTACCACTATGTGGTGAGAGACTGGCTGGAGGGGGATCCCGCTCAGCCCGCGGCCCCCGCCTCCCGACGGGCGGGGCGCAACTCGGAGTGGCCCCACGTGTATCACCGCGACGTCATCTCGATGCCCGACAAGTGGGAGTACCCCTGGTTCGCCGCCTGGGACCTCGCCTTCCACATGATCCCGTTCGCCCGGATCGACCCGCACTTTGCGAAGGAGCAGCTGCTCCTGTTCCTGCGCGAGTGGTACATGCATCCCAACGGGCAGATCCCGGCCTACGAGTTCGCCTTCGGCGACGTGAATCCGCCGGTGCATGCCTGGGCCGTGTGGCGGGTCTACAAGATGACCGGCCCGCGGGGAGCCCGTGACCGGCTCTTCCTCGAGCGCGCCTTCCAGAAGCTGCTGCTCAACTTCACCTGGTGGGTGAACCGGAAGGATCCCGAGGGCCACAATCTCTTTGCCGGCGGGTTCCTCGGCATGGACAACGTTGGGGTGTTCGACCGGTCGCAGTCGCTACCCACCGGCGGCCACCTGGAGCAGGCCGACGGCACCGCCTGGATGGCGTTCTACTGCAACACGATGCTCTCGATGGCGCTGGAGCTCGCGAGCGAGGACCCGGCCTACGAGGACCTCGCCTCCAAGTTCTTCGAGCACTTCATCGCCATCGCGGACGCCATGAACAACCTGGGCGGCACCGGTCTCTGGAGCGAGGAGGACGGGTTCTACTACGACCAGCTGCACGTCGACAGCTGGCACATCCCGCTCCGGGTGCGCTCCATGGTGGGGCTCATGCCGCTCATCGCGGTGGAGGTGCTCGACGAGGGCAAGTTTG
>DATBJH010000062.1:0-5466 GCA_036556505.1 Gemmatimonadales bacterium
GTCTACCGCGGCGACGGCGAGCTGCTCTCACTGCCCGCCGGGGCCTACACCGTAGAGTTCCGCCGCGGCCCGGAGTCGCGGGTGCGGACCCGCGCGCTCACGGTTGCCGAAGCTCGCCCCGGCGCCCCCGCGCTCGAGGCCGCCTTCCAGATCGAGCGCTGGATCGACCCGGCCCGGCTCGGGTGGTGGTCGGGTGACCACCACATCCACGCCGCCGGCTGCGCCCACTACATCAAGCCGACCGAGGGCGTCCGCCCGGAAGACATGATCCGCCACACGCTGGGCGAAGACCTGAAGGTCGGCGCGAACCTGACCTGGGGACCGGGCTTCGACTATCAGAAACAATTCTTCACTGGGCGGGACCACGCCGTGTCACGGCCGTCGCACCTGCTGCACTACGACGTGGAAGTGTCGGGGTTCGGCTCGCACCGCTCGGGCCACCTGGTCCTGCTGCGCCTCAAGGAGCAGATCCCGCCCGGAGGCGATTCCTACCTGCATTGGCCTACGCTGGGCCTCAACACGCTGCGATGGGCCAAACGCCAGGGCGCGGTCTGCGGCCCGGCGCACTCCGGCTGGGGGCTCGGCGTGGACTCCACCGAGCTGCCGAACTACCTGCTGCCGCCGTACAACGGCATCGGCGCCAACGAGTACATCGTGGATGTAGCCCACGAGGTGCCAGGCCCCGACGGATCGCCGGTGCCCGCGGTGGATTTCCTGTCCACCGTGGACACGCCCTACGCCAACGAGCTCAACATCTGGTATCACACGCTCAACGTCGGCTTCCGCACCCGGATCGCGGGGGAGACCGACTTCCCCTGCGTGTCGGGCGACCGGGTGGGAATGGGGCGCAGCTACGTGAAGCTGGACGGCCGGCTGGAGTATGCCGCTTGGTGCGAGGGGCTTCGACGGGGCCGCGCCTACGTGAGCGACGGCAAGAGCCACCTGCTGGAGTTTCGGGTGAACGACGTGGCGGTGGGAGAGCGGAGCAGCGAGCTCCGGCTGCGCCGGGCGGGCAAGGTGCGGGTGAAGGTGAAGGTGGCAGGCCTCCTTCCGGAGCGGCCGGGCACGGACCCAGGCCTTCGGCCGGATTTCTTCTGGGACCTGGAGCGCGCGCGGATCGGTGAGACCCGCAATGTGGCGGTCCAAGTGGTCGTCAACGGCTTTCCCGTGGCGAGCGAGACGATCGCGGCCGATGGCACGCTGCGGGACCTCTCGTTCGACGTCCCGATCGTGCGGAGCTGTTGGGTGGCCGTGCGGATCCTGCCGTCGTCGCACACCAATCCGGTGTGGGTGCTGGTGGGAGGCCGGCCGGTGCGGGCCTCGCGCCGGAGCGCGGAGTGGTGCCTGAAGGGCGTGGACCAGTGCTGGAGTCAGAAGGAGCGGTTCATCGCCGCCGCGGAGCGGGAGCAGGCCATGGCCGACTACGAGCACGCGCGCCGCACGTATCGGCGGCTCCTGGCGGAATCCGACGAGGACTGATGCCGGAGTGCGCCTGATGTCCGATCGTCGGCACTTCGTCCAACACTGGGCGCTCGCCACGTTGGCGCTGATCGTGCCCGAGCTGCCGCCGTTGCCTGGCGTGCCCGGCAACCGCGCGCTTCTGCCGTTCGTCCCGCCGGCCGGCCCTGATCTGCCGCTGGTGCCGAATGTGGACCCGGGTGCTCTCCTCGCTCAGGCCCGCCGCGTGGTCGCCGCAGCCCAGGCGCTCGACCTTCCGCTCGAAGCTCCAATGCTCCGCCCAACGCCCGAGATGGCCCAGGGCGCGCTCGACCGCATGTGTCTCATCGGCGTGCACATCAATCCGGAGATGCGGGTGAAGGTCGCTCGCGGTCCGGCACGGCCGGTGCTGGTGGAGCGCGAGTGGGGTACGTTTCTGGTGAAGGTGCGCAACGAGGCCGGCACGACGGCCGCGTTGCGCGCCACCAGCGCTCGGGCGACGCACCGCTGGCTGGAGCTCGGGATGTTCGATGGACCGCCGCTCTTGCCGTGCCTGAGCGGGCTGGAGCTCGAGTACCGGATCGTGCGGCTCTACAGCCGTGAGGCCGGCCGGCGCGAGGTGAGCCTCGCGTTCGACGTGGGCCAGGGCACTCAGGACCTGGGATTCCGCAACGAGGTGCCGATCCTGTTCGAGGTAAGACGCTAGGGCGGTAAGGGTGGATGGACTCGCGGCGGAACCGTCGGGCGGAGCCCGCGGTTTGTTCACTATGCCACCGATCGAACTGGGTCTCGACACTTTCGGCGATGTCACCGCGGACACGGACGGCCGCCTCCTCCCGCACGCGCAGGTGCTCCGCGACGTGGTGGCCGAGGCCGAGCTGGCCGATCGTCTCGGGGTGGACTTCTTCGGCGTCGGCGAGCATCACCGCCCGGACTTCGCCATCAGCGCGCCCGAGGTCGTGCTCGGCGCGATCGCCGGGCGCACCGAGCGGATCCGTCTGGGCACCGCGGTCACCATCCTCAGCACCGACGACCCGGTCCGGGTCTATCAGCGCTTCTCCACTCTCGACGCCGTCTCGGGCGGCCGGGCCGAGGTCATCCTGGGCCGCGGCTCGTTCACCGAGTCGTTTCCGCTGTTCGGGTATTCGCTGGAGGACTACGACGATCTCTTCGAGGAGAAGCTCGCGATCTTCGCCGCGCTCAGGGACGCGGACCGGACCGGCGAGCCGGTTCATTGGAAGGGTACGGTGCGGACGCCGCTCGAGGGCGTGCGGCTCTACCCGCGGGTCCAGCGGCCACCGCTCAGGACCTGGGTTGGCGTCGGCGGCAGTCCGGAATCGGTGGTGCGCGCCGCGCGCTACCGCTTCCCGTTGACGCTCGCGATCATCGGCGGCGATCCCCGGCGGTTCGCGCCGTACGTCGAGCTGTACCACCGGGCGCTGGCGCAGCTCGGCTCGCAGGCGCTGCCGATCGGGGTGCACTCGCCCGGGCACGTGGCGGATAGCGATGAGCAGGCGCGTGAGGAGCTGTGGCCGGCATACCAGGTGATGCGGAACCGGATCGGCGCCGAGCGCGGCTGGCCGCCCACCAATCGGGCCGAGTTCGAGCGGGAGGCGGCGCTCGGCTCGCTGTACGTCGGCTCGCCGGAGACGGTCGCGCGCAAGATCGCCACCACGATGCGCGCGCTGGGCGCGTCGCGGTTCGATCTCAAGTACAGCGCCGGCGCGTTGCGGCACGAGCTGATGCTGGGGAGCATCGAGCTCTACGGGCGCAAGGTGATACCGCAGGTGCGGCGGCTGATCGCCGCCGCGCCGCCGCTCCCTGCCAACGGAGGCCTGGCTGCATCTGGCACCTAGACGGTAAGGGGTGTCAGCCCCTCAATGGCAGGCATCGCTTCCCGAATCCAGCACCGCGCCCGTAAGATCGATGAACTGCCACTTGTAGCGGGTGGGCCAGAGGGTCAGCTTGAGAATCCCCCACGTTACGATCCGTTTCCGACTCGCCGGGTGCGGCTGCGACACGAACCCGAAGAGGCTAGCCCCGCCCCCAGTGCCGACGACGAATTCGCGGATGCCCCGCTGCTGATCCACTACGCCGAACGGCGTTACCTCGGCGAACCGTTCATAGTTATGGGCGTGAGCGCCGACGACCACATCCGCCCCGCCGCTGTAGAGTACTTTCCACCAGCGCCGCAAGCTGGTGGCAGGAACCACCTCGGCGTTGCTGGTGAACACGGGGGAGTGCCAGATCGCCATCGTACACTTTCGCGGCGTGGCGACGAGGTCCTGAGCCATCCAGGCCTGTTGATCATCTCCGTTCCGGAAGTTGTTGGCGACGTAGATACGCCACCCGGCGAGATCCAGGGTGTAGTTTCCCCGTCCGCGGTGTCCTGCCCGCCCCGAATCGACCCCGACTCCGTTGAAGTAGTCGTAGTAGGCCGTCCCGGCGGTGTCCTGACGCAGCTCGTGGTTACCGATCGTGGCGAAGGTGCGACTCTTGAACTGGCCCCAGGTCCGATCGTAGCAAGCGAATTCGGACGCCGTCCCGTCGGCGCCGGCATTGTCGCCGAGGACGACCACCACAGCCCCCGGGTACTTGGCAACCAAGGGCGCCGTCGCCGCCGACCGGTTCCCGATCTTGCAATTGGCGTGAATGTCACCGCCAAGTATCAGCAGTGCCGAGTCGGCCACGGCAGCCGCCCGACCGGTGGTGGGTGAGGCAGCGGTGGGCCCGCCGGGCGAGGTGACCTCGTCTCCGCAACCCATGATAGCCACGACCGCGCCGGCCAGGATGATGGCGAATCCGCGCATGAGCTCCTCTCTCCCTCCGTCCCGCGGGACGGCCCTCACGTCGAATGGTCAATGGGGGCGCAATCCTACTATCGGCGGGCGCGACCGAAGCAGGCATGAACCGTGTGTGAACTTTTCTTCCGACTCGTAGGGGAGGACTCACCTTCATCTGCAGAAAGCCGCGTTCGCGGCCGGGCCGAGGCTGCGTTCCCGACGCCGAGGCAGCTCTATGGGGGCGAGGAGTTGAGCGACAGGGTCATGAACACGCTGTTCGGATCGTCCCGATAGTCCCCGAACGGCTCGCACTCCACGAACCCGTGCCGCGCGTAGAGCGCCCGCGCCGGCTCGAAGTACGGCCATGACCCGGTCTCGAGACTGAGCCGGCTCAGTCCGCGGGCCTGCGCCGCGGCCATGATGTGCCGCAGCATCGCGGATCCGACGCCGCGTCCGCGCGCCGCCTCCGCAGTGTGCATGGACTTGATCTCGCCGTGATCGGCGCTCAGCCGCCTGAGCGCGCCGACGCCGACCACCTCGTCGCCCTCCCAGGCGGACCAGAAGATGACCTCGGGAGCGCGGAGCCCCGAGAGGTCGAGTGCGTGCGCGCTCCCCCGCGCCGTCTCGGCCCGGGCCCGGATCACGTGGAGATCCAGCAAGGCGACGACCCGTGGGTCGTCCAGACCGCCTTCGACGATGTGCATGGGACGAGAGTAAGCGCGAGATGTGAAAAGCGTCTCACGCCTGCACTAGAGCACTCCTACGATCCAATCTCCCAACACATAGCCGACCACCGCCACGCCGAGGCCGACGAGGAACATGTCGAGCCCGCTGCGGAACACGCTCCGGCCGGTGAACACGCTCCGGGCCGCACCGACGGCGAAGTGGGAGATCATCGCGAGGGCGAAGGAGGTCCACACCGCCCACGGTTTGGTGCTCGCGAGCAGCGGCGCCACCGGGATGAGGGCGCCGAACGCGGTGGCGGTACCGGTGACCCAGGCCTCCCGGAATGGGGTGGCACTCGCATGGCCAATCTTGAGCTCCTCGCGCACCTTCTCTTCCAGCGCCCGCTCCGGGTCCGCCATCAGCCGGGTGGCGAGAGCGGCGGCCTGATGCTCGGGGATGCCCTTGGCCTGATAGAGCAGACTCAGCTCCTCCCGCTCGAGATCAGGCATCAGCCTGATCTCCTCCCGCTCCATCGCGATCTCGTGCTCGAACACCTCGCGCTCGCTCTTGGCCGCCAGGT
>DATBJH010000063.1:0-19943 GCA_036556505.1 Gemmatimonadales bacterium
GCATGGGACCCTACGAGCGGCTCGACGCCTGGCAGGTGGCTCACCAGATGGCCCTGCAGATCTACGCGGCCACTGATTCCTGGCCCACGGAGGAACGCTTCGGACTGACGATTCAGCTGCGGCGGGCGGTCCTGTCTGTTCCCACCAACATCGCCGAAGGCACCGCGAAGCGCGGCACCAGAGAATTCCGGCGTTTCCTGGACATTGCCTTGGGTTCACTTTCGGAGGTGACTTACCTGCTGCGCTTCTGTCGCGACCGGGGCCTGCTCACTTCCAGTGCCTGGGTCGAACTCGAAAGCATCCGCAACCGGGCAGGCCAGCTCACCTGGCAACTCTACCGATCCATCTCGACTAGCTCACGAGCCCCTCGCAGTAGCTCCTAGATTCGGCCCATGCATCGTACCGCCGCTACCGCCGTACCGCCCTACCGTCGTACCGCCGTACCGCCCTACCGCCCTACCGCCCAACCGACACCACGGCCACCGCCCCTGCCGCCGTCGCCGAGTGCGTCAGCGACACCTGGATGGTCACGCCGCCCACTTCCTGCGCGAGGCGCTCGGCCAGGCCGTGGAGTCGGATTGCCGGCCGGCCCTCCTCGTCACGGGTGACCTCGATGTCACGCCAGCCGATCGCCCGCGCACCCGGCAATGACTGCATCGCCTTGTAGACCGCTTCCTTGGCCGCGATACGGGCCGCGGCGTTTCCGGTCGGATCGGGTCGGGTGGCGAGATAGGCGCGCTCCTCCGGCGTGAACAGCCGCGCCATCGCGTGCTCGCCTTTGCCCGACAGCATGCGGGCGATGCGATCGAGGTCCACCAGATCGATCCCCACGCCGAGCAGGCTCACATCCGGCTCCACCAGTAGTCGGCGAAGCCTTCCAGTATCGGCGGCACGGGCACATACCCGCCGAGCACCAGTCCGAGATAGATCGCGCCTCCCAGCACCAGCGCTGTGATCAGCCACAGCGGCCAACGGGGCATGCGCCAGGCATGGACCCGCCGCACGTCCGCCTGCCAGCGGACCTGTTCCCGCTCCGCCGCCTCCTCCAGCGCGAGCCACGCCGCCTCCAGCCGCCTAGCCACAGCGGCGAGAGCGGCGCGCCAGGCCCCGGCGACCGCGCGCTCCCGCCCTGCCGCCGTAGCAATGCCGTGCGCCGCCTGTTCCAGCTCGTCGAGCGCCGCGACGAACGGCGCCCCGCCGCCGCCCAGGCGCGCAGCGATGGCGCGGGCATCCGCCGGAGTGAAGCGGACCTTGCGCAGCATGCGTCGGGGATAGCGCGACTCGGCAGCGGCCTCCTCCAGTCGCGCGTTCACCGTCGCCGTGAGCCGCTCGGCGGAGGCGGCGACCGCCTGCTCCCAGAGCGCGAGCCAGGCGACGCGGTTGAGCGAGGCCGCGGCGCCCACCGCGTCGCCCGCGGCGGCGAACGAGCGTGCCGCGCCCGCAAGCTCGAATACCCCCGTGACCAGCTTCAGGCGAATGTCGTCCAGGCGGACGCCGAGTGGCCCTGCGGAGGGCTGCGGCGGATCGGTCAGGCGTCCAAGCGAAGGGCCGAGCTCGGGCACTTCCCACCGCTCTTGGGACACGCCTCGTCCCGTCGTCACCGAAGCGTCGCGCCGGCCGACGGCACGGCCAGCTCGGCCGCCGTGCCGGTCCGCTCCTCGAACCGGCGGACGAACTCCACCAGCTGCTCGGCGGTGAACTCGTTCCGTGGGATCCCGCTGGCGGCCACGACACGCTCGATCGCCGCGGGTTCTCCCTCGACCTCGACCAGGACGTCCATGCGGGGGTAGCGTTCCAGCCGCGCGGTGGCATGGCCCAGGTGCCAGATCTCGATCTCGCGCTCGATAACGTTGACCGGCCGGTAACCCAGCGCCTGGAGCAAGGGGCCCGGATCCGCTCCGGCCGACATCTCGACCTCCTCCCGCAGCTTGTACCCGTCGGGCGAACGACCGGTGGGGCCCTTCCAGGCGAGCATGAACTCGACCCGGCCGTCGGTGTGTCGGTAAGTGCGGGCCCGGAGCACCTCATCGCGCTGGGTCAGCTCACCGGCGCGGTCGTAGCGGACGTCGGTCAGATGGCCACCGGACCGCAGCTCGGCTCCCGCCTCACGCAGGCGGCGCCGCAGCCGCTCGGCATCGGGCACTACCGCCTTGAGCTCCAGCTCACGATGCGGTGCCCTCACCGGAGGATCGCCTCGAGCACCAGCTCGGTGTCGGACAGATCTTCGAACACTGCGTGGGGTCCACAGGCGGCCAGCTCCGCCACGGAGAATCCGCCGGTGGCGACCGCCACCGCGCGAGCGGAGATCCCGCTGCCGCAGTGGATGTCGGCCGGGGTGTCGCCGATGATCACGACCTCCGGGCCGGTCGGAACCCGGCCGAACCAGCGCTCCGCCCGGCGGGCGGCGATCGGCGGGAGCGCAGGCCGGTGGGCCGCGTCCGACCCGTACGCGCCGAGACGGAACCGCGAGGGATCGATTCCGCCGGAGCGCAGCTTCAGCGCGGCGCCTTCGGCGAGGTTTCCGGTCAACAGCCCCAGGAGCACACCAGGCGTCTGCTCGAGGCGGTCGAGCAGCGGCCCCACACCGGGCATCAGCGTCGTCCGCGTGGTGGGGCGCTCCAGCTCGAGAGCCAGCAGCCCGACGTAGCGCCGACACACCCGGCGCACCCGCTCCGACTGGTGCGTCTCGGCCTGCCCCGCGAGCGCCAGCATCTCGACCACGATCTGGGGATCGGTTTTTCCATCGAACCGGATGCCGGCGAAGGCGGCGGGATCGTCCACCTCATCGCTCAGCGCTTCGGTGATGGCGCGCCGGCCCGCGCCGGCGGTGAGGAGCAGCGTACCGTCGATGTCGAACAGCACCAGCCGGGAGAACCCCGCCCGGCTCACCGCGCCTCCACCCGACGGACCGCCACCAGCCGGTCGCGGAGCGCCGCGGCGCGGCTGCCCGGAAGCCATGGCTCGATCAGGACCCCGCCGCACGCCACCGTGGAATGGATGAGCGCGTTCCCCTCCGCCGCGAATGCGACGTGGGTGATGCGATCCCCGCTCTCGCCGCGGAAGAAGAGAAGATCACCGGGCTCCGGCCCGGCGAGGTCCACCACGGCGCCGCACTCGACCTGGACCGCCGCGTCGCGGGGGAGCGTCGTACCTCGCGCGGCGAAGGTGGTCTGCACCAGCCCGGAGCAGTCCACCCCCCACGGCGTCACCCCGCCCCACTGGTAGGGCGCGCCCTGGAAGCGCGCCAGGGCCCAGCGCTCCGGGGGCTGTGCCCGAGCCGCCGACCGGACGCTCGCGACCGGCGTCACCTCGCCTTCCAGCAGCGCCCCGGTCGAGCCATCCGGCAAACGGACGCCCGCGGCGGACATCGCGACCCGGGCCCGCAGCGGCAGCGAGAGCCGCATCCCGTCGAGCCGCACCGTGGCTCCAAGACTCCAGCCGCCGGCCTCGTCTCGCCACCGATCGGTCATGTCTTCCGACGCCTCAACGCAGTAGCCGGCGTGGACCCACCCCTGGTACCGGTCGAGGTCGACCGTGATGCGGCGCCACTCGCCGGAGCGCTCCTCGACTCGTCCCGTTTCGCCCAGCACGAGCTGGCTCACCTGCTCCGAACGCAGGCTGGGCTGGGCGAAGAGGGGCACGACCGCCGATCGGGCGATGACGCGGGTCAGGAGGGGCGTCGCTCCGGGCTCGCGGTCGGCTGTCCCCCCGCGCAGGCCTTGCACAGTGTGACCCCCTGGAAGGTGCAGATGAGGCAGATGAACGTCCCGCAGTTGCTGCAGGGATAGCCCTCCGAGGCACGCTCCTCGCGCCCGCAGGCGCGGCACTTCATGCCATCGTGCTCGTGGGTCTCGGCCATCGGACCTACGCGGTGATGTTGTAGCGCTTGATCTTGTTGATCAGCGTCGCGCGGGAGATCCCGAGCTCGATCGCGGCTCGGGTGCGGTTGCCGGTGTGGTGCTTGAGTGTGCGCTCGATGTGCTGGCGCTCGAGGTCCTCCAGGCTGAGCGGCGTGTGGCGGCGGTCGCCCAGGCCGGGACGGGCGCGGAACTCGCCGGGGAGGTGCTCCACGCTCACCGCGGGCTGGCTTCGCCCCAGGATCAGTGCCCGCTCCAGGACGTTGCGCATCTCGCGCACGTTGCCGGGCCACGCGTAGGCCAGCAGACGCTCCAGCACCTCGCTGGAGAGGGTGGGGGGACCATCGGGCAGCTCGCTCAGGAGATCCGAGAGGATCCGGGTGATGAGCGCCAGCCGGTCCTCCCGCGACCGCTCGCGCACCGCCGGCAGCGTCAGCGGCATGACGCTCAGTCGGTAGTAGAGGTCCTCCCGGAAGCGGGTGTCTTCCACCTCCTGCTGGAGATTCTTGTTGGTCGCGGCGATGAGACGCACGTCCACGGTGATCTCCCGGGTCCCCCCCAGCCGCCGGAAGGTCTTGGTCTCCAGCACCTTCAGCAGCTTGGGCTGGAGCTCGGGCGCCAGGTCGCCGATCTCGTCCAGGAAGATGGTCCCGTGGTCCGCGATCTCGAACAGGCCCTGCTTGCGGTCCTTCGCATCGGTGAACGCGCCCTTCTCGTGGCCGAACAGCTCGGAGTCGAGGAAGGTGGCGTTGAGGCCGGCGCAGTTCACCTCGACGAACGGCGCCTTGGCCCGCGGGCTCAGGTCATGGATCATCCGCGCCACCCAGCCCTTGCCGGTGCCGCTTTCCCCGTTCAGCAGGACCGTCGTGCGATCGCTCTGCGCCAGCAGGCCGACCTGGTGGGCGAACTCCTGCATGGCGTTGGAGGTCCCCAGCGAATCCAGCCCGTGCCCGGGCGCGCTCTGCACCAGCAGCGCCTCGTTGATCCGCCGGAGCCGCGCCTTGTCGGCGACTCGCGCCGTGGCCGCGGCCAGGTGCTCCATGTCCACCGGCTTGGCGAGGAAGTTCTCGGCGCCGAGCTGCATGGCCCGCACGGCGGTGCCGACGTCCGCTTCGGCGGTGAGGAGGATGACCGCGGCATCCCGCTGCCGGAGGCTCTCCAACACCTCCATGCCGTTGATGCCGGGCAGGTGGAGATCGAGGATCACCACTTCGGGACGCAGCCGGTCGAAGGTGGCCAGGCCCGCCTCGCCGCTCAGCTCCCGGGTGACCTCGTAGCCGAGCTTCTCGAAATAGTTGCCGATGCTGCGGAGAACATCGACGTCGTCATCGATCAGAAGGACGGAAACCGCCATGCTGGGGACCTCAACCAGAAAGCGGGAAAAGTAAACAGTAAAAGGTGAACGGATCGATGGGTGGGTGCCGGTTACTGCCTACTCACATTTCGACCTTTACACACGGATCCCAGGATCCGCAGCCGCGGACGCCCGCTCAGAAATTAAACAGTCGAAGGCGCCGCGCCATGCCCTCCCTTTCACTTTTCACGGTTCACCTTTCCCGCTCCTCTCAACCGGGGACCATGATCTTGATCGCTCCCGGCACCACCTTGACCGTGAACGGGGTCTCGCCGCCGGGTTCGCCGTCGAGCTGCACCGGCTGGACCGGGTCGGTCTCCACCCGGATTTCCCGGCCCCGGGCGTACCCGACGTAGGTCTCCTGTCCTTCGGCTGTCGGGGCGTCCCGCAGGAGGTCCCACACCGCCCTGACGCTCTGCCCGAAGCTGTTGGCGCGCATCACCACGACGTCCAGCAACCCGTCGTCCGGGCGAATGCCGGCCCGGAGGCGCACCAGCGGGGGGATGACCTCTCCGCAGTTGGCCACCAGCACCATGGCGGCATCGGCGTCGTACTCCACGCCGTCGATCGTGATGACGTGACTGGTGCTGCGGATGTCGGTGATCAGCCGGAGCGTGGTGGCCACGTACGCCGCCATCCCCCACCGGCGCTTGTGCTCCGACAGGGTGCCGGCCATGACCCGCGCGTCGTAACCGGCGCCGCACGCCACCGCGAAGTATTGCGGCCCGCCGTCCCGCTCCATCCGGCCGAGATCGAACGGACGGGGCTTGCCCGCGATCAGCGCCCGCGCGGCCCGCTCGGGCGAGGCGGGGATGCGGAGGTTGCCCGCCAGGAGGTTGCCGGTCCCCCCGGGGATGACGCCGAGCGCCACGTCGGTGCCGACCAGCGCCGCAGCCGCCTGCATCGTGGTCCCGTCCCCGCCGAACACCGCGACCACGTCCATCCCCTCCGAGACGCCGTACTCGGCCAGGCGGCGCGCGTCACCCGGGCCGCCGGTGGCCAGCACCTCCGCCGTCCATCCAGCGCCGCGCATGACCCGCATCACCGCCGCCACCGCCCGTTGCTGGGTCCTCGCGGCGGCAGGGTTGGTGATCAGCAGCGCACGGGACATCTCAGTACTCGCGCTCCCATAGCAGGTCCACACCGATCTGATAGCGATACCGGGAGTCTATCGGAAGGACCGTCGTGCCGCACCGCTCGATGGTGGGCTCGAAGGCGCTCTGGAGCCGCCATTCCCGGCTGAAGCGGAACTCGAGGCCGGCGCCGAGGTTCCGGGTGCTGAGCTGGCTCAGGTCGGGGCAGAAGCCGACGTTGAAGGTGACGAAGGTCTTCCGGCCGAGCTGCCAGCCGGCAGCCAGCTGGGTAGCCGTCGCGACGCCGCTGGCGCTGGCCACTCCCGGCCGGATCTCGATCAGGTCCACGGGAACCCCGAGGTCCTGGATGAGGGCGCGCTCCAGCTCGCTGCTGAGCGTGCTGGAGAAGATCTCGACCGCGTTCGCGGCGCCGAACGCGCTGGCCTCGTTCGCCGGATAGCCGGTGATCAGGTAGGAGGCCAGGTCGGTCTCCGAGATCGGCGGCCGCATGGTGCTCTCCAGCCGCAGCTTCGGGGCGTAGAGCGTGCCCTCGATGATGGCGATGACCGGGATCTCGTCACCCCGCACCGCGCGCACGGTGTGGCGGGCCTCGATGTCGAGCTGCGCGTCGAGGGTGCCGATGTAGCGCACTTCGCCGTGGGTCACGGTGAAGTCGCGCGAGACCGGTCCGATCTTGAGGGTGTAGCTGCCTCTCGGCGCCTGCAAGGTGCCGATCGGCTGATACTCGCGGCCGGCCTTGCTCACCCGCGCTTCGCCGTCCAGCTGGATGTTGGCCTCGGCCGAGCGCAGCCAGACATCGGAGCCGATCGCGATCCGGAGGTCCTCCACCCGGAGCGAATCGAGAAACACGTTCTGGAACTGGGCCCGCAGGTCCTGCTCCTGGAACATCGTGCTGTCCACCAGATCCGCGATGGTGGGGTCGTCCAGATCGATCACCCGCTTGTTGACCAGGTCGGCGAAATAGAGCACCCCCCGATTCGCCGTCAGGTTTCCGCTCAGTGTGGAGCCCAGCAGCGGACCGCGCAGCGTGAGATTGCCGGTGCCGGTGAGGGTGAGGAAGTTGCGCACATCGATCGCCACGAACTGGCTGGCGCGGAGATCCAGGTCGAAGAGCGGGCGGGAGAGCCGTTCCAGGCGGACGGCTCCGCCGACCACCAGGTCCCCGCCCCCGCTGGTGATCCGGACATCCTGCAGCAGCAGCGAGTCGCCCTGGAGCTTCGCGGCTCCTTCCACCGACCCGAACTGCACCCCCAGCCCCGGCACGTCCATCGCCCCGTTCCGGACCGAGATCGAGCCGTCGAGCCGTGGCCGCTCCCAGGTGCCCTCCACCTCCGCGTCCACCGCGAGCCGGCCCCGGACGCGGCGGAACGCAGGCGTCAGCGCCTCGAGAATGCCGAGGTCCACGCTGTCGGCATCGGCGCGCACCTGCAGCGGGCCCTCCACTCGACGCTGCTCCACGCCGGTGAGCCCGAGGTCCAGCGGGAGGTGAGCCTCCACCTCCAGAATGTTCTCGCCGGTGCGCCAGAGGTCGAGGTTGGCGTCGAGTCGCCGGTCCGTGTAGTTCAGCACACCGAGCACGAACGGAGCCCGGAAATCGCCGAAGCGGCCCTCGCCCAGGCGGACGGTGCCGCGAAACGTCGGCTCCCGCGAGGTGCCGCCGATGTCCATGCTGAGCCCCAGGTCTCCGTGCACCCCGGTGGTGTCCCGCTGCAGCACGCTGTAGAGGTCGCTCAGCTCCAGTCCCAGTACTTCCAACGTCATCGCCCCCGGGGTATCGGACGGCAGGCTTCCGGCGAGGCGGATGACCCCCGATCCGTCCAGCGCCTGCACCGCCACCGGCGTCACCGTCGGCGCGCTCCCGAGGGTGAGCGTCGCCGGCTGCAGCAGGCGGTAGCGGTGGGTCGGCAGCGCGGCCTGCAGCGTGTCGAACCAGATCTGGTGCACGCTGTCGCGCACCCGCCAGCTCCCCGCGGCATCCACCCGCGCCAGCGTCCCCGCCGTCGTGCCGACCCCCCAGGCGAGAGAATCCAGGTAACCCGCGACCGACACCCCGTTGCGGCTGAAGACCCGCTCGCCCGCCGTCACCGTGTCGGCCTCGGCGGACCCGGTGAGCTGGGGCCGGCGCCCGCCGGTCCAGGTGAAGGTGCCGGTCATGCGCGGCGAGCGGTACTGCTGGAACTCGAACGCTCCGACGATGAGGTCGCCGGCGGCCTCGAGGGTGTCGATGCTGCCGCTCAGCCGCACCGAGCCTCGCGCGACGCCACCCAGCGGCGCCAGACCGCTGGTGGTGTCGCGCCGCTGACCGGTCACGGCGAGGAGCAGGGAGTCGAATCCGATCAGGCTGTCGGCGACGAGGGTGAAGGCCATCTCTCCCCGGTTCGGCGCGGCCCAGCCCAGCGTGCCCGAACCCGCAGCTCGCGCGCCCTGCCACTCGGCGTAGGCCGTGTCCATGGTGATGAGGCTGTCACGGCTCGTTCCGCGGGCGAAGACACTGTCGATCACCCACTCCCGCACCCGACCGCGGGTGAGCGCGAGCTCCATCTCCCCCTCGGGCGCGCGCAGGGTGTCGATGCTCCCGGTGACCCTCAGCTCGCCGTTGAGCGAGCTGGTGAGCTCGCGCCCGGTGAGCGCCCCGAGGTTCACCCGGGAGAACCGGAGCAGCAGGTTCTCCGCGCCCCAGTAGGGCGGGAGCAGCGTCGTGAAGCCTTCCGCCCGGATGTTCCCGATCTCTCCCGAGAGATCGGCGTCCACGGCCAGTCGGCCGAGCGTGCCCTCGCTTCGGAACCGGCCGCGCACCTCGCCCCGACTCCGGAGTGTGGGGAAGGCGCGGCGGATGCCTTCGAACGAGAGCGGATCCAGCGCCACGTCGGTGGCGAGGCCCAGCGTGTCGTAGCGGGTGTCGAGGTGCACCTGGCCCACCAGCACACTGGGCGGCCGGCTTCCGTCGCGGTGACGGGCGGTGCCGTCGAAGGTGACGTCATGCAGCGGCCCGTCCAGCCGCCCGGTCGCGGCCAGCCGCCCCTCCAGGATCACGGCGGGCGCGATGAGCCTCACGGTGCGGAGGTCCACATCCGAGCTGCGCACCTCGAACCCGGTGAACACCAGCCCCTCCTTGCCCCGCGCGCCGACCCTGCCCTCGCCGGCGATGGTGGTCACCGGGTTGCCCGCCACCCGCGCGTCGGCGAAGGCCCAGTCGAGCCGCACGTCCATGTCGTCCAGAAACCCCGTGCCGGAGACGCTGCCCGAGAGCGTGCCGTAGAACGGCAGGGTGTCCAGGTAGGGACGCACGGCGTCGAGATCGAGATCGCGGAGCTGGAGTCGCATATCCCGCACCCCGAGTCCTCGCCGCCGGTCGGTGATGGCGACCAGGTCGCCGCTCACCTGCTGGCGGCCTGCCGCCAGCCGCAGCTCGCGGATGTCGTACTCGGTCAGGGCGCCGCTCACGGAGCGCGCGGTGAGGATGCCGCTGCCCTGCATCGACGGGAAATCGGGGGACACCCAGCGCAGGTCCTCCAGGTTCACCTGGGGCGAGATCACCTGAAAGTCGTAGAGGATGGTGTCGCGCGGCCAGGTCACCGCGCCACCGCCGGAGAACCGGGTGTCGGGAAGGGCGCCGCGCGAGAGGCTGAAGATGGCGCTGTCGCCCCGCAGGACGATGCGTCCCGCCGCATCGCGCACGGAGACCGCGGGATCGTTGATCCGGGTGGCGAGGGAGTCGAGGTCGATGGTGAACGGGAGCCGGTCGGGCGTCGCGATCCTGAGCCTGGCGAGCCTGGTCGTGAGGTCGGAGAGGAGGATCACCCGGCGCAGGCCCTCGGGGCTCTCCTCGATGGTCCGGCCGGGCTTGGCCCGCTCGGCCAGAAGCGAGGAGTCCTTCTGCGCCTGGGTGACGAGGCGGCGGTCCGGATTCCAGGGGAGTGCGATGCGCAACGTGCCGCCGTTCATCCGCACGTTGTAGAAGTCCACCAGTGGCGACTTGCCTCCCGGAGCGCCTTTGCCGAGCTGGAGCACCTCCTCGTAGTTCATCCGGCCGTTGCGGTGCTTGATGAGCTGGATGACCGGCCGCTCCAGCTGGACCGAGCTCAGCACGACCTGGCCGGCGATGAGGTTGGGGAGCCGGTAGCCCACCCGCACCCGGGGAATGTCCGCCAGCAGCGCTCCGCTGGTATCCCGCACGACCAGATCCTGCAGCACCAGGTCGTAGAGGAACGAGCCGGAGATCGCACCCACGTCCACGTGCCCCAGCACGATCCGGTCGAGCATGCGCGACACGGTGCGCGCGAGCAGGTCGCGGCCCGGCGGCGTGAGCGTCATGGAGGTCACGACGCCGAGCACCATGGCCAGCATGCCCAGGACGAAGACGAAGAGGAACCGGGCCAGGCGGCGGCGCATCAGAACGGCTGTCCCACCGCGAAGTGGTAAGTGATCCGGCCGTCGCGGTCGAGCACGTACTCGCTCTGGCCGGGCACCGGCGTGAGATTGCCGTTCTCGTCGAACTGGAAGAGCGGTCCCGCCTGGAGCCGATAGGGGTTGTAGGCGACGTCGAGGCGCAGCGGACCGAGCGGGGTGGCGACCCGGAGCCCGATGCCCGGCGTCACCCGGATCACCGGATCGCCTTCGGGCCGCTGCCAGGCGCCCCCTGCGTCTACGAACGCCGCGAGACGGAGGCGCGAGCCGAACACGGGTGATGGCACCCGGAGCTCGACGTTGCCGACCGCGAGGGTGTTGCCGCCGGTCGCGGAGACCTGCACCGAGTCCGGATTGATCGCTCGGTCGCTGTCGGCGGCCGCCGCGTCCACCTCGGCCTTGGACACCACGTACACGACCGGGCCGAGCTCGTTGCGGTGGAAACCGCGCACATCGTTGGGGCCGCCGGCGTAGAAGCGGTGCTCCGGCGGAATGAAGTTGCCGGTCTCGGTGGCGACATCCACCTCCGGCGCGAAGATGGCGCCGCCGCGGACCCGCCAGCTCAGCACCACGCCACGCGTCAGCTGCCGGTACCAGGCGGCATCGGCCACACCGCGGACGAATTCCTGGAAGGAGGCGGAGCCCAGAAAGCGTGAGCTCCAGGTCAGCTCGAGCGACTTGAGGCTTCCGCGGGTGGGGTCGATCAGACTGTTGATCCGCGGCCACGTGGCCAGCCCGGTGAGGGTCCCGAGCACGCGGTTGCGGCGGAGCAGCTCCACCGCGTCCTGGGTGCACGCGTTGAACGAGGCGCAGAAGCTCACGTCGGTGGCGTCGGTGCGGCCGTAGCTCAGGTTGTAGGTCAGCGAGAGCGGGATCCGGCGGCGCAGCTGCTGCCGACTCAGCGTGATCGTGGTGCCGGTTTCGCGCCGGAGATACACGAGGTACTCGGAGCGCCGCTCGGTGTACACGGAGACGGCGAGACTGGTGGTGGCGTTGAGAAACGCCGGCCGGCGGATGGTCGCGCCGAGGTGGTAGTTCAGCAGCGAGGAGCCGATCGAATCGTTGGCCGAGGAGCTGCAGATCCCTTCGGCGAGCCCCCAGTCCGTCGGCTCTCCCACACCGACCTTGGAGACCCGGGTGGTCAGGTCGAAGAGACGCCCGTTGCTGCCGAGGAAGTTACGGAAGGTCCAGCCGAGACCGCCGCGGAAACAGTCCTCGGTGGCATAGCCCAGACTTCCCCGGATCCGCCGCCGGCGACTCTCGTTCACCTGCACCAGGAGCGGCACGGTGTCGCCACCGGCCTGAAACTCGGCGGAGTCGATGTTGACCGTCGCGTAGCGGAAGAGATCGGACTGGTAGAGGTTCTGCTGGCTCACCAGCAGCTCGTCCTGGGAGTAGCGCCGGCCGGGCCGTGACACCAGGAGATCGCGCACCAGCGCGGTGTCGATGCGGCGCACTCCCACCACGGCCACGTCGCCGATCACCGCCCTGGTGCGGGGATCCACCTCGAGGTTGACCCGCGCGACGAGCCGCTCCCGGTCGGCCTCGAAGCCGGTGAACACCGTCGCGGACGGATAGCCCCGATCCCGCAGCCGGCGCTCGATCGAGTCGGCGCTCTGCTGCATGAGGTAGCGGTTGAAGGGATCTCCGACCTGGAGCGGGAGGTCGAGGGTCGCGATGCGTTGGAGCCAGGCGGGGAGCGAGTCGATCCCGGTGACCCGGATCTCGGAGGCCACCATCGGCGGGCCCTCGGTGATCCGGAAGGTGATGAAGACATTCTCCGGCTCCCGCCGGACGACGGTGTCCACCACCGCGTTGGGAAAGCCGCTTCGGCGGTAGAGCACGTGGAGCCGGATGACGTCGCGCCGGAACTCTTCCTCGTTCAGGTAGCGCTTCTCGCCGAGGCCGAGGTAGCGGAACGGCGGGTTGCGGGCGAACCAGGTGGAAACAGTGGTAACGATGGCGGCCCGGAGAACCTCGTCCTCGATGGACTTGTTCCCCGTGAAGTCGAGCTGGCGGACGACCGGCCCGGTCTCCTGCGCCGGGAGCGTCATCGGCAGCAGGAGGGACGAGAGCAACGCGCAGACACCCGCGACGGCTGCCCTCATCGAGACTCCCGGTGGAATTGACGCCATGTTGTAAGCCCGGTAGTTTGATCGAGTTACGGGTAGAAATCAACCGCGTCCGCCATCCCGGGCAGCCCGCCGGATCTCCGCGTGGGATCAGGAGCAGGACGCACGGCGCGGGCCAGTGTCGCCTCGGCCCAAGCCCCGTGATCGGACCACGATTCGCAGGCCTCGGGTCGCAACTGTCCTCCCCCGGCGAACCGGCCTGACCTTGCCCGGCGACAAACGCCCCCGCATCCCCTCGACTTCGAGCTCATGAACCTGGACCTTCGAACCCGTATGGCCCCCTTCGCTGCGCTCAGGATGACACATTTCCTGAGCGCACTGATCATCGCCCTCACCCCCGCGCTACCTCTTCCGGCCCTCCACGCTCAATCCCTCCAGAAGCGTCTGGACCGGCGGCTCGACACCCCGCCCTTCGACAAGAGCCTCTGGGGTGTCGCGGTGGTGGATCACAAGGGCAAGCTGCTGTACGGAAGGAACGAGCGCCGGCTCTTCACCCCGGCCAGCAATACGAAGCTGGTCGTGACCACGGTTGCAGCGGCGCTCCTGCCGCCCGACTTCACGGTCCGCACCAGCGTGTACGCCGCGGGGCCGATCGTGGCCGGCGCACTGCGTGGCGATCTGGTGCTCTACGGCCGCGGTGATCCGACCTTCAGCCGGCGGTGCTACGCCACCGATTCCCTGGCCCAGGGAGTCTGCGACAAGGACCCGTTCGCCCGGCTGCGGCTGCTGGCCGATACGCTCCAGGCCCGTGGCGTGCGACAGGTTCAGGGTGACATCGTGGGCGACGGCAGCTGGTTCGAAGCGATGTCGGTTCATCCCGGGTGGGAGCTGTTCGACCTCAACTGGTGGTATGCCGCGCCGGTCACGGGCCTGGCGTTCAACGACAACAGCCTCGACTTCACCTGGCAGCCGGGCATCCGGGTCGGGGCTCCCGCGCTCATCAGCATGTGGCCCGATCTGGGCGACATCGCGTTCGAGAACCGCACCGTCACGGTACCGGCGGGCGGGGAGACCGACATCGGCGACCGCTTCTTCCGGCAATCCGGCACTGCGCAGGTGTGGGCCGAAGGCACCGTGGCGATCGATCGCTCGCCGCGGAAGGAGAGCTTCGCGGTGAGCGATCCCAACCTCTTCGCCGCCCGGGCGCTTCGGCAGGCGCTGGCGGACCGAGGCATCGCCGTCACCGGGACGACCCGGTCCACCGTCGACTCGGCGCTCTACGCGCAGGCTCGCGCCCGCCCGCCGCTGGCCGAGACCCTCTCCCGGCCGGCGCGCGACTGGATCTTTCCGGTCCTCAACACCAGTCAGAATCTCTTCGCCGAGATGCTGCTCAAGCAGCTGGGGAAGCGCTTCGGACGGGCCGGATCCTGGGTCGAGGGTCTCCAGGTGGAGCGCCGCTTCCTGATCGACTCGGTGCGGATCGACTCGACCCAGTTCTCCCTGTCCGACGGCTCCGGGCTCTCCAGTGCGAACCTGATCTCGCCCCTGGCCTTCACCCAGCTGCTTCGCTTCATCCGGGCCCACCCGCGGTACAGCACCTTTGTGCCGGGACTGCCGCAGTCGGGCGGGACCGGCAATCTGCGCACCCGCTTCATGGGCACACCGCTCGAAGGCCGGGTGCGGGCCAAGACCGGCAGCATCGCCGGGGTCAATACCCTGGCGGGTTACATCGAGGGCCGGGACGGCCGTCCCATCACCTTCGCGGTGGAGGTGAACCACCATGCCCAGCCTACCCGCGCGGTGCTGGCAGCGATCGACAGTGTGGTGGTGGAGATCGGAAAAGGAAAATGAGGTGCCGAAGAGCGTAAGAAGTAAAAGGTGAAAAGCAAGCAGGGGGTTCGTCGTCCGACGTTCCCCCTTTCACTTTTCACCTTTTACCTTTCACGTTTCACGTCCCCGAGGTCGTCCATGCTCCTCCTCCTGAATCGCCACGCCAACGCCGGCGACCGCGACCCGGCCCAGTGGCCCGACGATCGCGACCGCCCGCTGACCGACAAGGGCCGCAAGGTGCAGACCGACGTGAGTCGCTGGCTCCGCAAGCGGGAGCTCGCGCCCACGCTGGTGCTGACCAGTCCCTGGATCCGCGCCGCGCAGACCGCCGCGATCCTGGCTGAAGTCGCGCGGGTGGCTCAGCCGCCGGTGCCCTGTGAGCCGCTGGCCGATGACCCCGACCTGATCCGGCTCCAGGACCACGTCGGCGACCAACCCGGCAACGCCATCGTCGCCATGGTGGGCCATTCTCCGTGGATGGAGGAGCTGGCCGCGACCCTCCTCGGCGGCTCGACGTCGAGCGTGCGCATGGACTTCCCCAAGAGCGGGGTGATGGGGATCGAGCTGGATCGGCTGGAGCCGGGCGCGGGCGAGCTCCGGTTCTTTGTGAGGCCGAAGATGGTGTGAGGTCGGCGGTCGGGCGGTCGGGCGGTCGGCCCCGACCGCCTATTCCGACTGCCCGAAGATCGCCAGGTTCGAGCTGTGCCCCGGGTTCACTTTCGCCTTGGGGTTGATGTAGTGCACCGCGTTGTTCACCGCGATGCACGCCTCGGCCGCGCCGGTGGCGATCAGCTTGAGCTTGCCGGGGTAGCTGGTGATATCGCCCGCGGCGTAGATGCCCCGGACGTTGGTCTCCATCGTCTGGTTGACCTTGATGTCGGCCTTTTCGGTGTCGAGCCCCCATTCCTTGATCGCGCCGAGGTCGGAGTGGAAGCCGAGCAGCGGGATCACGGCGTCGACGACGAAGGTCTCCTCTTCCTTCGTCTTGCTGTTGCGGATCGTCACCGCCTCGACCTTCCCGTTGCCGTGAAGTGTCTTCACCTCCCAGAAGGTCCGGAGCTCGCACCGGCCTTCCCGGTGCAGATCCTGCACCTGGTTGATCGTCGCCTGGTGGGCGCGGAAGCCGTCCCGCCGGTGGATCAGCATCACCCACTCCGCCACACCCTGAAGATTCACCGCCCAGTCGAACGCGGAGTCGCCCCCGCCGACCAGCAGTACCTTCTTGCCTTCGAACTGACGGGGGTCGAGCACCTTGAAGTAGAGCCCCTTCTCCTCGAACCGGTCCTCGTCCTCGATGCCCAGCCGCCGGGCCTCGAACGCGCCGATGCCGGCGGCGATCACGATGGTGCGCGACGCGTAGTCGCCGTCGGAGGTCTCCAGCACGAAGTGGCCGATGCCCTCGTCCTCGACCCTCCGCAGTCCGGTCACCACCTCGCCGAGGTGGGTGCTCGCACCGAACTGGAGCCCCTGGGCCACCATGTCCCGCACCAGGTCCTTGGCGAGCACCTTGGGAAAGCCGGCGACGTCGAAGATGTATTTCTCCGGATAGAGCGCGAGGAGCTGGCCACCGAGGGCGGGGAGCGCATCGATGATGCGGGCGGAGGCGCCCCGCATGCCGGCATAGAACGCCGCGAACAGGCCGGTGGGCCCGCCGCCGATGATCGAGATGTCCTTGAGCTCCAGTTCCGCCACTGCCGCTCCGGATGCTGAGGTGAGCCCGGTTCGGGGCAAAGTGTATAAATGTAACATGCGGTCGCCACCCTTCCCCACCCGCTCGGCCCCGGGCACATTGGGCGCCATGTGTCGATCCACCACCTTCTTCCTGCTGCTCGCCGGCGCTCTCGCGTGCGGCATGCCGACCGAGACCGGCCCCCTGCCGGCGCGGCCACCCACGCCACTGGACTCGATGCCGCTCGCGAGCGACGTACGGGTGGACAGTGCCGGACACCTCGTCGGCAGCTTCGTGGGCGAAGGAACCAGCCGCGCGGTGCACCTGCTCTCCAGCGATACCGCGCTGATCCGCACCCTGGCGGCACGTTTCCGCCCCGACCTGCTCGCCGAGCCCGACTTGTGGAACACCCTGCGCCGGCAGGACTCGGTGCCGCTGGGCCGGAGTGAAGGCCGGCGCACACTGGCCGGCCGGGGCCCCGGTGTCGCCCGCGCGATGGTCGGCTCTCCCCTGGGGCACACGGACGTCTCGATCTCGCAGCTCCTGCTCCGGGGCAACCACTGTATCGGCGACCCGCGCGGCGCCCGGCTCGAGCTGGTGGTGCGACCCGACTCCGCACCGGCGGACCCGCCACTGCGCGGCCCCGTGCTCGGCACCTTCCTCGCCGCCGACGAGGCGGGGCGGCGCGAGCGGGGGCTGGTCCGCCGGGAACCGCTCGCCGATCCGTCGCCGGAGCTGGTGGACCAGCTGATCGATCGCACGTCGGCCTACCTGGACTCCACGCTCACCGACCTGTACCCAGGCCTCCAGGTGCGGCCCCTCCACGCCGACCGGGTGGAGGTGAATACGCTCGCCGACTTGAACGCCGCCGACGTCATTCCCTTTCGCGCCGGCGGTGGCCGCATCCGCTACGCCGTCTCCCTCCGGCAACGCCGCGTCCTCGGCGGGAGCGACACCCTGGTCACCACGGGCGTGATGGTCTGGGACAGCGCGGGAACCTGGCGCCAGGAGATCTTCCGGCCCACCGTGCTCGCGTCCACCGGGGGACGGCTCGACACTTTTGGTCCGATCGGCCGGCCGGTCTACTGGCGCCGCCTGCAGCCCATCAGCGACGTCGCCTACGCCCGCGACAACATCTGGATGGAGCAGGTCAACGTTCGCGACGGGCGGGTCGTGTGGGGGATCATCCAGCCCGCCGGCAACGTGGTAGTCGCGGCGGCGGAAGTGGAAGGCGTGTGCGGGTGAGGGGGAGTTAGCTGATAGCCGATAGCCGATAGCGGATAACTGCTAGCCGACAGAGGATCTTCGATGGAGATGGGATGAAGATCTACACCAGAACCGGCGACACCGGCGAGACCGCGCTGTTCGGCGGCGGACGGGTCAGCAAAGACCATCCGCGGACCTCGGCGTATGGCGACGTGGACGAGCTCAACTCGGCGATCGGCGTGGCTCGCGCCGCCCCGCCGGCAGAGCTGTTCGACGAGCTGCTGGATGGCATCCAGCGGGACCTGTTCGCCATCGGCGGACGGCTCGCTACACCGGATCCGGAAAAAGTGGCGAAGGCCATCGCGAAGGCCGTGCTCCCGCCGGAACGGGTCGCCTCCTTCGAGCAGGCGATGGACGACGCCGAGGGTGAGCTTCCGTCGCTCCGCGCCTTCGTGCTGCCCGGCGGAACGCCGAAAGCGGCCGCGCTCCACCTGGCGCGCACCGTGTGCCGCCGCGCCGAGCGAAGCGTCGTCAAGGTGGCGCGGGAGGCCGACGTGCCGCCGGAGATCCTGGTCTACCTCAACCGGCTCTCCGACCTGCTCTTCACCCTGGCTCGACTGGCCAATCATCGGGCCGGGGTGGGAGACCTCACCTGGTGACCGCGGTAACCGTGCGCCACGCGCTGGGCACCTACCCGGTGTACGTCCAGCCCGGCGGGCTGGCCAGGCTCGCCGTGCTGGTGGACCGATATATGCCGCGCCGCCGGGTCGCGCTGGTTGCCGACGAGTCGGTGTACCGTCTCCTCCGCGAGGGCCGCCTCGCGGGCGCCGAATGGGACGGTCCCGCCCTCACCTTCCCTGCGGGCGAGCGCAGCAAGACGCGGGAGACCTGGAGCCGGCTCACCGACGAGCTGTTGGGCCTCGGCTTCGGTCGCGACAGCGGGATCGTGGCGCTGGGCGGCGGGGTCGCCGGCGACCTCGCCGGGTTCGTCGCCGCGACCTACATGCGGGGCATCTCCTATCTGCAGGTGCCGACTACGCTCCTCGCCATGCTGGACGCGTCGGTGGGCGGCAAGACCGGTGTGGATACGCCGGAAGGCAAGAATCTCATCGGCGCCTTCCATCCGCCCGTGGCGGTGCTGGCGGACCCGTTGGTCCTGGCGACACTGCCCGACCGCGAGTACCGCGCCGGGCTGGCGGAGGCCGTCAAGCACGGGCTGATCGCGGACCGCGAGTACTTCGGCTGGATCGAGACCAACGCGGAGGCGCTGGTCGCGCGGGATCCCGCGGCGGTCGAGCATCTGGTGCGGCGCAGCGTCGAGATCAAGGCGGATGTGGTGGGCGACGACGAGCGCGAGGGCGGCCGCCGGGCCATCCTGAACGCGGGCCACACCGTCGCGCACGCGCTGGAACGGGCCACCGACTTCCGCCTGGCCCACGGCGAGGCGGTGGGCCTGGGATTGCTGGCGGAGGCGGCCCTGGCTGCCGGACTCGGGCTCGCGACGCCGGAGGCCGGTGCCCGAGTGGGAGGGCTGCTCGAGCGCCTGGGCCTTCCGACACGCGTGGGCGAGCCGGTGGGCGAAGAACGCATCCTGGCCGCGATGGCGAGCGACAAGAAGAATCGAGCGGGCGGGATCCATTTTGCGCTGCCGCGCGGCGTGGGCGCGATGGGAGCGGGACCCGAGTGGACCACCGAAGCCGGCGAGTCGGCGATTCGAGCCGCGCTCAGGGCGATTTCGTAAGCTTCACTGCTGCAACAACTTGCGCTTTCAACACTCGGCGGTGGGCGTGGATAACCGAGGGCTCGGGTGGACAAAGCCACCAACCATTTGTCCACCAAGATTTTGTGATGTGGAAACTCGCATTTGCTTGACCCTCCCTGGGGTAAACCCTATATTGGTCTCACCTTTCCGCCACTTGGAAGCCCACTCCAGCATAGCAGTCCCGGCAACCTCCTTCGAGGGTGATCATGGCCCACGTCCGTACTGGGAAAGCCCGCGCCTTGCTCCGATCCAGCCCGTCCGGATCGTTCGACCAGTATCTCCTCGACATTCAGAAGCTGCCGATGATCACCGACCCCGAAGAGGAAAAGCGGCTCGCTCGCCGTGCCCTCGCGGGTGACGAGATCGCCGCCGAGCGGCTGGTCACGGCGAACCTCCGGTTCGTCATCTCCTACGTCAAGAAGTACCAGGGGCACGGCCTCGATCTCTCCGAGCTGGTGGCGATCGGAAACGAGGGGCTGCTCAAGGCCGTGCGGAAGTTCGATCCCGACCACGGGGTCAAGTTCATCTCCTACGCGGTCTGGTGGGTGCGGCAGGCGGTGCTCAAGGCGCTGGCGGAGCAGACCCGGAGCGTGCGCATCCCGCTCAACCAGAACTCCGCCCTGGTGCGGATGGCGCGGGCGCAGAGCTTCCTGGCGCAGGAGCTGGGACGCGAGCCGACCGACGAGGAAGTC
>DATBJH010000064.1:0-31579 GCA_036556505.1 Gemmatimonadales bacterium
CCCCCCCCCCCCCCCCCCCCCCCCCCCCCGACCGCCTGACCGCCCGACCGCCCTACCGCTCACTCCTCCACGATCAACCTCCGGCTCTCCTCGTTCCACCTCGGCCGCTCCGGCGCGTCGCCGACCTCCCGGCCGAAGTAATAGAGCAGGCGCAGGATCCTCGACTCCTTCTCGCTGTTGATCTTCTCCGGCGAGTCGGTGACCCGGTGGTAGTCGTCGTGGACGCCGTTGAAGAAGAAGATGGCCGGCACACCCTTGCGCGCGAAGTTGTAGTGGTCGGAACGGAAGTAGAACCGCTCCTCGGGCCAGCGGTCGTCGATGGCGACCATCCGAAGCTCGGGATGGGCGGCGTTCACCCGCTCGAGCGTGGCCCCGAGATTCGAGTGCTCCTTGCCGATCGCGACGATGGTGTCGGCCCAGTTGCGCCCGATCATGTCGATGTTGATGTCGGCCACCAGCTGGGGCAGGGGCACGGCGGGATGCTCGCTGAACCACCGGCTGCCCCAGAGTCCCTTCTCCTCTCCGCTGACCGTCAGGAAGATGATCGAGCGCTTGGGCCGGGCGCCCGGGCGGCTGAACGCCTCGGCCAGCTCGATCACGCCCGTGGTGCCGGAGGCGTTGTCGTCGGCGCCGTTGTTGATGCTGTCCGGCAGGCCCCGGGTGATGCCCACGTGGTCCATGTGGGCGGAGAAGACCAGATACTCCTTGCGGAGCACCGGGTCGGTGCCCTCCAGGACCCCGACGGTGTTGGGCGCGTCGAGGGAATCGGTGACCGTCTCCTTCAGCTCCACGGAGGCGGTGACACCGGGCAGGTCGCGAGAGACGGGCCGCGCGGAGCGACGCACGTCGGCCAGCGTCACCCCGGCCGCACGGAGCACCGGGAGTACCGCGGACTCGCTCACCTCGAGCGACGGCGGCGAGCCGGTCCGGAGCTCCATGCCGTAACGCTCCAGGCCCGACCGGGGCAGTCGGGCCGCGAAGGCCGCGGAGTCCAGGTTCGAGATCGCGATGATGCTCCGCGCGCCGCTCACCCGGAGCGCGCGTGCCACCTGGGTGGCGTTCTGCGGGATTTCCCGAGAGTAGTCGTGGACGTAGAGCACGACCTTGTCGCGCAGCTGCATCGCCCCCACCGCGTCCGGCGTCACCGGGCCGCCGACCAGAATCACGGGCCCGCTCACCGGCTGTCGGGGGATGTCCCCGCTCACGTGGCGCGCGGTCGCGTCCAGTCTTGCGGTCACGGTGGTCGCACCCGCCTTGAGCACCACGTGCGACTGCGCCGGCTGCAGCCGCCGGCGGGTGATCGGGTACCGCTGGAACCAGGTCCCGTTGTCGCCACCCGGTCGCAGCCCGAACCGCCGGAACTCGTCGGCCACGTACTTCGCCGTCATCTCCAGCCCCCGACTGGGTGTGTCACGGCCCATCATCGAGTCGTCCGCCAGGATCCCGACGCGGCGCGCCACGTCCGACGCGGTGATACTGGCGGCGGCGTCGGACCCGACCCGTACCGGCTCGGGCGCCTGGGCCGACAGCGTCGGCGCAAGGCCTGTCAGCGCGAGTGCGACTGCGATCCTGACCTTCATCGTTCCTCCAAGAGTCGGTCGTGACTGCCGGGATTCCACCGCGGGCGCTCGGGCTCGTTCGCCACGGCGGCGCCGATGTAAAAGACGTAGCGGACCAGCCGCGACGCTTTTTCCGTGTCGATCCGGTCGGCCGCGTCGGTGGGCTGATGGTAATCGGTGTGGGTGCCGCTGGTGAAGAAGAGCACCGGCACGCCCGCGAGCGCGAAGTTGTAGTGGTCGGAGCGGTAGAAGATCCGCTCCTCCGGCCACCGGTCGGGCACCGGAGCCATGCGCAGCTCCGGATGCCGGGCGGTCACCCGCTGGAGCGTCTCGCCCAGGGTAGACATCTCCGGGCCGGTGACGATCACCGAGTCCACCCAGTTGCGGCCGATGAGATCCAGGTTGAGGTCGGCCACCACGTCGCCCAGTTGGACCGTGGGGTGGCGCACCCAGTAGGCGCTGCCCCAGAGCCCCTTCTCCTCGCCGCTCGGCACCAGGAAGAGGAGTGAGCGCGCCGGCCGCGCCTCCCGCCGGCTGAAGGCCTCGGCCAGCTCCAGCAGGCCCGCAACGCCCGAGGCGTTATCGTCGGCGCCGTTGAAGATGCTGTCGGCTCGTCCGGGTCGCACGCCGACGTGGTCGAGGTGGGCGGAGATGGCGACGTACTCGCCGCGGCGCCGGGGATCGCGGCCCTCGAGCACGGCGACCAGATTCGGCGCCGTCGCGCGGTGGAGACAATGGCGCGCGACCCGGAGATCCACTCGCAGATCGGGCAGATCGCGGACGACGGTGCTGTCGAGCGCCCGAAGCTGCGCGAGGTCGGGCGCCGCGACGGCGGCGACGTTCCCCAGGGCGCTCTCCCGCACCTCCACCACCGGGGCCTCGGCTTCGGCCTCGCGGTAATCGGGCGTCAACCGGGGCTCCAGCGAGGTGTCGATCCTGCGGCTGAAGGTGGTGGAGTCGCGGTTGGACAGGATGATCACGGCCCGGGCGGCGGCCGCGATCTCGTCTACCCGGTCGGCGAGGTCGCCCGGAAGCGGCCGGGCGAAGTCGGGCGCGAGGAGCACGATCCGGTCCCGGAGTCGGGGGTCGCGCGCCGCCGCCGGGTGGAGCGGCCCGGCCACGAGGATGGCGTGGCCGCCGATCGGCTTGCCGGAGATCTCCCCGCCGATCACTCGCACGTCACCGCTGAAGGCCACCGTCGCCCTCGCGCCTCTGGCGGACACCTCGAGGAAGGAGGCGGCGGTGTCCACCGTCCAGCGCGACAGGCCGAAGCTCTGCACATAGGTGCCGCGATCGCCGGCGGGCCGGAGCCCGAGCCGGTGGAACTGCCTGATGACGTAGGCCGCCGCACGCTCCAGCCCGGGACTCGGCGTATCCCGCCCCAGCATCGAATCATCCGCCAGTATCTCGATCCTGGTCCGCAGGTCGGCCGGGGTGATGGTCTCGACCGCCTCGTCGAGCGGACCAGGGGCCTGTGCGTCGAGGGGCGGGCCGATCAGAGAGGCGAAGAGGAGGAAGGCGAGGGGCCGCGTCATCCGTCGGTCAGGGCTTCCGCCGACGCAGCTCGGGCTCGCCGGTGCTCTTCGGCTCCCGCGGCCGCTCTCGTTCCGACGGCTTCACGGTGGGCGGCTTGGAGGGCGTGTCGGACTGGATCCGACGCCGGCGGGTGTCTTTGGTGTCCTTCTCCGGCACCGCCTCGGGTGCCGACGGCACGGCACGGAGCGACGGGGCGCTTCGCGGCGCCGCGCGGTCGGCGGAGAGGCCGGGGACCGGCACCGCGCCTCGCCCGCCCACGTCGCGGCTGGTGCGGCCGGCAGCCTGGCGGTTTCGGTACTCGCCGCCGCCGCCGGTAGTCACCCGGGTGACGTACTCCCGGTCGCGGTCCGCGTCGCGGAACACGAAGCGCGGCTCAGGACGGTGGGCGTGCTCGATCACGACGTTCGTGCCGCGCCCCGACCGGTAGGGGTAGTAGCGGGGATCGTCATAGATGACCACGCGGAATCTGGCGCAGGCACGGCGATAGGGATCCCACTCGTCATACTTGGCGTAGGCGTGGCAATCGTAGCACACGAACCGGGGATAGTCGTACCGCCGCTCGACGTAGTAAGGAGAGACGTCGTAGTCGTAGTCGTCCCCCGGAGTGATCCGCGCGGCCAGACCGGTGAGCGCCACGTACGGGTCGCCGGTGATGCGGCCGCCCTCGATGGCGCGGTAGTCCCAGTGGTCGCCCCGTGCGATCTCGTCGAAGTGGAAGGGTCGGGGCGACGCGATCGCGAATAGATAACCGATCCCGGGGTCGTCATCTACCACGAAGGTCCGCCCCTTGTTTCCGCCGGGAACCTCGAGCCGGCGGGAGTCGCGGACCCAGGTGTCGCCCCAGGGCTCCCGGGGGTAGAGCACCCGGATCCTCCCGTCGGTGTCCGCCCGGAAAACCGCCACGTACGCGGGCTGCTGCGCGGTCAGATAGACCCGCGCGCCGTCGCCTTGGTCGTACGGCTCGTCCCGGTCGACCCACACGGCCACCCGGCCCGCCGCGACCGGGGGTCGCGCGGGAGCGGTATCACCGACGTGAATGGTGGCAGGGCTGGAGAGCGGGAGGCCGGCGAGCAGCACCCAACCCAGCGTGGCGAACATGGTCCCTCCGGACTCCGAGCGATCGGCGGCTTGGCCGCAGATGGCGTGCCACCGGAGGCAACCGGGTTAAGATACGTAGAGGTAAGACGTTGGCTTCACGGAGCTGATTCCGCACTCCCGCCGCCGCGTCCCCCTCGCCGGACACCGCCGTACCACGGAAACGACGTTGCCTGTCACCCTCGACCCCGATACGTTGCGCGCCTCATGATCCGGTCCGACCGTCTCGATCTCCTCGACCCGCTCGATGTCTCCAGGCTCGGCGGGATCGAGGTGATTACCGAGGGTGTGGTCGAGGGCTTTCTCAACGGCCTCCACCGCTCGCCGCGGCGGGGGTTCTCGGTCGAGTTCGCCGAGCACCGGATGTACCAGCCGGGCGACGAGCTGCGGTACGTGGACTGGAAGATCCTCGGCCGGAACGACCGCCTCTACGTCAAGCAGTTCGAGGAGGAGACCAACCTCCGCGCGATGGTCGTGTGCGACATCAGCCGGTCCATGGCCTGGACCGGCAATCCCGAGACCGTCCTTCCCAAGCTCGCCTACGCCCAGCGGCTGGTCGCCGCCCTGGCCCTGATCCTCCTGCGTCAGCGGGACGCCACCGGCCTGATCGCCTTCGACGACGAGGTGCGGGCCGTGCTGCCGCCTCGCGCGCGGCTGAGCCACTGGCGCCAGCTGGTACAGCTCCTGGCCGGGCTCGAGGCCGGGCAGGGCACGGCCGCGGAGCCTGCGCTGCGTCGGGTGGTGGACTTGCTGCGCCGGCGGGGGCTGGTGGTCTTCGTGTCCGATCTCCTGCTCGACCGTGACCTCGCGCTCAAGGCGCTCCGCTTTCTGCGCCATCGCGGCCACCAGGTCCTGGTGCTCCATGTGATGGATCCCGGCGAGCTCACCCTCGGCGGTCCCTCCGAGGCGCGGTTCGAGGATCCCGAGACGCGTGCCGCGGTGGTGCTGCGTCCGCGGGACTGGGCCGGCGCGTACACCGCCACGGTCCGGAACGTGGTGGGGGAGTGGCGTCTCGCCTGCCGTCGCCACGGCATCCGCTATCACCAGGTCACCACCGACACGCCCTACGGCACGGTCCTTCGACAGGCCCTCGCGTCCGGCGCTCGCTCCGGATGATGGGCTTCCTTCACCCCTGGGTGCTGGTCGGACTCACCGCCGCCGCCATCCCCGTTCTGCTCCACTTGCTGGCCCGTCGCGAGCCGCCGACCGTCGTCTTTCCCGCGGTGCGGTATCTCATCACCACGACCCAGGAGCACCAGCGGCGGCTCAAGCTCCAGAATCTCCTGCTCCTGCTGCTCCGCACGCTGCTGGTGATCGCCCTCGTGCTCGCTGCCGCGGGTCCCACCGCTCCCCTGCGCGGAGTGCCGGGCCACGCGCCGAGCGCGCTGGTGCTGATCGTGGACAACTCCCCCAGCAGCGGCGCCGTGGTGGGCGGCTCGCCGCGGCTGGCGCAGGTACGCTCGGCGGCGCGCGCCGTGGTGGCGCGCGCCACACCCGACGACGCCCTCTGGCTCATCACGGCCGACGGCGTCCCGCAGCGGGGCGATCGCGCTACGCTGGAATCCCAGCTTGCCGCGCTCGAGGTGTCGCCCCGGCGGCTGGACCTCGGCGGTGCGCTCGCCCTGGCGCGCGAGGTGCTCGCCTCCGACGAGCGCCCGGGCGAGATCGCGCTCTTCAGCGATCTCCAGGCGACGGCGGTCTCGCCGGCCGAGCCCGGCGCCCCGCTGCTGGTGGGCCGGCCGGAGACTCCGCCGCCGCCCAACGTCGGGATCGCGCGGCTGGAGACGGGAGCGCAGCCCTGGTCCGGCGAGGGCGGCCGCGTCGCCTTCACGCTGGCGGGTGACTCGGGACTCGCGGTGGCGCTCACCGCTCGGCTGGGGAACCGGCCCCCGCGCCAGGCGCTCGGCCGCGCCGGATCGTCGGTGACGCTTCCGCTCCCGGGCGTGCCCAGCGGCTGGTGGACGCTCTCGGCGGAGCTGGCGCCGGATGAGCTGCGCGCCGACGACCAGCGAACCGGGGTCGTGCGGGTGGCGCCGGTGGCGCGGGTGGCCTGGGATTCCGCCACCCGTCACGTGGCGGCAGCCTGCGAAGTGCTCGCCGCCAACCGCCGGATCGGACGAGGCGACGAGGTGAGGTTCGGCCGGCTGGGGCGCGGCAGCTCGGTGGTGCAGCCTCCCGCGGATCCTGCCGGGCTCGGCGCGCTCAACCGCGCTCTCGCCGCTCGCGGCGTCGGTTGGAGCTACGGTGTGCCGGCGCTCGAGCCGGTCACGACGGACAGCGGACCGGTGGTGGGGCGGGTGCGGGTCGCGCGACGGTACCTGCTCCAGCCCACCGGCAGCGGCCGTACCGGCGTGCTCGCCACCGCGGCCGGCCAGCCGTGGATCGTCCGAAGCGGCGACGTCGTGCTGCTGGGCAGCCGGCTCGACCCGGAGTGGACCGAGCTGCCGCTCGCGGCGGGGTTCATGCCCTTCATGGATCTGCTCCTCAACCGGCTCGCGCGGGGCGAGGTGCGTATCGCCCAGGGCGCCCCGGGTGATCCGCTGCCACTGCCCGATCTCGCGACCGGCGTGCGCCAGGGCGACCGTGAGTGGGAGGTGGAAGGCGGAGGCTCCTTCCGGCCTGCGGACGTCGGGGCCTACTACCTCGTCGCTGACCGCGACACGCTGGGCGCGATCAGTGCCAACCTCGACCCGCGGGAATCGCTGCTGGCGCCCGCCCCGGACGATCGGATCCGGGACCTGTGGAAGGGCGCGCGGGTGACGTCGCTCGAGTCCATGGCGGACCTGGTCTTCGCCGCGGGCGCGCTGGCGGATTTCCGGGGGCCGCTGCTCCTGGCCGCGCTGCTGCTGGGTCTCGGCGAGGTGGGTCTCGCGAGCCTGTGGAGGCGGCCGCGGTGAAGCTTCGACCGGTCCTGGACGCCTTCGCGCGCGCGCCGGCGACGGCGGACCTGGCCGAACGGCTGCCGGCGCGAGGCTCGACGCTCCGACTCGGCGGGCTGGCGGGCTCCAGCGGCAGCGTGCTCGCCGCGTGGATCGCCCACATCCAGCCCCATCGTCAGGTCGTCGTCGTCGCCACGACCCCGCCCGAGGCCGAGCGGTGGCTCACCGACCTCGCGCTGCTGACCGATGGCCCGGTTGCTCTGTATCCGCAGCGCGAGGCGCTGGGCGAGGAGGAACCGCACTACGAGATCGCGGGCGAACGGGCCGAGACGCTGGAGGCCCTGCTCCGGGGGCGGGTGCGGATCGTGGTCACCACCGCCCGCGCGACCGCGGAGCGTACGCTGGTGCCCGCAGCGCTGGAGCGCCTCAGGCTCCGGCTGGTCCCGGGCGACCGGCAGGCGCCGAAGAGCGTGGCCGCGGCGCTCGAGGCGATGGGCTATCGCCGGGTCGGGACGGTCACCGAGGTCGCGGAGTTCAGCGTGCGGGGCGGCATCCTCGACGTCTACGGCTTCGGCATGGCGGTGCCGGCTCGACTGGAGTGGTGGGGGGACGACATCACCTCTATCCGAGGCTTCGACCTCACCACCCAGCGCTCGCTCCAGGAGCTGGACGAGGTCACCGTGCTCCCTGTCAGCACCCGCGCGCTGGGCGACGGCGATGGGTCCGGGCCGGGCCCCCGCCGCATGACGTTGCTCGAGCTGTTGCCGGGCGACACCTACGTCATCCAGGAGTCCGCCGGCGCGGACGCCGACGAGGTCGAGCGCGCGTGGGGCGAGGCGGAACATCACCTCGAGGTCGCGCGACGGCTGGGCGAGGACGTGCCCCGGCGCGATGCCATCCTGCAGGAGCCGGCGGCATGGCGGGAGCGGATCGCCGCCTTCCCCCGCCTGACCCTGGGCGACGACACCGCGGACCTGCAGTTCGGTTTCTTCCCGCCGGAGAAGGTCGATCGCGATCTGAACCGTCTGCGGGGGCTGCTGGGAGGCTCGCCGCCCACCGTCATCCTCTGCGACAACGAGGGTCAGCTGGAGCGGCTGGACGAGCTGCTCGACGACGGCGGCCGCGGCGGGACCCGCGCCACGCTCGCCATCGGCGCGCTGGACGGCGGCTTCGTCATGCCCTCGCTCCGGGTGCTCACCGACCACGAGATCTTCCGCCGCGCGCGCCGGCTGCGCCGCCCGAGGCGCTATCGCCAGGCCGCGCCCTCCTTCGCCACCGGGGCGCTCACCGTGGGCGACTACGTGGTGCACCTCGACCACGGCATCGGCGTCTACCGGGGCATCCAGACCATCATGGTCGGGGAGTCCACCCTCGAGGTGGCCATGGTGGAATACGAGGGCGGGGACCGGCTGAACGTGCCGCTGTACCGGCTGGACCAGCTGGAGCGCTACCGCGCCGCCGGCGAGGACGGCGACCGTCCCCCACCGCGGATCCATCGCCTCGGCGGAACCTCCTGGCAGCGGGTCAGGGAGCGCACCCGCCAGGCGATCAAGCAGATGGCGGCCGAGCTGCTCGACCTCTACGCCCGGCGTTCCGTCTCCGCCGGCTACGCTTTTCCCCCCGACACCAAGTGGCAGCGCGAGCTGGAGAGCAGCTTCCTCTACGAGGACACGCCCGACCAGCGGACGGCGACCGAAGAGGTCAAGACCGATATGGAGAAGCCGCTGCCCATGGACCGGCTGCTGGTGGGCGACGTGGGCTACGGCAAGACCGAGATCGCGGTGCGGGCGGCGTTCAAGGCGATCCAGGGCGGGAAGCAGGTGGCGGTGCTGGTGCCTACGACCATCCTCGCGGAGCAGCACGGCCGCACCTTCACCGAGCGCCTGGCCGACTTCCCGGTGAAGATCGAGGTGCTCTCCCGCTTCCGGACGCCCAAGGAGCAGAAGGCCGCGCTCGCCCGACTGGTGGACGGCTCCACCGACATCGTGATCGGCACCCACCGGCTGCTCTCGAAGGACGTCGACTTCAAGGACCTCGGCCTGCTGGTGGTGGACGAGGAGCACCGGTTCGGCGTCAAGCACAAGGAGCGGTTGAAGGCACTGCGGCTGGCGGTGGACGTGCTCACGCTGACGGCCACGCCGATTCCGCGCACGCTCCATCTGTCGCTCGCGGGTCTGCGCGACCTCACGCTGATCGAGACCGCGCCGCGCGACCGCTCGCCCATCCTCACCTTCGTCGAGCCCTGGGACGACGCGCTCCTGGAGGAGGCCTTCGCCCGCGAGATCGACCGCGGGGGCCAGGTCTTCGTGGTCCACAACCGGATCGAGACCATCGAGACGGTGGCGGCGCGGGTGCGCGCGCTCGCGCCGCGGGCACGGATCGGCGTGGCCCACGGGCAGATGCCGGGCGAGGAGCTGGAGACGGTCATGCGCGGCTTCGTGGCCGGCGAGGTGGACATCCTGGTCTCCACCATGATCGTGGAGTCGGGGCTCGACGTGCCGAACGCGAACACGATGGTGGTGCACGACGCGCATCGTTTCGGCCTGGCGCAGCTCTACCAGCTCCGCGGACGGGTAGGCCGCAGCCACCGGCGTGCCTACTGCTACCTGCTGGTGCCGGACGCCATCGACGCCGACGCCGAGGAGCGGCTCCGGGTTCTGGAGCACCACACCGACCTCGGTGCCGGCTATCGCATCGCGCTCAAGGACCTGGAGATCCGCGGCGCCGGGAACCTGTTGGGCGCCGAGCAGTCGGGCCATGCCCATGCGGTGGGGTTCGACCTGTACATGCGCTGGCTGGAGGAGACCGTGCGCAACCTGCGGGGCCAGGGCGTGACCGAGCAGCCCGCCCCGCCGGACGTGGTGCTGGACCGGCCGGCCCATCTCCCGGACGGTTTCGTGCCCGACGACGACGTCAAGCTCGACCTGTACCGCCGACTGGCGCGGGCGCTCGCACCCGGCGAAATTGATGGGCTGCGAGATGAATTGCGCGAGCGCTTCGGGCCCCTGCCGGCCGAGGCCGAGACTCTGCTTCACATGGCGCATCTGCGCGTCCTGGGCGCGGCGCTCGGCCTGCAGCACGTGCTGATCCGGGGAGACGAGGCGCGGCTCACCTTCCGCCCGGGCACACAGCCCCGGCTCACCGGACTCACATCGGCCCTGGACGACGTGCAGCTGGCGGCGGAGGTGCGCCGGACGGTGCCGCTGTCGCTCCGTCTCCTTCGTCTCGGCGGCGAGCCGATCGTTCCCGCGCTGGTGCGGGCGTTGCAGAAGGCGGCCTGAATCCCGGCGCGCCAGTCCTCAACCGGAGTACTCATGCGTCGTTCCGTTCTCTCACTGTTCCTGGCTGGAGTCGCGCTGACCGGCTGCTCCAATTTCCGCGACCTCTTCTCGGCCCATGCGGATGTGGCCGCGGAAGCGGGCGCCATCGAGCTGCCGGTGCAACGCCTGGCCGACATGGTGACCGGCGTGACCAAGGGCCAGCGCCAGCGCGTGACCCGGGAGACGGCCGATTTCATCACCGACACGTGGGTGGACTACGCGCTCTTCTCACAGGCGGTGGCGCTGAACCAGCTGCCGGTGGACTCGGCCAGCGTGGCCGAGGCGGTCTGGCCCGAGCTGGCGGAGCTCAAGGGCACCCACTTCCACGACACCCTCATGACCCGCCGGGCCGCCACCTCGGACAGCGCGGCCGACAGCCTCTATGGCACCGATGTGCGGGTGCTCCAGCACATCCTCTTCGGCGCGCGCAATGCGCCGCCCCCGGTCAAGGAGGCCACCCGGAAGAAGGCGGAGGCGACGCTGGCCCGGGTCCGGAAAGGCGCCGACTTCAGCAAGCTCGCCTCGGAGCTGTCCGAGGATCCGGGCAGCAAGGCCGACAGCGGCTATCTGCCGGCCAGCCCCAAGGGCCGATTCGTGGCCTCGTTCGACAGTGCGGCGTGGGCGCTCCACCCGGGCCAGACCAGCGGCGTGGTGGAGACGCCGTTCGGGTTTCACCTGATCCGGCGGCCGCCGCTGGGCGAGGTGCGGGGGCGGCTCGACGACTACCTGCTCGAGCACGCCGGCGCCGCGCTGGACTCGACCTTCATGGACAGTCTCGCCCAGGCGAGCAAGATCGAGATCGCGAGCGACGCCGCCGCGACCATGCGCGCGGCGCTGGGCGCCACGGAGGAATCCCGGCGCTCCGAGCAGAAAATCTCGACCTACAAGGGCGGCGCGCTCACCGTCCAGCAGTTCCTCCGCTGGGTTCGGGCGCTGCCGCCGCAGTATCTCCAGCAGCTCAAGGCGGCCGACGACAGCACCCTGCGTCGCTTCGCCCGGGTGCTGACCCAGAACACGCTGCTCCTCCGCGAGGCCGAGGCCGCGGGCATCCGGCCCACGGAGCTGGAGTGGAAGACCATGGAGCGGCGCTACCTCTCGCAGCTCGACACCCTGAAGACCGAGATGGGACTCGCCGGCGGAGACCTCACCGACACGACCGTGTCGGCGGCGGAGCGTCAGAAGGTGGCCGGCCTCAAGATGGAGCAGTACTTCGACAAGCTGATCGCCGGGAAGGCGACGCTCCGGCCGATGCCTTCCGCGCTGGCGACGCTGCTGCGGGAGCGACTGCCGTTCCGGATCGACCAGGCCGGACTGGAGCGCGCGGTGGCCATCGCCAAGGAGATGAAGGCCAAGGCGGACTCGACGGGTGAGGGAAGCCCGGTGCGGCGCGCGCCCGGCGGACCGCCGATTCCGGGACCGGGAGCGGCACCGCAGGGGCCGGGTCAGGGGGGCGCCAGCCCGACACCCGCGCCGGGCGCAACCGCTCCCGCGCCGGCGGGCGGGGACAGCGCCGCCGCCAAGAAGTAGCGCGCGGTCGCGGACCACCGAGGGATCAGGAATGAGGACTGGGATCGGCTCGACGGGATGGACGGCGGGAGTGGCCGTGGCGCTGGTCGTGGCCGTGATGCCGGTCGGCGTCCGGGCCCAGGATACCACGAGGGTGGCGCGGGACACGGTGCCCGACCCCACCGCTGCCGCGGATACGACCCCCGCGCGCGATACCACGACGGCCCCGGATACCGTTGCCGTGGTGGACAGCACCCTGCCGCAGCCGCCGGCCGCCGTCGTGCCGCCGGACTCGGTCGTGATCGTGGACCGCGTGCTCGCCGTGGTGGGCAACCGGCCGGTGCTGGCGTCGCAGGTGGACGAGGAGCTGTTCAGCCGGCAGGCACAGGGCGTCAAGCTGCCGGACGATCCCAAACAGCTCGACGCGCTGCGCCGCGAGGTGGTGTCGTCCATCGTGGACGAGGAGCTGCTGGTGCAGCAGGCGATGCGCGACACCAGCATCCAGGTCACCGACCAGGAGATCGCCGACGGCGTCGAGCAGCAGGTCCGGCAGGTGCGGGACAACTTCACGTCCGAGGTGGACTACAACAACGAACTGAAGAAGGCCGGCTTCCAGACGCCGGAGGAATACCGCCGCTGGCTCACCGACCAGCAGCGGCGCGCCGCGCTCCAGAACCGGCTGATCGACGGACTCAAGGGCGCCGGCAAGCTCAAGCCGGTCGCGCCCACCGAGCAGGAGATGCGCCGGTACTTCGAGGCCAACAAGCACAGCCTCGGCTCCCGCCCGGCCACGATCTCGTTCAAGCAGATCGTGATCGGACCGAAGCCGAGCCCGGAGGCCAAGGCCCGGACCAAGGCGCAGGCTGACTCCATCGTGATGGAGCTGCGGCGGGGCGCCGATTTCGCGACCGCGGCCAGGCGCTTCTCCCAGGACCCCGGCTCGCGCGACCAGGGCGGCTCCCTGAACTGGTTCCGTCGCGGAGTGATGGTCCCGGAGTTCGAGAAGGTGGCCTTCTCGCTGAAGCCAGGCATGATCTCCGACCCGGTCGAGTCCCCCTTCGGCTTCCACATCATCCAGGTGGAGCGCACTCAACCCGCCGAGGTGCAGGCGCGCCACATCCTGCTGATTCCGGTGATCGACTCGGCCAACGTGGAGCGTGCACGCGCCCTCGCGACCCGGCTCCACCAACTGGTCTCCCGTGGCGCCTCGATGGACTCCTTGCAGCGGCTCTACCACGACCCGGCCGGCGGCGAGCGCGAGGCGGAGAACGTCCCGGCGGACAAGCTCCCGGAGGCCTACGCCGAGCCGATGGCGAAGGCGGACTCGGGCACGGTGGTACCGGTGTTCGTCATCAAGGGGGCCGGCGACCGCGACCAGTACGTCGTGCTCAAGGTGACCAACCGTCGATCGCAGGGCGACATCAGGTACGAGGACGTCAAGGACCGGATCCGGCAGCAACTGGGGCAGGAGCTCGCCATCCGGCGCTACATCGACCAGCTGCGGAAGTCCACCTACGTGGAGCTGCGCATCTGAGCGGGCGCACCGGCGGCCGGCGGGGCGGCGGGGCAGCGGGGTCGCTGCCCCGCGTCGCTATTGCCCTGGGCGATCCCCGAGGCATCGGACCGGAGATCACGGCCAAATCGCTCGAGTCGCCGCTCGAGGCCGAGGTGACGCTGGTGGGTGCGGAGGATCAGATCGCGTCGTTGCCGGCCGCCCGGCGCGTGCCGGTCGGGGTCTGGAGCCAGGGGAGCGGTGAGGCGCCGGAGGACCGGAGCCGAGCCATTCGCGCCGGCCGCCTGACCGGGCATGCGGTGGAGACCGCGGTCCGCCTCGCACTCACAGGTGAGGTGGACGCCGTCGTCACGGCTCCGGCGCAGAAGCACGCCCTTCACCTCGCGGGCTTCCCCTATCCCGGCCACACCGAGTGGCTCGCCCATCTCGCCGGTGATGTGGACGTGGCCATGATGCTCGCCGCCGAGGAGCTGCGCGTGGTGCTGGTGACGACCCACGTGCCGTTCCGCGATGTGCCCGCGCTGCTCACCCAGGACCGGGTGACCCGGACCGGCCGCATCACCGAGCGCGGGCTCCGCGACTGGTGGGGCATCGATCGGCCGAGGCTCGCCATCTGCGCCGTCAATCCGCACGCCGGCGAATCGGGCCTCTTCGGCGACGAGGAGTCCAGGATCCTGCGCCCCGCCGCTGAAGCCATCGGGGCAGCGGGCCCGCTCCCGGCGGACACGGTGTTCGTGCGCGCGATGCGGGGAGAGTTCGACGCCGTGCTGGCGCCCTATCACGACGTGGGGATGACGGCGATCAAGGTGGCGGCGTTCGGTCGTGCGGTGAACGTGACGCTCGGGCTGCCGTTCCCACGCACGTCTCCCGATCACGGGACGGCGTTCGACATCGCCGGGCTGGGAAAGGCGGACGCCGGGAGCATGCGCCGGGCGATCGAGCTGGCGGTGGGGTTGGGCGGTCGGGCGGTCGGGCGGACTGAGCCTCGCCTGTTACCTCAGGAGCGGAGGGACGAGGGATGACAGGGTAGGCCCGGACCGCCCGACCGCCCGACCGCCTTACCGCCTTCCCGCCTCCAGCCGCTCCATCACCCTGAGATACGCTTCCAGCTTCAGCTTCTGGCTCGCCCGATTGGCAACCAGCACCGCCCCGCACTCGAGAATCGTCTCCCGCTCCACCAGCCCGTTCGCGCGCAGCGTGTTGCCGGTATCCACCAGGTCCACGATCCAGTGCGAGAGCCGCAGCAGCGGAGCGACCTCGACGGAGCCGTTCACCTGAATGATGTCCACCGGCCGGCCTGCAGCCGCGAAGTGAGCCTGGGCCAGCCTCGGATACTTGGTGGCGACGCGGGGCGTGATCCCGCCGTCGAGCTGGGGGTAGCGCACCTGCGACGGCGAGGCGACCACCAGCCGGCAGTAGCCGAACCCCAGCTCCAGCGGCTCGAGCACGTCGGCCCCGGTCTCGCGCAACACGTCGGTGCCGACGACGCCGAGGTCCGCCGCGCCGGACTCGACGTAGACCGGCACGTCGGCGGGCTTCACCACCAGGAATTCGATCTCCGGATCACTCGACGGGATCAGCAACCGCCGTCCGGCATCGCCGGCAGGGTCGATACCCGCGGCCCGGAAGCGCTCCACCGACGGCTCGAACAACCGCCCCTTGGCGAGCGCCACCCGGAGCCGGCTCACAGCGGTACCTCGGCAATGGCGTCGAGATCGAGGGAAACTCCCACCGCGGGCATCGGCCGGCCGAAGCGACCCATCAGCTCGTCGTAACGGCCCCCGGCCCCGGCCGCGCGTCCCGTGCCCGAGACGAACACCTCGAAGTGCACGCCGGTGTAGTAGTCGAGTCCCCGCACCTCGCCGAGGTCGTACACCACGTGACCCCGCTCGGCGGGGCCGAGCGCGTCGTCCAGGGCGAGCAGGTGCCGCAGCCCTGCGACCGCCGGCGCCGGCGTAGCGCCGAGCGCCGCCTCCAGCGCTTCCCGCCGGCCGATCACGAAGGGAAGGTGCAGCAGTGTCGCGGCGTCATCGGTCCGCCCGGCGAGCGCGCGAGTCAGTCCGCCGCGGTCCTTCCGGTCGATCCACTGGCGCACCTGCGCGCGCGACGGCTCTTCCAACGCGGCCAGCCCGGGGGCAAGCACACCGGCGTGACCGAGATTCACCTGGAAGTCTCCCAGCCCGGCGGTGCGGATCAGCTCGATGGTCAGCCGGACGATCTCCACGTCAGCCTCGAGCGACCCATCACCCAGCAGCTCGGCGCCTACCTGAAGCGTCTCCCGCGGACGACCTCCGCGCTCAGGCTCCTGCCGGTACACCCGCCCCGAATAGCTGAGCCGGAGCGGCAGGCCGGCGCCCGCGAACGTCGTGGCGGCGATGCGGGCGACGCTGGACGTGAAATCGTAGCGGAGCGCGAGCACCCGCCCATCGCGGTCGGGGAAGCGCAGCAGCCGCTCGGCCACACCGGTGCCCCCGGCTCGGAGGAAGGTGTCCTCGTACTCGAAGGTGGGCGGGAGCAGCTCCTCGTACCCGGCGCGCTCCAGCACCGCGACCGCCCCGCGCTGGAGCCCGCGGCGCCGCCTGGCGGCATCCCCCGTGAGATCGAGCGCTCCCGGGGGCGTGGCTGCCGGAACGTTGAGCATCTAGGTCTCCGTCCGTGCGAGGGCCGTGTGGACCCGCTCGGCCAGCTGGTGGGCGGTGAACGGCTTCTCGAGGAGCGCGCCGCCCTGGGGCAGCAGTCCGTGCTCCCGGATCGCGTCCTCCGAGTACCCCGTGATATACAGCACCTTGAGCTCCGGCGTGGCGGGGAGCAACCGCTCCACCAGCGCGGGACCGCTGAGGCCGGGCATGATGATGTCGGTCAGGACCAGGTCGAGCGGACCGCCGAACCGGTCCACCAGCTGCAGGGCCTCGACGCCGTCGCTCGCCTCCAGCACCCGGTATCCGCGGGCCCGCAGTACCCGGCTGGCCAGGCGGCGGACCGACACCTCGTCCTCCACCACCAGCACGGTGCCGGCCGCCCTCGGTTGATCGATCCACCCGGGCAGCTCGTCGAGGCCTTCGCCCGGTCCCTCCACCTTCGGGAGATACACGGTGAAGGTGCTCCCGTGGTGCAGCCGGCTGTTCACCCTGATGTGGCCGCCGCTCTGCCGCACGATGCCGTAGACCGTGGCGAGGCCCAGCCCGGTGCCGCGGCCCAGCTCCTTGGTGGTGAAGAAGGGCTCGAAGAGGCGCGCGAGGGTGCGCTCGTCCATCCCCACGCCGTCATCGCGCACGCTGACCTCGACCAGGGGCCCCAGCAGGGGCATGGACTCGGGGTTCTGTCCCGGAACCTCGTCCGCGTCCATGTTGGCAGTACGAATGGCGAGCGTGCCGCCCGACGGCATCGCGTCGCGGGCATTGACCGCCAGGTTGGTGATCACCTGCTCCAGCTGGCCCGGGTCCGCCAGCACCTTCCCCAGGTCAGGCTCCAGCTCGAGCCGCAGCGACACGTGCTCGCCGATGATGCGACGCAGCATCGTGCTCAGGTCGGTCACCACGGCGTTCAGGTCCACGACCCGGGGTTGCAGCACCTGCTTGCGGCTGAATGCGAGCAGCTGGCGCACCAGCGTCGCCGCCCGGTGCGCGGCCCGGTTGATCTCCAGCACGTCGAGCCGCCGCGGGTCTTCCGTCTCGATCTCCCGCAGCAGCAGCTCGGCGTTGCCGATGATGGCGGTCAGCAGGTTGTTGAAGTCGTGGGCCACGCCGCCCGCCAGCTGACCGACCGCTTCCATCTTCTGCGCCTGCCGCAGCTGCTCCTCCAGCGTCTTCCGCTCGGTGACGTCGCGGATGTAGACCAGGAAGTAAAGAGGAGTTCCGGCCGCGTTCTCCACCGGCGAGGCGTTGGCGGACACCCAGATGGTGCCGCCGTCCCGGCGGAGCAGTCGCACGGTGTGGTCGGACGAGCGAACCTCGCCGCTCACCAGCTTTCGCAGCTCGTGCTCGATGGCCGCGAGATCTTCCGGGTGGGTCACATCCAGGACGGTGCGGCTTCGGAGCTCCGTCTCGCTGTAGCCCAACAGCTCCCCCAACCTCTGGGGCACCTTGAGCCAGCGGCCGTCCAGCGCGACGTGGGCCGTCATGACCAGCGCGATGCCCTCCGCCCGCTGGAGCTGCTCGCGGCTCTCGCGGAGCGCGCCCTCGATACGGAGTCGCTCGAGCGCGCTGCCGCAGTGATCCGCCAGCGTCTGCAGCACGGCGAGGTCGCCGGCGTCGTAGGCCCGCGGGGTGTAGCTCTGGATCGAGAGGATGCCGGCGACCCGCTGCCCGTGCCGCACCGGGACGAACATGAGCGACGCCGACGGGCGGCCGACTTCACCGAAGGGCGTGAGACCTTCGCCGCCCTCGGCAGGCTCATCGCGCAGGATCAGCTGGGCGCCTTCGGCCACCACCTTCCGGGTCATCGGGCCCGCCGGGCCCGAGGGATAGGCGTGCGGGACATCCACCGGCTCGCCGTCGCCCACCCGGTCCATGCTCACTACCGCCCGCACCGTGCCGGTGTCGGCCGAGTAGAGGTCGAGGCTGTACGCGTCCCAGCCGAGCACGTCCTGGGCGGCGGCCGCGATGATGCGCGCCGCCTCCTGCGGCGTGCTGACGCCGGCCAGGCGGTAGCCCAGGTCGAGCAGGGCAGTGCTCAGCTCCGCCCTGGGCTGTTCCCGGAGACTCACCGGCGCGCCTTTCAGGAGGCGCGACTCTCCCGGCCGGCGACCGGGGACTCGGCCTGTGGCTTCGCGTCCGGCCCGGCCTGATGCAGGCGGAGTGACTTCACCCGCCGGCCCTCCATCTCGACCACCTCGAGCGTGTGCCCGCCGGCCTTGACCCGGTCGCCCGCTCGGGGCAGCCGGCCGAGCTGGCCGAAGACGTACCCGCCGATGGTGGTGTAGTCGGTGTCGTCGAGACTTTCGCCATACTCGGAGTTGAAGTCGGAGATGGGCATCGCTCCGTCGATCACCGCGCCGCCGACGCGGGCCCGGGCCTCCTGGGGATCGTACTCGTCGTAGATCGGGCCGACGATCTCCTCCAGCAGGTCCTCCATCGTCACCAGTCCGGCGGTCCCGCCGTACTCATCCAGCACCACGGCTAGGTGGGTCTTGAGCCGTTTCATGTCGGCCAGGACGTCCTCGACCTCCCGGGTGCCGGGCACGAAGAGCGGCGGCCGCATGATGTCTCGGACCCGGCCGCCGGGCCGCGACCGCAGCGCGGCCAGGAGGTCCTTGGCGTGCACCACGCCCACGATCTCGTCGAGCGAGTCGGTGAAGACCGGGTAGCGCGAGCGCCCGGCTTCGGCGACCACGTCCGCGGCTGCCTCCACGGGAAGGTCGGCCTCCAGCGCCACCATCTGGGTGCGCGGCGTCATCACCTCCTGCGCCGTCTTCTCGCTGAACTCGAACACGCCCTCGAGCAGCCGCGCGTCCTGCTGCAGGAGGCTGCCGCCCTCGGTGCTCTGCTCCACCAGCATCCTGAGCTCCTCCGGGGAGTGGAGCCGCTCCGTCTCGCCCGGCCGGTTGATGCCCATGAGCCGGAGCAGCCGGTTCGCCGTACCGTTGAGCACCGCGATCGGCAGCGACATCACCCAGGCAAACCCCATGAGCGGCGCCGCGACCCAGCCGCTGATCTCCTCGGGGTAGAGCAGCGCCAGCGCCTTCGGCACCAGTTCGCCCAGGATGATGTGGAGGACCGTGATGATGATGAAGGCGATGACCGAAGCCACCGCGTGGGTGGCGATGGCAGCGGCCGGAGCCGGCAACCAGGTGAAAGCGCCCTCGATCAGGTGGGAGAGCGCCGGCTCGCCGATCCAGCCCAGGCCGAGGGAGGCGAGGGTGATGCCCAGCTGGGTAGCCGAGATGTAGCGGTCGAGCGATTGTACCGCACGGCGGGCCAACCTAGCTTTGCCGTCCCCGGCCTTGGCCAGCTCGTCCAGTCGGGTCTTGCGGGCGCCGACCAGTGCGAACTCCGCCGCCACGAAGAAGGCGTTGGCCAGCACGAGCACCACCACCGCGCCCAGGCCCAGGAGAATCGAGGGTGACTCTGCCGGTTCCATACGCTTCAAGCGTAATGCCGATGCGGTCTTACCGCGAGTGAGCGGGTTGATCCGCCGGCTGGCGGTCCCGCCCTTCTCGGCGCTCGACCCGCTGCTGCCTCACCCTGCCGGGAGCGATGCCTCCACCCGGGAGACGGTCCACCGGATCCTGGACGACGTGCTCCGGCGCGGCGACGAGGCGGTGCGGGAGTACGCCCGGCGCTTCGACGGGGTGGACCTGGCACCCAGGGAGTGGGAATTGGACCCGGCCCGGTGGCAGGGAGCGCTCGAGCGGGTGGATCCGGCGCTCCGGGGCGCATTAGGTCAGGCAGTGGATCGGGTTCGGGAGTATCACCACCACCAACGGGACGAGGGATTCCGGCTCGAGGCTCCGGACGGGAGCATGGTAGGGATGAAGGTGACGCCGCTCGACCGGGTGGGTCTCTATGTCCCGGGCGGCAAGGCCTCCTACCCCTCGTCGGTGATCATGAACGCGGTGCCGGCGCTGGTCGCCGGGGTGCAGGAGATCGTGGCGGTGGTGCCGCCCGCCGGGGTGACCGATGTCGTCCTCGCCGCGTGCGCCCTGTCGGGCGTCACCCGGATCTTCCGGATCGGCGGTGCGCAGGCAGTGGCCGCGCTGGCCTTCGGCACGGCCACGATCCCGCGGGTGGACAAGATCGTCGGGCCCGGCAACCGCTGGGTGGCGGAGGCGAAGCGTCAGGTGGTGGGCCAGGTGGGCATCGACATGATCGCCGGGCCCACCGAGGTCCTCATCATCGCCGACGGGAGCGCCTCACCGGCCCGGGTCGCGGCCGACATGATCGCGCAGGCGGAGCACGACGAGGACGCCGCCAGCTGGTGCGTCACCACCGACGTGGCGCTCGCGGATGCGCTCCCCGCGGCGCTGGAGGCGGCGCTCGCCGCCGCCCCGCGGGCCTCGATCGCACGGGTGGCGCTGGAGCGCAACGGCGCGGTCATCGTGGTGAACGACATGCGCGACGCCATCGAAGTGGCCAACCGACGCGCGCCCGAGCACCTGGAGATCCTGGCCGATGGAGCGGAGCGAATCGCCGGTGGGGTCCGCCACGCCGGGGCCATCTTCCTGGGCGACCAGACGCCCGAGCCGGTGGGCGACTATCTCGCGGGTCCCAGTCACGTGCTGCCCACCGGAGGCACGGCCCGTTACGCCTCGCCCCTGGGCGTCTACGACTTCGTGAAGCGGACCAGCGTTATCCGCTACACCGCCGAGCGGCTGGCGGCGGACGCCGAGGCCATTGTGGCCTTGGCCGAGGCGGAGGGGCTCTACGGGCATGCCGAGGCGGTGCGGATGCGCGCACGCTGAGGTCGCTGGCCAGGCACCCTCTCACCCTCGGGCATGCACCGCAGACCCGCGCGTGCGTGACAAGACCTGATGAGGCGCTAGGATTCGGGCATGGCGACAACGCAGCAGCAGACCCGCCTACGCTGGGTGCTCGTCCTCACCGGAACCTTCATGGTGGTCGAGGCCGTGGGCGGCTGGGTGTCGGGATCCCTGGCGCTGCTCGCCGACGCGGGGCACATGCTCACCGATGTCGGCGCCCTCGGGCTGTCGCTGCTCAGCGCATGGATCGCCCAGCGTCCGGCGGACAACACCAAGACCTACGGCTACCTGCGCTGGGAGATCCTGGCCGCGCTGGTGAATGGCGCCGCGCTGTTCGGGATCGCGGCCATGGTCGTCGTCGAGGCGGTCCAGCGGATCCAGGAGCCCCAGCCGGTGCGCACCGGCCTGTTCCTCGCCGTGGCGAGCGCGGGTCTGCTGGTCAATCTCACCAGCCTGGCCGTCCTCCATTCCCAGCGGGAGGGAAGTCTCAACATTCGGGGCGCCTACCTCCACGTCCTGGGGGACGCGCTCGGCTCGGTGGGCGCGGTGGCCGCCGCCGTGATCATCGCGCTCACCGGGTGGACGCTCGCCGATCCCATCGTCTCCATCCTCCTCTCCATCCTTATTCTCGTCGGCGCGGGCCGGCTCCTGCGCGACAGCACCGACATCCTGCTGGAGTCGGTGCCCCGCCACGTCTCCATGACGGAGGTGCAGCGCCGGATGCTCGGGGTGCCCGGGGTCGCGGCGGTGCACGATCTCCACGTCTGGACCGTCACCAGCGGCATGGTCGCCATGAGCGGCCACGCGGTCGTCCCCGACCTGGAGGCCCACCCGGGAGTGCTGGACGGGATCCGTGCCGAGATGTCGAGGCTGGGGATCGGTCACGTCACCATCCAGCTCGAGGTCGAGCACGGGTGCGAGGGCTGCGACGACGCCCGGGTGTCGGCCCTGGCGCCCCGGTGGGGCGATGCCACGCCGCGGGCGCATCACCACCACCACGGGCGGTAAGGCGGTAGCCGCGCACCTTCCGCCCCACCGTCTTAGCGCCATCCCGTCTTGCGGCATCCGGAGGCGTCGTCTATATATGCGCCGCGGAGGCCCGGACCCCGGGCCTCAACCGTTCCAAACCCTGGTGGAGCCACAGGAAAGCCCGTTGATCCGCAACCTCGCCATTATCGCACACGTCGACCACGGCAAGACCACCCTGGTGGACCAGATGCTGCGGCAGGCGGGGGCGTTCCGCGCCAACCAGCAGGTGGAGGAGCGGGTGATGGACTCCAACCCGCTGGAGCGCGAGCGGGGCATCACCATCCTGGCCAAGAACACCGCCGTGCGCTGGGAAGGCACCAAGATCAACATCGTGGACACGCCGGGCCACGCCGACTTCGGCGGCGAGGTCGAGCGGATCCTCCGCATGGTGGACGGGGTGTTGATCCTGGTGGATGCTGCCGAGGGGCCGATGCCGCAGACGCGGTTCGTCACCCGAAAGGCGCTGGCACTCGGGCTCCGGCCCATCGTCGCCATCAACAAGATCGACCGGTCCGATGCCGAGCCGCTGCGGGTGCACGACGAAGTGCTGGGGCTGTTCATCGATCTCGATGCCACCCATGAGCAGCTCGATGCGCCCTTCCTTTATACCTCCAGCCGTGCCGGCACCGCCACGGCCGAGTTGGCGAAGCCGGGCACCGACCTCCGGCCTCTGTTCCAGGCCATCCTGGATCATGTCCCCCCGCCGAAGGGCGACCCCGAGGGGCCGTTCCAGATGCTGGTCTCCACCCTCGACTTCTCCAGCTTCCTGGGGCGGATTGCCATCGGGCGGATCGAGCGGGGCCGGGTGAAGGTGGGCGACCAGGTGGCCCTGCTGCCGCTGGGCGAACCGGGATTGGTAGAGGGCGAGGAGTTCGAGCGCAACCGGGTCACCCGGCTCTACACCTTCGACGGGCTCAACCGGGTGGAGGTGGACGAGGCAGAGGCGGGCGACATCGTGGCGCTTTCGGGGTTCGAGACCATCGAGATCGGGCGGACGTTCACGGCGGAGGAGCATCCGGAGCGGCTCGCGGGGATCGCTGTGGAAGAGCCCACGATCTCGGTGGACGTCATCGTGAACAACAGCCCGTTCGCGGGGCGCGAGGGAAAGTACGTCACCAGCCGGCAGCTCAAGGACCGGCTGTACCGCGAGCTGGAGCGGAACGTGGCGCTCCGGGTGGACGAGACCGACAGCCCGGACACGCACACCGTTTCCGGCCGCGGCGAGCTCCACCTCGGCATCCTGATGGAGACCATGCGGCGGGAAGGGTACGAGTTCCAGGTGTCGCGACCGCGGGTCATCACCAAGCTGGGCAGCGACGGCGAGCGGCAGGAGCCGTACGAGGAGCTGACGGTGGACGTGCCCGAGGAGCACATGGGCGTCGTCATGGAAAAGCTGGGACCGCGGCGGAGCGAGCTGATCGAGATGCGGAACCCGGGGCAGGGGATGGTCCGGCTCACCTTCCGGATCCCCTCGCGGGGCCTGTTCGGCTACCGCTCCGAGTTCCTGACCGATTCCCGGGGCACCGGGATCATGCACCACCGGTTCATGGACTACGGGCCTTGGGCCGGTCCCCTGGCGGGGCGTAAGCGCGGGGTACTGGTGGCGGACCGCGAGGGCAGCGTCGTGGCGTTTGCTCTCGGGAACCTCCAGGAGAGAGCGCAAATGTTCGTCTCGCCGGGGGACCTCGTCTACGAGGGGATGATCGCCGGGGAGAGCTCCCGGCCCGGCGACATGGACGTCAACGTCACCAAGGAAAAGAAGCTGACGAACATGCGGACCACGGCCTCGGACGAGAACGTCATCCTGGAGCCGCCTCGGCAGATCACCCTGGAGTACGCGCTGGAGTACATCGAGGAGGACGAGCTCATCGAGATCACTCCCAAGACGATTCGCCTGCGGAAACGGGTCCTCACGGCGAACGACCGGAAGAAGGCCGCCCGGGCCGCCCGGGTGGCGGACGCGTCCTGAGACATGGCGGGATCACACTCATTGTTGGCGGAGGACATCATGTCGGCCTGGGAGACGTCGCTGGAGGCCCTCGACTCGACGCTGCGTCGGAAGTTCGATGACGACGAGGATTTCGAGGACGACGGGTTCGCCTTCGACGACGACGAGGACGAGGACGAGGACCTGGAGGACGACGAGGAGCTGGAGGACGACGACGACTTCGACGACGAGGATCTCGAGGAGTTCGAGGACTTCGACGAGGACGAAGAAGAGAAGTGACCCCGGCCGGCCTATATTAGCCCCATGTCCCGGAGATGGCTCCGAGTCCTGAAAGCCGCTGTGCTCAGCGTCGTAGTTCTAGGCGGGGGCGGCGGCATGCCTCTCCTCGACGTCCTCCTCTATCACGGGCTGGGGCCTTCACGCTCCGCCCAACCGCACTACGAGCCCTCCGGGATGCACTGCCACGGAGAGCTCTGCAAGCTGGACTCCAGGTTCCCCAGCTCCACCGAAGCCGAATCGCTGGACCTCCGCTTCCGGCTAACCTCGCCGTCCCGGGAGCTGCCGCTAGCGGCGCTGGCCCCGCGTCCGGCCAATCTCGAGCTGCTGCCGCACCCTCGCGCGCCGCCCGCTCTCCCCGCTTAACCGCTTTCACTACCGCGACTCACAGGAACTGGAACACCCTCGCCTGACCGGCGGTGGGCAACCTTTCCCATTGGGAGATCGGGGATGCGAGGTGTACTCCGCGCGGCCGCGTGGGCGGCCGCCGCGATGGTGCTTATCCCATACTCGGCGTGGGGGCAGAATCCGCAGCAGGCCCAGGCCGATTCGCTCCACCAGGCCGTCATCCGGCTGACCGCGCGGCTCGACTCGCTCGAGGCCGGCCGGTGCCCCACGGGCCCGGCGGTCGAGCTGCCCGCGCGTCGCCCCGGCGAGCCGCCGGCAGTGGACAGCCTGGCTGCCGCCCTGGAGCAGCTCAGCGCTCGGCTCGAGCGCACGATTTCGGCCCGATGCCAGGCTGGGGCCCCCGCCCCCGAGGGCGAGCCGGCCGATACCACCGATGACCTCGCGGCACTGCGCGCCGCCGCGGCGGCCGCGGCCGGCGCCGCCGAGCCGGCCGGCGCGGACACGCTGCCCGGCGCGGCGAGACCCGAATCCACCGCGGTGGCGGCGACCGGAGGGCCGCGCGGCGCCAACCTCCTCAACCCGGAGATCAGTGCCACCGGTGACTTTCGCCTGTTCGCCCAGGATGAGGGGCCGGAGCACGTCAACGCCGAGGCCCGCGAGTTCGAGTTCGGCTTCCAGTCGGATCTCGACCCGTACTCCAAGACCAAGATCTTTCTGACGTTCGAGGATGAAGAGGTCGGGGTCGAGGAGGGCTACATCTACTATGCCGGCCTCCCGGGTCGCATCCGGGCCGACCTGGGCAAGTTCCGCCAGCCCCTCGGCGACCTGAACCGCTGGCATCTCCACGCCCTGCCGGAGACCGAATACCCGCTGGTCTATCAGCGCTTCCTCGGCGAGGAGGGCCTCGCCGGTATCGGCCTGTCGCTCTACACGGCGCTGCCGGTATCCATCGCCGGTGGAACCCACGAGGTCTGGCTCCAGGGAACGACCCAGTCGAGCGAGCCGCTCTACGGCGACGGGCATCCGTTCACACCGCTCCTGCGGCTGCAGAACTTCTGGCAGTTGTCGCGCAGCACGTACACCCAGGTCGGCTTCACGGGGACCGGCGGCAACACCGACGACGCCGATCTCCGCAGCCGGCTCCTGGGCCTGGATTTTCGCCTGACGTACCGCCCCCCCGAGTCCGGGACCCGCAAGGAGGTCACCTTCCGCGCCGAGGGGTACCGACTCCACGCCACGGATCTCGGCCTGAGCACGGACCGCTACGGCGCGTTCCTGGACCTCAACGCGCGCACCAGCCGTCGCTGGATCTTCGGCGCGCGCTACGATTACGCCGAGTCGCCCCGTGGGCTGGAGGACACGGAATGGCGGCTGATCCCGAACATCACCTGGTGGCAGAGCGAGTTCGTCTACCTGCGGCTGGAGGGCGAGCACCGGGACAGCGATCTCGAGGGGACCCGGAATCTGCTGACCTTCCAGGCCGTCTGGGCCATGGGTCCCCACAAGCACGAAACCTACTGAATACGGCACCCGAAAGGATTTCCCGATGCTGGCTCCCATGCTGCTGCTCGCCGCCGCGCTCGCTGGTGCTCCGTCGGGGCCGGAGCCGACGGCTCCCCTCAAGGTCGTGGCCAGTCTTCCGACGTACGGCGCCATCGCCCGGGAGCTCGTGGGCGACCGCGCAAGCGTCACCTCGATCGCCAAGGGAGACGAGGATCCCCACTTCGTTCAGCCCAAGCCGAGCTTCGTCTCGCTCCTGCGAAACGCGGACCTGTTCGTCACCACCGGTCTCGACCTGGAGCTCTGGGTGCCGGCGCTGCTCGACCGAGCCGGCAACCGCAAGATCCAGGAGGGTGGGCCGGGCTACGTCGCCGCATACAAGGGCATCACCTTGCTCGAGGTACCCACGAACCTCAGCCGGTCGGCGGGTGACATCCACGTGGACGGCAATCCCCACATCCACACCGATCCGCTGAATGGCATCATCATCGCTCGCAACATCCTCGCGGGACTGCAGAAGGTCTCGCCCCAGGACGCCCAGTATTTCGCGCAGCGGGAGCAGGACTTCGAGCGACGGGTGCTGGAAGCCACAATGGGCCAGGAGCTGGTGCAGATCCTCACTCCGGCGACCGCGTTCAGTCTCCTCCAGAGCGACAAGCTCTACGGCTTCCTCGGGGTGCAGAAATACCAGGGCAAGCCGCTGATGGACCGCCTGGGCGGCTGGCTGGAGGAGGCGCAGGTGCTCCGCGGCAAGGAGATGGCCTGCTATCACAAGGAGTGGGCGTACTTCAGCAACCGTTTCAAGATCAGCTGCGTGACCTACATCGAAGCCAAGCCCGGCATCCCGCCGACACCTGGCCACGTGCAGGAGGTCATCGCGCTCATGAAAGAGCGCAAGATCCCGGTGCTGTTCGCCTCGAACTACTTCGACCGTAAGCAGATCCAGCAGGTGGCCCAGCGGACCGGCGCGAAGGCGGTCATCGTCTCCGAGAACGCCGAAGGGGAGCCGGGGGTCAATACCTACTTCGAGCTCATCAGCAGCTGGATCAACGGTCTCACGGCGGCCTACAAGGACGTCGCCCTCACCAAGGGAGCCTCGTGATGGACCTCGGCCTGTTTCTGCCACCGCTGGTGGCGTGCCTGATCATCGTCGCGATCCACTCGTATCTGGGGCTGCACGTGATCGCGCGTGAGGTGATATTCGTCGATCTGTCGCTGGCCCAGATGGCGGCGCTGGGGAGCGCGGTGGCGATCCTGGCCGGGAGTCAGCCCGACTCCACCGCGGCCTTCCTGTATGCGCTCGGCTTCACCACGCTGGGCGCCGTCATCTTCGCCCTCACCCGAACGCACGCGCGGGGCCGGGTGCCGCAGGAGGCCATCATCGGCATCGTCTATGTCGTGGCTTCGGCGGCGGCGATCCTGGTCGCGGATCGCACGCCGCGAGGCGGTGAGGCGATCAAGGACATCCTGGTAGGCAGTCTGCTGTGGGTGACCTGGCCGGTGATCGCGCGTCTCGCGGTCATCTACGCTCTGGTCGGACTCTTCCACTGGCTGCTCCGAGGCAGGTTCCTCACCATCTCCTTCCATCCCGAAGTCGCCGCGGCGCGTGCCTGGAACGTGCGGTGGTGGGATTTCCTCTTCTATCTCTCGTTCGGAATCGTGATCACGTTCTCGGTGCCGATCGCGGGCGTGCTCCTGGTGTTCTCGTTCCTGGTGGTCCCGGCGGCCGTCGCCTTCCAGTTCACCCGGCGTCAGGGTGCGCTGGCCGCGACGTCGTGGATCGCGGGGGTGGTGGCGTCGGCGGCGGGACTGTGGGTCTCGTTCCGGTACGACCTGCCGACTGGACCGCTCATCGTCTGCGCGTTCGGTGTGGTGCTCCTGGTCGCCTACGGCATCCGCCGGGCGCTGGGCGTACAGGCGGACCCGGCTCTCGAGCCGGTTGCTGCCGAGCAGGGGTGAGGAACGCGGGCTTTTGCGGCGCAGGCTCGTCACGCGTCGAGGTGAGCTACAGCTTTCCGCCTTGTGCGAGAAGTGAACTGGGGGGAACTGTTTCGGGGGAAGCGCGGTTAGTTTCCGCATGCCTGTCGGGAGGCAGCGAGGGGTCGCTGCTTTCCCCTGATCGTCGTTAATCGGCAAATAGAGGCAGACACGCTGTGAAGGTTTCATGCTGGACCGTGCCCAGCAGGGCGACCCGGTGCTGCGCGATGACCGTTGCCCTGGCGACGATTGCCGTGACCAAGACCGCGGCGCAAACGCCGTCGCCGATGCGCATTACGCCGAGGAATGCCCGGGCCAGCGCGTACCTGGACGAGCTCGCCAATCCGCGCGGCCTTGCCTGGGTGGCAGGTGGCGCGGTGCTCGGGCGGCTTCGAAACGAGGATGGCACCGACCTGACGGACGAGCTCGCATTCCGGGCCACCAAGCGGGCGGTTGGGATCAGCGTCCGTCACGGGCTGGCTGCGGCCATGCACTTCGGCACGGACACACGATACCACCTCTGCGAGTGCCGTGGACTAGGCCCTCGCGTCGTCCACGCGCTGGTCGAGACCTTCACCGACCCACGCGACGGCGGTGGCCGGGCGCTTGCGGTCCCGCGCATCGCGGCGCACTACGCCGAGAACCTCACCGGGCTCGCCTGGAATCACGATCGCAACTTGGGGACCGTCGTCACCGGGACGTCGCTGTCGTTCGGCGCCCAGGCCCTGTTCAACATCGGCCGCGAGCTCACGGGGATCGGCATCCGCCCACCCGTGATACCCCCAGCCACCCCTAATCGCGTGGCACCGGCGCTGCCATTGCCCGAGGCCCAGTAGGCGACTCAGGACTTGGGGCACCGGCCATCTTGGGGCTTGCGTCAGCCAGAGCAAACCGCTTGATTTGTCGTCCCTTAGGGGCCTGTAGCTCAGGTGGTTAGAGCGCACGCCTGATAAGCGTGAGGTCGGTAGTTCAACTCTACCCAGGCCCATTTTTTATCTCTGCGCCCCGCGGGTATTTCGCTGCTCGCGGGGCGCTCATTTTTGTGATCTTCACCCCCATGTTGTCCGTTGTGTTGTCCGTTGTCGTCAGGCTTCGAGCCGTCGCAGGGCCGCCAGGGCCTGCTGCATGGACGCCGAATCGGACCGTTGGTAGCACGTCAGCACCGTCTGCGGACTCTTCCAGCCTCCCACGCGCAGCGATCCGTGACCGGGGCGGATTTCATTTCCGTCGCAAACTGCCGCCGGAGACTATGCCGGCCCCGCCCCAGCTCTGTCGGCCAGCTTAGCAAACGCCTTTCTGCGGCGGGACGTAGTCCTCTGGGATATGCTCGACCACCTTGTGCAGCAGTGCATCGGGGGCGCCGTCCTACTTGGTGTTCGTCGCGATCTTTGCGCGAAGCTCGTTCACCCCCGCCGTGATCTCGGGGCCGAAGTCCTCCGACTCCCGGATCGGGCGGATCTCAAGGTCGCTCGGACCCGGCATCGGGTTGGGGCACCGCTTGGCCCACTCGATCGCCTCTTCCATCGAGCGGACCTGCCAGATCCAGAACCCCGCCGGCCGCGTCCGTGTCGATCCATCCAGGGACGACGCGGAGCACCCGAACGCCCCTGGGCGAAACCGCCTTCGACAAGCTCTTGCTGTAGGTCGACAGCGCGGCCTGGGCAGCAGCATACGCCGTGGTCGATTCGGGGAGTGGAAGCCGTGCCTGAATCGACGTAACATGAATGATGACACCGCTGCCCTGCTCCAACATGGCGGGGAGCAGGGCGCGATCGATCCGCACCGCGGACATCAGGTTCTGATCCAATGCCTGAGCCCAGTCGACATCCCCGAGCGCCGCGAAACCGCCGGCCGGCGCCGTGGAACCGCCCACAACGTTCACAATGCTGTCCACGCCACCCGTCGCTTCCTTCACCGCCGCGGCCACGGCGGCGCACCCCGACGACGTGGACACATCCGCCGCGACAAACCGGACGCGCTCCGCCGGTCGCTCAGGAACGCTGCGGGCGGTCGTGATCACCCGCACTCCCGCATCACGGAACGCGGCAACGACCGCCGCCCCGACGCCTTGGTTCCGCCGGTCACGAGCGCCCGCCGTCCCGAGTCCCAGGTCGAAGCTCACGACGTGATCTCCAACGCCGCAATCCTGTCCCCGTCGAGTTCGAAGCTGTACCGCAGGTCCACCGGACTGCCGGGAAAATCACCCGTGAGGCGGTTGGTGACCACGATTTTCCCACCCTGTTGCTCGGATGCGATGGGCTTGCTCGTGTATTTGTATCGCGCCGTCGCCGACGCCTTCCAGCGCCTGATCGCTTCACGACCGGTGTACGTGTGGCTTTCGTCAACCACCACGCCATTCTCTGTGAAGCAGTCGGCAACGGCGTCCGGATCAGCCCGGTCCGCCGCGAAGTATTTCGCGATCGCTTTGGGCAATTCAACTTTCATCTTCACTCCAGTCTTATTGAGGCGAGTTGCGCTGTGCCCTTCATTCCTAAGCGCGCGTGCGCGCCTCGGAAGAACGCACGAAAAAGTGGGGGACTTACCCGTGAGTAAGGTGCAACACACGCCCGAGTCTGCGGCGGCAGGAATCGCTGAGGTCATCGGGAACGTCAGCGGACGCTGGAAACTGGTAATCCTGTTTCATCTCTTCGGTGGGAAGGTGCTGCGGTTCACGCAGCTCGAGCGCGCGATTCCAGGCGTCACCCAGAAGATGCTTGCGCAGCAACTCAGACAGCTGGAGCGCGACGGCATGGTGCGGCGGATCGTGCATGCCGAGGTACCGCCCAGGGTCGAGTATGCGCTCACGCCGTGGGGACAGGCGCTGTGCCCCGCCCTTGACGCTCTCCTGACGTGGCACGAGACGCGAAGCGGTGAGCCGTGATAACTCCCATGGTCGGGCGATAACACACTCACGCTTGCCTCTTTCACGCCGCTTGGCTCGCCGGAGGAAGCAAGTCGGCTATGAGGGCCCGCCCATCTGAAGAGCTCTCAGCCAAGCGCTTCTACGTGGCACACGAGCTTCCTTGTGCTCAGTTCTCGTTTGACCCCGACCTTGTACGGCTCGGCAGCTAGGTACGCCGCCTCACCGAGCGTGGAGGCCTCTTCCGTCGGCGGAGTCGCTGGGATGCCCTCCTCGGTGTGGATCGAGCGCTCGCGCTCCCCCTCGAGAGGCCGGCACTCGGTCGCGAGCTGCTCCCGCGTCAGCCGCTCGAGCCAGGTCGCTGTTCTCCGCCACTCCGGTTCCCGCACGAACTCGCGGTAGGCCCGCAGCACCACCTCGTCGATGACGTCCTCCGGGCTCAGCTCCGCCGGCTAAAGAGACTTTTCCAAGATGTCGAGCCCGCGCTCGGCGGTTTGACGCGTGATCGTCAGTGCGGGAAACAGCATGAGGACGTCTTCCTCGGCGGAGACGAGCAGGCCGTTTTTGCGGCAGGTGTCGCCGACCTCGGAGGCGTAGGTCTCGTCTTCGACTTCGATGCCGATGGCGAAGCCTTTGCCGCGGATGGTGGCCTTGCCTTTGAAGCTCATTTGAGAGAGCCGGGTGAAGAAGTACTGGCCGAGTTGGGTGGCGTTTTGGAGAAGCTTCTTCCGGTGGCGCGTCAGGTAGCGGAGGTTGGCCAGGGCAACGGCGACGGCCCGGGGATGCCAGCCATAGGTGGAATAGGGGCCGAAGTCC
>DATBJH010000065.1:0-6244 GCA_036556505.1 Gemmatimonadales bacterium
CGCTCGACCGGGTGGAGAACCACGGCATCATCTTCATCGACGAGATCGACAAGATCGCGGGCGAGCGGGGTCACGCCGCCGGGCCCGACGTCTCCCGCGAGGGCGTCCAGCGCGACCTGCTGCCGATCGTCGAGGGGTCCACCATCCAGACCCGCTACGGCTACGTGCGGAGCGACCACATCCTCTTCATCGCCGCCGGCGCGTTCAACGTGTCCAAGCCGTCGGACCTCATCCCCGAGCTCCAGGGGCGCTTCCCCATCCGGGTCGAGCTGCAGCCGCTCACCGAGCAGGACTTCGTGCGGATCATGACCGAGCCGGAGAACGCGCTCACCCGGCAGTACCAGGCGCTGGTGGCGGCGGAGGGGGCTACGCTGGAGTTCACGACGGAGGGCATCGCGGAGGTGGCGCGGGTGGCGTTCGTCGCCAACGACCGGATGGAGAACATCGGCGCGCGGCGGCTGCACACGGTGATGGCGGCGCTGATGGAGGACGTGCTGTTCGAGCTGCCGGAGCTCCCCCAGAAGCAGCTCCGGTTCGACGCCGCCGAGGTGCGGGAGCGGCTGAGCCGGATCATCAACGACGACGACCTGCGGCGGTATATCCTGTAGTCGTCCCGCTCATCCGCCCTCGAGGCGCCCCAGCAGCTCCCCCGCGGTGCTCGGCCGCCGGTCCCGGTCGCTCTCGAGGGCCGCTTTGATGGCAGCCTCCATCACCGCCGGCACTTCGGGCCGGATCGTCCTCAGCGGCCGGACCTCGCCCGACAATGAGCGGGCCAGGATCGCCTGCGGCGTCGGCCCGGCGAACGGTGGCTCGCCGATGAGCATCTCATACAGGACGCACCCCAGCCCATAGACGTCCGTCCGTGCGTCCACCTCGCCGCCCAGCGCCTGCTCGGGGCTCATGTAGGCGGGCGTCCCGATCGCGAAGCCGCTGCTCGAGCTGAGACGCTCGCCGCCCGCCACCTCGAGCGCACGGGCCACACCGAAATCGCACACGACCCCTCGCCCCTCGTCGAGGAGGACGTTCCCGGGTTTCACATCCCGGTGGATCACATCATGTTGGCATGCGTGGTCGAGCGCTGCCGCGACGTCGCGCGCGATGGCGGTGACCTCCGCCAGCGGGAGCGGCCCGTGCTGCTCGAGCCGCCGCTGGAGGGACCCCGCGATGTAGGGCGCGATGAAGTAGAGACTGCCGCCCCCGCCACCCGAGTCCAGCAGCGGAAGGATGTTGGCATGCTGCAGGCGGCCCAGGATACGGATCTCCCGCAGAAACCGCTCGCGTCCCAGCGCGGCGGCCAGCTCAGGGCGGAACACCTTGATCGCGACGTCTCGCCCGCGGATTCGATCCTCCGCCCGATAGACCTTGGCCATGCCCCCGTGTCCCACTTCTTCCCGGAGGCTGTACCTGGAGCCGAGATGCTCCTGGAGGCCGGCGAGCAGATCGGTGCTCATCCTCATCCGCGTAACCTCACTGTTTCTCCGCCAGCCGCGCCAGCCGCCCCCACTCCGTCGCCGGCAGCTTGCTCGCCCGCCCCACCGCGACCAGCGGGTTGGCCTTGTAGTACGGCCCCCGCCCGTGCGCCACGCCGCTGATCGGTAGACAGTAGTAGCAGCGCCTGAAGATGAAGATCGCCCGCTCGCCAGGCACCATTGACACCGCCCCGGCCCAGTCGCTCTGAGTTGTGGTGACGGCTGGATACTGGACCACGATCTCGTTCGCCTCCAGTCGGCCGAATGGGGCCGGCGGGACGAACAGGGCCGGCATCCCGCCGTAATCCGGCCGCTTGGCGCCCTTCAGCTTCCCCTTGAGCACCGAGTCCACCGTCAGCTTCACGTCGTACCAGGTCTCCTTCGCGCCCATCTGGAAGTGGGGCGTGATGAAGCCGTGGTTGGAGACCATGTCCACCGGTGTCGCGAGCACGATCAGGTCGCCGTGCCGAATGGCCTCCCGGAGCAGCGAATCGGGCACCTGCCCCGGCACCGAGTCGTCCCCGACACTCGGGGGCGCCGGAGCCAGGGCAGTCTGGAAGCTGGAGCACGACAGGAGGAGAAACGCGCAGGCGCCCCGGACAGGGTGACGCCGGTAACGAGCTGGGCTGTGCATGGAACCGCCCATGTGCATGGGGCCGAGGATGGCCGTCCTCTACAGTACGCCCCCGGCCTTGCCGGGGCCAGATGCGGGCACCGGGCCGCTGGTCGCCGCCGCCTCGGCCGGTCTATAGTTACCCGTGGCCAACGTGACCGACCCCCCGACTCGGGCACTCGCTGCCGGCGCCCGCTCGCTCATGCTGCGCCGCCTCTCTCCCCGCTGGGCCTTCTTCACCTTCGCGGTCCTCGGCCTCCTGGCCTTCACCCTCTGGCTCCGGTACACCGCCCCCGTGCCCACGCCGGTCGCGGCGGCCCCGGAGCCCCGGCCCAGCTCGGTGGCCATCCTCCCCTTCGTGAACGCGAGCCCCGACACCGCCGCCGAGTATTTCAGCGACGGAGTGACCGAGGAGCTGACCGCGGCCCTGGGACGGGTGCCGGGGCTTCGCGTCGCCTCTCCGGCCTCCGCCTTCGCCCTCCAGCGCTCCGATGGCGCCCCTCAGGATGCCGGCCGCCGGCTGGGCGTGGCCACGGTGCTCGAGGGCAGCGTGCGTCAGGTGAACGACCAGCTCCGCCTCTCGGTCCACCTGGTCAGCGTGAGTGAGGGGTTCGATCTCTGGAGCGAGACCTACGAGCGCCCGCGGGATGAGATCTTCACCGTGCAGGACGACATCGTGCGCATGGTGGTGGCGACGCTCCGGGTCCCCGGGGCCGAGCACTGGACCGACAGCGTGCGGTCCCCCGCGAGCCTCCAGGCGTACCTCGCCTACCTGTGGGCGCGCTATGCGATGTCGCCCCGGCCCGGCGCCGACCCGTCCCGCGCGGCGGTGCTGTATCAGGAGGCGATCGGCCTGGACTCGAGCTTCGCCCCCGCCTGGGCGGGTCTCGCCGCCGCCCACGTGCAGCGCGCGCTGACCCAGGGCGCCCGCCCGTCCGAGGCCATGCCCGCCGCCCGCGCGGCGGCGATCCGGGCGCTCGCGCTCGACAGCTCCCTCGCCGGCGCCCACGCCGCGCTCGGGCAGGTGCACTTTCTCTATGACCGCGACTGGCCCGCGGCCGACTCCGCCTTCCAGCGGGCGATCGCGATCAATCCCAACCGCGCCGACGTGCACCGCGCCTACGCCCGCCTCCTCCTCGCCACCGGCCGGCCGGACGAAGCGCTGCGGCACGCGCAGCGCGCCCTCCAGCTCGACCCGCTCGATCCCGAGAGCATCGCGCACCTCGGCTGGCACGAGCTCTACCTCCGCAACTACGCGGAAGTGCGCCAGAGCCTCGATCGCGCGCTCGCGGCGGATACCTCCCGCGCGGAGACCCGCCGGCTGCTTGGCTTCCTGGCCGAGGTGATGGGCGACTACGAGCTGGCCGAGTCCCAGGACCGTGCGGCCCTCGACCGCGCGCCCGACGATCCCGACGCGCTGGCCGCGCTGGGTCGGGTGCACGCGCTGGCCGGCCGGCCGGAGGAGGCCCTCGGCGTGCTCGCGCGGCTCGACTCCTCGACTGCCGATCGTTACGTCTCGCCCTATCTCTTCGCCGGGATCGCCGAGGCGCTTGGCGACCGGCGCCGGGCGTTCGCCTGGCTCGAGGAGGCGGTGGAGGACCGCGCCGGTGATGTGGTGTACCTCGACCTCGACCCCCGCCTCGACCGACTCCGCAGCGACCGCCGCTTCGCCCGCATCCGGCAGAGCCTGAACCTTCCCTAGAGTCCCACCAAGTCACGCTCCGGTCACGGGACGAAGCTAGATGATTCGGCACTTCCATTCCGGAGGTGCTCGATGCTGCTGCTTCTGATCGCCTTGGCCTCCATCGGCGGTGCCGCCGCCCAGACGCCGGCAGTATGCCTCGCCGGCAGCTCCCCCACTTCCACCGACGCGCTCTGTGTCCAGCTCGCGGCCGCTGCACGGCTTCGTGATCGAGACCAGCACGCGAAGCCCCAGCCGGTCGCGGCGGCCGCACTCGGACCCGCCGGGAAAGGAGCACTGGTAGGACTGGGAATCGGCCTCACGATCGGCCTCGTCGCCGGACTGGTGGTGGGTCCCAGCTGTGAGGAGGGCCACGCGGGATGCACCGTGGGGCTCATCGTGGGAGGGAGTGCCCTGGGGACAGGGATCGGCGCTCTCGTGGGAGCCGTCGCCGGCAAGGACTGATCACGTCACCGCTTTAGGGAGGTGAGTCATGCAGCCCGGCACCAGATACTCGAGCATTCTCCCGTTGCTGCTTCTGGCGAGCGCGACGCCCGCACTCGCCCAGAACGCGACGATCGGCAAGAATCAGTTCGCCTTCGATGTCGGCATGCTCCAGGGCGGGCTCTCCTATGCCCGCCGGGTCGGTCCGAAGCTCAGCATCGGTGGTGGGCTCTGGGGAGCGTGGGAGCCATGGAACTCCTTCGAGAGCTCCTTCGTCGAGCCGCTGGGCGTGGAGCTCTTCGTGCGCGTGCATCCCGCGCGGGAGGTGCATCTGGAGGCCGGGCCTTCGCTATTGCGCTATGGGTGGGCCGACGACTGCTCCGAGTGCACCGGGACGTTCACCGGGCTCCGGGCGGCGGCCATGGTAGGCACCGGGATCTTCTCCCTGGGCCCTGCCGTTCGGTACGGTCGGATTACGGGGGGCACGTCGGGCAGCGAGATGGGGGTGATCTGGGGCATCCAGGCGCGGCTGCTATTCGCCTGGGGAGAGTAGACGGCGACGGGCTTCCATAGGGCGAAAGCGGCGACTACAATAGGCTCGCCATGACCGCCCCACGCCACTTCCTCGCCATCCCCGACCTGACCCGCTCCGAGCTCCTCGACCTGCTCGACCTCGCGGCCGAGATGAAGCGAGGGGATTATGCCGAGCGGCCGCTGGCGGGCAAGACGCTGGGGATGATCTTCGCCAAGAGCAGCACCCGCACCCGCGTCTCCTTCGAGGTCGGCGCCTTCCAGCTCGGCGGGCACGCGCTCTTCCTCTCCGCCCGCGACATCCAGCTCGGCCGGGGCGAGCCCATCCGCGACACCGCGCGGGTGCTCTCGCGCTACCTCCACGGCATCATGATCCGCACGTTCGATCACGCCGACGTGGAGGAGCTGGCGCGCTTCGCCTCAATCCCGGTCATCAACGGCCTCACCGACCTGCTCCATCCCTGCCAGGTGCTCGCCGACCTGCTCACCGTCCGCGAGAGCCTCGGCGGATGGGAAGGGAGGACGGTGGCCTGGATCGGTGACGGCAACAACATGGCCAACAGCTGGCTCAATGCCGCCGGCGTGCTGGGCTTCGAGCTCCGGCTCGCCTGTCCCGAGGGCTACCAGCCGAACCGGGAGATCCTGGAGCGGAACCGCAAGCTCACCCGCGTCACTCTCACCACCGATCCCCGCGAGGCCGCGCGCGGAGCCCACGTGGTCAACACCGACGTGTGGGCCTCCATGGGCCAGGAAGAGGAGCAGGAGGTGCGGGCCCGCGCCTTCCAGGGCTATATCGTGGACGAGGCCCTGATGGCGTCCGCGGACCCGAGTGCCATCTTTCTCCATTGCCTCCCCGCCCACCGGGGGGAGGAGGTCTCCGAGGGCGTGATCGAGGGCCCCAAGTCCCGGGTCTGGAACCAGGCCGAGAACCGGCTCCATGTGCAGAAAGCGCTGATGGCGACGTTGATGCGAAGCAAGGAACGAGTGTCATCCTGAGCGCAGCGAAGGGGCCATACTGACCATGACTACCACTTCATCTCTCCGCCGCACCCCGCTCTACGACGTCCACAAGTCCCTGGGCGCCAAGCTCGTGCCGTTCGCCGGCTGGGAGATGCCGGTGCAATACGCCGGCATCCTCGCCGAGCACCACGCGGTGCGCACCGGTGCCGGCATATTCGACGTCTCCCACATGGGCGAGTTCGAGGTCACGGGCCCCGACCGCAACGCCTTGGTCAACCGGGTCACCTGCAACGACGTGGCCGCGCTGGAGCCGGGCGGCGTGCAGTACTCCGCGATCCTCACCCCCGAGGGCACCTTCGTGGACGACTGCACGGTCTATCGGTTCGAGGACAAGCTGATGATCGTGGTGAACGCCTCGAATGTCGCCCGTGCCTGGGAGCACATCGTCAAGCAGAAGGGCGGCGCGAACGTCCGGCTCAAGGACATCTCCGACGAGGTGGGCCTGCTCGCGCTCCAGGGGCCCACGGCGCAGGCGCTGCTCCAGCC
>DATBJH010000066.1:0-3819 GCA_036556505.1 Gemmatimonadales bacterium
CGGTGAAGGCTCGCGTTTGGAAGAGATCTTCATCCAGCCTTCAGCCTTCCCTCCGGCGCCCGCATGCACACATGACGCCATGTCGCGCTACTACCGAGCCGTCGCGGTGGACTACGACGGCACCCTGACCGAGGCCGAAGCGCCGGACTCGACGGTGCTGGAGGCCATCCGTCGTGCGCGTGGCGCGGGACGGCGCGTGGTGCTGGTCACAGGAAGAATTCTCCGGAGCCTGCTGGCGAGCTTCCCGGACGCGGAGCGCGCCTTCGACGCGATCGTGGCGGAGAACGGTGGTATCATCTGGCTGCCCGGAACCGGGAGCCGGCCCGTCGGGCCGCCGGTCGCGCCGGAGCTGGCCGTCGCCCTGGAGGCTCGCGGCGTTCCGGTGGAGCGAGGCGAAGTCTTGCTCGCGACCCAGGCCATCCACGACCAGGTCGTGCTGGAGGAGATCGCCCGACTCGGCCTCGAGGTCCAGCTGGTGCGCAACCGGGGGGCCCTGATGGCGCTTCCACCGGGGATATCCAAGGGGACCGGGGTGCTGGAGGCGCTCGCCGAGCTCGGCGTCTCGGGCCACAGCGCCGTCGCCGTGGGCGACGCAGAGAACGACCATTCCTTGGTGGAGAGTTGCGAACTGGGCGTCGCGGTGGCGAATGCCGTGCCGGCCCTTCAGGAACACGCCGATGTGGTCCTCGGCGAACGGGCCGGCCGGGGCGTGATCGAGCTCCTGGGTGGCCCGCTGCTCCGGGGAGACATCCGGGTGCAGCCCAAGCGTTGGCAGGTCCGGCTGGGCAGGAGCGCCGACGGCGCCCCGGTCACCATCCCCGGCTCCCAGGTCAACCTCCTCGTCACCGGCGGAACCGAGAGCGGGAAGTCCCACATCGCCGGCCTGCTCGCGGAACGTCTGGTGACGATGGGATACAGCGTCTGCGTGATCGATCCGGAGGGGGATCACATCGGCCTGGAGGCGCTCCGCGGACTGGTGCTGGTGGGTGGCGAGGATCCCCCGCCCTCGGCCGAGCAGCTCAGCCGCCTCCTCCGCTTGGGCAGCGTGGTCGTGGACCTCTCGCTCCGGGCTGCCGAGCGGACCGATGCCTGCCGGCGGATACTCGCCGCCCTCGAGGAGCACCGGGAGCGACACGGGACACCCCATTGGATCGTGCTCGACGAAGCCCACCTGGTGCCGGACCTGGCCTCCCTTCTCCGCCTCGGTCCGGGATCTTCGGCCGCGGGCGTGTGCGCGGTGACCTGGCGTCCCGAGCAGTTGACCGGCGAAACCGTCGCGGCAATGGACTTCGCCGTCGTTCTGCGGGGGAGCGACGATATCAGCGCCACCTGTCTCCGGCAGGCGGGCTTCGCACCGATATCGACAGAGAAACAGACGACCGCAACAGCGCAGGAAGAATTCGAGGGACTGCTACTCGATCGGCGGACGGTCCAGCGGTTCGTCACCGATCCCCGGGCGAGCCCGCACGTCCGCCATTGGCACAAGTACCAGAACTCCGAGCTGCCCTATCACCAGCGCTTCTTCTTCCGTCGAAAGGATCGGCTCACCGGTGCAGTGGCGGCGAGCATGGCCGACTTCCACCACGAGATCAGTCGGGCCGAGCCGGAAGTGCTGCGGCACCACGCGCGGAACCGCGACTTCAGCCGTTGGACCAACGACGTGATTCGGGATCACGAGCTCGCGGGATTCCTGCGGCTGGCGGAAGAGAGCCTCGCCCGCGACGGTGCCGCGACGACCGAGCAAGGACGGAAGCTCCTCCTCCACGTCATCGAGACGCACTACACCGGGCGCTAGCGCAGGTGCCGGCCCCTGCTTCGTCAGCCGGAATCCGAGCCGGCAGTCTCCGCAGCGCCCGATACACCGCGTCCCGCAATGCCTTCTCCCGCGGGTCGTCCACCAGGTAGAAATCCAGCTTGTTCATCACGTAGGCGTAGCCGAGCCGCGCGTCGGGATCGGCGAACCCGAACGAGCCACCGGCGCCGGGCGAGCCGAACGCCCGCCCGGTCGAGCCGAAGGCGACCTCCGGACCGGGCCGCAGGAAGCCGAGTGAGAAGTAGCTCGGCAGGCCGAGCACCTCGTCTATCGGGGATGCGACTACGGGCGGCGCGGTGATGCGGGCGAAGGTCTCGGGCGTGATGCCGAGCTCGCCGCCGGGGGCGGCGAATGCGGCATAGGCCCGAGCGATGGCGCGCGCCGTGCCCACACCATTGCCCGCGGGCACCTCGATCTCCAGATAACGGCGGTCGTTGGGATCCACGTCCAGCCCCCCGAACGACCGGCGAAGCAGGGAACCCGGGCGGATCATCTTCATGGTCACGGCTGGTGGCGTGTAGCGCAACGCGAGGAGGCCACGCCAGCGGGAGAGCGGCTTGACCCGTGCGACGCGCTCGTCGGGGATCTCTCGCGGCAGCCCGATATGGAACTCCAGGCCCAGCGGCGTGGCGATCTCGTCATGGAAGAACCGTCCCAGCGTGCGGTGTGCGGGATCTACCCGCCGGATCAGCTCCTGCATGTAGAGGCCGACCGTCATCGTGTGATAGCCGTGACGCGTTCCTGGCGGCCAGGCCGGCCTCTGCCGCGCGAGCAGCCGCGCCATGTAGTCGACGTCGTGCACCTTCTCGATCGTCAGCGTCTCGTCGAGCAAGACCAGCCCGGCTTCGTGGCCCAGCAGCTGGCGCACGGTGATCCCGCCTTTGCCGTTCTGCGCGAACTCGGGCCAGTAGGAGGCCACCGGGTGCTCGTAGTCGAGCCAGCCGCGCGCGTTGGCGAGCGCCAGCGTCATCGCCGACAGCCCCTTGGTGGAGGACATGACGACCACCACGGTGTCCTCGTTCCAGGGCTGGTCGCCGTCGGGCGTGCGGCGTCCGCCCCACAGGTCAACCACCTTCTCGCCGCGCCAGTACGCCGCGACGGCGGCGCCGATCTCGCCCCGCTCGGCGAAGTTGCGCTCGAACTCGGCACGTACTTCTTCGAAGCCGGGCGCGACCAGCCCGTGGACCCGCGTCGTCGCGGTGATGGACGCCACGGATCGGCCGGATCGGGGCGAGGGCTCACGGCGCCGCAGCAGCACGATGGCCAGCACCGCGACCCACAGCAGGTAGGCGGCGATGTTGATCCGCTCCCAGACCCCGACGTACGGCGTAGGCAGATCGGCGGCGACCCGCGGGGCATCCAGTCCGGTCAGGACGCCAAACCCCACGAAGATCAGCAGCGTCGTAATGGAGTAGAGGCGAAAGCGCCCGCCCAGTGCTGCCGCCGCGAATCCCATCGCGAGCATCATGAGGAGAAGCGTGGTTATCGCCCACCCGATGTGCAGGGCGTCGGTCAGCGTGAAGTCGACTCCGCGGAGGTGCATGGGCGGCCAGAAGAGGCCCAGGAAGCCGTGAGCGATCATCACGCTCCCGGCGACGCGCAAGGCGCGGCTGGGTCCCGCCACGATCCGGACGCCCCATCCGAAGGCGGCGAAGAGCAAGGTGTAGACCATGCCCAGAGGAACCCACAGCGATCTGGTGGGAGCACCGATGGCAGACAGCTCGCTGACCGTCTGAGCCGCGGAGCTGTAGTCGCCCCACTGCAGCGGGACCAGGACGAGCATGGCTCCGTAGAGCAGCGAAGAGAGAATGCCGCAAGCCAACAAGAGTCGGCGCATGGTGGCTCACCCCTCCTAGAGATCCTGGGATGGAATCGAGGGTTCGGGCTTCGGCTCGGGCAGCTCGGTGAGCGTGGCCTCCGCCAGGAGCAGCACGCCCGCGACCGACACCGCGTGCTCCAGTGCCAGGCGCACGACCTTCGTGGGGTCGACGATGCCTGCTTCGACC
>DATBJH010000067.1:0-30111 GCA_036556505.1 Gemmatimonadales bacterium
CATGTTCCTCACGTGTTACGCACCCGTCCGCCACTGAACCGGAGTTGCCCCCGGTCCCGTTCGACTTGCATGTGTTAGGCACGCCGCCAGCGTTCGTCCTGAGCCAGGATCAAACTCTCCAATGAGTGTTTGAACAGCTCGGTCGAACGACACATATCTGCCGTCCGAATCACGTTTGATCAGAGTTCAACCCTACCCGCAGGCCTCTGCGACCCGCGGATCAGAGGGTCCGCACTCCCATCACTACTAGCTCACGTCACTTGTCAAAGAGCAATTTGGATTCGCGACCGGAGTCTTGGAATTCCGGAGCCCCCAACTATACCACAGACTGGCGCCTGGGTCAAGGGGTAAACCGAGCCAGACCAATCAATTCCAGCGGTCCGGCCACCCGCATGGGGCACCAACTCACTTAGATTCCGGCGAACCCGAAAGATTACCGAAACTGCCGGGCTATGTCAAGGGGGATTCGGAGATCTTGCGGTCTTCGCCCACCTACACCACCCAGCCAAACAGGTCCACCGAGGACCCGGGTTCGGAGCGGGCGCAAATAGTACCCGAGGGGCCCAGCGAGGTCAACCCTTCGCATCCGACCTATCGCGACTTTATCTCGCCCGCCCGATCCAGCCCGCCCCGGAACAGCACCGGCCCCACCGACTCGTTGAACGCGATGATGCCGACGATCATCGTCTGCATGGCGAGTCCCAGTCGAGGCAGTCGGTCCGCCACGATCGTGGCCAGGCCGAGGGCCACCCCGGCCTGGCTCACCAGACCGGTCCAGGCGTAGCGCGCCACCACCGGCTCCGCCTTCCCCAGCCGCGCGCCGGCCCTGCTGCCGGCATACACCAGTCCCATCCTCGCCAGCGCGACCGCCAGGATCATGGGCCAGAGATCCTGGAAGGTCTGCAGCCGCAGATCGGCCCCAGCCATGGCGAAGAAGATCACGAACACCGGCACCGCCATGACGTGGAGCATCTCCACCAGCGGCTCCGCCCGCACCGGCGCCACGTTCTCCACCAGGAACCCGGCCACCAGCAGGCTCAGCAAGAGCTCGAAATGAAGGGCCTGCGCCGCCGCGGCAGTGGCGAACACGAGCACGATCACGAACACCACGAGCTCCCGGCGGACGAACCGGAGATGGAGGGTCAGCACCCCGCCGATGAGCGCGCCCGCCAGGATCGAGCCGACCACCTCGCGGAGAAGCCGGACCAGCGTCTCGGCGGCGCTCGCCGTCGCGCCGCCGAGACTCGCCTGAGCCAGGCTGAACGCCGCGGTGAATATCAGGACCACGAGCACATCCGCCACCAACACCACCCCGAGAGTGGTCTTAGCCAGCGGCCCGTCGGCCCGGGTCTCGGTCAGCAAGGCCAGGGTGATCATCGGGGAGTTGACCGTGAGCGTCGCCGCGAACAGGAGGGCAACGAACAGGATCGCCGGGAACTCCAGGCGCTCGAGAAACGGAATCCAGGTCCGGAGAAGCAGCACCAACGCCGTGAGCCCGACCATTACCGCCGCGGTCTGGAGCGCCAGGATCCATGCGATGGTGCGATACCGCTCGACCAGGTCCCGGACCCTGAGCTCCCCGCCGGCCAGCAGGGCGATCAGGCCCACCGCCAGCTGCTTCATGGTCGAGAGGTCCTGGAGCACGCCCGGTGGCACGATCCCCAGCACCGAAGGCCCCAGCGCGAGGCCCGCCACCAGATACCCCACCAGTCTCGGGAAACCGAGGTCGTGGGCCAGGGCGCCGAAGGTGTCGGCGGTGAGGAGAAGGATGCCGAACAGGAACAGCGACCGGGGGGCGATGACGCCCTCCGTCGGCACGCGAAGAGGCTCCAGCAGGACTGCGCCTCCCACCAGCAACGTGAGGACGACCAGCCGCCGGATCATCCGGGTCCCGGCATGGGCTCGAGCACGTCGGCGGCATCCTCTCCGGCCGCCGCGTGTTCAGCCCTCCTGTCGAGGCCGAGAATGAAGGCCGAGGCCTCTCTGCTGGCCACGATCTCGAACAGGAGGACGGCGAGCAAGGTCGCGGTGAGCACGAGCCTGGGGTAGAGGTCCGGGTAGACCTGCCCATAGTTGACCGCGAGGGCCACGCCCAGGCCGCCGAGGGCCAGCAGCCCCCGCCCCAACCCGGCTGCCCGCAGTTCGGGCGGCGCGACGTGCCCGCCGGCGATCGCGCCCCCCAGGAAGCGGGCGCCCACCCGGATCAGCACGAAGAGCGGAGCGATGAACAAGAGATCGACCGACCCGGGGCTCCAGGCCGCGCCGGCGAACAGCAGCAACGCGAGGTATACCGGGCGCTCCGTGCTGAGCAGCAGCCGGGCGACGTCGCGATGCGCCCCGCCGCTGTTCACCAGGATCACTCCGAGCACCAGGTTGGTGAAGATGGGCGAGAGATTGAGGTAATAGCTGGCGCCGCTGGCCACGACGATCGCCCCCGCCAGAGCGACGAACAGGCGTCCTTCGTCCAAATGGCCGCGAGGGCCCAGAAACAGGTGGAAGAGCACGCCCGACGCGACTCCGACCGCGACGTTGATCACCGCCCACTCGGTCGGGGTGGGCGGCCGGACGCCGGGCGCGACGTCCCCCTGGTGGAAGATGGCAAGCACCAGTCCGAACGCGACGACGGCAACCAGGGCGTCCATCCGGGCGGTGAGTTGAAGGACCGGTGGCACGCGGGAAGGCACCCTGAGCCGCTCCACGACGGCGTCAACGGCCACGGGAGAGCTCAGCGTCGCGACCGCGGCCAGGGTGCCGGAGAGCACGGCAGCATCCGGCCAGGGAGCCTCGACGACATAACGAAACACGGCCAAGAGGGCGGCCAGCGCGATACCGAAGGTTGCGACGGCCTCGGCGAGCGCCACCCGCAGATTGGCAGCATCCAGCAACGCCATGGCGGGAATGCGGAAGTAGGTACCCAGCAGCATTCCCAGCCAGCCGAGCGCGAGGCTCACGATCGGCGTCAGGTCCTGGACCTGACCCGCGTCGAGCAGCCCCGTCACCCGTGGCCCGAGCAGGAACCCGATCACCACGTACTCGGCGCCGCCCACGTATCCGTACCGGTCTCGCAGCCGATCGAAGATGAGGTAGGCGAAAACATAGCCCACGGTGATGACCGCGAGCGCGGCCAGTGTCGTCTGCATCGCTAGCCGCCGAGCCTCACGGACGCCGCATGCCGGTGACGCAGAACACGGTCAGGCCCATGTCCGCGTCCTAGGTTTCTCCGCCTCGCCGGAAGCTGTGTCGCATTCCCGGAGCCCGGCAACGGGCGGTCTTTCGATTCGGAGGAGAACGGTATGGCCAAGCTTTCCTCGCTGGACGATCTGCTCGTCCACGAACTGCAGGACATCTATCACGCCGAAGGTCAGATCCTCAAGGCACTGCCCAAGATGGCAAAAGCGGCGTCCAATCCGGATCTCAAGGCCGCGTTCGAAGAGCACCGGGTCCAGACCGAGGGACAGGTCGGGCGGCTGGAGCAGGTCTTCAAGCTGCTCGGCCAGCCGGTAAAGGGGAAGAAGTGCGAGGGCATGGCCGGACTGATCGAAGAGGGCAAGAAAATACTCGAGGAAGATGCCGACCCCGAGGTTCTCGACGCGGCGCTGATCATGGCCGCCCAGAAAGTCGAGCACTACGAGATCGCCGCCTACGGCTGTGTCTGCACCTACGCCGAGATGCTGGGCTACGACGAGGCCCACGAGCTGCTGGGGCAGAACCTGGACGAAGAGGAGACCACGGACAAGCGCCTCACCGCGCTGGCGGAGAGCGTGATCAACGTCCAGGCGGAAGAGGGTAGCGAGGAGGAGACCTCCCGCTAGCAGCGACCGCGCGAGGGGGCGCGATCCGCCCTGGAGCGGCACTCGACGGAGACCCCACATCTCCGGGGAGAGCCGGTCCGGGCGGATCGCTACCTCATGCCCCGAGCGCCGACTCCAGACCCGGATGATCGATCAGGACCCGGCGCCGTTCCCGCGCAAGGGCAAGGCGGACCCGGACCAGCAGAATGGTGGCCACGGCCGCGAGCCCGAGGACGAGGCCGTACCAGAGGCCTCGCGGACCAAGGCCCATCACGAAGCCCAGGGTGTAGCTCACCGGCAGGCCGAAGAACCAGTACCCCACCAGGTTCACCAGCATCGCCACCTTGGTCTCGCCCAACCCGCGCAAGATGCCGCCGGCGACTGTTTGGGTCCCGTCGAATACCTGGAATACGCCCGCGAGGGGGATCAGGGAGACCGCGATCGCGAGCACCGAGGCCTCTTCGGTATAGAGCTGGGCGAAGGCTTCGGGCAGGGTCAGGAATGCCACTGCCGTACAGCTCATGAAGCCGACGCCGCCGAGCAATGCGGCCCGCGCCGCACCACGGGTGCCGGGCAGATCGCCGCGGCCGACGGCGTGACCCACCAGGATCGAGGCGGCGTCCGCCACGCCGAGGGGAACCATGAAGGTGAGCGAGGCGAGGTTGATCGCCACTTGATGTCCGGCCATCTCCCGGGTTCCGAGCCAGCCCATCATCAGAGCCACGAAGGCGAAGGCGCCGAACTCGAGGGTGTACTGGAAGCCGATAGGAATGCCGAGCCTGAGCATCCGGCCCAGGGGCGCCCATTGGAAGATCTCCGGGCGCACCGGCAGCAGATGGGGGCGAAGCCGCCGCCAGGTGAGCGCAAGCATCAGCCCGAGCAGGAGCCAGCGGCTGATCGTGGTGGCCCAGGCGGATCCGGACACACCCATCGCCGGCGCCCCGAGGTTCCCGAAGATGAGCGTCCAATTGAGTGCCGCATTCGCCAGGTTGGCCACGACGATGGCGATCATGATCGGCACCGTCAGATGCATGGACTGGAGGCTCTGCCGGAAAACGATGAAGCAGAAGAACGGGAGGACGCCCGGGGCGAGCCGGTTGGCATAGGCCGCCGCCTGGGGAATGACATCGGTCGGCTGTCGCGCCAGCGTCATCAGCTGTTCGGCCGGGAGCAGGAGCAGCGTCGCCGGAACCCCAATCATCAGGGCGATCAGGAGGCCGCGCTGAATGCCCCGCGCCACGGCGGGATCGTCGCGCGCCCCGACGGCCTGGGCGACCACCGGGTCGAGGACCATCAGTGTGCCCATCCCGAACACGCCGAGCCCGAAGAAGTAGAGGTTGCCGAGGGCCACCGCGGCGAGCGCCACGGCGGAGACGTGGCCCACCATGACCGTGTCCACCACCCCCATCAGCATCATGCCGACCTGGATGGCGACCACCGGTCCGGCCAGCCGGAGCATGGCACGGAGGTCCTCCCGCCGGGGCAGGAGCCGACCGGCGACGGTTTCGATCGGGTCCATTCAGGATCGCCGGGGAGGGACGGAAGTCGCCGCGTCGCGGGGCGCGGCGAGAAGGCGTTCGGCGAAATCCAGCCGCTCGGCCAGCTCCGCCACCTCGGCGCGGAGCTGGTCCACCTCCTGCATCAGCACCTCGGTGCCGTGGACACCGCCGGCTTCGGGGTCCCAGCGGCTCACCCGGCGGCCCTCGACGTCCCGGAAATCGCCGGCGACGACGACGATCACATCGTAGAGCCACCAGAGGCCGAGCCCGCCGAGGGTCGCGGTCATGAGCACGCCCGACCCGGTCTTGCCCACGTAGAAACGGTGGGCGCCGAACGGACCCAGCAGGAGGGCGAGCGCGGTGGCGACTCCGCGGGACTTGTCGGAGGGATCGAGCGGACCGGTGAGCTCTGGCATGGGCGCTCTTCGGTGACGTACGCGACGCGCGCCTGGAGGGAATCGAACCCCCAACCACCGGCTTAGAAGGCCGGTGCTCTATCCAGTTGAGCTACAGGCGCAGATCCCCAAACATATCCCGCCCGAGGCCGGTTGGGCATCGGGCGGCGACGATGATCAGGTCTTGTCGTTCCGGCACCGGAGCACGCTCACGCTCGAGCGGCACCCATTCGTCCACCACCCCTCGGGACCGACGGCGGGTTCCGGTACTGCGAGTCGGGGCGCCGGGATTCGAACCCGGGACCTCCTGCTCCCAAAGCAGGCGCGCTACCGGACTGCGCCACGCCCCGTACTTCTTACTTCACACCACGTTCGCTGCTTGCGCTGGTCGATCAGAGCGAGGGGGTGTCCAGCCCGCTCAGGACGACGTTCAACATAGTGGCCTCATCGGGCCGCTGGTAGCATCGATGGATCAGCCATCGATGGATCAGCTATCGATTTGATTGCGGCCAGCGAGTGCTGCCAGGATACGGTCGAAGGACGTGAGCTGCTGGACTTCCTGATTGGTGAAGAAGACCCCGAACTCGCTCTCTAACTGCGAGATCAGCATGAGATGGTTGAGTGAAGTCCACTCGGGGGCTGACTCCGCCGAGAAACCTGGTCCGATCCCGTCTTGAGCGGCACCAAGCACCTGGGCAAGGATCTCGCGGAGCTTAGCGGGGATCTCGTCGGTCGGAGTCATCTCGGCACTGCCTCCCTGGGACCTTCGGGATATCGCGTACGAGGCCCCTCTTGTATCCAGGACGGCCATTCCGGGCCGGGAGTGGCCAGCGGCCGCTCCCACTGGCCGTCATCGATCAGAGTGAACCCGTGGTTCGCCAGAAACTGGGACGCGACTTGATTGCGCCCGGAATCGATGAATTCGCTCACCAGTCTATTCACACCCGCCTGACGGGCATCGGCCGCGATCCGCGCCAGGAGCGCCGTCTCGACCGACTTCCCGAGGACGCGGCAACTCAGCAAGAACGTGTCGATCCTCCAGTGGTCGGCCGCCGTGGCTACTATGGACACCCCGGTGAGCCCGAAGTCCCCGAAGCGATCAGCGACCTGCATCGTATACACTCGCCAATGGGCAGCGCTGAGGTGCCGTCTGATGGTGGTCTCGTCGTGCCGCCGCGTGGTGATGTTGAACTGGTTCGTCTTGGCAAGAAGCTGGACCACGCGACTCATCGTGTCGTCAGTGAGCGGTTCGATCTGCACCTGCAACACCAGCCCCTGGAGGAAGTCCTCCAGTGAGCCAGTGGCCGAGCGATACTCCTCCCGCTCGCGGGCTTCACTGTACTGTGCGGTGCGCCGCGTATCCTCAGCAGTCTGCTGAAGCACGATGAGCGACGGGAGTGATCCGACCCAAGTGGCGTACTGCGAGGAGTCGGCCGGTAACTCCGGCACACGCAGCTCAGGGATTTGCCGTCGCACCCATTCTCGCTCGTGTGGGCTGTCGTCGATAAACAGCATGTGATCGAGACCGATGTTCAGCTCGCGGGCGATGGCGCGAATGTTGGTCGCCTTGTCCTCCCAGTTGACTCGATAGGCTGCCAGGTGAGACTCACGGATGAGCATGCTCGGGTGCTCGCGCAGGATGGAGAGCACCTCCCCCTCATTGTTCTTGCTGCACAGCGAGAGCAGGATGCCCTGCCGCTGGAGGTCGAGCAACTCGCGCTGGAAATCCACGTACTCGCTGCCCGGCCATTGGGGCCCAAGGGCGATCCCGCCGGGTCCGTCCTCACCGAGCACGCCTCCCCAAAGGGTATTGTCCAGATCGAGCACGATGCACTTGGTGGCCTTGCCGATGGCGGCCAAAGCGAAGCCTACGTAGCGCTCCGCCACTGCCGCCATGAGCGTGTCAGACCACGTCACGTGCCCACGGTAATGCGTGCGCCAGTTGAAGGCGTGGTTTCGGCCCACCTGGGCCACAACATCGGCAAGTGGAAACAGGAAGGTGTGGCCACGGAGCGAGAGGCGGAGACGGAGGTGCTTGTTAGCATGGGCGACTGTGTGTGCGAACGTCCCCTTGCTCCGGAACGCATTCACCCCTTCGGTGCTTCGGCGGGGCAGGACGAAGTCGTTCACGACCACGATGCCGGACCCCGCCCGGTCGAACACGTCCAGACCCGAAAACAGCGGTGTCAGGAGGCCACCCACGACCGGCTGGCTCGTGATCGGTGGCAGTTCCGCCCATCGCTGGTTCCACAGCACGTCCGAGTCGACCGCCAGGAACGTGACGTCGGGTCGGAAGCGGTAGAGGCCCGACTCGGGATCGATCAGTTCCGGCAGGAACTGGCCATAGGGGGCCAGATAGGTATCGAGCCAGAGCCCCACCCGCGCTGCCTCCACGCGAAGCACGGGCAGGAACGGATCGAGCGTGAACGAGCCGAGGAGGGCGACACGCGCACGCAGCCGCTCTGGAATCTCGTCAGGCGGGATCTTATCAAGCACTCGCGCGGCCGCCTGGTACGCGGACCACGGCTGTCCAGTGCCCACGCCGGCAACGACGCGCTGCAGCGTGCTGGTGTCGATCTGCTGCTCCGAACTCATGCTGCTCTTATCGTCGAATGAAGATGACTTTGGCGGGATTGCCCAGCACGACCGCGTTTGACTTAACGGCACCGCTGACGACCGAGCCAGCGGACACGATGACATTGTCGCCTATGTCCGCACCGGCGAGCACGACCGAGTTAGCGCCGATCCACACTCGATTACCGATCCGGACGCCTTTGCTGACTGTGCCTTGGTCCTGGAGAGGGATGTCCAAACGGTCGAAGTTGTAGGTCCCGGTCAGAATCGAGCAGTTTGGGCTGATCAACACGTCATCACCTACCATGAGCCCTGCCGCTCCCGCACCGATGAAGCAGTTGGTGCCAATCTGCACCCGGCGACCCATGACGAACCGGCCAGAAATCTTCACCTTGGTAAAGGACCCGATCACACAGCCTGGTCCCCATTCCGTTGAGTCTGCGAGCTCGACTTCGGCCCTGCGGCTTACGAAGGCTCGATGCTTCCACAGGTAGTACAGCTGGGCGACGAACTGCGGGGTCAGGGCACGGCGGATGACCCGCCACCTGCGCTTCAACCTGCTCTCGGGGACCGCTGTCACATCGCCCAGGGCTCCCGCTCGGGATATACTCGTCATCAACCAGTGCCCTTCATGGGTCCTAGTGGCGGCTGGACGCTGTGTTCAGTGGTACTTAACAGGATAAGGCCGAGGCATGATCGAGATCAAGCTTGGACCCGCAATCCGACGGCTCCGCGAAGGACAGGGGCTATCCTTGCGAGCCCTGGGCGAGGCAACCGGCTTCTCGGCCAGCTTCCTCTCACAGGTGGAGAACGGCCAGGCTTCACCCTCTATCGCCTCGATGGAGCGAATCGCGCTCGCGCTCGGGGTGACTCTGGGGGAGTTCTTCACGGCGGCACAGGGCGATTCGTCAGCGGTCACCCGGGCGGATGCCCGGCCGACGCTCCACAGCCAGTGGTCACGGGCGCAGATGGAGGCTCTCGGGACGGGCGGGAACGATCAGGGCTTCGTATCCATGCTGGTCACGCTCGAACCAGGTGGAAGCAGTGGGAAGAGGCCCTACGCGTCTATGGGAGAGGAGTTCGCGTTAGTACAGGAGGGCACTGTCGAGCTGACGCTGGACCAGGCCGAGCAGACGCTCGGTCCAGGAGACGCGGTGACGATCCGGCGCGGTGTGCTACGGAGGTGGCACAATCCAGGGGAGCAGCCGGCTCGCATCCTTATCGTCGCCCGTCACTGAGAGCATTGCCAGGGGCGGGCGAGCCCGGAGTGCTCGCTCAGAGCCCCCAGCCCAGCGAGACACGCACCTGGCGCGGCTCCACCGGATGGAAGTGGATGTCGTCCACACCACCGGCGCCTTCATCCTGGAGCCTCGACGTGTAGTAGTACTGAATGTCCGATGCCCGGCTGTCGAGGAGATTGAGCATGCTCGCCTGGAGCCGGATACCCGACGGCAGGCGGTAGCCCAGGTCCGCGTTGAACAGGGTGGTGGCAGAGGCGCGGACGGCATTGTCTTCGATCAACGGATAGGACCCGAAGTGCCGCATCCGGAAGGCACCGAACAGCCCTTCGTCCGTGGTGCTCCAGGTGGCCCCCGCGGCAACCACACTCTCGAGCGCCCCGGGTATGTGATCATCCCCGTCCGGCACGTGGGCGAACCGTGCGCGCGCAAGCGACAGGTCGAAATCGAGGGAGAGCTGGGGCACCGGCCGGTAGAAGTTGGCCCAGGTCACTCCCCGTCGGTTACTCGCGGCCGATGGCTCGGTAATTCCGGCGTCACCGACGAACAGCAGCTCACTGTCGAGACCCAGGGCCCACAGCGAGAGGGTCGAGCGCCAGCCCCGAAGCGGAGTAGCCCGCACTCCCGTCTCGACGCCTCGGGACCGCACCAGCGGGTCCACCCGCTGGGCGGGCTCGCCGGTCTCCGGATCGACCGTGATGGTAGTGCCGCGAGCATCGTTGCTGTGGAAGCTGAGGCCGCCGCTGAGGTACAGTTCCATTCCCGGTGAGGTGGCGAACACGAGGGACGCCTTCGGGCTCACGATCCCGGCAGTCCGGTGACCCGAGTTCTCGGGAATATTCGCGTTCACGTCGAAGCTGTAGAAGTCGCCGCGTACCCCGACCACGCTCCTGAACCACGGCCGCCACCGCGATTCGGCCTCCAGATATGCCCCGGTTCCCCACTCGGTCACGTCATCCTGGCGCACGGTGCCCAGCCGAGTGCGACCCTGGGTCCGGTACAATCCCACCGGGCTGAGAAAGTCCGCCCGGGTCTGCAGGCCGATCTTGATCAGATGGGATGCGTTCAGCGCCTCGGCCGTCTGGAGGTGGCGAGCGCTCGCACCCACGATGACGCGTTCCTCCCGCTGGTTGAACTGATCACCCCGCACAGGATCATTCAGGAAATACTCGAAGTTCGAGAACAGGCTGAGGTCGGAATAGACGCCGAACACCTGCACGTCCTGGACCGAGCTCCCGCCAGCATGACGCCAGCTGCCCGACAGACTGTAGCGCTGGGTCTGACCGCCGTCGCTGTCGTCGATGAAGCCGAAGCGGTCGATCATTCCCGCATCCACCGCGCGCCGGGGTATCTGATCCGAGGCATTCCACCGGTTGCGATATCCCATGGCGAGGATTGAAAACCGGGATGACCCCCGATCCCAGCTATAGCCGGCCAGGCCGGTGAGCTTCCGGAGCTCCTGCGCGAGGTCCCAAGGCCCGTCATAGGTCTTGGCCTCGCCGCCGACGAGCAGGTTCCCAGTTCCCACTCGCGTCGACCCCCCTGCCGCAATGCGGGCCAGACCGTCCTCACCGGCACCTACGCTGACAAAGGGACGATCCAGTGACCGCAGGAGGTGGAATTCCGCCCCGCCGGCGCTGCCGAAGTCCCCGAGCTCGGTATGGTACACACCAAGGCGATAGTCGATGTAGTCGACCAGCTCGGGGATGAGGAAGTTGAGATCGGTGTATCCCTGACCATGAGCATGCGACGGCATGTTCAACGGCATGCCCTCGATGCGGGTATTGAAATCGGTGCCATGATCGAGGTTGAAGCCGCGAATGAAGTATTGGTTGGCCTTGCCGTCGCCCGAATGCTGGGTGACGATCATCCCGGGCACGGCTTCGAGCAGCTCACCCTCTCGGAGCATCGGTCGCTCGAGGAGATCCACCGCGCCGACCCGGCCCTCGGACGCCGTCGAAGCAATGCCGATCAGGTCGTCGTACCGACCCGTTACGGTGAGCGTGTCGAGAACCTGGGCACGTGTGGTGTCGCCGCTGAGCCGAGCTTCGGTCTCCTGGGCTCCGAGCGGGGCACCCGTGAGGGCCGAGGTTAGCGCGAGGATGACGGCGAGCTCAAGAGCTCGAAGGGGCGGCATGGTTTCCCTCAGACTCCGGCGGGAACGAGGTCTGGACTACCTCCCATACGACCGAGTGAGCCGATCGGATTGGTGGTGCCGACAGTGGGCAGCGGCAGGTTCCTCCACCGCTGCTGGGTCGGCCATGCCCCAGCGGACGACGCGTGGCTAGGTCAAAGTCTTGTGCATGGCGACCGCGGTGTCGGGGCACGCTCCCCGGAACTCCTCGGATTCCCGCACGGCCGGCGCCACCTCGTCGCGGGCGACACGGGTGAACCCGAATCGCGGGAAGTACGCGTCGGCCGTGGTGGTGAGCAGATAAACCTCGCGCACCCCCCGACGACCGGCATGCACGAGGAGGTCGGAGACCAGGCCGTTGCCCAGCCCACTGCCACGCCGGCTGGCGTCCACGACAGCGGAGCGCAGAAGCGCCGCAGCGCCGTAGACCTCGAGCCCTGCCGCTCCGAGGATGCGACCGTCCTCTTCGGCCACCAGGAAGTCGGGCAGCGAACGCTCGAGACCCGCGGTCGGCAGGTCGGCCGCCACGAGCAGCCTGACGACCTGCTCGAAATCGGCGGCGGAGGCGGCGCGCACGACGGGGCTCATGGCTTGCGCGCTCGCACCAAGGCTCCCATGACGCAGCCCCCGACCTCCCGGGCCAGCACCTCGGAGCCGAGACCGGCGTCGCCCAGAAACACCCGTGCCTCCTCGAAGGCAGAGATGGCAGTCGGCGCGTGTCGCCGGAAAGGCTGACCACGCAGTTGGAAATGATCAGGTCCACCGAATCGCCGGGGAGCGGCACGGCTTCGTTCTCGGCGCGCCGCTTCGCCATACCTGCCTCGTATCGCCGCCTTCAGCTTGGTACCCGAGGCGCGAGTGCGTCCACCAGGGCGCGAAGTGCCCTGCCCCGGTGGCTGACGCCGTCCTTCTCCTCGGGCGCCGCCTCACCGAAGGTCTTGCCCAGCTCCTCACTGAAAAAATACGGATCGTAACCAAACCCGCCCTCACCACGCGGCGCTTCCAGGATGCGCCCGGCGCAGGTGCCTTCCACCGTTACCGGCACCGCCCCGGGGTGCGCGAGGTAGACCAGCACGCACCGGTAGCGGGCGCCCCGACGCGGACCGGGGGCTCCGACGAGCCGGCGCACCAGCTCGGTGTTGTTGGCGGCGTCCACCTCCGCCTCCGTGCCCGTCGCCCCGGCCCAGCGGCGCGAGCGCACCCCCGGCGCGCCACCCAGCGACAGCACCTCGAGTCCCGAGTCATCGGCGACGGTCGGCAACCCGCTCAACCGAGCGAAATGCTCGGCCTTGCGCCTGGCATTGGTCTCGAAGCGGTCACCCATTTCGAGAACCTCTTCCGCCTGAGTCGGATAGAGCCCGACATCGTCAGGGAAAACCAGCTCGATCCCGGCCGGCTCCAGCACCCGCCGGAACTCGCGCTGCTTACCGGCGCTCCGAGTCGCCGCCAGCAGCTTCACCAGCCGAGCACCTGCCGCTGGGCGGCGAACAACTCACTGATGCCGGCGCCGGCCAGGTCTAGCAGCCGATCGAGCTGCGTGCGCGAGAACGTGCCGTGCTCCCCGGTCCCCTGCACCTCCACGTAGTCGGCGGGATGCAGCATCACCACGTTCGCGTCCACCCCCGCGTCGCGGTCCTCCAGGTAGGCGAGGTCCAGCCGCTCCTCGCCCTCCACCACGCCCACCGACACCGCGGCCACCAGCTTTCCGAAGGGCGAGGGCACCCCCGCCCGCTGCGAGAGCCAGCCGCAGGCGTCGGCCAGGGCCACGCAGCCGCCGGTGATGCTCGCCGTCCGGGTGCCGCCGTCCGCCTGGAGGACGTCGCAATCCACGCGGATGGTGTACTCCCCGAATGCCATCGTCGCCATCGCGGCGCGGAGCGAGCGGCCGATGAGGCGCTGGATCTCCTGAGTGCGGCCGCCGGGACCGGTGCGCTCGCGCGGCGTGCGCTCGAGCGTCGCGCGCGGCAGCATGGCGTACTCTGCGGTCACCCACCCTGTGCCGGTTCCCTTCTTGAAGCCGGGCACGCCGGGCTCGACGCTCGCGGTGCAGTGCACCAGCGTGCCGCCCATCCGGATGAGGCAGGAGCCTTCGGCGTAGGGATTGGCGCTGCGCTCGAGCACGAGCGGGCGGAGCCGGTCGGCAGCACGACCATCAGGACGGGGCACGGAGACGCTCCACGAAAGATGTGGTCGAGAAGCCCGGGACCAGCGGCACTCTCACGACGCGACCGCCGCGGGCCTCGACCCAGTCGGCGCCGACGATGGCGTCGCGGGCATAGTCGGCTCCCTTCACCAGCACGTCGGGGGCGAGGGCCTCGATCAGCGACTGCGGGGTATCGTCGTCGAAGAGCACGACACAGTCCACCGCGGCCAGGCCCGCGAGCACGCGGGCACGCGCCTCCTGCGGTGCCAGCGGCCGGCCGGCGCCTTTCCCCAGGCGGCGCACCGAGGCGTCGCTGTTGACGCCCACCACCAGCGCCGCACCCTCGGCCCGGGCCGACTCCAGCAGCTCGACGTGCCCGGGGTGCAGCAGGTCGAACACCCCGTTGGTGAACACGACTGGCCCCGGCACCGAACGACGCCAAGGGACCGCCTCCGCACGGGAGCGGACCTTGCCCGCCGTGCTCATGACCCATCTCCCGAGGACGCGAACAGCGACTTGAGCGCGGGCGGTGCGATGAAGGTGGTCACCATCACCATGAGGAGGACGGCGCCGAAGACCTCTTCGCCCAGCACCCCCGAGCGGCGTCCGATCTCCGCGAAGATGAGTCCCACCTCGCCGCGAGGCACCATCCCGACGCCCACCACCATGCGTCGAAAGCGGACCCAGGGCGCGGCCCAGCCGGCCGCGACCTTGCCGAGGATCGCCAGGACGGTGAGGGCAGCGGCCATGAGCAGCGTTGCGCGGGCGGCCGCCGTGGTGGGATTCAGGAGCGCCAGATTCACCGACGCTCCCACGCTGACGAAGAAGAACGGGGTGAAGACGGACGCCACCGGCCGCACCTCGTGCTCGATAGTATCGAACTGATTGGTCCCCGAGAGGATGAGTCCCGCGGCAAACGCCCCGATGATGAGCGCCGATCCGGCGAGCCCGGCGAGCCCGGCGAGCCCGAGCGCGAATGCGACGGAGGCGACCAACAGCACGTACCGCACCTGCATCCGCACGATGACGTCGAACAGTCTGGGCGCCAGAAAGCGGCCCACCATGACCGCCACCACGAGGAACCCGACGGCCACGGCGAGGGTGCGGCCGATGCCGAACATGGTCACCGACGCCCCGGCTGCCACGCCGCTGACCACGCTGAGGATGACGAGGCCGAGTACGTCATCGATCACCGCCGCCCCGATGATGATGCGGGCTTCCGCCGTACTCATGCGGTCGAGATCGGACAGCACGCGGGCGGTGATCCCGACCGACGTGGCCGTGAGCGTCGCCCCGATGAAGATCGCCGCGGTGACGAGATCGCCGTTGCCCGAGGCGGCGTGCGGCGCATAGCGCCAGTACAGATACCCCATGGCGAACGGCAGGGTGACGCCCACCAGCGCCACCGCGAGCGCTGCCGGCCCGACGCGGAACATCTCGCGGAGATCGGTCTCCAGCCCGATCTCGAACAGGAGCAGGAGCACGCCGAGCTCGGCCAGCACGTGGATGATCTCGGCCCCGGGGCCCTCCGAGGGCACGACGCCCAGCACGCTCCCGCCGAGGAGCACTCCGGCCAGCAGCTCGCCGAGGACCGCCGGCTGGCCAATGCGCTCCGCGGCCTCTCCCAGCAGCTTCGCCGACGCCAGGATGGCCGCGAGCACGAGGAAGAAACGCGCGACGTCCACTCCCTCCGCCGCGGCGGCCAGCGGTGAGACGGTTGCGAGAACGGCGAGCGCGGTGAAGGCGCGACGCGACGCGCGGCTAGAGCGGGGCTTCGGCGCGCGGGCGGAAGAGGAAGGTGTGCTTGAAGAAGGGGAGATCGACACTGTCCCTGTATTCGGCTTGGATGGTAATCCGCTTCCCCGTGCGATCGATCCGGAAGCCGGGGTGCCGTCCGAGAATGGAGTCCGCGGTCGCCGCGAGCCGACGGCCGATCACGGCGTTGTCGATGGTCGGCGCCATCTGGGCCTGGAAGCGCATCGCGTCCTGGAGCCGGTAGAACCGAAGGTACACCTCTCCGATGTGCACGCCATAGTAGGCCGCGGCGAGAAACAGCACCAGCGAGACGAGACACCCAAGCGAGGTGCCCCCGTGGCGATTCGGCGCCCCGGCTACCATTGCGACTGCGCGCCCTCGACGATGTTGGTCACGAGCTTGTCGAGCGCCTTCTCCCGACCTTGGGTCTCCTGGCCGGGGTCGTAGTCGCCCTCGAGCAGCAACCCACTGCGCTGCCAGAGCGGCTTGTTGTTGGCCTGATCGAGGATCTCCACCGACACGCTGATCTGCACCAGCCGGCGGGTGACTGTCACGGCGCCGTCGCCCTGGTCGTCGCCGGTAAAGGCGACGGGCACGTCGGGCTCGTACCGGGTGATCGTCCCTCGCACGACCGCGTCGGCCTGCCGCTCACTGGCCTGGCGAAGACCGAGCCGATCTTCCACCGCCTCCCGCACCTTCGCGTTGACCTCCTGGGTGAGCGTCGGCTCCGGAGTCTGGTTGTCGAACGGCAGGACCGCCACCGTCTTGATGTGAGACGGAAGTCCTCCGCCGGCGAAGCCGTAGAGGCAGCCGGCGAGGAGGAAACTAAGGCTTGCGAGAAGCCCAGATCTCAGGCGCAAAGTTGGCCTGCGCGGTCGAGAGGAAAGTCAGATCCAGCCGGGCCGGGACGCTCGGGACCGTGAGCCTCGCCGTGAGCGGGGCGCCGGTGGAATCCAGGGTCGCTTCGGCCCGCCCGACGATCTCCCCGGCCCGGCGCACCAGCGTCACCATCTTCGTGGGGCTGCCCGCAGTCCGGGCGTATTCCACGGTGTCGGCGCCTTCGACGTACTGCCAGGCGAGCGTGCCCGCGTCAGCCAAGCCCCGAAGCTCGGCCACCGCCGAGGGCGGCCGCGCCACCCCGAACATTCCCCACATGAGGGGATAGTTCGGCACCAGTTTGGTCACGGCGTCCGGAGGCTCGGCCCAGAGCGGCCGCTCGCCGATGACCACCGCCGATGCCGCGCCCGACCCGAAGGGCCCTGCCACATCGAAACGCATCGAGTCGGGAGGCGCAACCCTGGCGCTGCCCCGCCCGCCCGCGCTGGACTTGTCGTCACGGAACAGCCACTTGAAGCGATGCAGCCGATGGGACGACGGTTGCGTACCACGGACCCACTCCGCCACCTGATCCGATGTCACCGGTGCGGCGCCGGCCGGGACCACAGAGCCCGGCGCACCGCCGCACGCCAGGCCGGCCAACGCCAAGCCAAGATATGCGACCCGCGCTGACCGGTCAATCAGAAGGCGTTGCGCCATCAATAGTTATGGCCGAAGAAGAAGCTCACGAAGTGCTTGTCGCGCTGGCTGCGATCCAGACCGTAGCCTCGGTAGTCGTCGCTGGTGAAGCGCCAGCCGACGTCGAGCCGAAGCACGGCCAGCGGTCCCAGCGCCAGCCGAAAGCTAAACCCGTAGGCGCCGATCACGTCGCGGTCGATGCCCGACTGGAAGTCGGCCTTCCCGACATCGGTGAAGAACGCCGCCTGGATCTCGGGCAGGTCCATGTCGCCGAACGGGGTGCCCAGGGTGAGGTGAGTGAGGACGGGGAAACGCAGCTCCTGGTTGGCCATCCAGGCGCGGGATCCGACGATGTAGCCGAACTCGGGATAGCCTCTCATGCCGATGGTACCGCCGATGTTGACGCGCCGCGGGCGGTCGCCGCCGCTGTAGAAGCCGAACCCACGCAGCGCCCAGGCGGTACGCTGACCCAGCCGGAAGTAGCGCCGCCAGTCGGCGCTCACCAGATAGCTGTCGAATCGGGCGTTGGTGAAATCGCTGGAGAGCCCCCCGGTGAGGCTGAACCGCCCGCCGTCGATGGGCCCGCTGTTCATCCAAAGCGCGTTGTCATGCACGTAGCTCAGGTATTGCGAGGCGATCCAGCCGACTCGGCGCGGCTCGTCCACCGGCAGGGTGAAGTCCACCCGATCCGAGTGCTCGATGACGAAGTTGCCCTCGAGCCGAGTGAACCGGCTGAGCGGATAGCGCAGCAATCCGAGGGCACCGTAGGCGGTCTCGTCGTAGGCGACGAAGCGGTCCCCCTCGAAATTGCGGCCCTTGGTGCGGAACGCGCCGACACCCCAGTTCACCCGGCGTGCCCGGTTCACGTAGGTGAGGTTCGCGTTGATGTTGGCCACGAGGCTGCCCAGCTCACGCCCCTGGAAAGAGCCGATGGACCCGAACAGCAGGTTGTCGGCGAGGAGGTCGCTGGCGACGAAATAGAAGCCCTGCGCCCCGCCGTAGCCCGGAATCCAGACCGCATCTCCAGCGGCGAAATCGAGGGTCATCTTGGACTTGTACGGCTCGCGGCTGGCGATCAGGCTGCCGGCGGTGTCGCCCTCGGTGATCCAGCTCCAGCTGCCGACCGTATCGGGCGGCGCCAGCGAGAAGCGCTCCTGCCGGGCGACGGTGTCCACCGGATAGCGGTAGAGATTCCAGCTCAGGTCGTGGAAGCCGCCGACCAGCAAGCCGGAGCCGTCCGGCAGCGGCACGCCGTCGAACGCGCCGCTCCAGGCGGAGGTCTCCCGCCGCCCTTCCCCCAGCGTATCCACCGAAAAGACGTTCAGCACGCCGTCGCGGTCGGAAGTGAAGTAGATCCGGCCGTCTTCGGCCCAGTCGGGGGATTCGTCCTTCCACAGTCCGGCGGTGAGCGGCGTGACGCGCGCGCTGTCCAGGCTCAGGAGGAACAGGTTGGCGGCGCCCTCGAGCCCATCGGCGGCCCGGTCGGAAGCGAAGACGATGCGCCTTCCGTCGGGACCCGGGGTGGGGTCCAGATCCTGATAGCGGTCGTCGGTCAGGGGCTCCAGCGTTCCGTCGGGCAGGTGCACTCGGTAGAGGTCGGAGATACCGCTTTCCGAGAGGCCGCTGACCACGATACTCCGACCATCGGGCATCCAGTGGGGCGAGAGCAGCGACACCAGCTCCGGGAACTGGTAGCGCCCCCGCACCTTGCCATCCTCGAGGTCCCAGATGATGAGCGCGTCGCGGTCGCCGTATCGCGCCACGAAGAGGAGAAACCCCTCGCGGGAGGCGTCCATCTTGGAGTCGAAAGGGTGGAAGGACTCCATCTCGGCGCTGCGGCCCCCGCTCACCACGGTGCGGGCGTGGCCGCCGTCGAGGCCGCGGTTGTAGATAGTGACGTAGCCCCGGGCCGGCGAGATGTACAGCACGCCGCCGGACCCGCCGTTGGTGTCGGGCAGGAACGTCGGCTTGACCGCGAGCTTGGCCACCTCGCGGCCCAGCACCGAGAGCGGCGCCAGGCTGTCCACCGAAGGGTAGTACTTCCTCCGCATCGCCAGCTGAAACTCGTCGCTCAACTGGTCGAGGCTCCGCCCGTAGACGCCGAGGAGCGCGGCGTTGAAGTTGTCGTGCCGGTTGAGCTCCTTGTACATGGTGGTGACGCGCCAGTCCCCGTACGTATCCGCGAGCCAGCGGTGGATCTCTCCACCGAGCGGGTACACGATGCCGCTGGTGACGTAGGTGAGCACCTTGAACGATGGAAGCCGTCCGCTGAGCGTGAGGTCCCGCATGACCATCTCGTCACGGGCGTCCTGGCCCCCGGACCAGAGCTCGGCCATGCCCTCCGTCCACCACAGGGGGAAGTTGGGCCGGGTGTGGCGCGGCGCCTGGTAATAGGCCTCGTTCAGCAGATCGAGCTGGAAGACGTGGACCAGCTCGTGCCTCAGGGTGTGACGGAACTCGGCGAAGTTGCCACGGAATGGAAGCGAGACCCGACGCTTGAGGAAATCGGTCGCCCCCAGGAGCCCTTCCGGAGGCGTGAAGGGAAGGATGTTGGTCTGCTCGAAATCCGTGTGGGAGGCGTAGACCACCAGGGGGATCCGCTCGGCCACCTCATGACCCAGCTGAAGGGCGAGGGTGTCATAGCTGGCCTCCGCATAGGCGAGCGCCGCCGGTGCGAGGTCGGCCTCGGCGGGGTAGTAGTAGAGATCCACGTGGGGACCCTTGAGGATCCGCCAGTCGAGCTTGCGGTACTGGATCTTGTTCTGGCCGAAGCTGAAGAACTGCGCGGACAGCTCGGCGGGAACGGTGGTTCCCAGCGCGACCACCGCAGCCACGAGGAGCGGCCACCGGCTTACACCTGCCATGTCCCCCTCACTTCATCCTGATCGTGCGGATCATGTCGCCCTGCGTGATCCGCGCGAGGCTCGCGAGCCCTCCCGTCACCCGCCCGAAGATGGTGTAGGTGCCGTCCAGGTGGGGCTGGGGGCTGAGATTGATGAACCACTGGCTGGACCCCGTATCCGGTCCGGAGAGCGCCATGCCCAGCATGGGGCCGTCATATCGGTGACGATTGATCTCGTCCCGGATCGCACCACCGGGGCCGCCGAAGCCGTCTCCTCGAGGGTCACCGTCCTGGACCACGAAGTTGGGCACCACCCGGTGCCAGCGGTTGCCGTCGAAAAAACGCCGGTCGACCAGCCGCAGGAAGTTGGCGACCGTCATCGGCGCCTCGGGGCCGAGCAGCTCGATCTCCATCGAGCCGCGCTGGTCGGTCTCGATGATCAGCTTCGGGCGCGCCAGCGAATCCGGAGCTACGATGAAGCGCAGGACCAGATCGCGGTAGTCCTGGGCGCTCCGTCCGGTCGCGATGGGGGTGGCGCGCCCCCAGCGCGCCGCAAGCTCCGGCCAGTTCTCCACCGCCCAACGGCGCACCAGGTAGTCATCGGGCCGAGGCGCCGAGGCCACGAACTCCTCCGCCACCCTCCCCCGCGCCTCGGTGGAAGAACCGCCGATCGCCTGGATCGCCCCCAGGGCCGCGAACGCCGCGTCCGGGAATGAGTCGCGGCTGGATCGGCGGTAGGCCGCCACCAGGACCGTCAGGTCCTCGGGCGCGACCGCCCGAGCCAGCACATCGGCGGCCACGCTCCGGACCGCGGCGTCGGCGTGCTGCACCAGCGGCCGCGCCGCGGCGACCAGGGCCCTGTCGGGACCCTCGACCTCCGCCGACCACGCCTGCATCCCCGCGGCGATCACCTTGGGGTCCCGATCGGAGAGGAACCACGGCCGCGGCCCCGGGCCCGCGATCCCGGAGCCCTCCGCCGCCGCGGCGCGCTCCCGCCAGTCCGCGCTGCTCCGCCACCGCGCCGAAGCGGCCGTGAACCCCGCCGAATCGACGCGAGCCAGCCCCACCAGCGCCTCCCGGCGCACGCCGAAGGGGCGGTTGGCAGCCGCGACGCGAGCCAGAGCCCGGGCGGCCTCGGCGCCACCGAGCTCACCCGCGGTCATCGCGGCCTGCACCTGGACATTCGGCAGCGGGTCGTCGAGCAGCGGCACGATCTCCGCAGTGAACGTCGAGTCCTCGAAGCCGGAGAGCGAGCGGAGCGCGTTGATCTTCACCTGCGGATTGGCGTCGGCGGCGGCCCGGGTGAGCAGCTGGGCCACGGCCTTGGCCGCCAGACCCGCGGTGTCCACGTAGCTGCGAGTGAGCGCGCGAGCCGCCATCGCGCGCACGACCGGCTCCGCATCCCGGAGCGCGACGGTGAGGCGATTGCCGGCGGCGGGCGCCCGGAGCCGCCCCAGGCTGTAAGCCGCCCGCCAGCGGAGCGAGACCGAGGTGTCCTCCAGAAAGGGGAGCAGCGAGACGACCGGCGCATCGGGGCCAAGGCGCCACGACTCGAGCACGGCCTGGCTCACCAGCGGACGCCGGTCTCCTGTCGTCGGCACCACACTGCCACCGAGGATGCCCTCGAAGAAGCTGCCGACCTGGCGACCGCCGATCTTGGCGAGGGCGGTGATCGCCTCGACCGCCGTGGGCCCGTCGAGGGCCGGCGTTCCGGTGATGCGGTCCATGAGGGGACCGGCGCCGGCGGGGGCACCCAACAGGCCCAGCGCGAAGGCGGCGGCCACCCGCACCGTGGAGTCCGGGTCGATGAGCAGGGGGACCAGCAGTGATATGGCGGCGGGATCGCCGATCCGGCCCGCGCCCAGCGCCGCCAGGCGCCGGACAACGGAGTCGGGCGAGACCAGCGCGCTGCTGAAGAGTGCCGGCTGGAAATTCCTCGCGTCCTCCGCGGCAAGCACCGAGGCCAGCTGCTCCACCACCGCCTCCTGCTGCGCGGCCGCCGGCGCCGCCGAGACGGCGCAGGCGAGCGATCCGGCGAGGGCGACGGCGGCGTGGAGAAGGCGGCGGGTTTCAACCATGGAGATTCACGAGGTCGGGGATGGCCCGCATGGCGCGCCGCACGGCGTCGGGCATGCGGGTGAGATTCATGCTCCGATCGAGCGCCAACAGCGAGGTGGCGGCGGTGGCGAGCAGCCGGCCGTCGTCGGCATGCTCGACAACGTAGCCGAAGTCGATCCGCCGGGACGCCAGTTCCCGCACCCAGCATCGGATCCGGACCCGATCGTCGTACCGGGCGGGCTGACGGTATCGGACCGTGACCTCGCTCACCACCAGCCGCAGGCCCGCCTCCTCCAGCTCGCGATAGCTCATGCCGGCGAGGCGGAGGTGCTCGGTGCGAGCGATGTCGAGCCAAACGAGGTAGCGGGCGTGGTAGACCACGCCCATCTGGTCCGTCTCGGAGTAGTTCACCCTCACCAACGTCTCCGATACGTCGGGGGCGACCGCAGTGGACCTCACCGGTAGACGCCCATGACCGCACGAAAGTGACATCCCGCGGCCCGGTTGCGGCGGTCTGAGGCGGGACCCATCTTTGGCCCCGTGCGGGGCCACACCCTCGTCGTCGTCTCCGACGCCCATCTCGGCGTGACACCACCTGCCGTCGAGGAGGCGCTGGTGGCCTTCTTCGACGCCGTGCCCACCCTGGGCGACAGCCTGCTGGTCAACGGCGACCTCTTCGATTTCTGGTTTGCCTACTCGCGCGTGGTCCCGCGGCGGGGTTTCCAGGTTGCGGCGGCGCTGGCTACCCTCGCGCGCCGGATGCCCGTGCTCATGGTCGGCGGCAACCACGACCGCTGGGGCGGAGAATTCTGGAGCCGGGACCTGGGCGTCCGCTTCGATCCCTACCGGCTCACCTTCCGGCTTGGCCGCATCGGCGTGGCCGCCATTCATGGCGACGGCCTGGCGGAAGGCCGCCGGCGCGCCAGGTTCCTCCATCGGCTGATCCATCATCCGGCCACGTCCGCGGTCTACCGCATCCTGCACCCGGAGCTCGGCTTCCGCCTGGTGGAAGCCCTCAGCCCCCACCTGGGCGACCAGGAGTCCGGCGAGGCCCGCCTCGAAGCGGCCGCGGCGCATCAGCGCGCCTGGGCGTCTCAGCTGCTCGCTCGGGAGCCGGAGCTGGGGATGGTGATCATGGGACATACCCACCGCCCGGAGCTCTCGCGCACGGCGAACGGCGGGACCTACCTCAACCCGGGTGCCTGGTTCGAGGGACTGCGCTACGCCGTGGCGACCGAGGACGGCGCGGAGCTCCGGCAGTTCAACCCAGCGGCACCACCTCAGCCTTCCCCAACCGCTCCCCGATGAACCGCGCACCCACCTGACGGAAGCGGGCTTCGTCGTCGCTCACCACGAAGCGATGCTCCGCGGCCCCGCTGCCGGACGCCTCCAGCCCTCGCTCCCGCAGCGCCGACGCGACCACGCGAGCCGTCTCCTCTCCGCTGTCGATCAGCCGCACGTCGGGGCCCATCACGCGTTGAAGCAGCGGACGCAGCAGCGGGTAATGGGTGCAGCCGAGCACGAGTGAACCGACTCCCGCAGCCCTGAGCGGCGCGAGGTACTCCTCGGCGATGAGGGCCGCGGCGTGATGCTCGAACCAGCCCTCCTCCACCAGCGGCACGAAAAGGGGACAGGCCTTCTGCTCTACCCGAGCCTGGCTCCGCACCCGGTGAATCGCCTTGGCGTAGGCGTTGCTCGCGATCGTGCCCGCCGTGCCGATCACACCGATGGGTTTCCCGTCCGCGTGGGCGGCGGCGGCACGAGCCCCCGGCTCGATCACGCCGATCACCGGCACCGGCGATTCGGCCTGGAGCGTCTCGAGAGCGTGGGCCGTGCTGGTGTTGCACGCGATCACCACGGCCTTCACCCGCTGGTCGAGCAGCCAGCGCAGGATCTCCAGGCTGTAGCGCCGCACGGTCTCCGGCGACTTGGGGCCATAGGGCACCCGGGCCGTGTCCCCGAAGTAGACCGTGGATTCGTGAGGGAGCTGCTCGAAGACCGCGCGGGCGACGGTGAGCCCGCCGATCCCCGAATCGAAGATGCCGATGGGCGACTGGTTCATCGAACCTGAACCGGCACGGTCAGGGACGCCCCCACCCCTCCGGGCATCGCGCGGATCTTCAGATCGCCGGGGAAGTCAGCCAGATGGGCCCCGACGTACGCTTCGAGCGCGGCGAAGACATGGTTGAATGCGAGCAGGACCAGCCAGTCCTCGTGCTCCTGCCGCTTGGCGTCGGCGCGCGCCGAGCCGATGCTGCGAAGGTAGTCCAGCTCATGACGGGTCTTGAGGGTCATTCCCAGGGTTACGCCCTCCCATGCGATGAAGATGCCCCCGGTGAGCTTTCGGTTCAGCCTGGCCTGGCCCCAACCGGGAAGCAGGAACGAGCGCCACAAGGCGCCGACCGGGCCGATGGGCCGGAAGGTCGCGCTGTCCCGCGGCTCGGGACCCACATCGGGCTGGGCGGGGGACACGGCCGTGGAGTCCTGGGCAACGAGATGGCGCGGGTTCGCTCCCGGGGCGAGGAGGAGGACCGCAAGCGTCAGGGCACGCGACGGGAACACGTCCCGGGAAGCTCCGGCGTCGGTGTGGGCGAGCGCGCGAGTGGCGGGAGCGTGTGGGAATCGAACCCACCGGAGCCGCCGGAGGCGTCTCCGTCGCGGTTTTGAAGACCGGCCAGACCACCAGGCCCGATCCGCTCCCTGGAACGAACGAGTGCATGGAGTATAGCGGAACCCCGGCCGGGCTCGAAGCTCCATACTTGCCCGCCGGACGCGGTGGGAGTTTCATGGAGCATCTCGAGTCCAACCAGTCACGGAGTCGAACCATGGCGGTCAGAGGTCTCCTCCCGGCGGCGCCGCTCATTCTCCTTTTCGTCAGCGGATGCGGGACGAGGCCGACCGCCGAACCCGCCGCCGGGCGCCTCCAGGTGCCTGCCTGGTCCCAGGACGTGATCTGGTACCAGATCTTCGTAGAGCGGTTCCGGAACGGAGATCCCGGCAACGACCCCACCGCCCACGATATCGCCGGCGCCACGGACGAGGCGCCGCCCAAGGGCTGGCGACCGACGCCGTGGGCGCAGGACTGGTACCGGCAGGAGCCGTGGGGGGCCGCCACCGGCAAGGATTTCTACGGGACGGTGTATTCCCGCCGCTACGGGGGCGACTTGCAGGGCGTGCTGGACCGCCTCGACTATCTCCAGGAGCTCGGCGTCACCGCGCTGTACCTCAACCCGGTGAACGACGCGCCTTCGCTGCACAAGTACGACGCCCGCAACTACCACCACGTCGACCGCAACTTCGGGCCCGATCCCCGTGGCGACGAGCGGCGGATGGCCGCCGAGGACCCCGCTGACCCCGCCACGTGGAGCTGGACCGCGGCCGACAGTCTCTTCCTGACCCTGGTGCGGGAGGTGCACCGCCGCCGCATGCGGATCATCGTGGACTACTCCTGGAACCACACCGGCACCAGCTTCTGGGCTTGGCAGGACGTGGTGAAAAGGCAGCGAGCGTCGTCGTACGCGGATTGGTACGCGGTTGAGGCCTTCGACAATCCCGCCACACCCGACAGCAACGAGTTCCGCTATCGCGGCTGGGCCGGCGTACCCTGGCTCCCGGAGTGGAAGAAGATCGGGCGTCCCAAGGGCAAGACTCACGGCGCGATCGAGGGCACCCTGGTGCCCGGCGTGCGGAAGCACGTGTTCGACGTGACTCGCCGTTGGCTGGACCCGAACGGCGACGGCGACCCCTCGGACGGCGTGGATGGGTTTCGGCTGGACGTCGCGGAGATGGTGCCGCTCGGCTTCTGGCGGGAGTACCGTCGGTTCGTCCGCAGCATCAACCCCGAGGCCTACCTGGTGGGCGAGGTCTGGTGGGAGTCCTGGCCGGACCGGATCTACGACCCGGCGCCCTGGCTCCAGGGTGACGTCTTCGACGCCGTCATGAATTACCGCTGGTACATGCCCACGCGGAGCTTCTTCTCCGGCGCGCCTCCGAAACTCGGTGCCTCAGGTCTCGCAGCGAGCCTCGATTCACTCACGATCGGGATCCCCACCCCGCACCTCAAGGCGATGATGAACCTGACCGCGAGCCACGACGCTCCGAGGTTCAGCACCTCCATCTTCAACCCAGGCCGCTACAAGTACCACAACAACCCGCGTGAAGACCCCAGGTACCGGATCGAGCGTCCCGACGAGCGCACCTCACGGATTCAGGAGCTGATTCTGGTCCAACAGTTCACCTATGTCGGTGCACCGCACGTCTGGAACGGGGATGAGGTCGGCATGTGGGGGGCGGACGATCCCGACGACCGGAAGCCGCTCGTGTGGGCCGACCTCGCGTACGAAGACGAGACCACGCATCCCTTCGGGCGGCCGCGTCCTCGGGACCGGGTAGCGCCGGACACGGCGCTCTTCCGGGTGTATCAGAGCCTGATCGGCCTCCGAAAGCGGCATCTTCGGCTTTTCGTGGACGGGAATCTCGGCTGGCTGCGGACCGACGACGCCGCCGGAGTGCTGGCCTATGAGCGGGTCCTGGATGATCAGCGGGCCGTGATCGCCTTCAACGTCTCCGCTGAGCCGAGGGAGCTTGCGGTAAGGGCCGCCGGCGCCTATCGAGAGGCGTATCCCAAGCCGGGTGAGGCGATGCCGGTTGCAGGAGAGCTCAAGGTCCGGCTGGAGCCGGGTTGCGCGAAGGTGTGGATAGCAGAACCAGGCCGGACGGGGTCGTAAGCCTTACTGATCCATCCGCCACTGTCGCGGTCGCCCCCGAGTAGGCGTCCACCAGCTCGGCGCCTTGGGGGAAGAGGCCGAACACCGGGATCGTCTTCTCACCCTCGCCCTGGTCCATGGCGACCAGCACCCGATCCGTGGTGCCCTCCCTCGCGAGCGTGCGACTGAAGATGTAAGGCGACTCCTGGAGCGTCCGGTGCTCGCCCGCTCCGACGGCCGGATGATCCCGCCGGAAGCGACCGAGCTTCCGCCAGTGCCGGAGCACTTCGATCGTCGTTCCCCCACCCGCCATGTCGTCCCAGTTCATGAAGGAGCGCAGGTTCGCATCGCCATCGGCGCCCTCGATCCGCAGCGGACGGGCGAGCTCGTCGCCGTAGTAGATCTGGGCCCCCCCGGGAGCGAGGAGCAGCCTGGTGCCGGCTCCGAACGGATCCTTGCGCTCCACGTCGTAGGGTGACCCGTCGTCGTGCGAGCTGAGGTAGTTGAGCACCGCCACGCCATCCAGCGGTCCCCCGTGCAGCGCCGCGGCGTATGCGGTGAAGAAGCTGTCCAGTGGCGCAGACGCGTCATGCTTGAAGCCGAAGTTGATGAGGGCGTCGTAGCCGTGGGCGAAGAAGTCCACTCCGCGGTCACCGAAGTCGTACTGGCGGCCTCCGCCCAGCTCCCACCCGTACACTTCGCCCACCAGGTAGAACGGCAAGTCGCCGGCGATCCGCCGGGGATGCCCCTGGCGCCACTCGGCCAGCGCCACGCCGGCCTCGCGTTTCAGCTCGGCGCTGACGGACTCGCCGAAGTGCTTGGCGGTGTCCACCCGGTAGCCGTCGAAGCCGAATTCGCGCACCCAGTCGGTGAGCCACTTGATGAGATAGTAGCGCGGGGCCCGAGGATAGCCGGTGCGCCGGAAGAAGGCGTCCAGCTCCGCCAGCTCGCGGTCACGCCGTCCCTCGCGCTCCCACTTCTCCAGCAGCTCCTGCGGAAGCTCGACCCGCCGGTCGGACTCGGTGCGGATGTCCGGAAGCGTGGCCACCAGCGTACACTCCACTGTGGTCGCGTAGCTGCGGTAGCTGCAGTTCGGACCGCTGCGAACCCAGCTCTCCGGCCACCCAGGGTCGTTCGGTGTCGAGGGCCCCGTGTGGTTGATGACGGCGTCCATCAGCACCCGGATGTTTCGCGCGTGCGCGGCGTCGAGGACGGCCCGAAGGTCCTCCGCCGTGCCCAGCGACGGGTCCACGGCGGTCCAGTCGCGGGTCCAGTAGCCGTGAAAAGGGTAGGTCTTCCCCGTCCCCTCGTCCACGCTGCCGTGAATCTGCTCGACGAAGGGGGTGAGCCAGATGGCGTTCACGCCCAGGCTGTCGAAGTATCCTTGCTCGATCCGCTGGAGCAGCCCGGCGAGGTCGCCTCCCTCGAAGCTGCGGAGGAGCGCGCCGTCGTGCCGACGGCCCAGGGCATGGTCGTTGGTGGTATCGCCGTTGGAGAAGCGGTCGGTGAGGAGAAAGTAGATCGTGGCGCCGTTCCAGAAGCTCGCCGCCCCCGCGCTCGCGTGAGGGCCGGGCTCCGGCCGGGGTGCGCCCTCCTCGCTCCGGCCGCCGCACCCCGCACCCGCGAGCGCGATCAGGCCGAGGACGGCAGCCCGGCGTGCCATTGGGCGGCCTCCACGTCGTCCCGGTCTTCGACCCGCAACGTGAGCGCCGCGGCGAGCAGCAGAGAGCAGCCACCGATCGCCAGCGCGTAGATCGGGTGGCCACCGAAGAAGCGACCCACGAGGAACCCGAGCAGCGCCGCCGCGACGATCTGCGGGATCACGATGAAGAAATTGAAGACGCCCATGTAGTACCCCATCTTCGACGGCGGCAGCGAGCCGGTGAGGATGGCATAGGGCATGGACAGGATGCTCGCCCAGGCGATACCGACGCCGACCATGGAGCCCAGCAGGAGCCGGGGTTCCCGCAGCAGGAGAATGGAGAGCAGGCCCAGCGCGCCGCACGCGAGGCAGATCGCGTGCGCTGTCTTCCGGCTGGTCCGCCGAGCCAGGATCGGAATCCCGAACGCCACCACCGCGGCGACCCCGTTGTACATCCCGAAGCCCACGCCGACCCAGTTCGCCCCCTCGTTATAGAGCGCCGAGGTCGGGTCGGTGGTGCCGTAGACGTGGCTGGTGACGGCGGGAGTGGTGTAGATCCACATGGCGAAGAGGCTGAACCAGGAGAAGAACTGCACCCAGGCGAGCTGCTTCATGGTGTGGGGCATGTCCTGGAAATCGTTCACCACCGTCACGAAGCCATTCTGGTAGCGGCCCCGGCGCTGCATGCCGCCGCTGGCGACCAGCAGCAGTCCGACCAGCGCCACGCCGGCCGAGAGGATCATCACCTGGTAGACCCCCTGGCTCGCGAGCCAGGCGCTCAGGAACACACCCACCGCTACCAGACCCCATCCGAGGCGGGCCTGCCGCGAGCCGTTGAGGGCGAACTCCTCGGCGGTCCGCCGCTCGCGGGCCCGGCTCTCACGGGACCGGTTCTCACTGAATGCCGCCAGATCGTCGGGTGGATACTCGCGGGACCGCACCACGGTCCAGACCACGGCAAGAAGGAATACGGCCGCGCCGAAGTAGAAGGACAGGCGGACCGAATCGGGAATCATGTGAGGCGGTGCTTCGTTGCTCACCCCGAACCGGTTGGTCAGCAGCCAGGGGAGCAGCGACGCGACGACGGCCCCGGTCCCAATGAGGAAGCTCTGCATCGCGAAGCCCGCGGCGCGCTGTTCCGAAGGGAGGTTGTCACCGACGAAGGCTCGGAAGGGCTCCATGGTGATGTTGATCGACGCGTCCATGATCCAGAGCACTCCGGCCGCGATCCAGAGCGAGGGCGAGTTCGGCATCACCACCAGTGCCAGGGAGGCGAGGATGGCACCGGTGAGGAAGTAGGGACGGCGTCGACCGAGACGGTTCCAGGTGCGATCGCTGAGATAGCCGACGACAGGCTGGACCAGGAGACCGGTCACCGGCGCGGCGATCCAGAGGATGGGGATGTCCTCGACCCTGGCACCGAGAGTCTCGAAGATCCGGCTCACGTTCGCGTTCTGAAGACCGAACCCGATCTGAATGCCGAGGAAGCCGAAGCTCATGTTCCAGATCTCCCAGAACGAGAGCCTCGGCTTCTGGCGGACGGCGACCGAGGCGTCGGCAGCGTGCGTCGTCATGAGGGACTCCAGCTCACTTCCCGGGTCGGATGCGGATCGCCTGACCGCCCCCGGGCGCCAACACGACCCGGAGCCGGCTCGCCGAGGTCACCGATCGGCGGGAGATCGTGACCGGCAGCGGATTGTCGAGCCAGTGGGCTTTCGGCCCGTCGGCGTAGATCTCGGCGACATAGCGGCGCCCGGCCGGAAGGAAGGAGAGCGGCAGGTCGAAGGTGCGGCCCCGCTCGTCGGTGATGGCACCCAGG